>DBFEQD010000028.1:0-238852 GCA_048326155.1 Collinsella sp.
CCTGTGCGGCCGTTACGCCGTGTACTACGTCATCTCCATGGAGGGGGAGGACCCCGGCTGGGTTACCGTGCGTGCCGAGGTCGACCCCGCCAAGATGACGTTCCCGTCCGTGACGCCGTTCGTCCCCGCCTGCGTGTGGGGCGAGCGCGAGCTGCGCGATATGTTTGGCCTGATTCCCGAGGGTCTGCCCGACCGCCGTCGCCTGGTGCTTCCCGACGATTGGCCCAGCGGGCTGTACCCGTTGCGCAAGGACTCCATGGACTACCGTTTCCGCCCCGCCCCCGCGAGCGACATGGAAAACTACGAATTCTTGGCCGACACCAAGGGCAAGGAGACCACGCTCGTCCCCATGGGACCGTTGCACATCACCTCCGACGAGCCCGGCCACTTCCGCCTGTTCGTCGAGGGCGAGACGATCGTCGACGCCGACTACCGTCTGTTCTACGTGCACCGCGGCATGGAGAAGGTCGCCGAGACACGCCTGAACTATGACGCCGTGACGTTCCTCGCCGACCGCATCTGCGGCATCTGCGGCTGCGCCCACTCGGTGGCCTATGCCGAGGCCGTCGAGCGCGCCCAGGGCATTCATGTCCCGCCGCGCGCCCAGTACATCCGCGCCATCATGCTCGAGGTCGAGCGTCTGCACTCACACCTGCTCAATATTGGCCTCGCATCGCACTACACCGGCTTCGACTCCGGCTTCCAGCAGTTCTTCCGCGTCCGCGAGAAGTCCATGGACCTGGCCGAGAAGCTCTCCGGTCACCGCAAGACCTACGGCCTCAACGTGATCGGCGGCGTGCGTCGCGACATTTTGGTCGAGCAGAAGCTCTCCACGCTCACGACCATCCACCAGCTGCGCTCCGAGGTTCAGGAGCTCGTCGACGTCTTGCTCTCCACGCCCAACTTTATTGAGCGTACGAGTGGCATCGGCATCTTGGACCGCAAGATCGCACGCGACTTCTCGCCGGTCGGCCCGCTCATGCGTGGCTCGGGCTATGCCCGCGACGTGCGCTTCGACCATCCCTTCGACGGCTACGCCGATCCGGATGTTCAGAAGATGCATGCTGCCACGGCAGACACCTGCGATGCCTTCGGCCGTACCGCCGTCCGCATCCAGGAGGTCTACGATTCGATCGACATGATCGAGACCATGCTCGAGAACTGCCCGTCGGGCCCCATCCTCACCACGGATTGGGAGTACACCCCGCACAAGTACGCCATCGGTGCCACCGAGGCGCCGCGCGGCGAGGACGTGCACTGGGCCATGCTCGGCAATAACCAGAAGTGCTACCGCTGGCGCGCCAAGGCCGCCACGTACAGTAACTGGCCGGTCCTGCGCTACATGTTCCGCGGCAACACCGTGGGCGATGCGGCGCTGATCGTTGGCTCGCTCGACCCGTGCTATTCCTGCACCGACCGCGTGACGGTGACCGATGTCGCCGCCAAGCGCGACCACGTGCTCGACAAGGAGCAGTTCGAGAACGTCTGGCGCGACAAGTCGCCGCTTGCGGGCGAGGGCACCATGGCCGCTCCGCTCGATGAGGAGGCGCTCTAATATGCTGAAGCTTTGGAAGGTTAACGCCAAGGCCGGCGACGCGACGGTCAAGTACCCGTTTGCGCCGTTTCCCACCAACAAGGACATGCGCGGCAAGCCCGAGCACAATGCCGAGCTCTGCATCGCCTGCGGTGCCTGCGGTGTTGCGTGCCCGGCCGATGCCATTCGCATGGACACCGACCTTGCGGCCGATACCATTACCTGGTCAATCGACTACGGCCGCTGCATCTTTTGCGGCCGCTGCGAGGAAGCCTGCCCCATGGAGGCCATCAAGCTCACCGAGGAGTTTGAGCTGGCCGTCATGAGCAAGGACGACCTCACCAGCAAGAGCGTCTACACGCTCGAGCACTGCTCGCGCTGCGGCAAGCCGTTCGCCCCGCACAAGGAGATCGACTACGCTAAGCGCCTGCTGCAAAAGGCCGGCGGCATGGAGGCCGAGCAGGCCGCCCGTACCGTCGGTATGTGCCAGGAGTGCAAGCGCGAGCTCGACGCCCTGCGCGCCGCCTCGGCCGTAAAGACCGGCAACGCGCACGGCATGGCTGCCAACGAGACGCTTGCGTCCGGTGAGCCTCAGGGCCCCGGCATGGAGTATCTGGGCGGCCACGGTGTGAACCCGGAGTATATCGACCGCGAGCTTAACCCCGATGCGCCCGAGATTCCCGCCGGTCCGGCGCCGGTCGAGGGCATCATCATGGATTTTGAAACGAAGGAGGAGTAACCATGGCCGAACCCACGCTTTTGCCCGAGCGGCTTCAGTACCGCCCGACCAAGATCGAGCTCGACGAGAGCATCGAGAAGGCCAAGGCGACCCTTCTTAAGAAGATCAAGCGCTCGGTGTACGTCTACCGTGTCGACTGCGGCGGCTGCAACGGCTGCGAGATCGAGATCTTCGGTTCCATCACGCCCGTCTTTGACGTCGAGCGCTTTGGCATCAAGGTCGTGCCCTCGCCCCGTCACGCCGATGTGCTGCTGTACACCGGCGCCGTGACGCGTGCCATGCGCATGCCGGCCCTGCGCGCGTTTGAGGCCGCACCCGATCCCAAGATCGTGGTGTCCTATGGCGCGTGCGGCTGCACCGGCGGCATCTTCTACGACAACTACTGCGTCTGGGGCGGCACGGATAAGATTCTGCCGGTCGATGTCTACATCCCCGGCTGCCCGCCCAGCCCCGCGCAGACCGTCTACGGCTTTGCCATGGCACTTGGCCTGCTGGACCAAAAGCTCCATGCCGAGACTACGGTGGAGGCTGCCGGCGAGCAGGCCGATATCCTGCACCCCGGCGTGCCGTACAAGCTGCGCGTTGCCATCGAGCGCGAGGCTCGCGCCATGAGCGGCTACCGTTACGGCCGCGACCTGGCCAATGAATTTATGGATACGCTTGAGGGCGCGCCCAAGGGCGATATCCGCGGTGCCATGGCGCTGCTCATCGATAAGCAGGACGATCCGCGCCGCGTCGAGGTGTACTCGGCGCTGCAGGATCTGGTGCTGGCCGGAGGTCGCTAGATGGAGCTCACGGACCGCTCTGGTTACTTTGCGGGCCCCGGCATGCTCGGCGGTTCTTTTGGCGATGCCTCGCGCGCAAGCGACGAGGCCGCCGAGGGCGTCGCCGACCCCTGCCTGGGCCACGCGCCCGACCAGGTGGTCTTCTACGAGCTCACGCGTAAGTTTGTGGAGACCGAGGAAGACGTTCCCCAGGAGGCCTGCGACGTGCTCTACTACACGCTCGCCGTGGGCCACCACACCGGCGTACTCGATTGCTTTGAGCCGCGCCTTTCGGTGCCGGTGAATGTGTTCTATTCGCTCGTCGACGCGTTGCCGGAGGGGGAGGCCAAAACCAAGTTTGAGGCCATCCGCTCCTTTGGCGAGTGCCAGCTCGACAAGGCGGCGGTGCCGTCGCTGCTCGAGGCCTGCGATGTGCTGCTCGACGAGCGCGGTTTTCGCGGGTCGGCCAAGGCCGGCATCTCGGTGTTCGACGACGACTTTGGCCTGCATGCCCAGCAGGTCGCGTTTCTGATGAAGTTCCGCGATCTGGTGGAGCGCGTGCGCGATGTGTCGGGCGTGTATCTGACGGGGAGGTTGCAGTAATGGGTCGCGTTGTGGATGGTCGTGTGAACGGCGCCCCGTTTGCGGGTATCGTGCTCACGGCGGGAAGCGTCCTGCGTGCCGACGATGCCGCCGGCCCCGTGCTCTCCAAAAAGATGGAGGACGCGCCTATTGCCGGTTGGTACACCATCGACGGTGGCCAAACGCCCGAGGACGACACCATCGAGGTTAAGCGCGAGCGTCCGCCGCGTCTGGTCTTGGTCGATGCCGCTGACATGGCGCTGCCCGTCGGGTCCATCCGCTTGCTCGACAAACGTGACGTGGCCCGCAAGTCGATGTTCACCACGCATTCGCTTCCCTTGTCGATTTTGATCGAAGAGATTGAGCAATCGTGTGATGATATCGTCTTCGTTGGGATTCAGCCGGGCGACACGGAGTTCTACAACCCCATGTCCCCGGAAGTCTTTGACGCCGTCGACGCCGTGTATGACGCCGTGGCCGCCAACGACTTTTCCCACTTTGTCCGCTTGGGGCAAGAGCAATAGGAGCGCTTGTCCCTGCTGATTAGGAAAGAAGTGATTGACATGGCAGATTCCAAGGCAGAATATCCCGCTCCCGATTGCCTGGCGCCCGCCGCGATCGAGGCCAAGACCGAGGCCGCCGGCGTGACCAAGGCCAACCTGCCGGTCGCAAAGGCCTTTCTGTTGGCAATGTTCGCCGGCGCGTTCATCGCCTTCGGCGGTCTGTTCTTTACCGTGTTCTTGAGCGATAGCACGCTGGGCTGGGGCGCCCAGCGTGTCGTGGGCGGCCTGTGCTTTTGCCTGGGCCTGGTGCTCGTGCTGGTGTGCGGCGCCGAGCTGTTCACCGGTAATTCACTTATGGTCTGCGCGCTCAAGAGCAAAAAGATCACCCTGGTCCAGATGCTCAAGGCTTGGGTCGTCGTGTGGCTTGGTAACTTTGTCGGTGCCCTGTTCATCGTCTTTTTGGTGTACATGGCCGGCATTTACAAGCTCAACGGCGAGGCGGTCGCCAATTCCATGGTGAGTGTCGCCGCTGGCAAGGTGACGGTCGACTGGGTGACGATCTTCTTCCGCGGCATCCTGTGCAACATCTTTGTGTGCCTGGCCGTGTGGATCGGTACCGCTGGCAAGACCGTGGTCGATAAGGTTGTGGGCATTTTGCTGCCCATCGCCGCCTTTGTGGCCTGCGGTTTTGAGCACTGCGTTGCCAACATGTACTTTTTGCCCATGGGTGCCGTGATGCACGCGTGCGGCTATGGCGCCAAGGTCGCCGGCGCCGATGCGCTCAACGCTGCGGGCATTGCGTTTAACCTGTCCGCTGCCACGCTGGGCAACATCGTGGGCGGCGCGGTTCTGGTCGCGCTCGGCTACTGGTTTATCTACGCCAAGAAGTCCGAGGCGTAAAGTACCGTCTGTTTGACGTTGGGCCTCCCGCGGGGCGTTGCCGTGCGGGAGGCTTTTTGGGTCTGGGGCTCGTTGCCGGGCTTTTGGCCTGTTGTGTTTGGCTGATGAAAGGGGTAATCGAGATGGCATCTGCTGTGAAGCGTGACGGTCGAGCCGTGGTGACCACATGCGGGGGATGCTATGCCGATTGCGCCTTTGCGGCCCATGTTGAGGATGGGCGTGTGGTGGCCGAGTTGCCGGTGCCGGGGCATCCGCGCGCGGCGCGTGCCCTGTGCGCTCGCGGACGGCATCGCCTGGCAATGCCGTTTGACGAGCGCGATCGCATTGTGCACCCCATGCGCCGACGAACTGATGGCTCGGGGTTCGATGTGATTTCGTGGGACGAGGCGTTCGCGCAGATTGCAGCGCGCCTTGGGGGGATTGTCGACGGGCATGGTCCGCGTGCGCTGGGCATGACGCTCGGCGTTCCCTCGTTCGACCGCTACTGGGCGTATCGCTTTATGCATGCGCTGGGCTCGCCCAACGTGTACGGTGCCGACGGTGCCTGCGAGGTAAGCCGGCTTACCGGTTGGGAGCACAGCCTTGGCTACAGCCCCGCCTCCGACCTGGCGCATACCGATTGCATCATGTATTTGGGGCGTTCCATTGTCGATTCGTCGACGATGGGGGCCGTTGTTGCTCTCAACGATGCACGCCGGCGCGGGGCGAAGATTATCGTGGTTGACCCCCGGCGCAGTGGCTCGGCCGCGCTTGCCGACCGCTGGCTGCGCGTGCGCCCGGGCTGCGACTTGGCGCTGCTGTTGGGTATTGCGCATGTGCTCATTGCCGAGGGCCTGTACGACCACGAGTTCGTTGCCCGCTATACCACGGGTTTTGACGAGCTGGCGCAGACTGCTGCTGTTTGGACGCCCGAGTGGGCTGAGTCGATGTGCGATGTGCCGGCGGACGATATCCGAGCGACTGCGCGTGATTTGGCTGCCGCGGCGCCTGCTGCGGTGGTGGACGCTGGCTTTCATGGTGGCATCGGTATCGCGTATGCGAACAGTACCCAGACGGCGCGAGCTATCTGCATGGTCGATGTGCTGCTGGGCTGTATTGGACATGCGGGCGGAGCGCTCAATCCACCCACACCGCTTGCGCTGGGCGACCTCGATCCCGCACGCTTTGCGACGCCGCCGGTGCCGCGCGGGCCCAAGTTGGGGTCCGAGCGCTATCCGCTGGTCGATCCGGTGCGCGGTCTGTGCACGACCATCGGCCAGTCGATTCTTGCCGGCGATTTGCGTGGGCTCATCGTCTATGCCAGTAACCCCGGTGCGGGCTATGGCAATGCGCAGGCTTGGTTGGGCATCTTGCGGCAGCTCGACTTACTCGTGACAATTGATATTCGCTGGTCCGAGACGGCGTGCGCTTCCGACTTCGTGCTGCCCGATGTGACGTATCTGGAGGCCGACCGCGGCGTGGGCACAGTCGTGGGTGCCAATGATTCACGCGTGTTCTACCGCAACGCCGTGCTGCCCGTGCAGCATGACGACACACGTCCCGGTCGGGAGATTTTTGCCGGTCTGGCGCAGGCGTGTGGCGTGGGCGAGTACTTCCAGTTTACGTCTGACGATCTGGCGGCTGCCCAGGTGGCGCCTTTTGGGATCGATCTGGACGAGCTCATGGAGCGCGGCTGGGCCGATACGGGCATGGCGCTGCCGACGCGCACGGGTGAGCCGGTGATTCCGCTTGCCGGCGGCAAGATTGCGCTGGCAAGCGACATATGGGAGCGAGCCGGCATGGGTCGTGTGCCCGACTGGATCGCGCCCATGGTGGAGCCCAGCCCGGGGATGTTTCGCCTCATTAGCGGCAACCGTCCCTTTGAGTCGCATACCTCGCGCAGGCTCGCGGCCCAAGGTGCCGCCGAGGCTGGATCGGACCTGGATGCCGTGCAGATGAATGCCGATGCTGCTGCGCACATGGGCATCGCCGACGGCGAGATCGTCGAACTCGTGAGTGATATGGGCCGCGACCGCGTGCGCGTGGAGACGACGCCGTATCTGCATCCGGCGTGCATCTTCACCTCGGCCGCCCCCGGCGGACGTGCATTTGGTGCTGAGAGTGGTGGCCGGCAGGCCCTGGGCGTCGGTCCGCTCGACCACACGCCGCTGCGCTGGGAACCGTTGACGGGTGCCGCGCTCACCCAGGAAAACGCCGTTCGCGTGGAAAAAATCACGGCGCGCGAGGATAATGACGAGTAATTGACTCAGCTGATGTATTCGACTGATCCACGTTTCTTTTGAAAGGCCGCACATGAGCGATAGCCAGAACATGTCCGATGAGGTACGCGCCCGCCTTCGCGCTATTCCTTCCGTCAACGAGCTGCTCGCAGAGTGGCCGGTTGTGAAGGCGGCGGGGGAGACCTGCGACGCGGTGGTGCATGCCGCCGTCACGGCCGAGCTTGACGAGGAGCGCGCCGCTATTCGTGCCGGCGCCGCCCCGCGTTCCAAGCGCGAGCTGGCCTCGGCCATCGAGTGGCGTGCGCATCGCTCCGCGCTGCCGAGCCTGCGTCCCGCCGTCAACGCCACGGGTGTGGTTATCCATACCAACTTGGGTCGCGCCCCGCTCGCGGAGTCGGCCGCCAAGGCCGTGGCCGAGGTCGCTCGCGGCTACAGCACGCTCGAGTACAGCGTGGACACCTGCTCGCGCGGGTCGCGTAAGGAGCACGACGCGCAGCTCATCCGCTCGCTTACCGGTGCCGAGGACGCGCTGGTCGTTAACAATAACGCCGCCGCCGTGCTGCTGGTGCTGGCGACCCATGCCGCAGGCAAGGAGGTCATCGTCAGCCGCGGCGAGCTTGTCGAGATCGGCGGCAGCTTCCGCATCCCCGATGTCATGGCGGCTTCGGGCGCCAAGCTCGTCGAGGTCGGAGCCACCAACCGCACGCACCTGGCAGATTATGAGCAAGCTATTACGCCCGATACGGCCATGATCCTCAAGGTCCATCCTTCCAACTATCGCATCGAGGGCTTTCACGAGGAAGTGGGCTCTCGGGAGCTTGCCGCCCTGGCCCACAAGCATGGTCTGCTGTTCTACGAGGACCAGGGTTCGGGCGCGCTTTTGCCCGACGACATCCTGGTGCGCGGCGGTGAGGAGCCCACGCCGGCTTCGGTTTCGGCAGGGCTCGATCTGGTGTCGTGCTCGGGCGATAAACTGCTCGGTGCCGCACAGGCGGGCATTATCATGGGTCGTCGCGATCTGGTCCAGGCCTGCGGGTCGCATCCGCTTATGCGTGCCCTGCGTCCGGGCAAGCTCGCACTGGCGGCGCTCGAGGCTACACTGCGCATTTACATGGACGGGGCGGATGTGGCCCATCGAGAGGTGCCGGTGCTCAACATGCTCACGCTTCCGCAGGCTCATCTGGAGCGCCGCGCACGCAAGCTGCGCGAGCTGATGGTGGCGGGCCTCGATAAGGCTGGCTGCCCGTGTGCCGTTGAGTTGGAGATTGTCGAGGAATCGTCAACCCCCGGTGGCGGCTCGCTGCCAACCGTGGAGCTGCCCACGATGTGCGTTGCCGTGCGTCTTGTTGACGAGCGCCTGACGGCCGACGCGCTCAAGCGCTCGCTTGTCCAGGACTTCGACACGCCGGTCGTCACGCGCACCTCGCACGACCGCATTCTGTTTGATGTGCGCACGCTCGTTGGCGACCGCGATATCGAGACGGCGGCATCGACGCTCGTCGCGTGCGTTGCCAAGGCGGTGCGCCGATGAGTGGGGCCGAAGCGTTGGTGGAATGCCCCGTTATCGTAGGTACGGCGGGACATGTCGATCACGGTAAGTCGGCGCTCATCGAGGCGCTGACGGGTAAAAACCCCGACCGCCTGGAAGTTGAGCGCCGTCGCGGCATGACGGTTGAGCTTGGCTTTGGCGAGCTGGCGCTGCCGAGTGGCAAGATCGTTGGCCTGGTTGACGTGCCGGGCCATGCGCATTACTTGCGCGCCATGGTGCAGGGTGCCACAGGTATCGACGTGGCCGTGCTGGTGGTTTCGGCCGTCGAGGGCGTGATGCCGCAGACCCGCGAGCACGTGCATGTGCTGGAGCTGTTGGGCGTTACGCATATGGTGGTCGCGCTGACGATGTGCGACCTGGCCGACGCCGAGATGACCGAACTTGCCGAGCTCGATGTTGATGACTTTTTGTCGAGTACCGTGTTTGCAGACGCGCCGATCGTGCCCGTGTCGTCCAAGACCGGCGCGGGGATCGATGACCTGCTGGCTGCACTCGACGAGCAGGTTGCCGCTTGCTGGGATGCCTGCCGTGCCCGTGCCGAGTTCACCGATGCCGCACCGCGTCTGCCCATCGACCGCTGCTTTACGATCAAGGGCGCCGGCACCGTGGTGACGGGAACGCTGCACGATGCGCCGGTTGCGGTGGGCGATGAGCTCGTCGCGCTGCCGTCGCGCACGGCCTGCCGCGTACGCGGGATTCAAGTGCATGGCGACACGCAGCAGGCACTGCCCGGACAGCGTGTGGCGCTCAACCTGGTGGGCTATGGCGTCGCTGCGCTCGATCGCGGTGAGATGCTCGGCGTGGCGGGTCGCTTTGGCCAGACGCTGCGCTTTATGATGACGTTTACGTATTTGGGTCGCGAGGGAGCCAAGCCGCGTGTGCTCGAGTCGGGTGCGCGTGTGCACGTGATGGCCGGTACGGCCGAGGTCGTCGGCCGCATCATGTTCATGGAGGGCGAGGCCCCCATGGCGGTGGGCGAGACCCGTATCGTTCAGGTGCGCCTGGAAGACCCGCTTCCGCTGCGCGCCGGGGACCATGCCGTGGTGCTGTCTTATTCGCCCGTGATGCTTATTGGCGGCGGTCGCGTGCTGCTTTCGCGCTGCCGTCGCTCGCGTGAGCTTGCCGACGGGGAACGCGCACTGTATGCGGCGCTCGAGTCCGGCGATATCGCGGGCGGTGTGGGCGCATGGCTGGCGCTGCAGACGCTGCCGGTTACGGCGGTTGATGTTGCCGAGGCTTTGGATCTTGGTATCGGCGAGGTCGATGCCGCACTGCGCGGGTTGGTGGCGCAGGGCGCTGCTTGCGCGCTTGCAGGCTCGGATGGCTCGCTGTATGCAGATTCTTCCGCGCTCGACGCCGCGATGGATGCACTGGCGGCGACCCTGTCGGCCATGCACACGGCGGCTCCCAAGGAGACGGGCTTTACGCCCGGCGCCGTTGCCCATGCTGCGTGGCCTACCGCTGATGAAGGCGTTGCCGCGGCCCTGTTTACCGAGGGCTGCTCGCGTGGCGTGTGCGCCGCCGAGGGCGCCGAGGTCTTCGATCCGCATTCGGCCGCCGCAGCGGCACGCGTGGTGCGCGAGGCATGCGAGCGGATCGTCGCGCTGCTTGACGAGGCCGGTCTGGATGCACCGGCGCTTCCCGAGGTGGGCGAACAGCTGCAGCTCGGCCGCGACACCATGACGCGTGCCCTGCGCGAGCTTTCGCTCAACCGTTCCATCGTGAAGGTCGAGCGCGACGTTGCCTTGTCCGCTGCCGCCGAGGCCCATGCGCGTGAGCTTGTTGCCGCCGCTATCGCCGATGCCGGCGGTGCTGCCACCACGAGCGTACTGCGCGAGGCCCTGGGTGTGTCGCGCAAACGTGCCATCAGCATCTTGGAGCACCTGGATGCCGTGCGCTTTACGGTGCTCGACAAGGAAGCCGGCGGCCTGCGCTCCCTGCGCTAGATTGGCTGCTCGGTTTGGTAAAATACCGCCGCACTTGGGAACGGATGGGCTCCGGTGGGCTCCGCGGTCCTCAAAACCGTTGCGAGGCGTGCAAAACGTCTTGGATGTGTTCGATTCACATACGTTCCCGCCATACGCTACCAGCGCTTTTGTGCTCGCGGTCTTGCTGCGTGCCGCAAGGGCGCTGTTTTGTTTTTGCACGAGCTTTTCGTAGCGCTGCTATTTCGGTGGCTGTATTTAGCTTCGTGCACCGGGTTTCGAGCATGCCGATGGAGGTGTTTTGCCGTATGACTACCGTAAGACGTGCTGATCTTTCTTGTGTCGTCCAAGCGGGTGGGCTGTCCTCGCGCATGGGCTGTGATAAGGCTCGCATGGCGTTTTGCGGCGAGCCGCTCATCGAACGCGTGCTGGGTCGGCTGGCGCCAGTTGCCGGCGAGTTGGTCGTGACGACTTCGCGTCCCAGCGAGCTTGCCTACCTTGAGGAGCGCGCGTTTGGCGGCCTGGTGCCGCGAATAGTGTCGGACCTTGAGGGGCCGGCGGGCGCCATGCGCGGCATCGCGAGTTCGCTGACTGCGGCCCGGCTGCCTCTCGTTGCTATCGTCGCCTGTGATATGCCGTTTGTCTCTTCGGAGCTAATCGGTGCCCTTGCTGGCTGTGTTGAGGCCGAGGCGCTCGACGTGTGCGTGCCGCGCGAGGAGCGGGGAATTGAGCCGCTTTGCGCCGTCTGGCGCCGTGACGCGTGTGCGCCGGCCGCCCAAGAGCTGCTCTCCTGCGACCGCCAGCGCATTCGCTGCCTGATCAATCGCGTTCAGGCCGGTTATATGGATGAGCCGCAGATCGTTAAGGCCGCGGGCTCGACGCTCTGCTTCGAGAACGTCAATACGCCCGAGGAGTTTGCGGCGGCCGAGTTACTCGCCTAGACGATTGGAGTTGCCATGTCTCACGATATTTGTCCCGACACGGGAGAACCTTGCACTTGCGACGGGTCCGAGCCCTGTACCTGCGGTTGCGGTGGCTGTGGACATACTGCGGAAGAGGAAGCGGCCGCCGCGGCGTATCGCGATGCACACCGCGAAGGCCCGTCCGGTGATGCTCTCGACCACGAGCGTAAGATTATCGTTTCGTTCGACAGCACCTTCGATGTGATGGAGTGCGAGCAGCTGTGCCTGGATGCCGGTGTGCCCGGGCGCATTATGCCTTTGCCCGGCTCCATTACCGCAGGTTGCGGCCTGTGCTGGGCCATGCCGTTCTCGGGCGATGCCCTCGCCGCCTTCCGCACTGCCACCGAAGGCCGCATAACCCCTGCCGACTACCACCAGCTCGTCCTCTAACCACCACACCACCACATTGGGGACAGGCACCTTTGTTGTGGTTTGGAACACGTGGACGAAACAGGTTTGAAACACAGGTTTTGCACGTCAGGCACTCAAAAACGCTTCTACCTGCATCGTAATCAAAACGAAACATCTGCTCGTCGGCTTATGCGAAACTTTGCTGCAACAGTGCGATATTATCCATACTCGATAAAGCTCGCGGCGCATGGGGCGCCTCGAACGACACTTTTCTTTTCCATCAATTGGAGGAAGCATGAGCTACACGCAGAAAGTTCTCGACGAGCTCAAGGCCCGCTATCCCGAGCAGCCTGAGTTCATCCAGGCCGCGACCGAGATCCTCGGCACCATCCAGCCGGCGCTCGACGCCCATCCCGAGTACGAGGAGGCCGCCCTGCTTGAGCGCCTCGTCGAGCCCGAGCGCATTGTTATGTTCCGTGTCCCCTGGGTCGACGACCAGGGCAAGGTTCAGGTCAACCGCGGTTACCGCGTCGAGTTCAACTCTGCCATTGGACCCTACAAGGGCGGTCTGCGCTTTAACCCGACGGTCACCCTGGGTATGCTCAAGTTCCTGGGCCTGGAGCAGATCCTCAAGAACAGCCTGACCACTCTTCCCATGGGCGGCGGCAAGGGCGGCTCCGACTTTGACCCCAAGGGCAAGTCCAACAACGAGATCATGCACTTCTGCCAGTCCTTCATGACCGAGCTCTATCGCCACATCGGCCCCAACACCGACGTTCCCGCCGGCGACCTGGGCGTTGGCGGCCGCGAGGTTGCCTACCTGTTCGGTCAGTACAAGCGCCTGACCAACGAGTGGACCGGCGTTCTTACCGGCAAGGGCCTCTCCTTTGGCGGCTCACTCGCCCGTACCGAGGCCACCGGTTACGGTCTGGCCTACTTTGTGGACGAGTACCTCAAGAGCCGCGGCGACTCCTTCGAGGGCAAGAACGTCGTCGTTCACGGCTCCGGCAACGTCGCTATCTACGCGGTCCAGAAGGTCACTCAGCTCGGCGGCAAGGTGCTCGCCTGCTCCGATACCCATGGCTGGGTCGAGGATCCCGACGGCATCGACTACACCGTGCTCGAGCACATCTACAACAAGAAGCGCTCTGGCCACGACAAGGGCGTTACGCTCGCTATGTACGTTGACGAGAAGCCTAACGCCGTGTGGCACGAGGGCGACGGCCGTGGCGTTTGGCAGCTGCCCTGCGACATCGCGCTGCCCTGCGCTCGCGAGAACACGCTGCTGCTCGAGGACGCCCAGGCGCTCGTCGCCAACGGCTGCAAGGTGGTCGGCGAGGGCGCGAACATGCCCACGACCATCGAGGCCACGACCTACTTCCAGGAGAACGGCGTTGCCTTTATGCCCGGTAAGGCTGCCAATGCCGGCGGCGTGCTCGTGTCTGGCCTGGAGATGAGCCAGAACGCCGAGCACCTGTCCTGGACCTTCGAGGAGGTCGACGGCAAGCTCGAGCAGCTCATGCGCGGCATGTTCCACAACGTGGACGACACCGCCAAGGAGTATGGCCAGGAGGGCAACTTTGTCATGGGCGCCAACATCGCCGGCTTCCTGAAGGTCGCCGACGCCATGCTCGCCCAGGGCGTCTGCTAAATCTTCGCGCGACATAGCATGCGATGAGGCTCCCAGCTATCTGGCTGGGAGCCTTTTCTATCCCGGAGGACTCCTCATAACTTGCGGTGAAATACGGACTGTTTAGCGCCCCAGAACGGCTAATCAGTCTGTATATCACCGCAAGTTATGGATGGGTGGGTGGATTTTGTCCTAAAACGGTGTGCGGCCCCTCGTTTGGTACACTTAAACGTACTGGACAAGTGGAGAGATGGGGGAGAACGTGCTCAAGTTCGGTACCTACGTCCGTGTTGGAAACGCGGCCGAAGCCTATGAGCTCTTGCAGAAGAACCGTAACAACAAGATAGTGGGCGGCGGCATCTGGATGCGCCTGGGTTCGCGTCGTGTGGCGACGGCGATTGACCTTTCGGCCTGCGGACTCGATCAGATCGAGGAGACCGAGACCGAGTTTCGCATCGGTGCCATGTGCACCCTGCGCCAGCTCGAGCGCCATACCGGGCTCAACGCGCTTGTCAACAATGTCTTTGAGTTTGCTGTCCACGACATTGTGGGCGTGCAGCTGCGCAACACCGCCACGGTGGGCGGCAGCATCTACGGTCGCTTTGGCTTCTCGGACGTTCTCTCCGCCTTTCTCGCGCTCGATTCCTATGTTGAGCTGACGGGCGCCGGTCGCGTGCCGCTCGCCGAGTTCGTGGACATGGGCTACGTGCGCGACGTGATCGAGCACGTGGTGGTCGTTAAGCACGATTACCGTGCGAGCTACGAGGCCGTGCGCAAGGCCGCGACCGACTTCCCCTCGCTGAACGTCACCGCCGCCTGGTGGGACGGCTCCTGGCACGTCACCGTGGGCGCCCGCCCGCTGCGCGCGACCCTGCTGCAAGGCGAGGCATGTGGCCTTACCGGCGAGCAGCCTTCCGAGGACGAGCTTCGCGCCCTGGCCGCATCCGTGCGTGCCCTGAGCTACGGCACCAACCTGTGGGGCTCGGCCGACTACCGCCGTCGCATCTCGGCCCCGCTGGCGATTCAGGCTGTGCGTCGCGCCGCCGGCATCGAGCTTTCGGCCGCGCTTGCGCACGAGCTCGAGACCGTGCAGGTCCCCAAGTTTGCCACGGACGAGTATTCCTGCCGCCGCGTGCCCGGCGTCGATTCTAGCGAGGTGCGCTAATGGCTGCCAAACTCATCGATCTTTCCTTTACGCTCAACGGCCGCAAGGTCAAGGTTCAGATTGCCCCCGACACCATGCTCTTTGCGCTGCTGCGCGAGCAGGGCTGCGCGTCGGTGCGCTGCGCCTGCGAGACCACCAACTGCGGTCTGTGCACGGTGTGGCTCGACGGCGACCCGGTGCTGAGCTGCTCGGTTCCCGCCGCTCGCGTCGAGGGCCGCTCCATCACCACGCTCGAGGGCCTTAAGGCCGAGTCCGAGGCGCTCGCCCGTGCGATGGCTGCCGAAGGCGCCGAGCAGTGCGGTTTTTGCGCCCCCGGTCTTATCATGAACGTGCTGGCGCTTGCCCGCGCCGCCAAGGAGGACCCGAGCCTCGTCGCCACGCGCGAGGAGCTCTCGCGCCAGCTCGCCGGCAACCTCTGCCGTTGCAGTGGCTACGAAAGCCAGCTGCGCGCCATTGTGTGCTTCCTCAACGAGTCCGGCGTGCAGGTGGGCTTCGAGATGCCCGAGCTGCCCGTCAACGACACCAGCTGCGACGGCGTCTCCTACAAGCAGATTACCCACAAGCAGCCCAAGAAGGACTCGAAGGCCCTGCTCGAGGGTCGTCCCGTCTACACGGGCGACATGGTGCCCGCCGGCGCGCTCATCGTCAAGCTCAAGCGCAGCCCCTATGCCCGCGCCAAGATCCGCTCCATCGACACGTCGCGCGCCCTGAAGGTGCCGGGCGTCGTGGGCGTCTACACCTATGAGGACGTGCCCCAGCGCCGCTTTACCATCGCCGGCCAGAGCTATCCGCAGCCGAGTCCCTACGACCGCCTGATTCTCGAGAACCTCGTCCGTTACCAAAACGAGGAGGTGGCGATCGTCGCCGCCGAGACCGAGGAGGCCGCCGACAAGGCGCTCAAGCTCATTAAGGTTGACTATGAGGTGCTCGAGCCGCTGCTCGACTTTACCCAGGCACTCGATAACGACATCGTGGTCCACCCCGAGGGCGACGTGACCTTTATGTTCCCGCAAGGCGGCGACGTCCCGCGCAACTTGGTATGCAGCGGTACCAGCGACTTTGGCGACTTGGACGAGGCCTTCGCCCAGAGCGACATCGTCTTTACCCGCACCTACACCAGCCAGGCCACGCAGACCGCGCCTATGGAAACCTTCCGCGCCTTTGCGACGACCGACGCGTTTGGGCGTATCTCGGTGACCACCTCCACGCAGGTGCCCTTCCACGTGCGTCGCATGGTCGCTCAGTCGCTCGATATCCCGCAGTCGCAGGTGCAGGTCATTAAGCCGCGCATCGGCGGCGGCTTTGGCTCCAAGCAGACGGGCTGCTGCGAGATCTTCGTGGCATTCGTCACCCAGCAGACCGGTCGTCCGAGCTACTGCTGCTACACCCGCGAGGAGACCATCACCGCGGGCAACTCGCGCCACCAGATGCAGATGACCGTTAAGCTGGGCGCCATGAACGACGGCACCATCACGGCCATCGACCTGCATACGTTGTCCAACGCCGGCGCGTACGGCGAGCACGCCACCACGACGATCGGCCTTTCGGGCCACAAGAGCCTGCCCATCTACAACCACGTGAAGGCGAGCCGCTTTAGCTGGGACGCCGTCTACACCAATACCAACCGCGGTGGCGCGTATCGCGGCTATGGTGCCACCCAGGGCCAGTTTGCCGTGGAGAGTGCCGTCAACGAGCTCGCCGACATGCTGCACATGGACCCCGCCGACCTGCGCCTTAAGAACATCGTGCGCGAGGGCGAGGTCATGCCGCAGTACTACAACGAGAAGCTCAACGCCTGCGCGCTCGACCGCTGCCTGCTGCGTGCGATGGACATGATCGGCTGGCGCGACAAGCCGCTGGCCGTGGACCTGGGCGACCGCGTGCGAGCCCTGGGCTGCGCGCTCACCATGCAGGGCTCGGGCATCTCCAACGTGGACATCGCCGGCATCGACATGCGTCTGGAAGAGGACGGCTTCATTACCATCGGCACCGGTGCCACCGATAACGGCATGGGCGTCGACACAATCCTGGCGCAGATTGCCGCCGAGGAGCTGGGCGTGGAGAGCTCGCTGATCGTGGTGCGCGGCGTGGACACCGACGTGTCGCCGTTCGATGCCGGCTCGTACGCGAGCTCGGGCACGTACGTGACGGGCCTGGCAGCCAAGAACGCCGCGACCGAGCTCCGTGAGAAGATTTGCGCCAAGGCAGCCCAGATGTGGGATGTGGATGCCGCCGAGGTGGTATTTGATGGCCAGTACGTGCGCCTGTCCGATGAGCGTGCTGCGCGCGAGCAGAACCGCTACCTCACGCTGCGCGACTTTGCCAACCTGTGCGTCAAGAACATCGCGGGCGGCGACGCGCTGACCTCGCACGCCTCTGCCTGCCTGCCCGTTTCGCCTCCGCCGTTTATGGCCGGCATTGCCGAGGTCGAGGTCGATAAGGCCACCGGCAAGGTGACCGTGGTGGACTACGCGGCGGCCGTGGACTGCGGCACCGTGATCAACGAGGCGCTCGCGCGTGTCCAGGCCGAGGGCGGCATTGCCCAGGGTATAGGCCATGCGCTCTACGAGATCGTCGAGCACGACGACCGCGGTCGCCTGCGCACCGGCAACTTTATGAGCTACAAGCTACCCACGCGCCTGGATATCGGCAGCATTCGCGTGGCCTTTGAGCCGAGCTACGAGCCGACGGGCCCGTTTGGTGCCAAGTCGATCGGCGAGGTCGTCATCAACACGCCGCTCGCCGCCGTGGCCTCGGCCGTGGCGCACGCCACCGGACATCAGGTTCGCTCGCTGCCCATCACGCCCGAGAAGGCCCTGCTGGGGGAGTAGCGGGTCGGCGAACAAGTCGTACAAGTCGTAATTGGCGGGGCGGGGCAACTCGTCCCGCCTTTTGCACTCGTGGTGAGGTCGTGAGCTTGTAAAAGGTGTGCGTGCGCTTGTCGTTCGTATCTGCTATCATTCCTAGTCTGTGCGCTCATGCGGGCGTGGCGGAATTGGTAGACGCGCCAGATTTAGGTTCTGGTGGGATTCCCGTGAAGGTTCGAGTCCTTTCGCCCGCACCAACGCACCAGCGTCGGCCTCGGTCGTCGCGACACTTTGTTGCATAAAGGTACCAGCACCTCAGATAAGCTGGGCAGTATGAGGAGGAACGTGTTGAACATCACCGCTTCTGACGTCAAGGACGCCAAGCTCACCGCTACGGTCACCATCCCGGCCGCCGACGTCGACGCCGCGATCAAGAAGGCCTACAAGGACACCGCCAAGAAGTACCGCTTCCCGGGCTTCCGTGCCGGCAAGGCCCCCCGTCCGGTCATCGACTCCGCTCTTGGCGCCGAGGCTACCCTCGCTCAGGCCACCAACGACCTGATCGCCGCCAACGAGCCCGCTGTCCTCAACGAGCTGGACATCGTCCCCACCAAGAACGGTGACTACAAGGAGCTCGACCTCGCCAAGGATCACGAGGACTACACCTACACCGTCGAGTTCTCCCTGCGTCCTGCTGCTGAGCTCTCCTCCTTCGACGCTGTCGAGATCGAGATGCCTCCTGCGGAGGTCACCGAGTCCGAGATTAACAACCAGGTCGAGATGCTCCTCAACTACCGTGCCACCTTCGAGGACGTCGAGGGTCGCGCCGTCGAGGCCGAGGACTACGTCACCGTCGACCTCAAGGCCGTCGAGAACGCCGACAACTTTGCCGCCGAGGGCCGCATGCTCATCGCCGGTAGCGACAGCAACCCCAAGGAGTTCAACGAGGCCCTGATCGGCGCTAACGTTGACGACGTTAAGACCGTCACCTGGACCGACGAGGTCGAGGAGGGCGAGGAGGCCGAGACCCACACCGTCGAGGTCACCGTCAAGGGCATCAAGGTCCGCAACACCCCCGAGCTCACCGACGAGCTCGTCAAGTCCGACTTCGGCTTCGACAGCATCGATGCCATGCGCGACGCCATCAAGATCGAGATCGAGCAGGACAAGGCTTCCCGCCTGCCGGCCGAGAAGGAGAACCGTTGCGTCTCCGCTCTCGCCGAGCGCCTGCAGCTCGACGAGATGGATGCCGACTACGAGCAGTCCGTCTTTGAGGAGCTTGGCCAGAACTTCCTGTCCAACCTCGCTGCCCGCGGCATGACGCTGGACACCTGGCTGCCCGCTTCCGGCCTGACCATGGAGCAGTTCATCGGCGACCTGCACAAGCAGGCCAACGACGTTGCCCGTGAGTCCCTGGCTCTGGACGCCCTCGCCCGTGAGCTCAAGATTGAGGTCACCGAGGACGACATCAACGCCGAGTTCGAGAAGGCCGGCGTCAAGGACGTCGAGGCTTCCAAGGCCGAGTTCATTGCCGATGGCCGCATGCCTGCCGTCCGCGAGTCCATCCGTCGCTCCAAGGCCGTCGACCACCTGGTCGAGAACGCCAAGGTGACCGAGGTCGACGAGACCGCCAAGGACGCCGAGTAATTCTCGCCACCTTGCCCGCGAGCGCATGCGCGCGCCCGTGATGGGGTAAAGTTATACACCGGTTATCCGGTTGCTTCGTACGGTGCCAGCCAATGCATAGCATGCGGGCACCGTACGTTTATCTAGAACCAATTTGGTCCGCAAGAGAGAAATGGAGATGCGTATGATCGCTAAGTTCGATTCCGCCCTCGTGCCATACGTTATCGAGCAGACGCCGCGCGGCGAGCGCAGCTACGATATCTATTCGCGCCTGCTCAACGACCGCATCATCTTCTTGGGCGAGGAGATCAACTCCGTCAGCGCCAACCTGGTCGTTGCCCAGCTGCTGCATCTTGAGAGCCAGGATGCCGAGAAGGATATCTCGCTCTACATCAATTCGCCCGGCGGCGAGGTCTACTCCGGCCTGGCGATTCTTGACACTATGAACTTCATTAAGCCGCAGGTCTCGACCATTTGCGTCGGTATGGCCGCGTCTATGGCCGCCGTGTTGCTTTCGGCCGGCGCTAAGGGCAAGCGATTCTGCCTGCCGCACTCCAAGGTTATGATTCACCAGCCCAGCGGCGGTGCCCAGGGTCAGCAGACCGAGATCGAGATCGTGGCCGAGGAGATCAAGAAGACTCGCCGCGAGCTCAACCAGATCCTGTCCGATGCCTCGGGCCAGCCGATCGAGAAAGTCCAGGCCGACACCGAACGCGACAATTACCTGACCGCTTCCGAGGCCCTCGACTACGGACTGATTGACCGTATCGTCACCTCGCGCGATCTCGCCGCGAAGGACGCCTAGGATGGCAGGAAACATGCAGGACAACTTTGACGAGAACGGCAACCCCATCCGCTGCTCCTTCTGCGGAAAAGAGCAGGGCCAGGTTCGTCGCCTTGTTAAGGGCCCGACCAACATCTTTATCTGTGACGAGTGCGTCGCCGCCTGCTCCGAGATTTTGGAGGAGTCGCTGGCTTCGGACTTTATGGACGCCGCCCGCAACGGCAAGCTGCCGGGCTTCCTCAACGACCATGGTCAGGCTGCATCCCAGCCCGCCGTGGACCCCGAGACCGAGGGCTTTGAGCTTGAGGACGACCGTCAGGTCATCACACACGTGCCGACGCCGCACGAGATCTATGACGAGCTTTCGGCCTATGTTATGGGTCAGGAGGACGCCAAGCGCGCCATGTCGGTGGCCGTGTACAACCACTATCGCCGCGTGATTGAGGGCGGCGCTGCGGTGTCTGCCTTTGATGACGACATGGGCTCGCAGTTCGATGACGATATGGACGAGGTAGAGCTCGCCAAGTCCAACATCCTGCTGCTCGGTCCCACCGGTACCGGCAAGACCCTGTTGGCCCAGACGCTCGCGCGCATCCTCGAGGTGCCGTTTGCCATCGCCGATGCCACCGCGCTTACCGAGGCAGGTTACGTTGGCGAGGACGTGGAGAACATCCTGCTCAAGCTCATCAATGCTGCCGATGGCGACATTGAGCGCGCTCAGGTGGGCATTATCTACGTGGACGAGATCGACAAGATCGCCCGCAAAGCCGAGAACCTCTCCATTACCCGCGATGTTTCGGGCGAGGGCGTTCAGCAGGCGCTGCTTAAGATCCTTGAGGGCACGGTGGCCAGCGTTCCGCCCACCGGCGGCCGCAAGCATCCCCAGCAGGAGCTGCTGCAGATCGATACGACCAACATCCTGTTCATCTGCGGTGGTGCCTTTGTGGGTCTGGACAAGATCATCGCCGATCGCGTGGGCAACAAGGGCGTGGGCTTTAACTCCGAGATTGCCGGCCCCACCTCGGTCGACGAGAACGACCTGCTGCGTCAGGTGCTCCCGCAGGACCTCAACGCCTTTGGCATGATTCCCGAGTTCGTGGGCCGTACGCCCGTCGTCACCCAGACGCAGGCGCTCGACGAGGATGACCTGGTGTCGATCCTGACCGAGCCCAAGAACGCCGTGGTACGTCAATACCGTAAGATGTTCCAGCTCGAGGACGTTGAGCTCGAGTTTGAGGACGCTGCCCTGCACGAGATCGCCCGCATGGCACTCGCCCGCAAGACCGGCGCCCGCGGCCTGCGCTCCATCTGCGAGGACGTGCTGCAGCAGACGATGTTCGACCTCCCCAGCGAGGAGGGCGTTACCAAGGTCATCGTGACCGAAGCCTCCGTAAAGGGCGAAGAACAGCCCCAACGCATCTACGGGTAAATAGCTTGAATCCTGGCCCCGCGGCAACCACCGCGGGGCCTGCCATTTAGGGACAGGTTTATTTTGGTCGGTTTTATATGGGCAAATGTCGTTTCCCCTGATAAAACCTACCAAAATAAACCTGTCCCTTTTCGGCAGGTATGCCTGTGCTATTCTGTGAGATTGTCAAGTTAGTACCTTCAGACTGAAGTAATCGATACCTAAGGCGTGTCCGCCTGCTTGGTTTTCGTAGATTCCGCACGAGCCGAAGAGCACTTAATGTGCTCTTCGTGCGAGTCAGGACCTGACCGAGCGAAAACCAAGCAGGCGGACACGCCGACGGGCAAGGGAGAGATATATGGAAGAGATGCCCAAGAACTACGATCCGTCGACCAACGAGCCGGCGATCCTGCAGAAGTGGCTCGACGGCGGCTACTACAAGCGCCGTGAGGGCGTGGGCGACTGCACCGTCACCATTCCGCCTCCCAACGTTACCGGCAAGCTTCACATGGGTCACGCTACCGACGACTCCATCCAGGACGCCATCATTCGTATGGCCCGCATGCGCGGCAAGTCCACGCGCTGGGTGCTCGGAACCGATCACGCCGGTATCGCCACGCAGACTAAGGTCGACAAGAAGCTCAAGAGCGAGGGCATTAGCCGCCTGGAGATCGGTCGCGACAAGTTTGTCGACGCCTGCTGGGACTGGACCCACGAGTACGGCGGCATCATCGTCGAGCAGATCAAGCGCATGGGCTGCTCCGTCGACTTCGATAACGAGCGCTTTACCATGGACGAGGACTATGCGCAGGCCGTGCGTAAGGTCTTCTGTGATTGGTATCATGACGGCCTGATCTATCGCGGCAAGCGCATCGTCAATTGGTGCCCCAACTGCACCACCGCCATCTCGGACGACGAGGCCGAGTACAAGGACGAGAAGGGCCACCTGTGGCACCTGCGCTACCCGCTGACCGAGCCGGTCAACGGCCAGGACTACATCGTCGTCGCCACCACGCGCCCCGAGACCATGCTCGGTGACACGGGCGTCGCCGTTTCCCCGAAGGACCCCGAGAAGGCCGCCTTCGTGGGCAAGACCGTCAAGCTTCCCATCGTCGACCGTGAGATTCCCATCTTTGAGGATTGGCATGTCGATGCCAACTTCGGTTCCGGCTTCGTTAAGGTCACCCCGGCCCACGACCCCAACGACTACGCCATGGGTCAGGCTCACGACCTGCCGCAGATCAATATCTTCGACGAGCACGCGGTGGTCGTCGAAGGCTACGGCGAGTTCACCGGTATGACCCGCGAGGAGTGCCGCGAGGCCGTCATCAAGTGGTTTGAGGAGCATGACCTGCTCGATCACGTGGAGGATCACGACCACTCCGTCATGCACTGCTACCGCTGTGACGCCGCGCTTGAGCCGTGGCTGTCCGAGCAGTGGTTCGTGGCCGTCGACAAACTCAAGGGGCCGGCGCTTGACGCCGTCAACTCCGGTAAGGTCACCTTCCACCCCGCGCGCTGGACGCAGACCTACACCACCTGGATGGAGAACCTCAAGGACTGGTGCATCTCGCGCCAGCTGTGGTGGGGCCACCGCATCCCCGTGTTCTACTGCGAGGATTGCGGCTGGGAGGACGCTCTTACTGAGGACACCGACGTGTGCCCCAAGTGCGGTGGCCATCACGTGCATCAGGACGAGAACGTGCTGGACACCTGGTTCAGCTCGCAGCTGTGGACCTTTGCCACGCAGGGCTGGCCGCAAAAGCCGGAGCTCCTCGAGGGCCATCACCCCACGACGGCGCTCGTCACCGCGCGCGACATCATCGCGCTGTGGGTCGCCCGCATGGTCATGAGCTCGCTGTACTTCCTGGACGAGGTGCCGTTTAAGGACGTCGTCATCTACCCGACGATCCTGGCCAAGGACGGCAGCCGCATGTCCAAGTCCAAGGGCAATGGCGTTGACCCCATGGATCTCATTGGTATGTACGGTGCCGACGCCATGCGCTACAACCTGCTGACGCTCTGCACCAACAACCAGGATGTTAAGTTCGATGCGAACATCGACAAGAAGACCAAGAAGCTCATCGACAGCCCGCGTACCGATCAGGCCAAGAGCTTTGTGACCAAGATCTGGAACGCCAGCCGCTTCCTGCTCATGAACATGGAGGGCTACACGCCCGGCGAGCCTGTCGTGGAGACGCCGGCCGACGCCTGGATGTTCAGCCGCCTGGCCAAGGCCGTGAAGATGGTCACCGAGGGCATTGAGAACTACACCTTTGGCGACATGGCCCGCGGCGTGCAGCAGTTCTTCTGGAACGAGGTCTGCGACTGGTACGTCGAGGTCACCAAGGCCCGCCTGAAGGGCGAGGGCCGTCTGCAGGCACAGCGCAACCTGATTTTTGTGCTCGATACCTCCATTCGCCTGATGCACCCGCTCATGCCGTTTGTCACCGAGGAGATCTGGGACAACATGCCGGCGAGCGTGCTCGACCTGGACGCCGAGGGCAACGTGGACCGCGCCGAGGCGCTCATGATCGCCAAGTGGCCTGAGCCCGCCGACTACGCCAAGTATGTCGACGAGGACGCCGAGCGCGCGTTTGAGCTGTGCCGTGCCGTCGTGTCTGCCGCCCGTGCCACCCGTTCGCGTTATCGCTTGAGCCCCAAGGCCGAGCTCGACGTGGTCGTGCGCGCCGGTGCCGAGGACATCGAGAAGCTCGAGAGCCTGCGCTCGACCATTGAGCCGCTGGCCAACACGGCTTCGCTGGTCATGGGCACCGACGTTGAGAAGCCGGCTGCGAGCATCGCCGTTGTCGACAGTGGCGTTGAGGTTTTTGTGGTGCTTGAGGGCAAGGTTGACCTTTCGGCCGAGAAGGCACGCCTGGAGAAGGAGATCGCCGCGGCGCAGAAGGAGCTCGCCGGCTGCGAGAAGACGCTCGCCAACGAGGGCTTTGTGGCTAAGGCCGCGCCCGCAGTGGTCCAGAAGAAGAGGGACCGTGCAGCTGAGCTCAAGGAGATCCTGGCGGCGCTGACTGCTCAGGTTGCAGACTTCTCGTAGGTCTAACTTGGGGGCGCGTCCCGATGCTTTGCTCTCCGCTGCGGACAGTCCTGCGCAAGACGGACAGCACATTAAGTGCTGTCCTTTGCGTGCGGAACTTGCGGCGAGCAAAGCATCGGGCCGCTCCTAGTTCGTTTACGTGGTTGTTTGCAACTGGCGTGTTAGGACCACTGGGTTGTGGCCTTGATCTTGCTGCAATCGGGTAAAGGCTGAAATTGTCAACGCGAGGGGCTCATTCTTTTTGGTGGGCCTCTTTTTCTGTTATGGGGGACTTTGGGTTATGGCTAAGCGTTCTGGGTCGTATGTCGTTCCTTTCTCGTTTGATTTGCTTTCGTTTGGTGAGGCTGTTGCTTTGGCTGCTGATACGGGGCGGATTTCTGGGGATGCTGGTCCTCTGCTCGAGACGGTTGTCGATATGCTCGATGAGCTGGGGCGTCCGGACGAGTACTTTGATTGCATTCAGGTTGCCGGTACCAATGGCAAGACTTCGACGACGCGTTTTTCGGCTGCCATTCTTCGCGGCGAGGGACTCAAGACTGCGCTGTATACGTCGCCGCAGCTTGTGCGCTATCCCGAGCGCATGGAGGTTGACGGGCGCGTTGTGAGCGATGAGGCCTTTGCCCGTGGCGTTTCGGCGGCTGTTGAGGCGGGACATCGCGTGAATGCGCGCCGTGTGGCGGCGGGGGAGCGTGCCTATTCCATCACACCATTTGACCTGTTGACGGCTGCTGCACTTGTAGTGTTTGCCGAGGCCGCGGTGGATGTTGCCGTGCTCGAGGTTGGCATGGGCGGTCGCTGGGACGCCACGAGTGCGACCGATCCCGTCGCCGTTGCCATTACGGGCATTGGGCTCGATCACACACGCATTCTGGGCGATACGCTCGAGGCCATTGCGGGGGAGAAGGCTGCGGTTATTAAGCCCGGACGCTTGGTTGTGCTGGGTGAGGGTACGCACGAGTCGAGCGTTCAGCGCGTGATGGATGCCCGTTGTCGAGAGTGCGGTGTGGTCCCGCTGGTGGTGAGCCACTCCACGACCAAAGTGCCGACGCATGTGGGCGATACGGTGGAGTTCAGCTGCACCACGCCGCGCGCGATCTATACGTCGAGCATGGTCAAGCCGGCCTATCAGCCGCAGAATGCCGCGTGCGCGATTATGCTGTGCGAGGGGTATCTGGGCCGCGCACTCGACCATGACAAGCTCGACGCTTCGCTTATGGGCTGCCCCACGCCGGGTCGCTTTGATGTGCTGGGAACCGATCCGCTCAAGTTGATCGACGCCTGCCATAACCCTCAGAGCTGCGAGAACTTTGTGAGCGCGCTGGACGAGATCGATCCGTGCGTGGAGAATCGCCCCACGCTGCTGTGCGCCGCGCTGGCCGACAAGGACGTGGCAGGCATCGTCGACGTGCTTGTTCCAGCGTTCCCCCGCGTGGTCGTGACCCAGACCGATTCCGACCGCGCCCTGCCGGCAGAGGAACTCGCCGCCCTCGTTGATGCCGATAAGCTCACGGGCGTATATCCGAGTGTGTCCGAGGCCCTCGCTGCCTTCGATGCCGCGGACGAGTCCTTCGTAGCAGCCGGCACTATCACCCTAGCCGGCGAAGTAGCCGGCCTGCTGCGCTAATCCCGTTCCCTCATTAGTTGCGGTGAAATAGGGACTGTTTTACAAGCCAGGAGCCCCAAACAGTCCGTATATCACCGCAACTCAAAAGCAGCCAATTTGGGACGGGGCTTTTTTAGCTGCCCTGTACCCCGAGTTGACTCGCTTGTCACGAAATGGGCCCATCTACTACGTTTGACCGGTAACCCTTAACCATGCCGGGAATTACAAAAATAAAACTGCAGGTAGACGGCTTGCTGGTTTTCAAAAAAGACCCGCATGCTCGACCCATGCGGGTTAAACGTAGTAGATGGGCCGTTTTCGTGGCGTAGTGTAATCGGAATACGACAAAGGGACCGCCCCGTTGTCACATAGATACGTTGCCTGATTTCTCCCGTTTACGAAACCATTTATGCCGCTTAACTTGTAGCATATTGCAAACCTCCATTGGCGAAGGATACGCTCAACTTAACTTGCCAATCGGACCAGTGCTGTTTGGTCCGTTGAGCGTGTCGGGAGGAAACATGAACAGAAGGCATGTCAACGCGGCCATTACCGCGGGTCTGGCTCTGACGATGACGGTCGGCTCGGTGCCGCCGCAGGCGTTCGCCGAGATGATGCAGGGTGATACCACCCAAGTCGTTGCCGAGCAAAGTGATGCGACGGGTGCGGCTGCCGCATCTGCGGACACCGGTCAGGCAACCTCGCAAGACCAGAGTGAAGATAAGATCGCCTCTTTTGCCAGCCTGAATGAGCTGCACGTTGCCGAGGGTTCCGACGCCACGCTGCCCCAAACTGTAACGGCAACCTACGAGAGCGGTACCACCAAACAGGAAAACGTCACCTGGAAGTTGAACGGCGCTGACGCTCCGGCAACTCTGGCACAGCTGCCTGCCGGCTCGTATGAGTTCGAAGGAGCTGTCGACGGCACCACGCAGACGGTCAAGCAGCGCGTGGTTGTCGAAGCTGTTACGGCGGACCCGGCGGCAGTTGACGCAGCCAACGTCGTTGCACCGACCAGCGAAAACGGCCACAAAGTCGTTTCGGTCGAATCTAATCCCATCATTGAAAAGTATGTCGGCTTCGATAACGGCGACTATGTGCCATCCCCTGAAGTGAAGGTAAAATGGTCTGACGGCACCGAGGGGTCTGCTTTTGTGCAGTGGGATGAAAAGTCGATAGAGACGTTTGCCTCAGCAACCGAAGAGTCCGAAATCGCCATCACGGGTCAGATTCGCGGTGGGTACGCTAACGGTCAATGGTTCTCTCTCGCCGAGCCGTTCGATGTGGCCGGTGTTCTCAAAGTCTACGCTCCCCGCACAACGGGTGGCACTCAGTGGTCCACATGGACCGCAGCGGGTTTTGCGCCCACGCTGACTTCGAGCGTGTCCGTTTACTACTCCAATGGTGAGTCCCGGTCGTGCCCGGTTGTGTGGAATGAAATTTCCGAGGACCAGTACCAGAATGCGGGCACGTTTATTGTTGAGGGCCATGTAAAGGACTGCCCCTCCATGCTCGTGTACTGCACCGTGTATGTTCGTGCGGCCAAGAGCGTCCAGACCGAGTTGACGTGTACGACCCTAACCGGCGAGTCCCCGAATCTTCCGTATTCTGCAGCGGTAACCTTCGATAACGGTGCTACCGAGCATGTCCCGGTATCTTGGGATCTTGTTGACGCGTCGCTTTACTCTAAAGTGGGAACGTTTACGGTTAAAGGCAAACTCAATGGTTTTGATAACCGTGAGGTTACCTGTACTGTCACTGTTAAGGACCCCAAGGACGTGCTCGATCTTGATTCACTAAGGTTTGAGCGCGTGGTCGGAGACAACACTCCTCTTAGCACGTATGTCTATTTCCCCGTCACTCAGTCAAATAACACCACATACACCCACGGCTATCAGGTTACTTGGGACAACGCCGATGTGTCTCAATTTCAAAAGGCCGGCACCTATACGGTCACGGGCACGCTCACGTCGTATGATGCGTCACCTGTTAACGGCCTTAAGGTGACTGCTCAGGTCGAGGTCAAGGAAGTTGCCTATATCGACTCTCTTGCCCCCGTCAACACCCCCGTCGGCGTACGCCCTACAACGGGCAGCGGTCTTCCCGGCGGCGTTTTAGTTACATTTACCGACGGTACAAAGCAGCAGTGCGTCATTGCGTGGGATCCCATTTTGGACACACAGGTGGCAAACGAGGGGTCATTTAAGCTTTCCGGCTCGCTGACATATTGGACCAATACCTCATCTTCATCGACTAGTCAGGTGGAGCTGGGTGACAGCAATCGAGTCACGGCGACCATTTCCGTCCGCGCCCTGCAGATGCCTTCTTCGACATCGACAAGCACGCTTATCGGATGCCAGCCCAATATGCCCGATTCAATCGAGGCCACGATGTGGAATGGTTCGCGAGGTAATTTCCCCGTTCAGTGGTCGACGATTAGTCAGGACGCCCTAAAGAACCTTGGCCAGATTACGGTCAACGGATACTTTACCGGTTCCAACATCCCGGTTACGGCGACGGTCAATATTTGTGATCTCGAAGATAACAACATCGGCAAGATTCCCTATATTCCCGGCGCCGGACTTCTGGCTCCGCGCTATCTGTCCGACCTGTATTTATCGGACGGCAGCTCCTACTACCCCAGGTATTCCTCGGGACAGCCTTATAGCTGGGATGAGTTCCCTCAAGAGCTGCTGGGCGGCAAACCGGGCGAGTACGAAATTACCGGCACGATCGCCGACTCGCTGGCAAAGATCCATGCGACTGCGGTGTGCGGCGAGGTCAAGGGTGTCAACAACTACAGCGATAACGGTGTGACGCTTGGACAGTCGTACGAGGACTGGCGCGTTATCTATCCCGGTGAGGAAGTCAATCTGGACTACTTCTACGTGTCCGGCGCATTGCAGGACGGAACGACTTTTGACAGTCTCGGCGTCAACTGGGACACCTTCGATAGGTACCCCCAGAAGGACTGCACGATAACTGGAACGGTCGCCGGAACGAATATCCCCGTGAAGGTCCACGTCATCGTGACTAAAAACTGGGAGGCTCAGCCGCAAACCATTACGGTGCTCAAGGGCAGCGACGGCACCGCCATGCTTCCCAGCTATGTCGAACTTGTTAGCCCCGATGCGGTCGAGCATCCGGATTATTCGCACAAATACGCCGAGGCCAAGTGGAACACGAAGGGCTTCGATTGGACCCAGGGCGGCGTGGTCCGCGGCACTGCAACAATTAGCTTTAGCACGGGGAGCGGCATGCAGACGGTCGACGTTCCGATTACTGCTACCGTTAAGATCGCGAGCAAGGCGACCTCGGTGCAGGGCGGAACCATATGGACCGTCCCCGGCATCAAGCCGATGCTGCCGGAATACCTTGAGGTTCGATATGACAACGATGTGTCTTCTGAGCCCCAGCGCGAAAAGGTCACATGGGACCGTGTCGCCGAAGACGCGTATGCCAAGGACGGTTCGTTTAAGGCGAAGGGCAAACTCCAGGGTGGTGCCGAGGCGACGATCACTGTCGACGTCTGCTCTGTCACCTCTATTGCCGTTCCTGAGCGCATTGCCACGGCCAATGGCGTCGTTCCCGAGCTGCCGTGGAATGTCTCGGTTGCCACGAGTGATGGCAAAACGCACAATGCTCAGGTTCAATGGGATTACGTTCGTCCCTCGGTTTATACCGGAGAGCCTGGCCAGGTCACGACGCTGTCCGGCAGGTTGTTTGCAAGCGGCCTTAACGGATACGTCGACGGCACCAACACGGGCCTCACTGTTCAGGCTAAGATCGTTATCCAAGGTGTGGAGAAGGCCATAGATAACGGCGAGACCGCAGTGACCACTAAGGCGGGCACTGCGCCTGCTATGCCGGCCAAGATGGCGGTCGAGATGAGCGACGGCTCCGTTTCGACCGCGGCTATTGATTGGGACCCGATTGCGCCCGAGAAGTACGAGCAGCCTGGCACGTTCTATGCGACGGGCCACGTGGTCGGCTTTGACGCCGCTGCTGTTATGGCGCTGCTTGACGATGACGGCCAAAAGGTCGGCGTTGATGAGAACGGCAACGTTACTGCTAAGGTGACGGTTGCCGACAAGAAGGCGAAGAAGGTTGCGTTGCAGCCCGAGGCCGTTGTGGTCAACACCACGGTCGGATCGGTGCTGGAGCTGCCCGATGCCGTGTCCGTATATTACTCGGATGGCTCAGCGCGGGATACTCGGGGCAGTTTAGGCGGCATCGAGATCGAAAAGTGGACTGACACCGACGGCATCGACCTTTCCAAGCCGCTCGCCAAGAAGGGCACATACAAACTCGTCGGTAAGCTCAAGGATGTCGACAACGTTAACGCTATCGTGTACGTCAACGTCTCCGAGGCGCCGCGAACCATCACCAAGCTCGAGGCCAAATCGTTTAGCGTTGCCAAGGGCACGTCCAAGCAGGATCTGTATGCCCAGATGCCCAAGCAGGTTGTGGCGACTTACTCCGACGGCTCGACCGATTTGCTCGACATTGACGTTTGGGATCTTTCTAACGTCACGGACAAGCTGCTCAACGGAACCGGCACCGTGGAGATCACGGGCACGGTCAAGCTCAACGGCGCTAAGGTGACCTGCAATGTGACCGTGGTGGATCAGGAGGCCCAGACGCCCGATCACGTCGAGCCGATCGATGTTATTGAGATTGCGGACAATGCCAAGGTCAGCGACCTTATGGATAAGCTGCCGTCCAAGGTGACGGTTGTCATGAAGGACGGCAAGACCAAGAAAGAGACGCCCGTTAAGTGGTCTCAGGTCGACAGCCTGGGCCGTGCCGGCACTGAGTTTGAGGTCACAGGCCTTACGGACAACGGCATGACCGTTAAGGCTCAGGTCAAGGTGACGGCGCATATTGTCGACATCGATGTCGCTGAAGACATTGTGGTCGTGCGCGGCACCAAGGCGGACGACGTTTTGGCCAAGCTGCCCGCCACGGTCACGGCGATTTACTCGGATGATACCGAGTCCGATGTCGACGTGAAGTGGGACACCAAGGGTCTCTCCGACAAGGACTTTGCCAAGGAGGGCGAGGTCACGGTCAAGGGCAAGGTTGCCGGTACCGATCAAAAGGCAGAGTGCACGATTACGGTCGTGAAGAGCGATGCCGAGATTCCGGCGTCCGTTGAGCCGGTCGCGGGAGTTAATGTTCCCGAGGGCTCGTCGGCCGATGCCGTGCGAGATGCGCTCAAGGGCGTGAAGGCGACGGTCCTTATGAAGGACGGCAAGACGACGGCGAAGTCCGAGATCACATGGACTGAGGTTCCTGCCGCGGCCGACACGTACGGCAACAGCGTCGTCGCCAAGGGCGTTACCGTGAACGGCAACCTGCCTGTCGAGGTCACTGTTACCTCCACGACGACGATCAACAAGGTGGCCGAGGTACCGCAGATCACGGTTGAGCGCGATGCCAAGGCCGACACCGTGACGGGGCAGCTGCCCAAGAAGGTCACCGTGACCTATTCCGATGGTCACACGGACGAGGCTGCGGTCACGTGGAATACGGATGGCCTGGACAAACATCTTGCCGCCGTTGGCGAGTACACGATTGAGGGCTCCGTTGAGGGCACGAAGCTCAAGGCGACTTGCAAGCTGGTCGTCGAGACACCGGCAAGCGAGATTCCCGTGACACCTGCGACGTTCGCTCCCGTTGAGGTGTTTGAGGCAAGCCCTGCCGCCGATGTGCTGAAGGCGCTGCCCAAGAAGGTCTCCGTGATGATGAAGGACGACAGCCAGGAGGACTACGACGTCGATTGGGAGAATGTTCCCGCACTGGATTGGGGTGCCGATGACGTGACCGTGGGCGGTAAGGTTCGCGGTACGGAGCTTACAGTCAGCTGCATGGTACGCGTTAAGCCGCGCCCGGCGGCCAAGGGCCTCGTTATCGTTGACCAAAACGGTAAGGCCACGACTGCCGAAACCGTGCTCAAGGTAGAGCGCGGCAAGGAAATTGACCTTGCTGCCGCGGCGAGCAATGCGGCCGATGGCGCTCTGCTGCGTGATGCCGTGACGTGGGTCTCGTCCGACCCGACGATCGCTACGGTCGAGAACGGTAAGGTCAAGGCCCTCAAGAACGGAACCGTCGTCATTACCGCGACGATGCCCGTTGACGGTGACGCTGCGGCGATTGCGACGCTTGCCGAGGATGACGCTGCGGAGACGCCGGCGCCTCAGCAGCTCACTGCTTCGGTGACCGTCGAGGTTGTTGAGCCTGTTGTTGTACAGAAGCCGACGAGCGGCAAGGATAACGGCGCCAAGCCCGATGCCAAGGATCCTTCGGGCAAGAAGAATGGCAAGAAGGCCGCTAAGGGAAGCCTGGCCGAGACGGGTGACAACACTGCCGTGGCCGTCGCAGCGCTTGGCGGAACCGGCCTGCTGGCGCTGATTGCTGCAGCGATCGAGAAGCTGCGCCATCGCGCGGAGTAGGGCTGCGAGCTTAGAGCCTTAGGGCTCTAGGAAACAAGAAGGCCTCCCGGTTCTCGTCGGGGAATCGGGAGGCCTTTCGTTTGACTGCAGGGCAGCTAATTTGGGACGGGGCTTTTTGACTACCCTGGTCCCCTCGGCAGTTGCGGTGAAATAGGGACTATTTTATGGGCTAGAAGCCTTAAGCAGTCCGTATTTCACCGCAACTTAGTTTGGGGACTTGGGGATGAGGTTAGCCTAGGCGGACTGGATCGTGGGGGTAGGCGTTGAGAATCTCGACGCCCTTCTCGGTCACCAGGGCCAAGTCCTCGATGCGGACGCCGGTGCGGCCGGGGAGGTAGATGCCCGGCTCGATGGAGAACGTCATGCCCGGCTCTACGACCTGCTCGTTGACGAGCGAAACGTCGCCCGGCTCGTGGTCCTGCAGGCCGATCGAGTGACCCAGGCGATGCGTAAAGTACTTGCCGTAGCCAGCGTCCTCAATCACGTCGCGCGCAGCACGGTCCAAGTCGCACATGCGCACGCCCGGTGTGATGAGCGCTTCGGCAGCTTCGTTGGCGCGGCGCACGAGGTCGTAGATGCGTGCCGTCTCCTCGTCCGGCTCGCCCCAAAAGAACGTGCGCGTCATGTCCGAGCAGTAGTTGCGGTAACGTCCGCCAATGTCGAACAGCACTACGTCGCCGCGCTTGAGTACGGTGTCGTCGGGCTCGTGATGTGGGTCTCCGGCGTTGGCGCCAAAGCTCACGATGGGCGGAAAGCTAAAGCCCTCGCAGTCGTGCTTGCGGTACAGACCGAGCATCTGGTCTGCAATTTCGCGCTCCGTCACGCCCTCGTGAACGAGCTTGATGGCGTCGGCCATCACGGCGTCGTTGGCGGCCGAGGACACGCGCATGAGCTCCTGCTCGGCGGCATCCTTGTGGGTGCGTGCGGCGGTGACGGCAAAGTCGCCCAGGAAAAACTCGCTGGCTGCGCGGCGCTCCATGAGCGGCATCAAAAAGCCGGAATGCATGACAGCGTCGATACCAAGCGGCTTGTCTGGGTCGATCTCACGCGCGATGGCGTTGGCAACGACATCGGTATCGGTGTGGTAGGCGACGCGCGCATTGTCATACTCTGGCAGCTGGTGCAGGGCGTTGACTATGATCACCGGCTCGGCATCGCGTGCGAGCAGCACGCCGCAAAAACGCTCGAACATATCGGCATAAAAGCCAGTCAGGTAATAGATCGACCACGGGTCGTTTACGAGCAGCTGTGCGCCGGGGTGCTGAGCCTCGAGCGCATCGAGCACGCGCGCCACGCGCTGGTCATCGACATGTGCCATGAAACATCCTTTCGCTAGGGTGCCACCATGGTATCCCCAATGCCAGGGTAGTCAATTTGGGACGGGGCTATTTTGGCTGCGTCAAACATGCGGAATGATTTTTTGGGACGGGGATTAAATAATCTTTCGGCACCCAATGATTATTAATCCCCGTCCCAGAAAAATCATTTGAGCGAACGTTCGGGCAAAAGTAGTCATAAGAGGTCCGTCCCAAATGGGCTGGTTTCAAAAGTATGGCGGATTACGGGGCTGGACTTGTATTCTTGACCATGGGAAAAATCGCGAAATTTAAACCGCAGGTAGACGACTTATCAAAAATCGAAAATTGCCGGTATGGATGGGGGTCTCCGAACCTGCCCCGTAATCCGGCATAGTTTTGAAATGGCACTAACCGAGTGACAGCCAAATACGCGATCATCAAAGAAGTTGCGGTGAAATGCGGGCTTTTGGGCGGCCTAGAGCCGAAAAACAGTCCGTATTTCACCGCAATTGAGGAGGGTCGGGGTGGATGGCGGGGTAGCTAAAAGAGCCCCGTCCTAAATTAGCTGCTTAGGCTGGATCGATGTTCATGCTGGCGACTAGGTCAATGTTGGTGCCGAGAAGATCTTTCAGCACGACGTCGCCCATGCGGATGGGGGCGTTGACGACCAGGCCTCGGATGAGGTTCATGGCTTGGGCGTGGAGTTCTAGCGGGATGGCCTTGGCGGTGCGGACAGGCAGCAGCGTCTCGTCGCCGCCAGATACTGCTACGGTAGTGGTGAGCACGCGCATGGGGCAGGTGAGCTCCTGATGTGCGAACTTATTACCGCGCGGACAGCTGTTGCCGGTCACGGAGCGCACCTCTACCACGGCGCCGTCTGCGTCACGCTCTACCTCTACGGTCAGGAGACACTCGGATGGGCAGGTGGTGCAGTTGAACTGCAGCGTATCGATTGCGTTATTGCTCATGAGCTATGCCTCCTCGATGGGATTGACGGACAGGACAATTTCGCTGACACCCAGGTCGAGCGCTTGTTTGATGACCTTTGCCGGCATTGGAAAGCTTTCCATGACGCTTGGCTTAAATGCACGGACCTTGCCTGCGAATAATTCCTCGCCGCCAGCGAGAATACGCACGCGGGCGGCGTCGACCGGTCGGCGTACGCGGAAGTTGAGCTTGGTGAGTGCCACAGCCGTAATGCGTGCCGGCAGCGCGTAGCCCGCGATGCCGGCAGGGGAGACCGAGAGCTCGCAGTCCGGAACGGCGCCCGCGCCGGTCCCCAGCGCGTACGCCGCCGCAGCCGCGCCGGCGCGCTCAGACTCGGTCGTCACGTTGTCGGCCAGGTCGTGCACGTGCAGCACGTTGCCGCAGGCAAAGATGCCCGGCACGCCTGTCTGGAGACTCTGATCCACCACGGCGCCGCGTGTGCGCGGGTCAAGCTCCACGCCTGCGGCAACCGAAAGCTCGTTCTCGGGAATCAATCCTACCGAAAGCAGCAGTGTGTCACACGGAACAATGCGCTCGGTCCCCGGAATGGGCGCCAGGCGCGCGTCGACTTGGCTCACCTCGACGGCTTCCACGCGGTCGTGCCCGATCACGCGCGTGACTGTGGTAGACAGATGCAGCGGAATGCCAAAGTCGTCCAGGCAGTTCTTGACGTTGCGGCGCAGACCGTTGGCGTATGGCATGAGCTCGTACACGCCCTCGACGGAAATTCCCTCGAGTGTGCAGCGGCGTGCCATGATCAGTCCGATGTCGCCCGAACCCAAAATGACGGCGCGCGAGCCGGGTTTGAGATTCTCGATATTGATGTATCGCTGCGCCAGGCCCGCCGTAAACACGCCGGCGGGACGGCTACCGGGAATCTTGATCTCGCTGCGCGTGCGCTCGCGGCACCCCATGGCAAGGACGATCGCGTGTCCGGTGAGCTGTAGCATTCCGTTACGACTCATGAGCGTGACGGTATGGACCGCGGTGTCTTCTGTAGACTCGCCTGAATCAATCCCGATCACCATGCTGTTCAGGAACAGCGCAATGTCGGTTGCGTGCACCTGGTCGATAAAGCGCTGCGCGTACTCGGGACCGGTGAGCTCCTGTTTAAAGTGCGACAGGCCAAAGCCGGGGTGGATGCACTGGCGGAGGATTCCGCCCAAGTGCTGCTCGCGCTCCACGATGGCCACGCGTGCGCCTGCCTTATGCGCGGCCAGCGCGGCTGCCATGCCGGCAGGTCCGCCGCCGATAACGACCACGTCGAAGGCTTGCGTTTGTACGGCTTCTACGACGCCGCAATCGATTGCGCTCGATTTGAATTCCGCCATCCTAGCGCACTCCCTTCAAAGGTCCCTCAACCAACCAGGATCCGGCATCCTCCAACAGCACCTCGCTGGGGTCGCAGTCCAGCTCTCGGGCAAGAATCGCCACTACACGGCTCTGGCAAAAGCCGCTTTGGCACCGACCCATGCCGGCACGACAGCGGCGCTTGACGCCCTCGACCGAAACCGCGCCCGGCTGGCGTCGGATCGCGGCCACAATCTCGGCCTCGGGCACTGTCTCACAGCGGCAGACGATCTGCCCCCACGCGGGATCGGACTCGATCAGCTCCTCCTTGCGCGTCAGCGGTGCACGGTCAAAGTCGTCCGGCGCGCGGCGAATTGGGTTCCAGTCTGCCCGCTCGTGCAGCTCCACGCCCGCCTCGCGCATCACGTGCTCCATGCGTTCGGCAATGGCCGGCGCGCTTGCCACGCCCGGCGACTGAATGCCCGCCGCCTGGAAAAGCCCCGGCACCACGGCCGACTGTCCAATAAAGAAGTCGTTCGTTCCCTGAATGACCGGACGCCCGCCGGCAAATGCGCGCACCACGCGGCGCGTATCCAGATCGGGCACCAGCTTGCGCGCGCCGCTCAGCAGCGCGTTCGCATCGCTCGCATAGGTCTGCGTGTCGCCCGGCTCGCGCACGGCGGCCGTGGCGGTGATCACGGTGTTGCCGTGCACGGTGCCCGTGACGATAACACCCTTCGACACCGGCGTCGGCACGGGGTAGAGCGGCATGAGCGTGCGTGGTTCCTTGTCCAGCACCACGATGTTGCCCTGGCGCCAGACCATCTGAAACTCCTCGGCGCCCGCCATATGCGAGATGTCGGCGGCGCCGTTGCCCGCAGCGTTGATCAGGTAGCGGCAGCGCACGTTGCCAGCGGAGGTCGCCAGCGTAAAGCGCGCGTCGTCGCCCGAGCCCACGACTTCAATCGCTTCCACCGGAGCGGACCGCATAAACGTCACCCCGTTGGCCACGGCGTTTTCCAGCGCGGCGATGGCAACCTCAAACGGGTCGACAAACCCAGTCGAGGGACACCACAACGCGCACGTTGCATCGGCACTGGCGCGCGGCTCTAACTCGTGGATGCGGTCGGGTCCGACGATTGACAGCTCGGGCACACCGTTGGTAAGGCCATTGCTCCGCAGCTGCTCCAGATGCGCGCGGTCCTCGTCGTTGAAGCCCAACACCATCGAACCGGTGCGGTGGAACAAAAATCCGAGCTCCTGGGCCCAGGCGCCATACAGCTCGCAACCACGGGCGTTGACCTGCGCCTTTACCGTGCCCGGTGCCGGATCGTAGCCGGCATGCACCAGGCCACCGTTGGCCTTCGATGCGCCCAGGGCGATGTCGTTGGCCGCCTCGACCACGCAAATTGACAGGTCATAGCGTGCGAGCTGCCGCGCGATGGCGCATCCGGTGATGCCCGCGCCCACAATTGCGATATCAAACGTTTCTGTCACAGTGCCTCCCAGACGAGTTGACAGGCCGTCAATACGACTATCCTACGGTCCGCACACCCCCAGTGCGGCGGCAATGCGGCGAACAGCCTCGCAACACCCGCCAACGGCAGGCGAGGGGAGACCCAGCAATGTCGACAACCTCGTCTGCCGGCTACCACGTTGAAGTTTTGTCTCGATCTGTAACAGTAAGCTGAGGATTTGGCTTCCAGTTGTTACAGATTGAGATTGAAGTCGGGGAGAGATTCTTCTGTCTCGATCTGTAACAGTAAGAGGGGAAATTTTGTCCCAGTTGTTACAGATCGAGACGTTTGCCAGGCGGCCCCTCCGTTTGTCTCGTTCTGTAACATCTAGACCCGGATTCCGCTCCCACCTGTTACAGATTGAGATGTTTGTGTCCGCGCCAGCCCCGCCCCTAGCCGTGGTCCCATATAAACAAACCCCGTGGTAAACTTGACCGAACTGTTAATATTCCGAAAGGTACCCGTAATGTCCAAGTACATCTCCGAGCTCATGTCGCCGCAGCTTATGGGCGTCATCTATGCCTTCGTGGGCTTTATCATCGCCCTGTACGTGCTGTCGGTCGTCTATGTGTTCATCGACGCTCGCCGCCGCGGCGCCAGCGCCTACGTGGCATGGGGCATCATCGCCCTTATCCCGTTTGTGGGTCTCATCGCCTACCTGGTTCTGCGTCCGCACTCCTACGCGGCCGACCGCGAGGAGCAGGAGCTGGACATGGCCCTGCGCGAGCGCCAGCTTGCCCAGTACGGCACCTGCCCGCAGTGCGGCGCCCCCATCGAGAAGGATTTTGTCGTGTGCCCCGTGTGCGACACCCAGGTTCGCAACGTGTGCCCCAGCTGCCATCGCCCACTCGACGCGCACTGGAAGGTCTGCCCCTACTGCCGAACTCGCATCCAGTAACGCATCCATCGCCGGGCCGGCCGCAAGCCACGGGCGCCGCGCGTCCCGCAAACACCCCGCCCCTACACGATGAAGCATGCGTAGAAAATCGCCCGCCGTGCCATTAAGGTGCGGCGGGCGCTTGTATACCAAGGCAACCTGCCTATAATGATGCAAGTCAAAAATGCCGAGCGCATCGCACGCACTTGCACCAGGCATCCGAGAGGAGAAAACATACCCATGAAGGCACTCTACAATGACGGTTCGGTGGCCGAGCTCCCGCAGGACGAGGTCACGCACGTCATCCGCCACTCCGCCGCGCACATCATGGCGCAGGCCATCAAGCGTCTTTATCCCGAGGCCGACTTTGCCTACGGCCCCGCGACCGACAACGGCTTCTACTACGACGTCGACCTGCCCGAGGGCGTCAAGATCAGCGAGGACGACTTTCCCGCGATCGAGGCCGAGATGAAAAAGATCGTCAAGGAGAACCTCAAGTTCTCCGTGTACGAGAAGCCCCGCGCCGAGGCCATCGCCCTTATGGAGGAGCGCGGCGAGAAGTACAAGGTCGAGCACATCGGCGACCTGGACGACGACGCCCGCATCACCTTCTACCAGCAGGGCGACTACATCGACATGTGCGTCGGCCCCCACATCTGCTACACCAAGGCTCTGAAGGCCTTTAAGCTCACCGGCGTCTCGGGCGCCTACTGGAAGGGCGACAAGGACAACAAGATGCTCACCCGCATCAACGGCGTTGCCTTTGCCACCAAGGAAGAGCTCGACGAGCACATGCACATGCTGGAGGAGGCCAAGAAGCGCGATCACCGCAAGATCGGCCGCGAGATGGACCTCTTTATGATGCGCGACGAGGCCCCCGGCTTCCCGTTCTTCCTGCCCAACGGCATGATCCTTAAGAACACGCTGCTGGACTACTGGCGCGAGATTCACCACAAGGCCGGCTACGTGGAGATCTCCACGCCGCTCATCATGAACAAGCAGCTGTGGAAGACCTCGGGCCACTGGGACCACTACAAGGACAACATGTACTCCACCGTCATTGACGACGAAGAGTACTGCATTAAGCCCATGAACTGCCCGGGCGGCGTGCTGGTGTACGCCTCCAAGCCGCACTCCTACCGCGAGCTGCCCATCCGCGCCGGTGAGATTGGCCTGGTGCACCGCCACGAGCTGCGCGGCGCCCTGCACGGCCTGTTCCGCGTGCGCTGTTTTAACCAGGACGACGCCCACCTGTTTGTGCGTCCCGACCAGCTGACCGACGAGATCGTTGGCGTAGTCAACCTCATCGACTCCGTGTACCAAAAATTTGGCTTTAAGTACCACGTTGAGCTTTCCACCCGCCCCGAGGACTCCATGGGTTCGGACGAGGACTGGGCACGCGCCGAGGAGGGCCTGCGCACCGCTCTGGAGAAGCTGGGCATGGACTACGAGGTCAACGAGGGCGATGGCGCCTTCTACGGCCCCAAGATCGACTTCCACCTGGCGGACTCGCTCGGCCGCACCTGGCAGTGCGGCACCGTGCAGCTCGACTTCCAGATGCCGCTCAACTTTGACCTGGAGTACGTGGATGCCGACGGCACCAAGAAGCGCCCCATCATGCTGCACCGCGTATGCTTTGGCTCCATCGAGCGCTTTATCGGTATTCTGATTGAGCACTTTGCGGGTAAGTTCCCCACTTGGCTGGCTCCCGTGCAGGTCAAGGCACTTCCGGTTTCCGAGAAGAGCCGCGACTACGCCCACGAGGTGTGCGCCAAGCTGGAGGAGGCCGGCATTCGCGTGGTCTGCGACGACCGCGACGAGAAGATCGGCTACAAGATTCGCGAGGCCCGCAGCATCGACCGCGTGCCCTACATGCTCATCCTGGGCGAGAAGGAGGTCGAGGCCGGCAACATCTCCGTCCGCGATCGCTCCAACGAGACCGTTCAGATGAGCGTTGACGAGTTTGTTGCCAAGGTGACCGAGGAGATCAAGACCCGCGCCTAAGGCAAACTTTACAACAATTAACAAAGGCGACCGTCCACACAGGGCGGTCGCCTTTTTTCTTACCAAAATAAGAAAAGCCGCTGGTTGAGCGGCTTTTTTTGTTGCACAAAAAGGTACAGGTTTTTGCATCTTCCGACATGCGACATTATACGAGCAATTAATCAGCGATTGCCCAGATTACGCAAAATGTACTGCCAGTAGATGCATCTCCATACCCCTCTACAAAAACCTGTACTTTTGCGACTGCGCCTAGCTGCGAGCGAGAAGCCTGTTCTAAACGCCCCTGCATTTGCGTGCATCGCAAAGCCAAAAGAGGGGGGGGCGAGAACATGGAACAGACGGCACGGCGCCAAGAGCAGCTGCCGGGCGCATTTAACGGCGTCACCACCAACAGCCGGCACGGCCGCGTCCGCTGGTATCTGGTCCACACCCCCAATGGAAAAGAGAGCGAGACCTGCGAAAAGGTTCGCCGCATAATCCCGCACAACCTTATGCAGGACGCTTTTGTGATGCAAAAGGAGTTCTGGTTTAAGCGGGACGGCGCATGGTCGCTCCAAACCAAACCCATGTACAAGGAATATTTCTTCGTTGCCACGCACAATGCCGCAGCGCTCGATAGGGCTTTGGCACAACTGAGCTTTGGCTGCCGCATTGCCGGCAGTAGGGAGCGGGCGTACATGCCCATGCCGGACGACGCACAGGACTGGTACCGCAGCGTGCTGGACGAAGACGGCGTGGTGCGTAACAGCGTTGCGCGCATAGAAGACGGCGTGTTGCACATAGAACAGGGTCCTTTGGTGGGGCAAGAGGCCCGCGTGCACAAGATTGACCGTCGCAAGCGCTGGTGCCTGGTGGACGTAGGCGAAGGTGACTCCGCATTTAGGGAGCTGCTGCCGCTCGATGTTCCCAGCAAAACGTAAGGGAGACGTTGCGCCAGCTATTCGTTTGCATTTTTGAATTTACCGATTGGGGGGTCCCTGGGGAACGGGGACGTAAGTTTGACTGTGACTGCTAAAGAAGTGACAGAGAGCAATGCGCCCGCGGGGGCGGTGTTGATTGCTCAGGCCATGGACCGGCGCGAGGGCGTCGGACGCTACAAGGCCATGCAATCCATCATGGACTGGGACCGCTCGCGCCTGGCCTACAGGGCCGTCAAGCGCACGTTTGACATCGTTTTCAGTGGTGCCGCGCTCGTCGTAATCGCGATTCCCAGCTTGGTGCTGGCGGCGCTCATCCGCCTGGAGAGCGAGGGCAGCCCGTTCTATAGCCAGATTCGCGTGGGCCAGACCCGCCGCGACGGTAGCTTGTCTACCTTCCGTATGTGGAAGTTCCGCTCTATGTACAAGGACGCCGACGAGCGCCTCGCCGAGCTCAAGGAGCAGAACGAGATCGCCGGAGCCATGTTCAAGATGAAGGAGGACCCGCGCGTCACCAAGATCGGAAAGTTCATCCGCAAGCATTCCATCGACGAGTTCCCGCAGTTCCTGAATGTGTTTCTGGGTCAGATGTCCGTGGTTGGCCCCAGGCCGCCGCTGCCGAATGAGGTTGCGGAGTATACGGAGTACGACCTGCAACGCTTGGCAGTGAAGCCCGGCATCACCGGCTGGTGGCAGGTGACGGACCGCAACGACACCGACTTCGACGGCATGGTCCGACGTGATCTCGAGTACATCGCCAAACGCGGCCCCATCACGGACCTGAAGATTGTTCTCCTCACGGTCATTGAGGTCTTTACCGGTGGCGGTGCTTGCTAATTATGCACTCCAAAGATGCAGGAAGAATTGAATTGATAGCTAATCAGGTAGAGTTTGCTTTTAATAAATGGTTGTCTTGTATGACAGGCACCGATAAGGCTGAGCTCCTTGCACTGGATGAGTCTGGAAAGGCAGATTCGTTTTTTCGCAATCTTGAGTTTGGCACCGGCGGCTTGCGTGGCAAGCTCGGTCTCGGCCCCAACCGGCTGAACGTCTATACCGTCGGCAAGGCTACGCAGGGTCTTGCGGATTACCTTAACGGCACCTTTGAGAATCCGACGGTCGCGCTCTGCCGTGACACCCGCCACGGGTCCGATGAGTTCGTGCGCCGCGTAGCCGAGGTGCTCGCCGGCAACGGCATCAAATCCTATCTGTTCGACCGCGTCGAGCCCACGCCCGCGCTCAGCTTCGCCGTCCGCGAACTGGGCTGCTCGGCCGGCGTCAACATCACCGCGTCGCACAACCCCGCCGCGTACAACGGATACAAGGTCTACGGCGCCGACGGCTGCCAGATCACCGTCGAGGCGGCGGAGGCCATCCAGGCGGCTATCGACCCCGTCGACTGCTTCGACGGCGTCAAGGCGATTCCGTTCGAGAATGCTTTGGAAAAGGGGCTTGTTCAGTGGATTCCTGAGAAGGTTCTCGACCGCTATCTCGATGAGACACTCAAGGTATCAATGGGAGAGGACTGCTCGGGGCTCCGCATCGTCTACACCCCGCTCCACGGCGTCGGCCTGGAGTGCGTGTCCCGCGTCCTCGAGGGCATCGGCGTCGCCGAGGTCGTGATCGTCGAGGAGCAGTGCGTGCACGACGGCGACTTCCCGACCTGTCCGTACCCCAACCCCGAGGTACGCGAGGCGCTGAAGCTCGGGCTCGAGTACTGCGACAGGGTGAAGCCCGACCTGCTCCTGGCGACCGACCCGGATACCGACCGCGTGGGCATCGCCGTCCCGCATGCCGGGGAATACAGGCTGCTCACCGGCAACGAGGTCGGCCTGCTGCTGCTCGACTTCCTTGCCGATAAGGCCGCCAAGGGCGGGCGTGAAATGTCCCGCGAGGTCGCCTGCACCACCATCGTCTCCGCGCCCATGGCCGACGACATCGCGCGCGCACGCGGATTCGAGCTGCGCCGCACGCTCACCGGCTTCAAGTTCATCGGCGAGCAGGTCGGCGTTCTGGAGTCGGAGGGCCGCGAGGGTGATTTCCTCATGGGCTTCGAGGAGTCCTACGGCTACCTAGCCGGCACTTCCGTGCGCGACAAGGACGCCGTGGTCGCCTCCATGCTCATCTGCGAGCTCGCCGCCCATTGGAAGAAGCTGGGGCTGGACCTCTACGAGGCCATGGAGCGCCTCTACGAGACATATGGCTTCTGGTCGAGCGCCCTTCTCGGCCAGGCATACGAGGGCCCCGAGGGCGCGTCCGACATGGCCGCGATGATGTCAGGCCTCCGAGAGCACGCTCCGCAGAATATCGGCGGCACCGCCGTCGCGCAGCGCATCGATTACGCCCAGGGCGCGCCGATGCCCGTCGTCAACGCGACCGATGAGCGCCAGCGCCTTCCCGAGGCGGACGTCCTCGAGTTCAGGCTCGCCGACGGCTCCCGAGTCCTGTTCCGTCCCAGCGGCACGGAGCCCAAGGCCAAGGCCTATGTGTTCGCCAAGGGCGCCGACCATGCCGAGTCCGAGGCCAAGCTCGCCGCGCTGGTCGCGGATGCCGAGTCGATCCTGGGAGGGACCCGATAATGATCCACCTCGTCCTGCTCTCCGGCGGCTCTGGCACACGCCTGTGGCCGCTCTCCAACAGCACCCGCTCCAAGCAGTTCCTCAAGGTCCTGCGCGACGCTGACGGCAACCACGTCTCCATGGTCCAGCGCGTCTTCGGCCAGATCGGATCCGTCGACGCGGACATCGACATCACCATCGCCACCTGCGCGAGCCAGGAGGAGTCCATACGCCGCCAGGTTGAGGGCGACTACGCGCTGGTGCTCGAGCCCGAGCGCCGCGACACCGCCCCGGCGATCATGCTCGCCTGCGCGAACCTCGCGCTCGAGCGGGGCGCCGGCGAGGCCGACACCGTCATCGTCATGCCCATCGACAGCTATGCCGACCAGGCCTACTACGACAGCGTCGTGAGGCTCGACGAGGCCGTCCAGTCCGATTTCGCCGAGCTGGTCCTCATGGGCGTGGAGCCCACCTACCCCAGCGGCAAGTACGGCTACATCGTGCCCGCGGCGGGGGAGGCCTGGCCCCGCAGGGTCGAGCGCTTCACCGAGAAGCCCGACGAGGGGACCGCACGGGAACTCATCTCCCAGGGGGCCCTCTGGAACTGCGGCGTGTTCGCATTCAGGCTCGGCTGGCTCACCGGCCTCACCGCCAAGTACCTGGAGTGCGGGACTTTCGAGGAGTTCCGCTCGCGCTATTCCGAGCTGCCCAAGAACTCCTTCGACTATGAGGTCGTGGAGAGGGCGTCTTCCATCGGCGCGGTCTCCTACGCGGGCGAGTGGAAGGACCTGGGCACCTGGAACACGCTGACCGACGAGATGGCCGAGTTCACCTCCGGTCGCGTCGTTGTCGATTCAAAAACGTGCGAGAACGTCCACGTGATCAATGAGACCGGTTTCCCGATGGTCGTCGCGGGCATCTCTGATTCAGTTGTCGTGGCGACGCCCGACGGCATCCTCGTGTCCGGCAAGGAGGCGTCTGCGAACATCAAGGCCGAGGTTAACGCCGTCGCCGAGAGCCGCCCAATGTACGAGCAGCGCTCCTGGGGCGAGTACCGCGTCATCGACAGCTGCGTCTTCCCCGACGGGGCGAAGGCGCTCACGAAGGAGCTCATCATCCGAGAGGGTTGCCAGCTCGACTACCAGCGCCACACGCATCGCGGGGAGGTCTGGACGGTTATCTCCGGGACCGGCGAGGTCGTGCTGGATGGACTGGTCCAGCAGGTTCGCGCCGGCTCCGTCGTGCAGATCCCTTCAGGAACGCCGCATTCGGCGCGGGCGGTCGGCGGCGATCTTCATGTGATCGAGGTCCAGCACGGCGAAATACTCGTTAAAGAGGACATCGATCGAATTGGCTTGTTTTGGAAGGAATAGGGAGCACAGCGATGCCCGGATATAACAGAGAAAGGCTCCTCTCGAGCTTCTTCGACAACGTGACGTTTGACCAGGTATGCGAAGTCCTCGTTGAGCATGTCTCAAATCGTACCCCAGGCTACATGATGTCGTTGAACCTCGACATCCTTATCAGGGCGGACAAAGATCCAGTGTTCCGTGATGCCCTGGAAGGCGCGGATCTTATTCTTATGGATAGCGCCCCTCTTATGAAAATCGCACGTAAGAGGGGCGTTGACTGCGTCGAAAAGCTGTCGGGATCGGATCTTATGCCCCGCATTTGCGAGTTTGCTGCCAACAAGGGGTATGGCTGCGCCATCGTTGGCGGGATGCCTGGAGTCCCGGAGAAAGCCGCTGCCGCGTTGTCGGCTCAATACCCAGGATTGATTTTTAAGGGTTCCATTTCTCCCGAATATGGATTTGAGAAAGACGCTGAAAAGCTACAAATGCTCTTATCGAAGATCGCTGGCCTACATGCCGATATTCTCTTCCTCTGCCTTGGCGAGCCTAAGAGTGGGCTACTTGTAAATCGCCATCTCGGGGAGTTTGGAGTCCCGTTTGTGTTTAACGTTGGCGCTGCGGTTGATTTTGCGGCAGGAAACGTTGACAGGGCTCCGAAATGGATGCAGGACCATAGCCTTGAATGGTTCTACCGTTTTGTGAAAGAACCCAAGCGGCTTTTCAAGCGCTATTTTGTCGACAGTTGGCATTTTCTTACGATTTATTTGCATGCTCGCAGGAGTGATTCCCGTGCGTAACGAATGTAATCATAAAACTGTTTTGATGTGCTGCTCTGATCTTAGCTATAGGGGCGGCATGGTAACAGTTGTCAGGAATTACCTCTCATCTAAGGACTGGGACGAATTTGATATACGTTTCGTTCCTACTCATGTTCAGGGTGGCAAGTTGAAGGTTGCCCTTCACTTTGCAGCGACTTATCCAAAGCTTTCTAGGATGTTTAAAAAGCATGAGGTTGATCTTGTGCACCTTCATGTTGCCGAAAGGGGAAGTTTCTTTCGCAAGGCTCTTATTGCTAAATCTGCAAAGCGCCATGGTATTCCAGTTATCTTCCATCATCATGCGGCGGAGTTTATGCAGTTCTATGACGGCCTGGATAATCGCGGTAAAGATTATGTTCGGGAGTCTTTTGAACTCGTCGATTTAAACATTGTTCTTAGCAATGCCATCAAAAAGCAGTTGTCTTCGCTTTTTCCAAAAGCTCGGTTTGAGGTAATTGAAAACGCCGTCTCAACGTTTTCTGAGAACCCATATTCTGATTCCTCTCGCAACATTGTATTCATGGGGAGAGTCGGAGACAGAAAGGGCGCATTCGATCTTATTAAGGCATTCGATAACGCCCTTCCTTCTATTGGTAAAGAGTGGCATTTGCTGTTTTGTGGCGATGGAGAGATTGAGCGAGCCGAGGATGAGATTTCGCGTCATGGTCTTAATGGACGAGCAGAATGTCTTGGTTGGATTTCTGGACAAGCCAAAGACGACATCCTTCGAAAAGCGGGGGTGAATGTTTTGCCTTCGTATAACGAGGGTTTACCGATGAGCATCTTGGAGGCCATGTCTTTTGGCGTACCGACAATCAGTACTCGTATCGCTGCAATTCCTGAGGTCATTAATTCGGGCAATAACGGAATTCTCATTGATCCCGGCGATATTGGCTCCTTGACTTCTGCGATCGTTTATCTCTGCAATTTTGACGAGGCGCGTTTATGCATGAGCGATAAGGCATTCAATACCGTCAGTGATAAGTATTCGTTCGATCAGAACATCAGCAGGTTGAAGGAGCTGTACCGGACGTTATGTTAGGAAAAGTGCGCGCATTTGTGCGCTCCATATATTTGAAAAGGCTTGTCAAGAATGGCTTGACGGTAGGGGATTGCTTTCAGATGGAAAAGGGTTGCAACATTGATGCGGTCTGTCCTTGGCTTATCAAAATTGGTGACAACGTTACTTTTGCATCTAATGTTTGCGTTCTGGCCCACGATGCAAGTACTAAAAAATTAACTGGATATACACGAGTTGGTCGCGTTTCTGTAGGCAATAACGTTTTTGTTGGATATGGTTCGATTATTCTGCCGGGCGTATCTGTCGGAAACGATGCTGTTGTGGGTGCAGGCGCGGTCGTGACAAAAGATGTTCCTGTCGGAAAAATCGCTGCCGGCGTTCCTGCAAAGATTGTGGGCGATGTTAGCGAGCTTAAGGCAAAAGCCGAGTGCCTCATGAGTTCTTCTCATGCTTATGGACAGGAATATCTTCGTGATCAGATTGACGAAACGCGTATGAATCAAATGCGTGCCGAGCTGGCTCATTCCGACGGTTTTATTCTTTGAAGTAGTTAGGGTTCATCTTGAATTTAAAGAAATACGTGCATAGGGGTTTTGAAGAGCTTCGGGCAACATCTGATATTGCTGGCGTTGTTGGCTGGCCCGAGGCTCTCGCTACTCTTAAGGGCAAAATTGAAATTCAGCGTATGTGTCGTGATGGCTACCAGGAGGGACCATCTAGAAAGGCTGCGCTTCTTCGCAAACATGAGATAATGCTTGACTATTTTGAGAAGCGTTACGGTGAGTTTTTTAGCTCATATAGTTTTACGGCAACAGTGCCTGATGATGACCCCGCTATGCGCGGAAAGGTATGGGCATGCTGGTGGCAGGGGGAGGATAATGCCCCCGCGATCGTCAAAAGGTGTCTGCAAAGCGTTCGTTCCGCCGCTGGCGAACATGAGGTTATCGTTCTCAATGACAATAACTATCGAGAGTATGCTGACATGCCCGATTGGATTGTAGACAAATACAACAAGGGCATTATTTCACGGACACAGTTCTCTGATGTTCTGCGTTTTACCCTGCTATCTCAGCATGGTGGAATATGGCTTGATGCAACGATGTATTGCTCTGCTCCTCTTCCCTCAGACGCTTTCGAGCGCGATCTGTTTACCATTTCGCGTCCCGATTGTGATCATATGTCTGTTGCAGCTGGTCGATTCAGTGACTTCTGTTTTGGATGCAATTATGAGTCCAGGCGTATTTTTGCCACGATTCGAGACGCATGCTATCGTTACTGGGAAACAAACGACGCCCTCGTTGATTATCTTACAAACGACTACATGATTGTGCTCATGCAGAAGCTTGATCCCGAGTATATCGGACGTGCGTTCGCGGCTATCAAGCCCTCAAATCCAAGGATGGCCGATCTTCTGGTGCATTTAAACGATCCTTATGATGTGAAGCTGTGGAAGGAGATCACTTCGCAGACCAGCTTGTTCAAGCTCTCGTGGAAAACCCCGGCCGTCGTTGAGGCCGGCGGGAAGAAGACGTTTTACGGGAAATTGATTAAAGGGTCATTGGTGAGGAATGCATAAGATAAAGGAAAATGCACTTTCCAGTATCCGTATCGACGATCTGTTTTTATTCGTCGTCTTTAACCTTCTTTTGTTTCAGCCGTTTCTTGAAAGATTTTCTGACTTTGCGGGCTACATAGATGAAATCGCGTTCCTCTCGCTGCTGCTTTTGACTGCTATTAGCGCACGAAGCAGAAAGTACGGACAGTTTAGGCGGGTCGATAAGGTCATCCTTGTGCTTATGGTCGTAGTCGCGCTTCTTGGAATTATGGGCAACTATGCCGCTGGGGTGCAGCTCGGTTTATCGCCGATTCTTACTGACGTCTTTGCATGCTTTAAGGTCCCTCTTGCTTTCTTGGCGCTCTTGAGGATAGTCGGAGGAGAGACCGGTTGCCGTTCAATAGAGCGTTTGCTAAGCTTGGAATCAGTTGTCTTGCTTTGGATCATGGCGTTGCTCGCACTCGCCAGCACCTTCGTCGAGTTCGGTATGAGCGATGATGAAGTTCGTTACGGCATGCATGCGTTCCATTTTTTGTATGAGCATCCGGAGAGTGTGAACTTTGCCGCCGTTTCCCTCTTGATCATGCGCATGACCAGCGCTCCGCGCTCAAAGGCGTGGATTGCGGCCTTCGTTGTCGCGGCGCTCACGTTGAGGACTAAGGCGTGGTGCTGGATTGCCGTCAGCTTGCTCATCCTCTTCCTGACCACGAGGAGCGGCAAGTTAAAAAAGCGCTATATAGTCCTGTGCTTCTTTGTGGCGGTTGCTGTCGCTTGGAACCAGTTTGCTGCTGTATTTTCCCCTGAGGCTAGCGAGCAAGCCAGAAACGCCTTACTGAAGGCCGCTGTCACTATCGCAACGGTTTTCTTTCCCTTCGGGGCCGGCTTTGCAACGTTCGGCACAGCAGTCACAGCTACGCCTGCGTATTATTCGCCCCTCTACTATCAGTATGGCTTGAGCAGCGTATACGGTCTTTCACCAACATACCCCTATTTTGTTTGCGATTCATTGTGGCCCGCGATGTTGGGAGAGTTCGGTTGGATCGGATTGCTATTGTTCTTTGGGATAATGCTCGGGATGAGCTTTGCCGTCGTTGTTCGTTCGAAGGGGCGTTCTTCCCTGGCTCCGGTTCTGATAGGTGTCACATACCTTTGGATTTCGAGTATGGCCGAGAGTGTCCTTTTCGCGCCGTCCGGGCTCCTTCTGATTACCGCTCTAGGACTTTGCCTGGGGTTTGACCATGACCGCAAGGAGGCCAAATGCTCATTAGCGTGATTGTCCCAGCCTATAACTCGCAGGAATCCATTCTACGAACATTAGTTTCTGCAGATCAAATTGCGTGTGATGATCTAGAGATCATTTGCGTCAATGACGGATCAACCGATGGCACCCAAGAGATAATCAACCGTTTTTCCGTTGGGGCTCAACATTCCGTTACATATAGAAATACGCCTAACAGGGGTGTCTCTGCTGCAAGAAACCTTGGGATGTCCATAGCGACCGGCGATTGGGTCTATTTCCTTGATGCCGACGACGCCATTGATTTTGAAAGGTTTGGTGCTGTTGCCGAGCGATTGAGGACCGATCTCTCCGATGCGGATTGTGTAAAAACGTCTTTTCGCATGCGTGAGAATGAAGCTGCATACGATAGACGGTTTGTCGAGACCGAGCGGCTGGTTGAGGGTGCGGACATCAGAGGGTTAAGGAAAGCTGTTTCGGGCTGTCCTGATAGCACTTTCTCGTTTAACGAGTACCTTGGGTGTGTGTGGGGTGGTTTTTTCAAAAGAGAGCTGATTCTTGCTAATAAGCTAGAGATGGACCCCGGCCTCCATTTTATGGAAGACATGCAATTCCAGCTGAAGTACTTCGCCGGCTGCAAGCAGGTTATTGTCCTTCCCGATATTACCTATGAGTATGTCGTCAATGACGCTTCGGCAACGCATTCATGGTCTTCGAAGCAGGAAAAATCGTTGCTAAACTCTCTCGGTCTATTGCTGTCGGCTGTTGAGGATGATGAGGAGCTCAGCGGGCTCCTCAAGCCGAGGTTCGCATATTACATTTTGCTTACCGTGCTCGACCGGAGGAGAACGTGCTATTCGGAAGATAGTGCTGAGATCATAGGATTTTTGAAGAGCGATTCTTCCAGATCTCTCGTAGCTTCCTTCGGGTCTTTATTTGACCGGGTCGGTGTCCTAGCTCCTAAGCACCTCCTCCTTTCGCAGTTCCTGAAGGTTTTGGTGAAGTGCCTGGGGGTCGGCTCTGACGCGTCGGTTTAAGTTTAGGTTGCGCTCTGTTAAATGATTCTAAGAGAGACGATTTCAGCATCGTCTTTGATTGGAGGCTCGATGAGAATAAAAGGCAAAGCCGGAGTAGTCACGCTCCCTGGGCAATTCAATTATGGAAACCGTCTGCAGAACTATGCCGTCGTCAAAGCATGTCTTTTCATTTCTCGTCTACCTAGCAGTAAATGGGACATTTATTTGACCGACTGTTTTATGCGATTGACCGGGATTGTCGTTTGCTTAATTTGCGTTTTGTCACTATAAGCTTTCGAATTTTGATTGGTGCCCCTGTTGGGCCGCATAAGGGATTAAATTTCCCCCGTAATGTCATGAGTCCGATTGGTTGATTGGTGCGTATCAGAATGAATGTTGGAATTATTACTTTTCATTGTTCTTATAATTTTGGGTCGGCTTTGCAGTCTTTTGCAATGCAAGAGGCGGTTAAGCATTTGGGCCATTCACCGGCGTTGATCGATTATAGAAGCAAGGATTTTAATCAGTATGCTCTGCTTTCTCTTGGGCATCCTAGGGCTACAGCGCGGTTTTGCGTGCACCCTCGAGTGTATTTAAGAAGGAAAGCCTCTTTTCGTTCATTTTGGGATCGTTATTTCAATTTGACAAATCAATACAGCTATAGGGATGAGGCCGCATTAGACGAGTTGCCCTCACTGTTCGATTGTTTCATTTGTGGCAGCGATCAGATTTGGAACCTCGATTGCACTGGCGGCGTTGTCGGGCCATTTTTCCTTTCGTTTGCTGGCGATAAACGCCGGATCGCCTATGCGCCCAGCCTTGCTCATACTACTTTTAAACCAGAGAACTTTAATAAGGAATACGTTGCTGGGTTGCTCGCACAATTCGATTATCTCTCTGTTCGTGAGGAGGAAACGGTTCCGCTCTTTCAATCGCTTGTCGATAAACCGATTAAGACGGTGCTTGATCCCACCCTGCTTCTTAATTCGGAGAATTACGCCAAGATGACCTCGAATAAGGTCCTGGAAGGTGACTATATTTTTATGTACCTGCTGCGTAAGTGCCCTGAACTTATTGAGAGTACCGTCACGATGGCAGGCGCAACGGGAATGAAGGTCGTATATATATCTGAGAAAAACCTGGATATTCCAAATTCAGTTAATCTGTTTGGTGTTGGCCCGGAAGAGTTTGTTTCCCTAATTGCACACGCAAGCTTAATTCTTACTAATTCCTTTCATGCAACCGTATTCTCAGTGCTCTTTCATAAGCCTTTCCGCGTATTTGCTACGGATAAATCTGGTGCACGCATGCGTGACCTGTTGGGAAATATTGGGCTGTCTTCACGTTGTAATGATACTATCTGCGCCGAGGATATTGTCCCCTGCGATTGGGACGATGTGGATTCTCGCCTGGATTCTCTACGGGAGCATTCTTGGGCCTATCTTAGAAGGGCGCTTTCGTAATGGGGGAGACGCGTCGACTTATTAAGAACACTGGCATTATTGCAGTGGGTGGAATGGCTACAAAGATTGTCCAGTTCTTGCTGCTTCCGCTCTATACCTCTGTTCTGTCCACAGCCGACTATGGCACCGTCGACTATATCAACACTATCGCCCTGTTTTGCGTTCCTGCCGTTTCTTTGCTTATGGACGAAGCGCTGTTTCGGTTCCTTATTGACTGTCGTACCGATAGGGATCGGGCTAAAGCCGTGACGGCGTCATGCGCTGTTCTTCTTGCCGGGTGCGCGTGCTTTGCGGTCTTGGCGATTCTGGCCTGGTTGCTATTTAGGCCAGAAAATCTTGGCTGGGTCGTGGGACTTGTTATTGCTGGCGCGCTTCTGCAGATGGCTTCTGCGGTTCTTCGCGGTTTCGGTGATACCGTGGGATATTCCGTCATGAACTTCACCGCGAGCGCTCTTACCATCGTGCTCAACGTTCTGTTTATCGCCGTTTTGCGCTGGGGCGTTGTGGGCATGCTTTCCGCTACGGTCATGGCCCAGGGCGGCGTTGCCCTCACGTTCATGGTCATGCGTAAGCTCTGGCGCTATATCGATCCGTCGGCTTTCTCCATTTCCTATGCTCGAGACCTCCTGCTGTATTCGTTTCCACTCATCCCCAACAAGGTCTCCTGGACGATCAACAACTTGTTGGACAGGCTTATTATCATGAACACGCTCGGGGCTTCCGCTGCCGGCGTGTACGCCGTCTCTTACAAGTTCCCTGGTGTCATGGATCAGGTGTATGGCTTCTTCTATCAGTCCTGGAAGGAGAGCTCGGCGCGCGCCCTCAATTCCGATGAGGATGAGTCTGCTTTCTATAATTCTGTGTACCGCGCGCTAAGGCGTTTCATGATGAGCGTAGTTCTGCTAATGTCTGCGCTTATGCCCCTCGTGTACGGCATCCTGATCAAGGGCTCATTCGGTGAGGGTCTGCTCTATGTCCCAATCTTGCTTCTGGCGACGTACTTTAGTAATATCTCCGGCTTCTACGGCGGTATTTTCACTGCGCATAAGGAGACCGGAATTATGGGTACCACCACCGCGGTGTCTGCTGCCCTTTGCGCCGTGCTGTGCATTATTTTTATCCCGCATTTTGGACTATATGGAGCGTCTGTCGCAACGCTTTTGGCGATGATTGTGGTCAACGAGTACCGCAGGATCAAAGTTGCCAAGTTTACAAAGCTTGTTGAAGACCGGGTTGAGCAGGTTTTGACTTTGGTTTCAATTGTCGGCGTGTTCGTTTTCTATTATCTGTCCGCCTATGGTGCGGGCATCTTGAGTGCGATCGTCTGTTTGGCAATTGCGCTGGCTTTTTCCGTTTATATGAATGCCGATATTCTGCACAAGTTTATTTTGGCTCGCAAATAGGGAGATAACTGTATGTCTACCGCGAAAAGGGGCGAAGTTCCCACACTGTTTGAGTCGCCGTCGCATTGCTGCGGATGCGGGGCGTGTGCCGCCGCTTGCCCGAAAGGCGCCATCACCATGTCTGAGAGTAAAAACGGGTTTGTTCTTCCTGTGATCAACGGCGAACTCTGTATCGGTTGTGGCGCGTGCACGAGGGTGTGCGGCCTCAACCGGGGGATAGGCTCTAATTCTGTCGGACCGTTCTTTGCCGCTGCTGGTAGGGACGATGTCTCGGAGTCCGCTTCCGGGGGAGTTTTCGGCGCCGTTGCACGTGAACACATTTCCTCTGGTGGGGTCGCATACGGTGCTGCCTATGAGCGTGAGGGGAATACGCTTCGTGTGCGACATCGTCGTGCGGCGAGCGTTGATGAGCTCCGCCCGCTTCTCAACTCAAAATATGTCCAGAGTGACGCCGGATCTTGCTTTGCCGACATCAAGGAGGATCTATGCGAGGGAAGGCGAGTCTTATTTTGCGGAACGCCTTGCCAGGTTGCTGGCCTTAGGGGTTTCCTCAGGCGCGATTATGAGGGCCTGACAACTATTGACTTGATTTGCCACGGTGTCCCTTCCGCTCGTATGTTCGCGGATTGCGTGGAGGGCTATGGCAAGCAGTTTGGATCTCCCGTGGTTGATTTCCGGTTTAGGTGCAAGCGCGAGGGGTGGGGGCACTCCCTTCTTCTTCTTCTTCTTCTTGAGGACGGAAGAGAGGTTACCATTCCTGCGGCAAAATCTCCCTACTACGACATGTTCCTGAATCTTAAGACGCTTCGCGACAGCTGCTATAGGTGTCCCTATGCAGGGGGATTTCGCGCTGGTGATCTTACCATCGGCGATTTTTGGGGTGTCGACGTTAATAGGCCTGACGTTCTGAAGGATTCTGAGAAGTTTAATCAGGTGAAGGGCGTCTCCTGCCTGTTGGTTAATAACGACCGCGGCAGGGAATTCATTGAGTCCAGCAATGCTTTGGACTTGTACCCTGTTGAGTTCGACGATATCGCCAAGGGCAACGACCAGCTCCGCCATCCTAGTGATCTTCCCAACGACAGAGGATTGTATATCGATGCTTTTACGAAGGGCGGTTGGAAGTCAATCTGCAAATTGTATTTGAGGCGCGAGCGAGGACTTAAATTTCATTCAAAGAGGATACTTAAAGTATTTCTCCCCGCCTCTTTTATTTCTTTTGCTAAAAGCTTTAGGTCTCGGTGATTGGCCTCTTAGCAGCTTTGCTTTTCATTATTGCTGTTGATGTAATTTGGCTGATGTTCCATGAATGCCATTTGCACTTTAATCTAACAATTGAGTTTGCTTTAATTTGCGCTTACTAAATTGTTGAAATATGACCCGCCACGATTTGCGTCGCGGCGGGTCATATCATGTGTGTATCACTTGTAAATATGTCTTGTAGTAATGAAATATCTATCTCATTTCAAACATAAATAATGTCTCTATTGTTCCGCCGTTTGACCATGTTTGAACATTTGCTCCATCTCTTGCCATTGCAAGTCTAACGTTTAAGTATTCATTTGCTTCAGCTAGTTGTACGGTGAATCCATTTTTATGTTTTGATAGCTTCCAATGCTGAAGATTTGAACCGGTATATGTTGCCTGCGAAACGTTTGCGCCGTCCTTGACAGCTTCTGTTGTTAGCGCCTTTTTGGAGTGTACAAAAATAAATGTGTATGTTCCGTCTCCCTGTCTTCTAAGATCAACTGATTGATTTGGGGAATTGTAGTCAGTCCAAATTTGAGCATTTGCAAAATCATCCTGGGACGCCAAGCGAATGTCGATTGTTTTTGTCGTGTCAAGTTTGGTTTTTATGGCGTACCTACCGTTTGGAAGTGCATCGAGTTCAGTTGGAACAAGATTAAAGATTGTTTCGGACACACCGCCATTTGACCAAGTTTGAATATTTGTGCCGTTTCTTGTGTCGGCTCTTCTAACATTTAGCCACTGGTTCCCTGCTTTATTTTTTATTGTATATCCTGCCCCCATTCGTTCGACAACCCATCTCTGTAGATCGGAACCATCTAAACTTGACTGACTAACATTCGATCCATCACGATTTGATTCAGCAGACATCGCTTTTCCTGAATGAACGAACGTAATAAGATAAGTGCCGTCATTTTGGAATTGGAGGTTGACCTTTTGTTGTCTGCCGCCATGATCTTGCCAGAGCTGTACATTCGCCCTATCGTTCTTCGACTCCATGCGAACGTCTAGGGCTTTTGATTGGTCGAGGCATGAGTATATGGAATACATTCCGTTGGGCAAAACCGGTGTAGCGGCTGGTTTGATTTGCAAGAACTTTGCCGTGAATTTGAACGTAGCAATCCAAGTAGTGCTGGTTTGTGTAGTGACTATTGATGCCGCTTTTAGCTCTGCCTGTTCAATTTCGGTCTTCCACTCTCTCAGATTCATCGCGTACGCAACAATCCCGTTCTGAATCCCCGAGATGCTCGGCGGGAACGACTGGTTGTCAGCATCGATGGAAAAGCTCTCTTCCTTGGCATCCAGATGCTCCTGAATTCGGTCGGCATACTTCCCTGCCCATTCGTCTGCCTTGCCATTTCGCACAAAGTAATTGTTGGATAGGTCGGTCGAGCGGTAGGCGTAGTCGTCCATCTGGTAATTTGCCGTGTGATCGGAGTGGGCGATTGCCATGAGCTCGTCGGTCAGGCCAAAGTACAGATGGCGCTGGTCCAGGTCTCCGTACCAGTTGTCGCTGGTGTCGTCCCAGGTTAGGTCCATCTGGCACCATTTGCCGTCGATCTTTACGGCGTTCCAGGTGTGACCGTTGCCGGTGATGCGGCCGTTGGCGATGCCCGCGGCGTCAAGGAGCTTGGAGTAGATGCGCTGGTAGCTCTCGCAGGTGCCCTGGTGGCGCGTGAGGCCGCTTTCGGCCGAGCACCAGTTGAGGCTGTGGTCGTACTCCAGCTGGTCGAGCGTCCAGTCGTGGAGCCACAAGGCCATGTCGTATTCCGAGCCGTCTGTCTGTTGCCTGCACTGGGCCACGGCGTTGTTGACGATCTGCGTGACGCTCGGGCGGGCGGCGTCGTTTACGGTCACCTCCGCCGTGGTGCGCAGGTAGTAGATCCCCTTGTCGTTTTGGGGGTCGTATCTGTCGTTGTCCATAAAGTAGAAGTAGATGCGGTACGTGCCCGATGCCGTGAAGTCGAAGGTAAAGTCGTGGCCCGCGGTGCCCAGGCTGTAGTAGCTGGCCCATGTCGGGCGCGACGGGTCGCAGACGCTTTCCTGGCTGCCGCCGTCCCAGTAGGTGGGCACGTCCATGCGCGCCTTGGCCTGGGACGAGCCGTTGGTCTGGGTTACGTGGAAGGTCGTCGCGGTGCCCGCGGGGGCGTCGTTCCACGAGACGGTGAAGGTGACGCCGTTTTGGGTTGCCGTGGCGGAGTGGGCGTAGGTGGTTTGTGAGGAGGCAGAGATTGCGGCGGGCGTGGGGATGGTCTGGGCTCGGAGGGATGGGGCGGGGGTGCCGGTTGCGGCGGTGGTACCGTCAGCGCTTTCCGTGTCGGCTGTGCTGGTGCTGGTGGATGTTGCGGTGCTGTCCTCTTCGGTATCTGATGCCGTATTTGTGTTGGTGCCGTCTTCAGCCTTGTCTGTGTCGCTGCTCGTAGCGTCGGCTTGCGCTTGCTGCTCGGCTGTTGTCCGAGGCTGGATGGCTTCCGCAATGGCTGCCATGGGCATCGTCGCGCTGGCCATAGACGTGCACGCGATCGCGCAGAGCAGGTAGTAAAGGGGTCGTTTCATAGCGGAGCCTCTCGGTGAGCAGCCAATAGGGTCCGAAGGCAGCTCCAGGCCAGCACTCCGCACATATTTTGTTGCGGTTTATTTTACGGGAACCCCAGTCAACATCAGCGAACTTTCTGGGGAAGGTTGGTTGATCCGGGGCGCGTAAAGCAACAGTTTCAAATATTGTTGCTTCCTGTTCAATTCTGTCTATCTACAATTAATCGCAAGCGTATGACTTGAGGAGATTGTTTACAGGTGGAATCGGTCACTATTCTTTGGATTGCCTTTTATGTCTTTATCGGTTTGTTGAGCGTTCAGCTTGTCCGCTTTGCTGGGCCCTTAGCGATTGGAGGGCAATACACCGTTGAAGAACTGTATCCCTCCGATGAGTCGGGCAGGCTGAATGTCGCCTACCGAATTCTCGCTCCAACAATTTGTTGCCAGCTTCCGGTGTTTATTATTGCTGCGATTTGCGATGCGTTTTCAGTTCCAGGTCCTTCGCTACGATACATGCCTACCCTTTTCTATTGGTTGTTTCTTGGGGTAATCAAGCATGCAAGGGGTAAATTGCGGTACCGGACTCTTCCCTTCTCATTCGAGGCGTTCATGTCTCTTTTGCTGTCCGTCGCATTCGATCACTTTGTTATCGATGGCTATCTCGGAGGCCAGGGGGTAGATGTGCTTGATACTTCGAGTATTGCCTTTGAGTTTGAGCTGGCATTATTTGGTGTTGTGACCTTTTGGATTTCAACCTTTTTTAAGCGTTATCAAATTAAGTGTAGCCGTGTGTACTCAAATGCCGCTCCATCATATGTCGTTCCTTCGGACTCCGTATTTGGTTACTCTTCAATCGATACGGGTGAGGCCAGGCTCTTCTCATACGAGCGCGAATATGGCGATCTCTTACCTCAGCGATTTTCAAGCGATCTTCTGTTGAGAAGTGTTTTCTTTGCAATTATGGCGATTGAGGACGGGAATCGGCCAGAGTTTATCCGAACGATCGAGCGCATGGCAGCTCATTTCCATTTGGCAAAAACCACTGGAATAATGCAGCAGACGAGCAATGCTCCTTTGTCTGATATGGATAGCGTTAAACTCGCAATTCCCTATATTGAGCGCATGTGGGACCAGTTTCTTGTTGAATTCGCTCGTTCTACCGAAGGGGCAGGGGGAGACGCCCTACGAATCTTCAAGTGTTACTACACCTACGATTACTGTATGTTGTCGCGGACTATCCGCAATCATTTTGCGCCGTTTTACGGGGACTATTGTGGAACGAGATTACTTAATGCTAATCGCGTATTTTGCGATGTTCTTGAATTTGAGGAAAGGCAGCGCTACGGATTGCTTCCAAAGACGGTTTCTGCGACTGGATCGATATGCGCCACTGAGCTTGGATGGCTTTCTGGGGAGTACTGTTATTGGGCCGATTACAATACGGTTGTATCCTGCCTGAATGAAAATGATGCCAATGGCGTTAAACTGGTCAGCAAAAATGATGTGAATAAAACCCAGATAACCGAGACGACCTTAAGGCTTAAGGAGCAAGGTGTTTCCGTTCTTGAGGTCAAGTATGTGCCCGACGCTTCGGCGACCATCGTGTGCAACGGCGATTTCTCGAAGATTTCGAGTACAGCCGGTAGTGACTGGATAGTTGTTGGCTAGGGGATTTAACTCCGCTTTTTGCAAATATTGATATCGCTATTGTGGACAGGGCTCATAAATGTGACGTTCGCTTGATGATGTAACTTGGTGCAACGTTGCGGCTCTGCTGATGGTTGATTCGGGCTAGGTTTAGGACTGTCGTTATTTGTGGTTACGACAAATATAGCCAAGGGCGAGTGCATATGTCTGTCATGGTGTTTAAAGACGGCCAATATCCAGCCTAAGACGCATATTGATGGTAAAGTTACTGGGGACAAGGTCGCAGCTAGTCATTGATTGCCCCGATTGGAGCGAGTCCTCTGTTAAAGATGGACTGAGACGTTTTTACCAATTTTGGTCCGTGCATATGGTCATTCCGTAGACACGGACCCGAATCCGTGTCTACGGAATGACCATATGCACGGACTGTGCGGCCTTGTCCTTATTGGAATCGAGGTGCAATGCTCTGCGACTGTATCAGTAAAACTGATTTGAATATCCTGAGAAATCATCTGAGAGTTAAGCGTGACGTTAATAATCTGCCCTTGTTTATCTTTCCCTGCGGCGGTGATCAGAGCCTGCATTCCTCTCGACGATTCTTTAGAGCTTATGTGTCCAGCAATCACACCGAGGTTTTAAATAACGTTTTTTGTCTTACTGCCGAAGACGTGGCGGCGGAAATGGACGGCTCGAGACTTAATTTACTTCAGCAAGAGGCCATGCTTGCCGATATATCGGACTGGATATTGATTTTTGCAGAGAGCTGTGGATCTTTTTGCGAGTTGGGTGCTTTCTCCGCTTTACCTCATGCCGCTTGGATTACCTCTGTTGCTGTTGGAAAGCAATATAAGGGCTCTCGGAGCTTCTTGATTGATGGGCCAGTGGAAGAAATAGCCACGGGCGACTCTTCGCTTAACAAAGTCTTTTACTTAGACTTAAATAACCCAATGTCTTCGCCTGACTTGTGCCGCTTTGTTTCTGAACTAAGACCCCTTATTGGTGTTAATGCTACTAAGCGGGGCAAGGCTGGCAAAAAGGCCGCTAGAAAGATGATCAATCGAGACGAGTCCAAGATTAACGTGGGCTCGCTCGTCCATGAGTTACTTGATTTGCTTCAAATATTGGGCCCCATGTCGGAGACCGATTTACGAACGATATACTGTGCGGCCAAAGGCTTCCGTGCTAGTAAGCTCAAAATATTCTCGCCCATTTTAAATGCAGACATGAACAATGCCGGTGTTCCGATATCTTGGTCGGATGTTTGCTGCATGATGAGAGCTACCGGTCTTGTTTCTAAAGTGAGATGCAATAGGGGTCCGGATTATCTGATTAAAAGCACGATACACCTTGATTCCTATTTCATGTTTAAGAGATACGAAGACCGAGATTTCTTAAATATGAGGGCGCGGGTAATCCTTCGTAAGAGATCAATGGGGTATGGAGGCGTTGCCGGTGTCTATTGCGGATAGAATTTGCTTCGACCTTGGAATGACAAATTGTCAGCTATTGGGCCTTGTAAGCTCAACGGTAGATAGGTATCACTGTTTTTCTGCCGGTGGGAGAAAGATTGTTGCGCCTCGGCCAGATTTGAAGCTCGTCCAATGTTGGATTTCGGATTATATAAATACGGAGTTTGATATAGATCTTCCTTACGCTACAGCTTACGAAAAGGGTTCAAGCGTCTGCCGTAATGCCGGGCTCCATGCTAAGAGCAGTCATTTTCTTCTGCTTGATATTTGCCATTTCTTTGAGTCCTGCACTCAGCAAATGGTTAGGAATTTGTTTTCAGGGGGAACGTATCGGTCGACAAACGCTGAATCTCGCTCGCGTCTTACTGCAGACGATGTCGATCTTCTCGTAGCTTTATCATGTTATCAGGGTTCTCTTGCAACGGGTTCTCCGTGTTCGCCCTTTATTGCCAATCGCATAATGGCTTCGTTTGACCATGAGATTGCAGCTAGACTAGGCGAAAGATTCGTCTACTCGCGATACTCTGACGACATCTGCATTTCATCAACTGAATGGATAGACTCTGCGGAGATTTCAACTTTTGTTGGTGACCGCCTACGGCTAAAGGGTTTTGATTTGAATAATGACAAAACTCGTTGTTTTGGACGAGGGCACCTACGTAAAATCACGGGCATCTATCTCGACTGCGATGGCGTCCTTCGACTGGGGCCTCAAAGAAAAGCAGAGCTAAAGCGCTCGTTATACCAGGTGCTTATGCGCGAGTGCGATCGTAATCATGCCCATCGCGTTTTAGGCCACTTGAGCTTTTGTAAACAGGTTGAACCGGAGTATTGCAATGCACTTTTAGCTAAGTACGCGAGCTATGGTAAGGCTGTGTCTAGCGGAGGCGTTATGCCTGCTCTGATGGAGCTCGCCTATGGGTGATGGATGGCGGTGTCGCGAAAGACGTTCCAATGGTTGCCAATCCGCGCTATCTTCTCTCGTCTCCATCGAGAGGGGCTTCATGGGCATAGCTTCTCCTTGCGCTTGTATTTTCCCCTCGGGAACCTGTCTCGCTATGAATTCGGACGTTCTGTTGTCGCTGCATGCCCTGATTATGTCGATGCTGCACGGTAGGTTGTTCGCTGCCGGTTTGTTTCACGGCTATCATTACGTCCAATTAAGGAGGAAAGATATGTTTGGCAAAGTCAGGAAAACAAGAAGCGATTGTACGGTTGGTACTTACGAGAAGAAGCATGACCTTCCAACAGGCACACTTAGAAATTCTGATGGGCGTAAGGCTAGGAAGGATAAAACTCTGAAATCCCTTCGAAAAGAAACTGGAAGTGACTATCGATAGCTTCTGAAACTTAAAGATTGGGGTTCTGCCACAATAAAGTCTCAGCATTTTTCGTTGATCGCATCGACTCGACTAACCATCGGGCCGTGGAACAGGCACATGGCGATTTTCTTCAATATATTCGGAAAGTTGAGTTGAGCCATGATTGCCCCTGTCGATATCCGTTGTCGTTTCCCGCATGCTGTTTCGTTAAGACGTCCGTGAAGCATGCCTATCTGACGTTTGCTCGCCCGTGACGAGCGAACGCCAGATAGCAATATCGATTTGTGTCTAGTCTGCGGCGAAGCAATGATTTTTTGCACGCTATGTGGACTCTGCCTTGAGATCGAGGAAGAGCTCGGATGAGATGTCGAGATTGTCGCTAGCCCGCCTGAGCACATGCGCCCTGCGTCTCGCAAAGTCATTGAATAGGTTGAAGTGCGTCTCTATGAAGCAGGATAAAAGGGACGTGGGGCTCATCGAGGTCATCCTTTCTGATTGCGAGATTCTGGCTAAGTGAATTAATCGCTTTGATGATACGGAGGCTCTTTCGTTGGTGATTTGAGCGAGGAAGGCGAGATTGTACCGATCGGTAAGGTAGTGTCGAGAAAGTTGGTGTAGCGCCTGATCCGTAGCGAACCGTCCTGGCGTCCGGGGCATGGCCCTGTTTGGCAGATTACCGTTTTGATGCATGACTTATGTCACGATCGCAAACCAGTAGAGGGCAGAGTCGGCTCGACTTGACGTCATGAATTGGGTTGTTTCCGAGCAGATTCCCTGAGCGCAATATGGAACGATACTTTTTAATCTTACGTTGATAGCCGGCGCCATCATATTGGGCTGTTTGGATAGAACAACCGTTGCCTGTTCTCTTGTAGGCGGGCTTGCGGCGATTAATGTTCTCAATCTATTTGTGTCCAACCGCTCTTCGAAATAGTGATGCTGCGCTATAATGTCTTTAATGAAAAACGTAGGCTTGCTATAGGCCATCGTTTTGCAAGGGGGTTCCTTCCTAACGGAGGGCATCCCTTAGTTTTATTTAGGTGGAGATTTGGGGAGCGGACATCTGCATTCCTGATCGTTCCTGATTAGCGCTCTATTGGGTTGATAGGCGTTAGGGTATGATGTTCTCAGTGATACAGTCGTCGTGTGCTCTACGTGAGGCGATGACCAAAAAGGGTCGTTGTTCGGTTTTCCGGCAACGGCCCTTTGATGTTTCCGCGACAACTGGATGTTGTCGTGGATGCCGTCTTTGTTGATAGAACCCTGATGCGAAGTCATTATTTCGGAGATGCTGGGAAAAATTGGAAACCTCCGAGCAAAACCCGATTTTTTGCAACAAAACCGCAGGTAGAAGGGTTTCCGCTATCCAGTGAGGTCGGCATGTCTAGAATTTGCCGCATACTTCTGGTTTGAGCGGCTCTTGCAGTATGTTTTCATAGTTCAGATTGGCTTTGGTTGCATGACTTTTCCCGTAGTGGCGTAATTGATGTAGGTCTCCTATCTCTTGCCGTAATATAATTACGGCAAGAGATAGGAGACTCTCATGCTTAAGCGTTTTACTGTTGATGGCTATAGGAATTTTTCGACTCCGGTTTCGTTTAATTTTGCAGCTTCTCGTGATTACCAGTTTGCAGAAAATAACGTTAAAAACGGAACCGTGAAAACCGCACTTTTGATCGGCAGAAATGCGTCTGGTAAATCGAATTTCGGTTCAGCTTTATTTGACATTACGCTTGGCTTTCCAAAGGCATTCGATTATTTTGACCAGGATGATCGTCTGTTTTTGAATGCTGACTGCGGGCGAGGTACGGCACAGTTCACCTATGTCTTTGAATTTGACGGTCGCGAAATCAATTACTGCTATGAGAAGACTTCACCGACTACTTGGCTTCACGAGACTCTATTGATTGATGGGGAACGAATTTTCGAATTCAATAACGCACGCGGCGTTTTCGAAGAGAACCACCTTGAACGAATCGGTGCAGCTGGCATTAATTTTGAATTCTCTGATACCTCTTTGAGCCTTCTTTCATACATTACGAGCAGTCTTCCAACTAATGTTTTAGGCGTCTTGGCGGAGCTGCGTCAATTTGTTTCGCGCATGAGGCTGATTCGCATGGACGTTTTTCGATTAAAAGGGTTTGAAACAAGAAAGGTAATCGACAAAATCATACGCGAGAACAAAGTTGCGGAATTTGAGTCATTTATTCGTAATTTTGGAGTCGATGAGTCCCTGATCGTTATTAAAGAGTCCGACGGCTCGCCTGTTCTGTATTTCAATCATCCCATGCGATACATCCCGTTTGTCGAGGCATGCTCTAGCGGTACAAGAACTCTGGTTAAGTTGTTCTCTGAGCTTGAACTTAACGAGTCGGCCAGCTTTTTGTTCATTGATGAGTTTGACGCTTTTTGTCACTTTGAGATGGCAGAGAGCCTTTTGAAGCTCTTTGCTTCAAAGGCATCGTGTCAGATATTGTGCTCAACCCACAATACTTCGCTTGTTAAGAATGGCGTAATGAGGCCCGACTGCGTTTATCAAATTTCTGCAAAAGAGGGCATTCGAACCTTGGCCGATTCTACCGATCGTGAATTGAGGCTTGGCAACAATATCGAGAAGCTTCTCCGAGCCGGAGAGTTTGATTAGCCATGAACAATGCGTCCGAAAAGAACGTCCTGCTCATTGTCGAAGGCGCTAAACGCGAGCCTCAGCTGATGGAGCGCATGTTTGAATCATTTGGCCTTGCGGACACTCATCAAATTGCTCCAGTCGAGATCAACGTTCACGCCTTTCTAAATAAGCTCTTTCAAGAATACGATTGCGATTTTGAGGCCGTTGATCTTAAGCCCTTTGTTGCCGAGCTTCTTTCAGACAAAGATGCTGCGGCTCGGCTTCTCGAATCCAGTTTTACTGACACCTTGCTCATATTTGACTTAGATCCTCAGGATAATCGGCTCGATTTTAAGCGGCTTGAGCTAATGCAAGACTATTACTGCGATAGCACTGATATGGGTCAGCTATATCTAAGCTATCCATCGGTTGAAGCATATCGTGATTTTGATCCCTTGAAGTATTTCTCTCTGGATGATGCCCTTATTCCTTCAGATGTTATTTTTGGTCAGCGATCTTACAAGGACTGGGTTGCCAGGAGGGGAGATTCGCTTGCGGATATTGGGCGTATAGATGGCTATACATTTGCTTGCATTATTGCCGTTCATGCCCTGAGGTCGCTATGGTTAACTAATGAACAGGCGACGCAAAATGCAAACGAGTGCATGGCTGACTTAGCTGCGACTGTGGCGGACATCAATCATTCTAAACTTTTGCTCAATGAGATTGGTCGTCTGAACAATGATTCATTTTGCGCATGCTGCACCTGCCTTTTCTTTATTGCGAATTGGCCTAAGCGGCTTAACGACGTTTTGAACAAGGCGATTAAGAGGGGTTTGGGTATTCGTTTGTTCTAAAGAGTCCCCTTCGCCATTTATTTCTGGAAGTGCGGGAAAAATAGAAACTCGCCGAGCGCGACCCGTTTTTTGGCAACAAAACCGCAGGTCGCGGAAGTCTAAAACAGGAGTTCGGTCGGCGGATATCGGATTTTCACCGCACCTCCGATTGGGCGCGCATTTAGCACTCTCGATGTCCCCACATCCTCTAAAAAAGTTCTTAAAACAGCCTTAAAGGCGCTCCAGCTCGCGTTGACAGCGTAAAATACGCATGTTTGACTATGACTAAAGTGGATTTTAGGGGAGGGGTGCGCCATGGAGGTGCTGGTTGTTGGCAACACCGCATATGTTGACGATGACTTTTGTGCCAAAGCGTTCCCCGGGGACCATGTGCAGGTTGTAGCCGCGCAAGACACGTGCCGCGACGAGTCTTCGCCCCATGCCTCGTGGAAAGAGCTGCTCCAGCACTTGGAGCAGGCCTACGAGTTCGACCGCGTGGTCTACCTATCCAATTACCTTACCCCGCACACCGATACCGTGGGCGATATCGAGCTGCTGCGCACGGTCTTTCGTGCGTGCGCGGGTCGCCGGGTCCAACTGCTGTATGTAGCGGGGCCCGCGGGTGCCGAGGGTGCCGCCGATGCCGCGGGGCGAACGGGCAAGGGAATTATCGCCCGCGCGTCAAACGACCTGTGCCGCTACTACGCCGCTCGCGAGGGCGTTCAAACCAAGATCCTGCGCGTGCCGTTCCTGTATACCGCGTCTGCCGCGCTGGAGGACCCGTTTTTGGTGCCGCTGTTCGACGCGTGCTCAACCGGCTCGGTTGCTCTGCAGGGCGCGGAGGATGCGGCGTTTCCCCTGCTGTGCACCGAGGAGCTCGCGGTGCTGGTACGCCGTATCTTCGACAGCTGGGATGGCAATTTTGAGACGCTCGACGTAGCCGATACCTTCCATCACACGGCGGGTGAGGTGGGCGACGCCCTCAAGGCGCTGTTCCCAGGGCTCTCAGTTACCTATGGCGATTCTGCCGGCTACGCCCTGCCCGCCAGCGACGTCGCTCGCGTGCGCTATGGCTGGTTTCAGCGCTATGACTTGCTGCGCGATCTTTCGACCATTCAAGCGCATTGGGATGCTGGCCGCGCAAAGAAGGTCAACCCCTTGCGTGCCGCCATCGACCGCATCCAGATGCGCTCGCTGCCCATCAAATGCCTGGAGACGGGCGTTGCCTGGGTTCTGTTCGAGGTGCTGGAGCATCTGTTCTTACAATCGGCCCAGCTCAACGTGCTCGATTATCGCCTGCTCTACGTGGTGCTGATCGGCACGCTGTATGGCTTGGACTTTGGCCTGGTTGCGGCGCTGCTGGCGTCGGTGGGTTTGGCCGCGAGCTACTTTACCCAGTATGGCTATACCTTCCAGGGCCTGTTCTACGAGCCGTCCAACTGGCTGCCGTTTATTGCGTACTTTGTGGTGGGTGCCGTGTGCGGCTATGTGCAGCTGCGCAACAGCGAAGCCATTAGGGCGGAGCGCGATCAAAACGAGCTCGTGCGTAATCGCAATACGTTCCTCACACAGCTTTACCACGACGCGATCGAGGACAAGCGCGCGTACAGGCGCCAGATTGTGGGTCGCCACGACAGCTTTGGCAAGATCTTTGCCGTGACGCAGGAGCTCGACGTACTCAACCCACGCGACATCTATCGCAAGTGCTGCGAGCTTCTGGGCGAGATCCTCGAGAACGATTCGGTGGCGATCTACCATGTTTCGGGCGGGGCATTTGCACGCCTGGTGGCAGCAAGTCCCGCGATTGCCGAAAATGCCGCACGCTCGCTCACGCTTGAGCAGCTTGCACCTCTTTTGGGCGACGGGGGTCGTTCGAACCTGTGGGTGAACCGCGAGCTGACGCCGGGGCTTCCCATGTTTGGATACACGATCGAGCGCGACGGGGCACCCGCCGTGTTGATCTTTGTGCGTCGTGCGGCCGAAAATCAAATGACCCTCTATTATCAAAACCTGTTCCGCATCTTGTGCGGCCTGGTCGAAAGCGCGCTGGGCCGTGCCTTTGACTATGAGGCGGTGGCGCAGGATAAACGCTGCGTTGACGGCACTTGCGTGCTCAAGCAGGCTGCCTTTGGCCAAGAGCTCGCGGCGGCGCAGGCGCTGGCAGATAGCAAGATGGGGAGTTTTTTGCTCCTGCGCGTGGTACCGGGCATGGAGCCTGTCGGCGAGCTGGTGGGCGCAATTGGGGCGGCAATCCGCGAGAGCGACGCGGCGGGCTTGGTCGACGGCGACGTGCTCTACCTGCTTATGCGTCAGGCAAAGGCGTGCGATCTGCCCATTATCCGCGAGCGCCTGAGCGCAAAGCATATTGCGGTGGAGCCCGTCGACGGCGAGGACATCGTGGCGCTGCTGCAGCACATCGCTTACACCGGTGACGGTGAGGGGGGTGCCGCTTGATCTCGCTTGTCGTTGCTGCCGTCTTGCTGTTAATTCATGCGCTGGTTTGCCTGATGCTGTGGACACTCATGAAGCTGGGCCTGCTGCCAGTGCGCGGGCACATGCTGGCTGTGATAGTGCTGGTGCCGCTGTGGGGCCCGTTGCTGGTGGTTCTGCTATCGGTCCGCAGCGCGGTGTTTGGCGAGGGACTGAAAGAGTCTGCGCTGGAGTCGCTGCGCTTCAACGACGATCTGCATCGCAGCATGTCGGTACCGAGTGGTGAGGACGATGCAGGCGTAGTGCCGCTCGAGGAGGCGCTCATTGTCAACGACCCGGCATACCGGCGCCGCCTAATGCTCTCCATGCTCACCGAGGAGCCCGACGCGTACCTGGCGCAGCTGCAGGCGGCTAAGCTTAACGACGACGTTGAGGTGGCGCACTATGCCGCGACGGCGGTGGCGCAGATCTCCAAGGAGTCCGACCTTAAACTGCAGCAGCTGGAGCGCGCCTTTAAGACGGACCCGAGCGCGCAAAACCTCATCGAATACTGCGATTTTCTTGGTGAATACTTAGGCTCGGGCTTGGCCGAGGGGCGCGTGGCTCAGATTCAGCGCCAACAGTACGCGCGCCTGCTTGCGCGTCGCTGCGAGTGCGAGGATACCCTTGAGCTGCGCATTCGATACGCGACGGCGCTGGCCGATGTCGGACAGATCGACGAGGCGCAGGCCGTGACCGACCAGCTGGTGCTCGACGTGCCCGACGAGCAGGAGGTTTGGATGCTTTGCCTGCGCCTGGCCGTGATGCGCCGCGACGGTGACGAAGTCCACCGTGTGATCGATGCGATTGACAAGCAACATGTGTATTTAAGCGCCGACAACCGCGAAAAGTTGGCGTTTTGGCGCGACGGGGAGGAGGCTAGATGAGCGTGGCGCAACATATCCGCGACCGAGCAGGCCGCTTTCGTTGGATGGGACTCCTCGTGGTGTGGGCGGTCTTTATTGCCATGGCCGCCGTGCTGCTGATCGAACGCGCCGGCGTGCAGTACAGCTCTGGACAGCACAAGCTGGGCATGCTCGCCGCCACCGACGCTACGCCTGCAAGCTCGGCAATCTTTGGCCAAAAGCCCACGTGCCTGGTCATTACCGACTCGGACCAAGATAGCGTCGACGACGTTAAAGACCAGTTCGACCAGATTTTGCTGGACATGAAGATCGCCCATCGCGATGTTGATATTGCCATCGACGGTGCGGACGCGATCCCATCGCTCACGTCGTTTGATCGCGTGATTGTGCTTATGCCCTCGCTTGACGGACTGGGTGCGCATCTGACCGATCTGATGAGTTGGGTGAGTGCGGGCGGCTCACTCATGCTGGGCATGACGCCAGATAACTCGAACTGCCTGCAGGCTATTGCTTCCAAGCTTGGGATCGAATCGGCCGGATATGACTATGCGACAGCCGAAAGTATCGTTCCGAGCGAGGACTTTATGTTGGGCGGAGGAGAGCGCTACGAGTTCTCGGACCCCTTCGATTCTTCGCTTTCGGTTTCATTGCGCGAAACGGCGCACGTCTGGGCAAGGACCGGTGACGCGGGCACGCCGCTCATTTGGTCTAACGATTGCGGCAGTGGTTACACCGTGGTGTGCAACATTGGCATTTACGACAAGGTCATGCGTGGGTTCTATGCTTCGGCCATAAGCTTGCTGGGTGATGCCACGGCCTATCCGGTCATCAACAGCGCCGTGTTCTATTTGGACGACTTTCCTAGCCCCGTGCCCTCGGGCGACGGCACCTACATCAAGCGTGACTACGGCCTTTCCATTGCCGATTTTTACACCAAGGTCTGGTGGCCCGATCTGCAAAAGCTTGCGCAAAAATACGGCATTCGCTATACCGGCGTGATGATCGAAAACTACGAGGACGCGGTCAACCAGACCGAGCCTGCGCGCCAGGCCGATACCACGCAGTTCCGCTACTTTGGCGGCATGCTGCTGCAGATGGGCGGAGAGCTGGGCTTTCACGGCTACAACCATCAGCCGCTCGCGCTCTGGGACACCGACTACGGCACGCTGTACGATTACAAGACGTGGAAGAACAAGGAAACGCTTGTCGCATCGCTCAACGAGCTTATCGCGTTTCAGGACGAGGTCCTGCCCAACGCTCATGGCTCGGTCTACGTGCCACCGTCGAATATCCTTTCGGCCCGCGCGCGCCAGCTTATCGGCACCGACGTTCCGCGCATTAAGACTATTGCCAGTACGTATTTTGAGGATGGCACCGACCTGCCGTACGTGCAGGAGTTTGGCGTGGCGAGCGATGGCATTGTGGAGCAGCCGCGCATTGTCTCGGGCGGCATGGTCGACGATTCCTATATGCGCCTGGCAGCCGTGTCCGAACTCAACATGCACTACGTGAGTACGCATTTTATGCACCCGGACGACCTGCTCGATCCCGATCGCGGCGCCAAGGAGGGCTGGGAAGTCTACAAGGGCGGCCTGACCGACTACCTGGACTGGCTTACCAAGTCTGCGCCCGACCTGCGCCGCCAGACCGGCTCGGATTGCTCGGGCGCCATTCAGCGCTTTTCGTCGGTTACGGTGAGTGTGGATACCAGTGCGGATGCCTGGACGCTCAGCCTGGGCAATTTCCACGACGAGGCTTGGCTCATGTTCCGTACCAATAATGGCGAGCCGGGTGCGGTGACGGGTGGCGAGATTACGCATCTGACAGGCGACCTGTACCTGGTCAAAGCCACGGACAAGACGGTGACCATTGCGCGCAAGGAGGGTAGCGACAAATGAGAATCTGCTTGGTACTCGAGGGTTGCTACCCCTATGTGCACGGCGGCGTGTCTACCTGGATGCACGGCTACATTACGGCTATGCCCGAGCACGAGTTTGTGCTGTGGGTGATCGGCGCGCATGCTGCCGACCGTGGCAAGTTTGTCTACGAGCTGCCCGGCAACGTGGTCGAGGTGCACGAGGTGTTCCTGGACGATGCCCTGCGGCTTTCGGGCGAGCAGCACGAAGCCAGTTTTAACGACCGCGAGCGCGAGGCGCTACGCCGTCTGGTGTCGCTCTCCAATCCGGACTGGGACGTGCTGTTCGATATCTTCCAGCGCCGTCGCGTGCATCCGCTCTCGTTTTTGCAGAGCCGAACGTTTATGGACATCTTCCGCGACGTGTGCCTTGCCGAGTACCCCTACACGCCCTTTGCCGACGCATTCCACACCATGCGCTCTATGCTGTTGCCGGTGCTCTACCTGCTGGGCAGCGAGGTGCCGGTTGCCGATGTGTACCACGCTATCTCGACCGGCTACGGCGGCCTGCTCGCCTGTCTGGGCTCAAGCGTTCACCATGCGCCGGTGCTGCTCACCGAGCACGGCATCTATACCCGCGAGCGCGAGGAAGAGATCATTCGCGCCGATTGGGTGGTGCCGTCATTTAAGGACCGCTGGATTCGCTTTTTCTACCTGCTTTCGGAGGAGATCTACCGCCGCGCCTTCCGCGTGACGAGTTTGTTCCATAACGCCCGCAAGACGCAGATTGATATGGGCTGTGATGCGGACAAATGCCTGGTTATCCCCAACGGCATCCAGTTCGATCGCTTTAAGGATATTCCCTTAAAGCCCGATGATGGCTGGGTGGATATTGGCGCAGTGGTGCGCTTGGCGCCCATCAAGGACGTCAAGACCATGATCTATGCCTTCTTTGAGCTGCACGAGCGCCTGCCCAAGGTGCGCCTGCACATCATGGGCGGCGTGGACGACGAAGAGTACGGCGCCGAGTGCCACGCGCTGGTCGATACCCTGGGCGTGCGCGACCTAATCTTTACCGGCCGCGTCAACGTGGTCGAGTACATGGAAAAGCTCGACTTCACCATTTTGACGAGCATTTCCGAAGGTCAGCCGCTCAGCGTGCTGGAGTCGCTTGCCGCGCGCCGTCCCTGCGTGACGACCGAGGTAGGCTGCTGTCGCGAGCTGCTCGAAGGCGCGCCGGGCGACGAGTTTGGCGTGGCAGGTTTTGTGACGCCGCCCATGTATCGTAAGGGCTTGGCCGATGCCATGGAGCGTATGTGCACAAGCCGCGTCCGTCGCATTGAGATGGGGGAGCGCGGGCAGCGTCGCGTTGCCACGTACTTTTTGCACGAGCAGATGCTCGCCAACTATCGCGCGCTGTACGACGAGACGGCGCAAGCGTTTGACCTGCCCAGAGAGGGGGAGTAGCCGGTGGCCGGAATTGGTTTTGAGCTCAAGCGCCTGTTTAGGCGCAAGGGCCTGTTTGCCACGATGCGCGCCTATGGCTATGCTGGCATTGTGTGCACGGGCCCCATGCTGCTGGGCGTGCTGCTCCAGGTGGGTATCTTGGTGCTGTGCGGTCTGTGGGGCGTGGGACGCGCCAACCAGGATCTGCTGGTGTGCATGGTGACCTATACGCTGCTGGCGTCGCTCACGCTCACGAGTTTTTTCTCTATGCCGGTCACGCGCTTTTTGGCCGATATGTTGTTTACCGAGCGCGAGGACGAGATTCTGCCTTCGTTTTGGGGCTCCAATGCTGTCATGCTCGTTGCGGGCACGGTGCTCTACGGCGTCTTTTTGCTGTTCTCGGGCGCTACGCTGCTGCAGGGGCTGCTGTGCCTGTGGCTGTTCAACATTATGATCGTCAACTGGAACGGCATGAGTTACCTCACGGCCATCAAGGATTACCGCGGCATCCTGTGCAGCTTTGCGGCCGCCATTGGCGTGACGTGCCTGTGCGCCCTGGCCGCGCTGGCGCTGGGACTGCCGCCGGTCGAGGGGCTGTTGGCGTCAATTGCCCTGGGCTACGGCGTCATGCTCGTCTGGGACGTGGTACTGCTGTACCGGTATTTTCCGCAGAGTGACCGCAGTCCCTGGCCCTTTTTGCAGTGGCTCGATCAGTTTATTCCGCTGGCGCTCACGGGCCTGTTAACCAATCTGGGACTCTTTGCGCACCTGGTGATTATTTGGGCTGGTCCCATTGGCGTTCAGGTCAAGGGCTTGTTTTATGGTGCGCCCTACTACGATGTGCCGGCGCTCATTGCGTTTTTGACGATCCTGGTCACGACCGTCAACTTTGTGGTCTCGGTCGAGGTCAACTTCTATCCGCGCTACCGCGACTATTACAGCCTGTTCAATGACGGCGGCGTGGTAGGCGATATTGTGGTGGTCGAGGAGGAGATGCTCTCCACGCTTAACAGCGAACTGCGCTTTTGCGCGCTCAAACAGCTGTTTGTGACGGCGGCGGTCATCTCGCTCGAGACCACGGTGCTGTCGGCCCTACCGTTGGGCTTTAACAACCTGATGCACGGGTATTTCCGCACGTTATGCGTGGGCTATGGCCTGTATGCCGTGGGCGATACGTTGTTGCTCATCTTGCTGTACTTTACCGACTACAAGGGGGCCGTTCTGGCTTCGGGCCTGTTTGCCGGTGTAGCCGGGCTGGCGACCGCCGTGTCGTTGCTTTTGCCGCAGCAGTTTTACGGCTTTGGCTTTTTGTTGGGTGCGGCAGTGTTTTTTATCGTGGCGCTGCTGCGGCTCGATACCTATACCGCCAACTTGCCGTATCGTATCCTGAGTCAGCAGCCCATCGTGGCTGCTGACAAGACGGGCTGGTTTACACAGCTGGGCCGCTTGCTCGACCGTGCCGAACAGCGCTATGAGGAAGGTCACCATAAGGGTGAGTCACATGGCTCGTTTGAGCGCGCAGTAGTTCACGTGTATCGCAAGCATTGGGGAGGTTCTGATGACCGATAGGATGATGTCTCGCCGTCGCCTGTTTGAGGCGGCTGCTGGTGCGCTGTTGCTTTCGGGCTGCTCGGTGCAGGAAGACTCCTCGACCAAAAAGGTCAAAAAGCAGGACAAGATTATAAAGGCCGAGGCTTCCGACCAGTCCAAGCACCTGCGCGATAAGGACGAGCTGTACGAGGTCTACGACGACTCGGGCATTGTGACCATGTACCTGACGGTCTCGCGCGGTAACAGCTCCGAGAACACCGACCACAGCTGGGCCGAGATCAACACGTACTCGGTGTATGACTATGCCGACATGGGCGTGACGCGCTATCAGGTTATGGGCCTGCTGCAGCCGGGCGACGAAGACGGCCCGGTGGCCGGCGAGGTTGGCTATGGCGAGGAAGCGCCCAATGCCACCGTGCAGGTGCGCGGTCAGACATCGAGCATGAACTCGCAAAAGAATTACAAGGTGGAGCTCAAAAAGGGCAAGGGTACTTGGCGCCAACAGCGCGCGATTACGCTCAACAAGCACATGGGCGAGGGTGTGCGTTTTCGCAACAAGATGGCCTACGACCTTATCCGCGGAATCCCCCAGATGATGGGCCTGCGCACGCAGTTTGTGCATCTGTGGGTGTGCGACCAGACCGAAAAGTCCAACGATACCTTTGAGGACTATGGCTTGTTTACACAGGTGGAACAGCTTAACAAGACGGCGCTTAAGGCACATGGGCTGGATAAAAGCGGGCACCTGTACAAGGTGAACAGCTTCGATTTTCATCGCTACGAGGACACCATTAAGCTTGCCGATGATCCCGACTACAACCAGGTGAACTTTGAGGGCATGCTCGAGATCAAGGGCGATTCGGACCACACCAAGCTCATCGGGATGCTCGATGCGCTCAACGACGAATCGCAAAAGATCGATGACGTGCTCGACACATACTTTGATACCGAAAATCTGGTCTATTGGCTGGCGTTTCAGATCCTGACGGGCAACTGCGATACGCAGAACCGTAATTGCTATCTGTACAGCCCGCTCAACTCAAATACCTGGTACTTTTTGGATTGGGATAACGACGGCATGCTGCGTAAGCTTGAGCTGAGCCTGACGGGGTTCTCGGATTATGCGAGCTGGGAGCGCGGCGTAAGCAACTACTGGGGCAACGTGCTATTCAATCGTGCGTTGCGCAGCAAGTCGTTCCGCAGCGAACTCGACCGTGCCGTCAAGGACTTGCGCTCGTATTTGACCGAGACTCGCCTGACCAAGATGATCAAGCACTACCGCGAGGTGACTGAATCCCTGGTCTTTGCTTCGCCCGATATCAACAATCTGCCTGTCACCAAGGACCAATACGAGCAGATCGCCGCGGCGATTCCCTCCGAGATCGAGGAGAACTACAAGAGCTTTCGCGAGAGTTTTAAAAAGCCTATGCCGTTCTACATCGGCGTGCCGCAGATCGATAACGGTAAGCTGCGCATTAACTGGGATGCGTCCTACGACTTTGAGGCGCGCGACATTCGCTACACCGTAGAGCTTGCGAGCGACTATGCCATAAGCGACGTGGTCTTTAAGGCCGAGGACGTGCTGCTTCCCGAGGTGACCTGCGATGCGCCCGATACCGGTCAGTATTTTGTGCGCGTGCGTGCCACCAACTCCGACGGCTATACGCAAGATGCGTTTGACTACTATGTGACCGACGACGGCAAGCACTACGGCATGAAGTGTTTTTACGTGAAAGACGGCTGTAAGGTCGTAGAGGATACGTATGAGGAGGGCTAGCGCGCTGCTTGAGCGCCTGGCGGCACCGCCTGTGCGTGCCACGCAGGAGCGTTACCGCCACGAGCTCAAATATCTCATTAACGAGGGCGAGCACGCCGCGCTTACCTGTCGCATGGCGCCGGTGTTTAAGCTGGACAAGCATGCGCGGGCGGGCGGTTACACCATTCGCAGCCTGTACTTTGACGACTACTGCAACTCGGCCTACGAGGAAAAAGACGCCGGCATTCTCATGCGCAAAAAGTATCGCGTACGCATCTATAACGGCAGCGACAAGGTGATTAAGCTCGAGCGCAAAAAGAAGTACGGCAGCTGGATCTACAAGGAGGATGCGCCGCTCACGCGTGGCGAGTTTGAGCAGATTCTGGCTGGCGACTACGGCTTTTTGCTAAGGAGTCCCTATCCGCTCTGCCGCGAGTTCTACATCGAGTGTATCTGCAACATGATGCGCCCGCGGACCATCGTGGACTACGAGCGCGTGCCGTGGGTGATGGATGAGGGCACCGTGCGCATTACGTTTGACATGAACGTGCGCGCGGCGGTGGGTAGCTTTGACATCTTTGACGCGACCTTGCCCGCATTGCCTGTGCTGGAGCCCGGCAAGCTGGTGATGGAGGTCAAGTTTACGGAGTTTTGTCCGCAGCTGGTGCGCGATATGGTGCCGCCGGGCGCGACCGAGCTTACGGCGGTCTCCAAGTACTGCCTCTGTTACGAAAAGACCGCCTACCTGCGCGGTTTTAACTATTGGGAATCGGATTTTGAGAACCGAGGGGATATTTAGACCATGAGCACCAGGGACTTTTTTAAGAACTCCGTCTTGGAGGCGTTTGGCCAGGTCGACCCTGCCAAGATTGGCCTTTCGCTGCTTGTGGCGCTCGCCATGGGCATCCTGATCTATTACGTGTACAAGCGCTTTTTTACCGGCGTGGTGTATTCGCGCAGTTTTGCCGTGACGCTCGTGGGTATGTGCGTGCTTACTTGCATGGTTACGCTCGCGATCTCGACGAACGTGGTCATCTCGCTCGGTATGGTCGGTGCTCTGTCAATCGTCCGCTACCGTACGGCGGTCAAGGACCCGCTCGACCTGCTGTATCTGTTTTGGGCCATTACCACGGGCATTACGGCCGGCGCCGGCATGTATGCGCTCGTGGGGCTCACGGCGGTGGTGATCGTGGTGATGATTGCCGGCTTTGCGAGCCACCAAGACAAGGCTCGCGTGTACATGATGGTCATCCACTACACGGGCCAGACCACCGGCGATGATATCGTGCGCGCATTTGGGCGCACCAAGTTCACCGTTAAGTCCAAGACTATGCGCGGCGACAAGGTCGAAATGGCCGCCGAGGTGTTCTCGGATGGTGTGGATATGCCCTATGCTGACGCCATTCGCGCTCTCGACGGCGTGGAGGACCTCACGCTCATTCAATATAACGGCGAGTACCACGGGTAGCTTTTAGTTCCGGCGTTCTGACGAACGCCGGACCGGTCGACGCTGCGCGGGCATCTGCCGGGCGATCTGCCGCTCAAACCGTCGCTCGCGTACATAAAGTACGCTTCGCTCCTCTTTCGCGGCACCTCGCCACGGCAGCTGCCCGCTCGCTGGCGCTTGCTCGACCTGGGCGGTTGAAATGATCCATGGGCCCGTCTCATTTGCTCAATTTGCTGGCATGGGTTGGGTATTATGGTGAAAGCGATTTCAACGACAGGGGTGCTCGTGGTAAAGATGAAGGATGTGGCCGAGCTGGCCGGCGTTTCGAGCGCCGCCGTCTCGCGCTACCTCAACGGTGGGTATATCTCGGCGGATAAGGCCGAGCGCATTAAGCAGGCGATTGAGCTGACCGGATACGTGCGGTCCAGCCAGGCTCGTGCACTGCGCACCGGCTCCACCAAGCTCATCGGCGTCATCGTGCCCAAGATCAACTCGGAGTCCGTGAGCCGCATTACCGCCGGCATTGGCCAGGTGCTTGGTCGCCGTGGCTACCAGATGCTGCTTGCCAATACCGACAACGCCCCCGATCGCGAGCTCGAATACCTCGATTTATTCCAAAACCATCCGGTCGATGGCATTGTGCTGGTGGCTACTATGATTACTGACGAGCACCGTCGGGCGATTGAGTCGTGCCGCGTGCCCATCGTGCTGATCGGCCAACATGTCGAGGGCGTGGCGTGCGTCTATCACGACGATTACGAGGCCGCCTTTGAGCTGGGCCATGCGCTTGCGGGTCGCGTGGACGGCAAGATTGCCTATATTGGAGTTACCGAAGAGGACCGCGCGGCCGGTTATGACCGCCGTCGCGGTTTTGAGGCCGGCTTGCGCGCCGCGGACAACCCGCTCGATGCTGCTTTGATTCGCCTGGGCTCGTTTACGCTCGACTCGGGCTATGGTGCGGCACGTGAACTGCTTTCCGTCGCTCCAGATGTTTCGTTTATCGCCTGCGCGACCGACACCATGGCTGCGGGCGCGCTTCGTGCCATCGATGAGGTTCGCGGCTTGGGCGAGGGCGTGCGCCGCGTGAGCGGTTTCGGCGACAACGCATTTTTGCGGGCGCTGACGGGCGGTATTCCCACCGTGCATTACGGCTACCTGACCAGCGGCGTCGAGGCGACCAATATGTTGCTCAACACGCTCGATGGCGAGGAGGGGGAGAGCGGTCTAAAGTCGCTCAAGCTCGGCCATCAGCTTATGAATGTCTAGGCCTTGGGCACGTCTGCCTGCCTCTGAGACCCCTGTTTTTGCTTCAAAACTACCTTTCGCCGGCTTTTTCCTACCGTTCACCCTACTATGAAAACGATTACAGTCATATCAAACTGAAAACGATTACAGTGTATGTGTCAAAGATGGCCGGGTGCACATGCGCCCGTTGGAGGAAAGGGAAGTTATGGACTACCGCAAATCAGCCCAAGAGGTGCTCGACAACGTCGGTGGCGCCGACAACGTTGTTTCGGCCGCACACTGCGCCACGCGTCTACGCCTGGTGATTGCCGATAATTCCAAGGTTAACAAGGAGGCCATCGAGAATGTCGATGGCGCCAAGGGCGTCTTTGAGGCCCAGGGCCAGCTCCAGATTATTTTTGGCACTGGCACCGTCAACAAGGTCTACGAAGAGTTCATCGCGCTCAGCGGCGTCGAGGCTGCCACCAAGGCCGAGGTAAAGGAGGCCGCGGCTCAGCAGCAGAACATCTTTATGCGTGCCATTAAGGTGCTCGGCGACGTCTTTGTTCCCATCATCCCCGCCATCGTGGCTTCGGGCCTGCTGCTGGGCATTATGAGCGCCCTCAACTTCATGGCCTCCAACGGCTTTATCGCGCTCGACACCAATAACTTTATTTATAAGATCGCCGACTTGGTCTCGGGCACGTCCTTTGGCATTCTGCAGATCCTGATCGGTTACTCCGCCGCTAAGGCCTTTGGCGCCAACCCGTATCTGGGCGCTGTCGTCGGTGGTGCATTCATCAACTCCTCGCTGCAGAGCGCCTACACGGTTGCTTCCGAGGGCGTTCAGACCATGGTCACCGTCATTCCCGGTGTGTACAGCTTTGAGTGGGTCGGCTATCAGGGCCATGTGATCCCCATCGTTATCGCCTGCGCCATTCTGGCCTTCCTCGAGAAGCGCCTGCACAAGATCGTTCCCGAGATGTTCGACCTCTTTGTGACTCCGCTCGTCTCGGTGTTCGTGACCGTGCTCGTGACGCTCGTTGCCGTCGGCCCCATCTTTGTCTGGGCCGAGAACGCCATCCTCGGTCTGATCCAGGCCCTGCTGACCCTGCCCTTCGGCATCGGTTCCTTTATCGTCGGCCTGTTCTATGCCCCCACGGTCGTTACCGGTATCCACCAGATGTACACCGCCATCGACCTGGGTCAGCTTGCCCAGTACGGTGTGACCTATTGGCTGCCCATCGCCAGTGCCGCCAACATCGCCCAGGGTGGCGCCGCGCTCGCCGTTGCCTTTAAGACCCGCGATGCCAAGATCAAGGGCCTGGCGCTTCCTTCGGCCCTGTCCGCCTTCATGGGTATTACCGAGCCTGCCATCTTTGGTGTGAACCTGCGCTTCTTTAAGCCCTTCATCGCCGGCTGCATCGGCGGCGGTTGCGGTGCCCTGGTCTGCGCACTCACCTCGCTTGCTGCTTCCGGCACCGGCGTTACCGGCATCTTCGGTATCCTGCTGTGCCTGGCCCAGCCCGTGCAGTACGCGATCATGTTTGCGGTCGCCGCGCTGGTTTCCTTTGGCGTCTCGTTTGTCCTGTACAAGGACGAGCCCAAGGCTTCCGAGCAGGCCTAAGAGCTTTTGATTGAGGAGATGCCCGCGGGTCGTATGCTCGCGGGCGTTTCCCGTATCTGGTGTCGATCTCTGGCGCCTTGTTACTTTCGATCCGTTAGGACTTTGATATGTCTAATGCACTTGGCCGCGACCTTGCAAAGCTGGTTGCCGCTGTTGACACCGCCGCCTCTGAGTGCGGTCATGGCGTGTATGGCCAGCACTTCCATATTATGCCGCCGGCGGGTTGGCTCAACGACCCCAACGGTCTCTGCCAGGCGGGCGGCGTGTTCCACGCTTATTTTCAGTATGCGCCGTTTGATGTCGAGGGTGGCGTTAAGGTCTGGGGCCATGCGACGAGTCGCGACCTTATGACGTGGGACTACGTCGGCGCCCCGCTGCTGCCCGACGAGCCGTTCGATTGCCATGGCGTGTATTCAGGCTCCGCGCTTGCCGAGGACGGCCGCATTCGCGTACTGTACACGGGCAACGTTAAGCTTTCCGATGCAGACGGTACGTACGACTACGTCAATATCGGCCGCCGCGCCGATACTGTTTATGTCGAGAGCGTTGATGGCCTTGCCGGTCGGGAGTTCAGCCAAAAGCGCGTGGTGCTGGCGTCCGAGGATTATCCCGAGGATTTGACCTGCCACGTGCGCGACCCTAAGGTGTGGCGCGATGATGATGGGCGTTACCACATGGTGCTGGGCGCGCGTCGTCGCGTGGATGGGCCGCATGTCGATAGTCGATTTTGCGCCATGCACGGCGAGGGTGCCGGGCGCGATGTGGGTGAGATCCTGGTGTATGGCTCGGCCGATATGCTGAGTTGGGAGCTCGAGAGCCGTGTGTCTACGCCCGAGCGCTTTGGCTTTATGTGGGAGTGCCCGGGATACCTTGAGCTTGAGGCGGATGGCGGTGTACCGGCAAGGTTTCTGTCTTTCTCTCCCCAGGGGCTCGAGGGCGGCCGTTGGGACCGCGGCAACGTATACGCTGCTGGCTACATGCCTGTAACGGGCGACATTGCCGGTGGTGACGGTGCCTATGAGCTGGGCGAGTTCCGCCTGTGGGACGCCGGTTTTGACTTCTATGCTCCGCAGGAGTTCATGTCCGAGGATGGTCGCCACATTCTGATCGGCTGGATGGGCATGCCCGATGAGCCGACCTATGGCAACGCGCCTACCGTGGCGTGCGGCTGGCAGCACTGCATGACGGTGCCGCGCGAGCTTACGGCCGGTGATGGCGGCGTGGTGCTGCAGCAGCCGGCGCGCGAGATCGAGCGCCATTATGCCTCGGTGCGTGTGGGGGAGGGCTCGTTGGAGGTTGCCGGCGATATCTGTTTTGACGTTGTTGTTGACGGTGTCGACGGCGCGTTTACCGCGACCGTTGATGGCGAGCTAAAGCTGGTGCTTGTTCCCGCCGAGGGCGAACTGCCCTCGCGCTTTGAGATGCGATTTACCGATGAGAGTCGCGCTTCTGCCGGCTGCGGTCGTACCGTACGTTGGGAGCCCGTCGACGAGGTCCGTAACGTGCGCATTGTTGGTGATGTCTCGTCGGTCGAGGTGTTTGTGAACGATGGTTCGCTCGTGTTTTCGACGCGCATCTATCCCGAGGCCTATGGCGTGACCGTTGACGCTCCGGGTGCGAGCGTGACCTATCACACGCTCAACATCTAGGTGTTTCGTCGCCTATCGGCGCTATACTGCAGCTGTTGCCCACGATGCGGGGAACACCCGTATCGTGGGTTTTTGCTTATGAAGGGACGGTGCCGTGTGGATGTACAACAGCTAGAAGAGGCCTGGGCTTTGAGGGCCGGCGCGCGTGGGGCGCGACTGGTTGCGGCCTCGCATGTGCCGGCGGCGCTGTCTCTGTTGGGGGTTGTACGTCCCGGCGATCGTCTGGTTGCGTTTGCCGATGACTTTGCCGATGCGTTTGCGAGCGGATTTGACGGCTGCGATGTCGCGCTGGTGGGCTCGCCGTCCGCCGAGGCGTTTGCCGCTGCGTCCGAGGGCTTTGATGCTTCGTTTGATGCCGAGGGGCCGCACCTGTGGTGGTTCGTCAACTCCATCGGCGGGTTTGGTCTGCGTGTGCCCGATCTGCGTGCGCTGGGTCGGGCGGCGCGTGAGGCCCATGCGCTGCTGGTTGTTGACAACACCGTGGCGTCGGCTTTTGGCTGCGATCCGCTGCGGCTGGGTGCCGTGCTGTCGCTCGAGGCGCTCGACCGCGTGTGCGCCGGCAAGGCTCCGCGCAAGTTGGTTGCCGTATCGGTCGCGCGCTCGCAGCTCAAGCGCCATCGTGTGGATGCTGCTGCCGAGTGCGCGCATGCCCTGATTGAGGGCTGTGGCTTGGCCAAGCTTGATATGCCTGCTGACGAGGCCGGTGTGCTGGAGCGCGGGCTGGACTCGCTCGATGTCCGCATGCAGGCGCATTTCGATCGCGCCCGTGCGCTGGCCGAGTATCTGGCCGCCAACGAGATGGTGCGCAACGTACGCTATCCCGGGCTGAGCTCGCATCCCGACCATGCTGTTGCAACGGGAATCCTCGAGCACGGCTTTGGCCCGGCAGTTGAATTTGATCTTATCGAGCGTAGTGCGGGCGAGCTGTTCGATGCTTTGTCCGGGGAGTTTCGCACATCGCCCGCCGGCGGCGCAACGACGCGCCTTTCGGCTCCACGCGGCAAGCAGGGGAGCACCGTCCGCCTCTTCGCCGGCACCGACGACCCCTTGATCGTGGCCGCCACCCTAGATAACGCCCTCCGCAACTAGCTAAATCATCCTCGACTCCATAAATTGCGGTGAAATAGGGATTGATTTACGGCTTTAACCGCATAAACAGTCCCTATTTCACCGCAACTTATGAGAAGGGGTTGTGTGGCTATAAGGCCCCGTCCTAAATTGGCTATTCTTTTATGCTGGCGACGAGGTCGTTGGCCTTTGCGGCAATTACTTGGTTGATGTCGGTCTGCAGCTCCTCGTAGACCGCTATGGCTCGCTCTCCAGCGGGGGTGAGCGTGGATCCGCGGGCGCCGTCGCGTTTGATGAGCTTGCAGCCTAGCTGGCCTTCGGCCTCGTTTACAATACGCCACGCTTTGGAATAGGCCATGCCCATGCTCTTGGCGGCGCGGTTGAGCGAGTGCTCGCGGGCGATGCCCTGCAGCAGCAAGACGCAGCCGTGGCCGAACACGCCCGGCAGTTCCTTGTCGCACGCTTGAATGACCAACTTTGCCGTCGTCTTGTACTCCATGTGCTCCACGTCTTCCCGCTAAAGTGTTTGCTGGGCAAACGCAAAGCCTGCGTCAAACCCTCGTGTGCTCTTCTTAAATCATGCATTGTAGCAGTCAAAGTGCGTTAAGATACTTCCCCAGTATTGGGCGCCCAAGGTTGGGCTGGGTCCCACGAGGCCTGCAGCCGACCGGTCGCATGGAAAAAGGAGAAACATGGCTACGTTCTTTCCCGGTGAGTCCCACACGTTTTCGGAGTATCTGCTGGTCCCTGGCTATTCGTCCTCGCAGTGCATTCCTAACAACGTCTCTCTTAAGACGCCGCTGACCCGCTTTAAGCGCGGTGAGAAGCCGGCAATCACCCTGAACATCCCCATGGTTTCCGCCATCATGCAGTCCGTCTCGGGCGTCGACATGGGTGTCGCGCTCGCTACCGAGGGCGGCCTGTCCTTCATTTACGGTTCCCAGAGCGCCGAGTCCGAGGCCGCCATGGTCAAGGCCGTCAAGGATCACAAGGCCGGTTTCGTTCAGTCCGATTCCACGCTGACCCCCGACATGACCATGGAGCAGGTCATCGAGCTTAAGGAGAAGACCGGCCACTCCACCATGCCGGTCACCGACGACGGCACTCCCAAGGGTAAGCTCCTGGGCATCGTCACCAGCCGTGACTATCGCCCCAGTCGTGATGACCACCAGACGAAGGTCTCCGAGTTCATGACCCCGCGTGAGCAGCTCATCGTGGGCGACAAGAACATCAGCCTCAAGGTTGCCAACGACGTCATCTGGGACAACAAGCTCAACGCCCTGCCGATCGTCGACGACAACGATCACCTTATGGGCATCGTCTTCCGCAAGGACTACGACAGCCACAAGACCAACCCCAACGAGCTGCTCGATAACGACAAGCGCTACATGGTCGGCGCTGGTATCAACACCCGCGACTATGCCGAGCGCGTGCCGCTGCTTATCGAGGCCGGTGCTGACGTTCTGTGCATCGATTCCTCCGAGGGCTTCAGCGAGTGGCAGAAGCGCACCATCGAGTGGATCCGCGCCAACTACGGCGAGGACGTCAAGGTCGGCGCCGGTAACGTCGTCGACGCCGAGGGCTTCCGCTTCCTGGCAGACTGCGGTGCCGACTTCATCAAGGTCGGTATCGGCGGTGGCTCCATCTGCATCACCCGCGAGACCAAGGGTATCGGCCGTGGCCAGGCTACCGCGCTGATCGACGTCTGCCGCGCTCGCGACGAGTATTACGAGGAGACCGGCGTCTACGTGCCCGTGTGCTCCGACGGCGGTATCGTCTACGACTACCACATGACGCTCGCCCTGGCCATGGGTGCAGACTTCATGATGCTGGGCCGCTACTTCGCTCGCTTCGACGAGAGCCCGACCGAGCGCGTCAACGTCAACGGCCAGTACATGAAGGAGTACTGGGGCGAGGGTTCTGCTCGTGCCCGCAACTGGCAGCGCTACGATCTGGGTGGCGCCGCGAAGCTCAGCTTCGTCGAGGGCGTCGACTCCTACGTTCCCTACGCCGGTTCCCTCAAGGACGGCGTGGGCGGCACGCTCTACAAGGTCAAGTCCACGATGTGCAACTGCGGCGCCCTCTCGATCCCCGAGCTCCAGGAAAAGGCACGCCTGACTCTGGTCAGCTCCACCTCCATCGTCGAAGGCGGCGCCCACGACGTAGTCGTCAAGGACTCCCAGCAAAGCGTCAGCTATCGCTAAGCGGCTTTCCCAAGCACCGCACCTTGCCGTTCAAACCGTCGCTCGCGTACCAAAGTACGCGTCGCTCCTCTTTCACGGCAATCTGCGGCACTTGGAAAACCCGATCATGCTTGGGCGGGTAACAATTAGCGGTTGATTCACAACCACGTTATTTAGATAAAGCGAGATGCCCGCAAGTCGCAGGCATCTCGCTTGTCGTATTTGCTATCATCAGTCAAGTTAACCTTAGGGTCGGTCGGCTTGGCTTTGTTCGCTACAAGTTCCGCACGCAAAGAAGAGCACTTAATGTGCTCTTCGTCTTGCGCAGGACTGTCCGCAGTAGCGAATAAAGCTAAGCCGACCGACCCCAGCTAAGATTAAAGGAGCTGATATGTGCGATTGCACAGATCATAAGGACGAGATTCCTGTCTACGACGCGCAGGCCATTGAGTCCAGGTGGATGAAGGCCTGGGAGGACTCCAACCTCTTTGCCGTCGACACCGACGACAGCAAGCCCAAGAAGTACGTGCTCGAGATGTTCCCGTATCCGTCGGGCGACCTGCACATGGGCCACGCGCGCAACTACACTATCGGCGATGCCATGGCCCGTCAGGCCCGCATGCGTGGCTACGACGTGCTGCATCCCATCGGCTTTGACGCTTTTGGCCTGCCCGCCGAGAACGCCGCCATCAAGCACAACACGCAGGCTGCCGCCTGGACGTATAAGAACATGGACCAGGCGCTCGCCACGATGAAGCGCATGGGCTTCTCCTACGATCTGGATCGCATGGTCAAGACCTGCAGCCCCGACTACTACCGCTGGGGCCAGTGGATCTTTGAGAAGATGTGGGAAAAGGGCCTGGTCTACCGTAAGAAGAACCCGGTCAACTGGTGCCCCACCTGCAAGACCGTTCTGGCTAACGAGCAGGTTACCGAGGGTAAGTGCTGGCGCTGCGGCACCGAGCCCGAGAAGCGCGACCTGGAGCAGTGGTACTACAAGATTACCGAGTACTCCCAGGAGCTGCTCGACGATCTGGAGAAGCTCCCCGGCTGGCCTGAGCGCGTCAAGCAGATGCAGGCCAACTGGATCGGTCGCTCTGAGGGCGCCGAGGTCGACTTTACCCTGTGCGACCAGGATGGCGAACCCATCGAGGGCGACGAGGGCAAGATCACCGTTTTCACCACGCGTGCCGATACGCTCTTTGGCGTTTCCTTCTTTGTCCTGGCTCCCGAGTACGCCGGCTTGCACGAGCTCGTCGAGGGCACGGAGTACGAGGAGGCCGTCACCAAGATCGTCGAGGACTCCAAGCATATCTCTGCCGTCGAGCGTGCCCAGGGCACCCTCGAGAAGCACGGTGCCTTCACGGGCCGCTATGTGGTAAACCCCGTCAACGGCGAGAAGGTCCCCGTTTGGGTTGCCGATTATGTCGTTGCCGACTACGGTACCGGTGCCGTCATGGCCGTTCCCTGCGGCGACCAGCGCGACTTTGAGTTTGCCCGTAAGTACGACCTGCCGATCGTGCCGATCATCCTGGACGATGACGATCGCGCTGCCGTCGAGGCCAGCGGCGAGAGCATCGATACCTTCCATGCCGAGACCGTCGACTGGGATTGCGCTCACGCTGCCGAGGGCACGCTCGTCCAGTCCGGCAAGTACACTGGCATGCGCGGCGGTAAGCACTCCGAGGGTGAGGCTGCCATCGTGGCCGATCTCGAGGCCATGGGCTGCGGCCGTCGCAAGGTCGAGTTCCGCTTGCGCGACTGGCTCATCAGTCGCCAGCGCTATTGGGGCAACCCCATCCCGGCCATCCACTGCGAGCACTGCGGCATCGTGCCCGTGCCCGAGGATCAGCTGCCGGTGACGCTGCCCGAGAACCTGGACCTGGGCGCCGGCGAAACCCTCGCCGAGTGCAAGGAGTTCTACGAGACCACCTGCCCGGTCTGCGGTCGCCCGGCCAAGCGCGAGACCGATACCATGGACACCTTTACCTGCTCCAGCTGGTACTACCTGCGCTATACCGACCCGCACAACACCGAGCTGCCCTTCTCCAAGGGAGCCGCCGACCGTTGGATGCCCGTCGATAACTACATCGGCGGCATCGAGCACGCCATTCTGCACCTGCTCTACAGCCGTTTCTTTACCAAGGCACTGCGCGACCTGGGTCTGCTGAGTGTGGACGAGCCCTTCACCAACCTGCTGTGCCAGGGCATGGTCAAGGACGAGAACGGCGACACCATGTCCAAGTCCAAGGGCAACGTCGTGCCCCCGAGCTCGGTTATCGAGCCCTACGGTGCCGACACCATGCGTTTGGCGATCCTGTTTATCGCCCCGCCCGAGAAGGACTTCGACTGGGATCCCAAGGCCGTCGAGGGCGCCAACCGCTTCATCAAGCGCGCCTGGCGTATCGTTTGGCAGCTCGTCCAGTCCGGCGACGCCAACGTGGCCTTCGACAAGTCCGCGCTCGACGAGGTCGCGATGAAGCTCTATCGCGAGCGTCACCGCACCATCGCCAAGTGCACCGAGGACTTCGATCGCGGCCAGTTCAACACCGCCATCTCGGCCGTCATGGAGCTCGTCAACGCGGCGAGCGCCTATCTCAACGCCACTGAGGGTGCTGACCGCGACAAGGCTCTGTGCTACGGCGTGGCTAAGGATATCGTGAGCGTCCTTGCCCCTATCTGCCCGTTCTGGGCCGACGAGCTGTGGCACGAGGCACTCGGCTGCGAGGGCAACGCCTACACCGCCGCCTGGCCCGAGTTCGACCTGGCCGAGTCCGTTGAGGACACGGTGCAGATCGTGGTCCAGGTGCTCGGCAAGGTCCGCGGCCGCGTCGACGTTGCCCGCGATGCCTCCAATGAGGATATGCAGGCTGCCGCCGAGGCCGCCGTCGCCAAGTGGCTCGAGGGCAAGACAGTCGTCAAGGCCATCTGCGTGCCCGGCAAGCTGGTCAACCTGGTGGTCAAGTAAGCACTGCGCGCTTAACTGACGCATAAAAGACGAGGGGCGATCCGGTTGGGTCGTCCCTCGTTTTGCATGTATCTGCCTAGTTGCCTTCGGCCAATTGTCCTATTCTTGTGGAGAAGCTGTGCGCACGCTGACCTGCAGATTCGTACTGTGCTTGCACGTTTCTGCAGCTATTGGTATAGTTTGCTTGCAAATGAAGTAGTAATTGAAAGAAGTGGGGTTTCGGCCCCGCTTCTTTTTTGTATGGATGGAGGTGCCGCAATGGTCAAGACTAAGACCGAGCAGGCGATCATCGACGCGCTCGAGGCCGTCGCTCCCCAGCACGATGTCGACATCGTCGACGTCGAGCTCGTGGGTGCCACCAAGGCCCCCTGCGTACGCGTGCGTATCGAGGGTGCCGAGGGTCAGAGCCTGTCGCTCAACGACGTCACGGCCAACACCAAGTGGGTCGGCGATGTGATTGAGGAGCTCGACCCTATCTCTTCGAGCTATACGCTCGAGGTGTCGAGCCCGGGTATGGCGCGTCCGCTGCGCCGCCCGTGCGACTTTGCCCGCTTTGTGGGCGAGAACTGTGAGCTCACCTCCACCGCCACCGAGGGCCGTCGCAAGTACGCCGGCAAGATTGCCGCCGCAACCGAGACCAACGTGACCCTCGAGCTTGAGGACGGCGAGTCCGTTACCCTCGATTTCTCTGATGTTAAAAAGTGCAAGTTGAAGCCCACCTACGACTTCAAGCCCGCGAAGGAAGGAAAGTAAGATGGCAGCATCCGACATGATGTCCGCCCTGATGGAGCTTTGCCAGGAGAAGCACATCGACCAGCTCTACCTGATCGACCGCCTGGAGCAGTCGCTCGCCAAGAGCTATGCCGAGATCCTGCATCTTGAGTGGGGCGCCAAGGTGACCATCGACCGCACCACCGGCAAGATCTACGTCTACCGTCTGGAGCCGATTGACGATTCCATGGACGAGGAAGGCAACTTCACCGAGTTCGAGGAGATCGACGTCACCCCCAAGAACACGAGCCGCATCGCCGCCCAGCACGCCAAGGCCGAGATCAACGCCATCGTGCGCAACTCCGCCCGCGAGCAGATCTACGAGGAGTTCTCCGGCCGCATCGGTGACCTCATCAGCGGTACCGTGCTGCAGTCCACGCCCGACTTCACGATCGTCAAGATCCGCGAGGGCGTCGAGGCCGAGCTGCCGCACTTCGACCAGCGCCGTTACGAGAACGAGCGCAACGAGCGTCCGATGGGCGAGCGCTACCTGCACAACCAGCACATCAAGGCCGTGATCATCGACGTTCGCGACCCCAACTCCAACCTGCAGCCGGTTCGTGGCGAGCACAGCCGTCCGCCGATTGTCATCTCCCGTACCCACCCCGAGCTCATGCGTCGTCTGTTTGAGCAGGAGGTGCCCGAGATCTATGAGGGCACCGTCCAGATCAAGTCGATCGCCCGCGAGCCCGGCCAGCGCTCCAAGGTCGCCGTCCACTCGCTCGACGACCGTCTGGATCCCGTGGGCGCCTGCGTCGGCCCCAAGGGCAGCCGTGTTCGCGCTGTCGTGGGCGAGCTCCGTGGCGAGCGCGTCGACGTCATCCTGTGGGATGCCGATCCTGCCGTCTACGTCGCCAACGCCCTGTCGCCCGCCAAGGTCACTCGCGTCCTCATTGACGAGGAGAAGGCCTACGCCGGCGTCATCGTGCCCGACGACCAGCTGTCCCTCGCCATCGGCAAGGAGGGCCAGAACGCCCGCCTCGCCGCGCGCCTGACCGGCTGGCACATCGACATTAAGTCCGAGACCCTTGCCGCCGACATCCTCAAGAACGTTCCCGTTCACGAGGAGCCCGCCGCCGACCTGATCGGTGACGAGGAGGACGAGGACGTCCGCCGCTGCGAGTACGTGTCCGAGGACGGCATCCAGTGCCGCAACCAGGCTCGTCCCGGCTCCCGTTTCTGCGGTGTCCACGACACCGACGCCTTCGATGATGCGGAGGACCTGATCTAGCGCGCGGTCGCGCCGGGCGGGTCCTGGCGCGTCTCTCACGCTCGTTCAGTCTCTAGGCACCCAAGGTGCCAGAAAGGGTAGGTGAAGTCATATGGCAAAAGTCCGTGTGTCCACCCTGGCCAAAGAGTTCGGCATGACCTCCAAGGAACTGATGGGTCATCTCGCCGATATGAAGATTCCCGCTAAGTCCGCTTCCTCCACCTTGGAGGACGCCTATGTCGCTATGGTCCGCAAGCAGCTCGCCTCGGTGATCGAAGCCCGCGCTCAGGAAGTCGAGGCCGCTAAGCAGGCCGAGGAGCAGGCAGCTGCTGCCGAGGAGGCCGCTCGCGCCGCCGAGGCCGAGCGCGAGCGCATCGCCGCCGAGAAGGCCCGCGAGGAGGAGCGCCGCCAGTTTGCCGCAGCCCAGGCTGCCGAGGAGGCTGCCCGCGCCGAGGCCGAGGCCAAGAAGAAGGCCGAGCAGGAGCGCCTTGCCCGCGAGAAAGAGGAGGCTGCCCGCGAGGCCCAGCGCCGCGCCGTTCCCGCTTCCGACTCCGGTTCGCGCTTCCGTTCGCTGCTCGACCAGATCGCCGCACAGGAGACCGTGCTCAAGGAGAAGAAGGACGCCGAGGACAAGGCCAAGGCCGAGCGCGCCGCAGAGCGCGGTAACCGTCGTGGCGGCAACAACGATCGCCGCGGTGGCCGTCGTAACGATCGCAACGCTTCCGACAACAACTCCGAGCGCAACGCCTCCGAGAGCCGTCCGCACAGCCATCGCACCAACGCCAGCAACAACGTCGCTGCCGGCATGGACTTCCCCAACCCCGATAAGCAGGGCAAGGGCAAGAAGCGCAAGGGCGGTCACAACAACGAAGAGGATCACTACAGCCGCATGGCTCGCGAGGCCGAGGAGTACAGCCGCGAGAAGGTGCTCGAGGAGGCTCGTGCCGCCGTCGAGGAGGCCTCTCGCGAGTCCACCGGTCGCCGCAAGAAGCGCAAGGAGAAGCGCGAGCGCGAGGCTGCCAAGGCTCAGGAGGAGCGCAAGATAGAGGAGGCGCTGGCCCAGGGCGTGAACCCCGAGGACCTCGACGCCATCAAGGTCTCCCAGGGCGTTACCGTCCAGGAGCTTGCCGAGGCGCTCGATGTTCCGGCCAACGACATCATCAAGCGCCTGTTCCTGCTGGGCACGCCGCTCACGATGACGCAGTCCATGTCCGACGACCTTGTCGAGCTCGTTGCCGACGACCTGGGCCGTCAGATTAAGATCATCACCCCCGAGGAGGAGAACACCTTCTCGTTCTACGACGATCCCGCCGACCTTAAGCCGCGCGCCCCGGTCGTCACCGTCATGGGCCACGTCGACCACGGCAAGACGTCGCTGCTCGACGCCATCCGTCACACCGGCGTCGCTGCCGGCGAGGCGGGCGGCATTACGCAGGCCATCGGCGCTTCGCAGGTCATGATCAACGATCGCAAGATCACCTTTATCGATACCCCGGGTCACGCCACCTTTACGGCTATGCGTGCCCGTGGCGCCAAAGTGACCGACATCGTCATTCTGATCGTGGCCGCCGACGACGGCGTCATGCCCCAGACCGTCGAGTCGATCAACCACGCCAAGGCTGCCGGCGTACCCATCGTCGTCGCCGTCAACAAGATCGATAAGCCCGGCGCCAACCCCGACCGTGTGCGTCAGGAGCTCACCGAGTACGGCGTCATCCCCGAGGAGTGGGGCGGACAGAATATGTTCGTCAACATCTCGGCCAAGCAGAAGATCGGTATCGACGACCTTCTGGAGACCGTGCTGCTCCAGGCCGATGTACTCGAGCTCAAGGCCAACCCGGACACCTTTGCCTCCGGCAACGTCCTCGAGGCCAAGCTCGACAAGGGCCGCGGCTCGGTCGCTACCGTGCTCGTGACCCGCGGTACCCTGCACGTGGGCGATACGCTGGTTGCCGGCCTTACCTACGGTCGCGTCCGCGCCATGCTCGACCCCAAGGGCCGTGCCGTCACCGAGGCTGGTCCCTCCGACGCCGTCGAGATCCTGGGCCTGCAGTCCGTGCCCAACGCCGGTGACGAGTTCCGCGTGTTCGAGGACGAGCGCGAGGCTCGCGCCCTTGCCGACGAGCGTTCGCTGAAGGCCCGTATCGAGGAGCAGAGCCGCGTCAAGCACGTCACGCTCGAGAACCTCTTCGAGACCATTGCCGACGCCGAGGTCAAGGAACTCAACCTGATCATCAAGGCCGACGTCCAGGGTTCCATCGAGGCTCTTCAGGACTCGCTCGACAAGATGGATCAGTCCGAGGTCCGCATCAACACGATCCACTCCGCTGTCGGTGCCATCAACGAGACCGACGTCGTTCTGGCCGACGCCTCCAACGCCATCATCATCGGCTTTGGCGTTCGTCCCGACGGCAAGGCCCGCTCCGCCGCCGAGCGCGAGGGCGTCGAGATCCGTTGCTACGACGTCATCTACAAGTGCCTCGAGGACCTCGACGCTGCCCGTATCGGCATGCTCAAGCCCACCGAGGTTGAGGTCTCCACGGGCACTGCGACCGTCCTGGACACCTTCAAGGTGCCCAAAGTCGGCATCGCCGCCGGTGTCCGCGTCGAAGAGGGTGAAATCGCTGCGACCGATTCCGTACGCCTGGTGCGCGACGGCATCGTGGTCTTCAACGGTAAAATCGCTTCGATGCGTCACTACAAGGACGAGGCCAAGAGCCTCAAGAGCGGCTCCGAGGGCGGTATTGGCCTGGAGAACTTCCAGGACATCAAGCCTGGCGACACCATTGAGGGCTACCGCATCGACCAGGTTGCCCGTACCGAGTAGGGGGTAGCGCTATGAAGCAAACGCAGGCAACCCGCCGTCTGGGCGAGCAGCTTCGCGAGAAGCTCGGTTATATCCTGCTCTTTGAGGTTTCCGATCCGCGTCTCGACCTGGTCACCTTGACCGCGGTCGAGGTCGCGGTGGACCGTTCGTTCGCGCGCGTGTACGTGTCGTGCGACGCGAGCCGCTACGACGAGGTCATGGAGGCGCTCGCCAGCGCCAAGGGTCGCATCCGTAGCCTGTTGGCCCGCTCGCTCGATTGGCGCGTCACGCCCGAGCTCGATTTTCGCATCGATCGCTCGACCGATGAGGCCGAGCGCATCACGCGCGCGCTGGAAAACGTTCCCGCCACGCTTGCGATCGAAAAGGACGAGGACGGCTATCCCATAGCGGATGCCGCCCAGGAGGCAGCTTTAGATGACTAATTCCGCCGACCTCGCCTCGTGCGAGTCTGCAGATATTCAGCGACGCATCCTCGAGCTCATCGAGGGTGCGTCCTCCATTGCGATTTCGGGACATACTTCTCCCGATGGCGATGCCTTGGGTTCCGTATTGGGTCTGGGCCTTTCGCTCATGAAGTTTTTCCCCAACAAGGACATTGCACTGCTGCTGGCAGACGATGACCCAGTTCCGCGCATCTACCGCTTTATGGAGGGTGCCGATCGTCTGGTGCCGGCATCTACGTACACCGGCAATCCGGACCTGTTCATCTCGGTGGACGTACCGGTCGTCGAGCGTCTCAATAATTCCGCCGAGGTGCTTCGTCGCTCCAAGCATGTGGTGTGTTTCGACCACCATCCGGCGCGTGAGGAGTTTGCCGAGCTCAGCCTGAGGCGCGTTGAAGCTGCAGCCTGCGCCATGATCATTGACCGTTTCTTGGACAATTGTGGCATTGTCGCCCGTGATGGCGTTGCGACCTGCCTGCTGTGTGGCTTGGTTACCGATACCGGCCGTTTCCAGTACCAGAATGCCGATGCTGCTGCGTTCCATGCGGCCTCGCGTCTGGTTGCCCACGGTGCCGATCCGGCGCGCGTTGCGCTCGAGGTCTACCAGAGCATGCGCGTAGAGTTTTTGCATCTCAAGTCCATCGTTATGGGCCGCATCAAGACAGTGGCGCACGGGCGCGTCGCGTATAGCTATGCCTATCAGAGTGACCTTGAGGCTTGCGGTGTCACCTCGGATGAGTGCGACGGCCTGGTTGACGTGGTGCGCTCGGTGATGGGCGTGGAGGTCTGCCTGTTCCTGAAGGGTATTGAGGGCGATACCAAGGTGCGCGGCAACCTGCGCTCCAAGGGCGACCTCAACGTGTCCGAGATCGCTGCTGCCTTTGGCGGAGGCGGACATCCCGCTGCCGCCGGTTTCTCCAACAACGGAACGATTCTCGAGACGCTTACCGTGGCACTTCCCATGCTGGCCGAGCTGGTGGGGGAGGATCCCGCTTCGGTGACCGTCGAGCTTTAAACTTTTTGGATGGTACATGGCTCGTCGTACGCCTTCTCAACTGAATATGCTGCTCGCCGTCGATAAGCCGGTGGGCTGCACGTCCCACGATGTGGTCTCGCAATGCCGACGCGCCCTCCATGAGCGGCGCGTCGGCCATGCCGGTACGCTCGACCCCATGGCGTCCGGCGTCATGGTGGTGGGCGTGGGCCAGGCCACCCGTCTGCTGGGCATGCTGACGCTCGATACCAAAAGCTACGTCGCCGACATCTCGTTTGGCGCCGAGACTAATACCGATGACGCGGAGGGTGAGGCCGTCCGCACGGTGGCTGTTGCCAACGAGCTCCGCGATCCTGCCTATGCCCGTGAGCGCTTGGCCGCCATGCTGGGTCCGCAGATGCAGGTGCCGCCGGCGTTTTCGGCTATCTCGGTCAATGGCGTTCGCGCCTACAAGTCTGCTCGCGCGGGTAATGCGGTGGACCTACCTCTGCGCCCCGTCGAGGTCTATGCCGCTGACCTGATCGCCGTGGGTGGCGAAGGTGATACGTGTGTGTGGACCGTGGCGTTCTCGGTGAGCAAGGGCACCTACATTCGTGCGCTCGCTCGCGACCTGGGCCGTGCCTGTGAGAGCGCTGCGCACATTTCCGCGCTGCGCCGCACGGCCTCCGGTGTTGTTTCCATTGGCGCCTGTCATACGGTGGAGGAGCTTTCTCCCGAGTCCGCCGCTGGCTTTGCCCTGGATCCCATCGCGGCCCTGGGCGCCACGCGTGTTGACTTGCCGGGCAATCTTGCCGACGACCTGCTCTGCGGCCGTCGCATTCCCGTTGAGCGTGCGCTTGCCGATTTCGATGTCTCGAAGGCGCTGTTTGCGCTGGTGCTCGATGGGGGACTCAAGGCGCTCGCCCGCATTGAGAGTGGCCGCTTTGTTATGGAGCACGTGTTTCCGCAGGCAATCGGCGGTGTTCGATGATGCTTTCCGCTCGCGAGCTCGCGCGTGTCTTTTTCGCGGGCGAGTCGGACGAGGCTCGCATCGTTGCTGCCGATAGGTTTGATGAGTGTGAGCACTTGGGTGCCGCATCGATTGCCATCGGCGTGTTCGATGGTGTGCACCGTGGACACCAGGAGCTCATTGCGGCGCTTGTCCGTGATGCCCGTGCCCATGGTTGCAAGGCGGTCGTGGTCACCTTCGATCCCGACCCGGACGTCGTGGTGAGCCCTTCGCCCGCTCAAAAATTGATGACGACGGCCGACCGTCTGCATGCCCTGGCTCAAACCGGGGTCGATGCGGTGGTGGCCGTTCCCTTTACGCCTGAGGTTGCGGCACTCGACCATGTCGGTTTTCTCGCACTGCTGTCGCGCGTGGTTAACATTCGTTCGATTCGCGTTGGTAGCGACTTTAGGCTGGGTCGCGGCGGTGCATCTGGTGTTGCCGAGATGCGCACCTGGGGTGCCGAGCGCGGTGTTGACGTGTATGGTCACGACCTGCTTTGCGAGGGCGGTGAGGCCATTTGCGCCACCCGCATCCGTCATGAGCTGGGACGGGGCCATGTGGAGCTTGCTGCTGAGTTGCTCGGCCGCCCGTATATGGTGCGTGGCGGTGTTATTCGTGGCCGTCACGAGGGTTCTGGCATGGGCTTTCCCACGGCAAACCTGCAAGTTCCCGACGGCATTCAGGTGCCTGCCGACGGCGTGTATGAGGGTCTGGTGCTGGTTGATGACACCGTGTGGCCCGCTGCCGTGAACGTCGGCCTGCCGCCAACGTATGCTGACGATGCAGCATCCGCGCATCTCGAGGCTAACTTAATTGGTTATACGGGCGACCTTTACGGCGCCTCCGTTTCGCTGGCGTTTACGCGCTGGCTGCGTCCCTCGCGCGTGTTCGATTCGCTGGATGAGTTGATCGCGACCGTCGAGGGTAATATCGAGGACATTCGTCACAACTTGGGTGAGCAGGGGGTGAACATCCGTGATTAGCGATGAGGAAAAAGACCAGGTACGCGCTGCGTCTGACCTGGTTGCCATCGTGCAGGAAACGGTTGAGCTCAAGCCCCGCGGCCATGAGTTTTGGGGTTGCTGCCCCTTCCATGGCGAAAAGACTCCGTCCTTCCACATTATCCCCGCCACGCAGGTCTGGCACTGCTTTGGCTGCGGCGAAGGCGGCGATGTCTTCACCTATATTATGAAGCGCGAGAACCTGAGCTTTCCCGAGTCAATCCGTTATTTGGCCGATCGCGCGGGTATTGAGCTGCATGACACTGGAGATCGCCGCGAGCGCGGTACCAAGCGTGCTCGAATCTACGATCTGTGCGCCGAGACCGCCCAGTTCTACCACACCATGCTCATGCGCGGTAAGGACGGCCGTCCGCGCGAGTACTTTGCCAGCCGCGGCATGGGTGGCGACGTCTGCCGCCGCTACTGCCTGGGCTTTGCACCGGGACGCAACGCGCTGGTGTCGCACCTGTCCCAGGCGGGTTTTACCCCGCAGGAGATGATCGACGCCAACGTGGCTGTGAGCCGCGGGCGCGGGCAGCTTGCCGACCGCTTTTACGACCGCGTGATGTTCCCCATCTTTGACGAGCAGGGTCACAACATTGCCTTTGGCGGTCGCATTATGGGCGACGGCCAGCCTAAGTATCTCAACACCGCCGAGACGAGCGTGTTCCATAAAAAACGAAACCTCTACGGCTTTAATTGGGCCAAGGAGTTTATCGTCGCGCAGGATACCGCCATCGTGGTAGAGGGCTATACCGACTGCATCGCCTGTTGGGAAGCGGGGATTAAAAACGTTGTCGCCACGCTGGGCACCGCGCTCACGGAGCATCACGTCAAGACGCTCACTCGCTTTGCCAAGCGCATCGTGTATATGTTCGACGGCGATGCCGCCGGACAAAAGGCCGCCCGTCGCGCGATTCAGTTTATCGAGCAGGATTCCATGGACCTGCGCTGCGTGGTGCTCCCCGACGGCAACGACCCCATGGAGTTCATCACCGCACATGGTGGCGAGGCACTGCAGACGCGCATCGACGCTGCCGAGCCGCTTATGGACTTTGTCTACCGTTCGCTGCAGGAGTCGAGCGACATCACCACGCCGGGCGGTCGCGCCAAGGCGCTGGAGGACGCGCTGACGCTCATCTATCCGCTTCGTGACAGCTATATGATCGATACGTACTTTATCCAGATTGCCGATCTGCTGGGTTTGGATCTGGAGACCGTGCGCGCGAGCTCGGGCCGCGTGTTTCGCGATGTCGCCAAGCGCGAAGATGCGGAGCGCCGTCGCGAGCAAAACTATGAGCGCCAGAGGGCGCAGGCCGAACGGTCCGGCGGGACGGGCAGTCGGGCGTCGGGTTCTCGCGATGCCGGTCGCGGTGCTTGGGCATCGGGCGCGACGCCGCCGGTGTCCGCGCCGGTCGAAGAAGAGCCGTACGACTACGTCCCGCTCGATGCCTACGGTGCCGCGCCTGTAGAGGTCGTCGACGACCTGGCGCCGATCGATGTGCCTGATGGTATGGGCGCTGCGCCCGCCGGTGCCCCGACAGACGCCTCGGCCCCTATGGTTCTTACCGATCTAGAGCGCAAGTCCTTGGCAGGGGAGCGCGAGCTGCTGACCATGCTTACGAGCTACCCCGACCTGTTCCGCACGTATGCCGACCGCATCTGCTCCATCGAGTGGGTGGATCCGCGCCACGAGTCCATCGCATGGGCCGTGCTGGCAACGCCGCCGGGAACCGATCCGGCAGCCTGCATGGATGCGGCGCGCTCGGTGTGTCCCGATGCGGCAACGCTTGTGAGTGCCGGGCGCATCTCGGCGACGAGCAAGCACCCCACCGAGACGAACATCGTGTTTATGCTCGATACGCTTGAGCTCTACACCATCAAGCGCCGCATGCGTGCCGCGCAGGCCAAGCTGCGCCAGGACCGTTCGCTCGATGATGGGGCCCGTCGCGCGCTGACCGTGCAGGCCGCGCAGGATTCGCAGCGTCAACGCGAACTGCAAAAGTCGATCGGCGGCGTGGCGGATCCGTTCCGTTTGATCGGCCTGGAGGCCGCAGGCACCGAACAAGCCTAGATGTTGTGGTCAACCAGCGTATTCTCGCCTATATCCAGTCCTCTTTTTGGGTATAGACGTCAATGTGTGTGCTAAAGTATTGAGTCCTGTGGACTATGAAGGGAGAATCTGTGCCAAAAAAGACTGAGAGCACGGGTACTGGGCTGGAATCCTACGTTGCAAAGCTCATGGGCAACGGCTCAAACAGGACTTCGGTAACCGAGGACGAGATTCAGGTCGCCCTGAAGGATATCGATGTTTCTGACGAGCAGCTCACCGCGGTGTATTCCGCGCTGCGCAACAGCGGCATCCAGATTATCTCCGCGAGCGGTAACGACGACGCCCCCATGGACGTCGACGATGACAATACCGATTCTGATACCGACGATTTCGATGACGACGATGAGCACGATTCCGGCTCGCTCGACGATCACGAGCTCAAGATGGCCCGCCAGGCCGACGCCGAGATGGGTTCTTCCAAGAGCAAGAAGAAGCGCACCGTGCGGACGTCCCGTTCGCGTTCGCGCGTGCGCGGCATCGATGCCTCCACGGTGATGCTGACCGGCGATCCGGTCCGTATGTACCTCAAGGAGATCGGCAAGGTCGACCTGCTGACCGCCTCCGAAGAGGTCGATCTGGCTATGAAGATTGAGGCCGGTCTTGAGGCCACCGAGAAGCTCGAGGCTGCCGATGCTGGTGAGCTCGAACTCACGCGTGCCGAGATGCGTCGTCTTACGCGCATTGAGAACGTGGGCCTCGAAGCCAAGCAGGCGCTCATCAGTGCAAACCTGCGTCTGGTCGTCTCCATCGCCAAGCGCTATGTTGGTCGCGGCATGCTGTTCCTGGACCTGATCCAGGAGGGCAACCTCGGTCTGATCCGCGCCGTCGAGAAGTTCGACTACCAGAAGGGCTTTAAGTTCTCCACGTACGCCACGTGGTGGATCCGTCAGGCCATCACGCGTGCTATCGCCGACCAGGCCCGTACCATCCGTATTCCCGTGCACATGGTCGAGACCATCAACAAGCTCGTCCGCGTGCAGCGTCAGCTCCTTCAGGACCTGGGCCGCGACCCGACCCCCGAGGAGATCGGTGCCGAGATGGACATGAGCGCCGACCGCGTCCGCGAGATCCAGAAGATCTCGCAGGAGCCCGTGTCGCTCGAGACCCCCATCGGCGAGGAAGAGGATTCCCAGCTGGGCGACTTCATCGAGGACTCCCAGGCCATCGTTCCGCCCGATGCGGCCAGCTTCTCCATGCTGCAGGAGCAGCTCACCCAGGTGCTCGATTCGCTTGCCGATCGTGAGCGCAAGGTTATCGAGCTGCGCTTTGGCCTTGTCGACGGACATCCCCGTACGCTCGAGGAAGTCGGCCGCGAGTTTGGCGTCACGCGCGAGCGCATCCGCCAGATCGAGTCCAAGACCCTGGCCAAGCTCCGCCACCCGAGCCGCAGCAGCAAGCTTAAGGACTATATCGAAAGCTAGTCAAGCAAGAGGCGCCCTCAAGCACATCCGCTTGGGGGCGCTTTCATGTAGTCGTTGGGGACGTTCTTGAATGACTAGTCGTTTAAGAACGTCCCCAATGATTAGGTCGGAAAATTTCTTAAAAAAGTTCTTGCCCTGAGCTGATTCGTCCGTATAATAAACTTCGTTGCTTGAGAGCACGCACCTATTCCTCGGTAGCTCAATGGTAGAGCACGCGGCTGTTAACCGCGTTGTTGTAGGTTCGAGTCCTACCCGGGGAGCCAGAATTTTCCAGCCCTTTCTGTTGGGCTTTAAATTCCTCGGTAGCTCAATGGTAGAGCACGCGGCTGTTAACCGCGCTGTTGTAGGTTCGAGTCCTACCCGGGGAGCCAGGTTGTAAAACCCGTCGCTTATGCGGCGGGTTTTTTCATGCCGCGATCGCCGTTCGCGAACGTTACCGTATCAACATTTCGTGTCGAGGATGTAATCCCGAGGCCCGCCACCTCAACATGCCGCGGTCGTTGTAGAATATTGCAATGATTGCTCCCACGACATGGTGCCGCGAGCACCAAGAAAAGGAGATTCTTGTGTCTGAGACCATTAACGGCAGCCTGAGCGTCTCGAACGACGTTATTGCCGATATTGCCGGTTATGCCGCGATGACGTGCTATGGCGTTGTCGGTATGGCTGAGCAGCTCCAGGGCGCCGAGAGCGTGCGCCTGCTTGCCGGTCAGCGCCTCCGCAAGGGCGTGCTTGTCTCCGCCGACGAGAACGGCCTTACGGTCGATCTTCACGTCGTGCTCGAGAACGGCGTCAACATGAAGTCCGTCTGCCACAATCTTTCGAGCTCCGTTGCCTTCACTCTGCAGGAGATCGCCCAGATCGATCCCGCCAGCCTTAAGATCGGCATCCATATCGACGCGCTCAAGAGCCGTCTGAACTAGCATCCGAAAACGGAGATTCAAATACCCATGATTGCAAAGACCATTCGCACCTGTTTTCCGATCGCTGCGGCTGCCGTTTCCGACAAGGCCGAGGAGATCAACAAGCTCAACGTCTTCCCCGTACCCGATGGCGATACCGGCACCAACATGTCGCTCACGCTCGCCTCGGTGACCAAGGAGCTCTCTGCCCTTCCCGCCGATGCCGATATGGAGGCCATCGCCGGTGCCATCACCCACGGCTCTCTCATGGGCGCTCGCGGTAACTCCGGCGTTATTACCTCGCAGATTCTTCGCGGCGTGGCCGAGGGCCTTGTCTCTGCCGACGAGCCTATTACGTCCGCCAACATTGCCTTCGCCTTCCGTCGTGCCGTCAAGGTCGCCTTCCAGGCTGTCCGCAAGCCCATCGAGGGCACGATCCTCACGGTCCTGCGCGATGTCTCGACCAAGGCCGATGAGTGCGAGAAGAAGAAGTTCTCGGCCGAGGATGCGCTCGATGCTATCGTCGTCGAGGCGTACCAGTCCGTCGCCCGCACACCCGACCTGTTGCCCGTTCTGAAGGAGAACGGCGTGGTCGACTCCGGCGCCTTCGGCTTTGCTATCTTCCTGGAGAACTTTGTTGCCGCCGCGCTTGGTCGCAGCACCGTGGTCGAGGATTTCTCCGCTACGTTTGACTCCGCCGGCTCTGCCCGCGATGCCGCTCTTGGCCGCGTTGAGATCGAGGCTAACGACGACTGGGAGGGCTCGGAGTTCCGCTACTGCAACGAGTTTCTCTTTAAGGCCGACGCCCCGTTTGACGAGGACGAATGCCTTAAGTTCCTAGGCTCCATGGGCGACTGTGAGCTGCTCGTGGGCGCCTATCCCGACTACAAGATCCATGTGCACTCCAATACCCCCAACCTGGTGCTCGAGCACATGCTGCAGCTCGGTCAGATCTATGAGGTCTTTATCCACAACATGGAGATGGAGGCCCACGACCGTACCGCTAAGATCCACGAGGATCAGGAAAAGGCCGCCGAGCCCGCCAAGGCGCTGGGCTTTGTCGCCGTTGCCGCCGGTTCCGGCGAGGCCGACATCCTCAAGTCCCTTGGCGTCGACGTGGTCGTCTCCGGTGGCCAGACTATGAATCCCTCGACCGCCGACCTGCTGGGCGCGGTGGACCAGGTCAACGCGACCTCGGTCATCATCTTGCCCAACAACGGCAACATCCGCATGGCCGCTGAGGCTGCTGCCTCAGCCTGCACCGACAAGAAGGTCGCCGTCGTTCCCACCAAGACCGTCCCGCAGGCCTTCTCCGCGCTGTTCGCAGTCCTGCCCGATTCCGAGCTCGAGGATGCCGTCGCCGCCATGGTCGACGCCATCAGTGAGGTCCGCGATGGTGAGGTCACCCGCGCCGTGCGCGACTCCAGTGCCTCTGACGGTTCTCCGATTCACTCCGGTGACGTCATGGGTATCATCGCCGGCTCCATCGACGTGGTCGGCTCCGACGTGAAGCAGGTCACGCTCGACTGCATCAACCGCATGCAGGAGGAAGAGGAGGGCGACGCGCTGACGATTCTGGCCGGCGAGGAGCTGTCCGATGAGGCCTTCCAGGAGATCGTCGACGCCATCGAGGAAGCTCAGCCCGACTTGGAGATTGACGCCCATCGTGGCGAGCAGCCGCTCTATCCCGTGATCTTCTCGATCGAGTAGGCATCTGCCCATGTCCGAGCTCTGCTCCGTGCCGCGCGTCTCGGAGCGCTTTGCCCAGAGCAATGCGCTCGACGAGGATATCGCGCGACTCAAATATGTTTCGGGTAAACGTGAGGAGGCCCTTCGCCGTCTGGGAATTAGGACGGTGGGGGACCTCCTTCTCCATATCCCTCATCGATACCTCGACTTTACCCGTTCGTGGTCCATCGAGATGGCGCCCATCGGTACCGTGTGCACCATCATCGCCACGGTCGACCGCATCGTCCAAAAGCAGCCGCGTCCGCGCATGCAGGTGACCGAGGTATCGCTGGTGGACGAGACGGGCGTGTTGCAGGTCGCCTTTTTCCGCCAGCCCTGGATTGCCCAGCAGCTTAAACAGGGCGACCGCCTGGCCGTGATGGGCAAGGTCGAGTTTGCCTACGGTTTTAAGCAGATGGCCTCGCCGCACTTTGAAAAGCTCGATGACGGGCGTGCTGCGGGTACCATCCTGCCGGTCCATTACGTGAGCGATGGCGTGAGCCAGGCGTGGATGCGCCGCATCGTAAGCGGCGCGCTCGAGGTCGTCGGCAATCCGTTCGATCCGATTCCCGCGCCGCTGCGCGCAAAGCGGAAGCTCATGAGCAATGCCCGCGCGTTGCGTTCGATCCACTTTCCATCGAGTATGGCAGAGCGCGATATCGCGCGCGCACGGCTTGCCTACGAGGAGTGCCTCTACCTGCAGCTGGCGCTGCGCCTGCGCAACGTCGGCGGCCTGGTCGATGTGGTTCCCTATGCCCACACCGCGGGCGAGCACCTGGCCGCGCTTAAGCAAGCCCTGCCGTTTTCACTGAGCGACGAGCAGGAGACCGCGTTCCAAGATATCCTGCGCGATATGTGCGATGGTGGGCGCGTGATGAACCGCCTGCTGCTGGGCGATGTCGGTACCGGTAAGACCGCCGTTGCCGCCTGCGCTCTGGCTGTGGCTGCCGATAGCGGTACGCAGGCCTGCGTTATGGCGCCCACGGGCGTGTTGGCGCGCCAATATGCCGATAAGACCGGCCCTCTGCTCTCGCAGGCGGGCATGTCCTGGGCGCTTCTGACGGGTGCCACGCCGGCCTCAGAGCGCGAGCAGATCCATGCCCAGCTTGAATCGGGCGAGCTCGACGTCCTCTTTGGAACCCACGCGGTGCTTTCGGATAACGTTGCGTTCAATCATCTGTCGCTTGTCGTCATCGACGAGCAGCACCGGTTTGGCGTTGGCCAACGCAACGCCCTACGCGCGAAGGGCCCCGGTGCGGACCTGCTCGTTATGACGGCGACACCGATCCCGCGTACGCTGGCGCTTTCGGTCTACGGCGATCTGGACACGAGTATCATCCGCCATCGGCCCGTCCCTGGCGCTGGCGTGACGACACGCGTGCTCACCGAGTCGAGCCGCGACCTCGCCTATGGCGCCATCCGCGAGGCGCATGAAAAGGGTCAGCAGGCCTACGTGATTTGCCCGCTCGTGGAGCCGAGTGACTCGGCCGATGAGCTTGAAGACGTGCCCGGTATCGCCCGCGACGACGAGGGCCGCGTGACCGTGCCTGTGCCGCTGCACGATACGGCGACCGAGCTCGATCGCCTGCGTCTGGCGTTGCCGGGTCTTGCCATCGAGCGCCTTCACGGCCGTATGCCAGCGGGGGAGAAGGATCGCGTTATCGACGCCTTCAAGCGTGGCGAGATTGACGTGCTCGTCTCGACTACGGTGGTCGAGGTGGGCGTCGACGTGCCCAACGCCACCGTCATGGTCATCGAGAACGGTGAGCGGTTTGGCTTGGCGGCGCTGCATCAGCTACGCGGTCGCGTGGGCCGCGGCAGCGTGTCGGGCACGTGCCTGGTCATGACGCACTCTAAGGGCAATGGCGGCGCCTCGGCGGCACAAGACCGTCTCCAGTCGCTCGAAAAGACCTCGGATGGTTTTACGCTTGCCCAGATGGACCTGCGTCTGCGTCACGAGGGCGAAATCCTGGGGTACCGTCAGCACGGTGGCGTGACCTTGCGCTTTGTGGACCTGGATGCCGATGAGGACCTTATCGAATGGGCCCATTTGGACGCGGTCGAGCTCTTGCGGTATGCTTGCAACCTTGACTCTGTGGCGACGCGTCCCTTGCGCGAGGCGGTCGCCATGCGTTATCGACATATCTTTAAGGAGGTCAGCGGAGGATGAGAATCATCGGCGGCGAATGGCGCGGTCGTAAGATCGAGGAGCCCCGTGGTCGCGATGTCACCCGCCCCACGACTGATCGCGTGCGCGAGGCGTGCGCATCTATGGTCATGTCGGCATTCGATTTCGATTTGGACGAGGTTCGTGTGCTGGACGCCTTTGGCGGCTCCGGTGCCTTAGGGTTAGAGATGCTCTCTCGTGGGGCCCGCTCGCTCACGACGTTTGAGATCGATCGCAACGCCGCGCGGCTCATTACCAAGAATATCGAGTCGCTCTGCCGTGACCGTGCGCGTTGGCGTGTGGTCACGGGCGACATGCTGGCAAGTGCCTCGCGCGGTCGTGTACCGGGCGGCCCCTTTGATTTGGTCCTGCTCGACCCGCCCTATGCTTTTGGTGCCGAGCCGGTCGAGGAAATGCTGCAGAACCTGGCTCAGCAGGGTCTGCTTGCGCCTGGCGCTTATGCCCTGTTTGAGCATGCCTCCGCCGATGCGGGCGCGCATCCGGCAGGCTTTGAGACTGTACGTGAGAAGCGCTACGGCATTACCTCGGTCGACCTGCTTCGTTGGGTCGGCGATGACGATGGTGAGGGCGATAGCGCCGGCACCGATACCGACAACAACGATGCCGCGACGTTTCAGGAGGACGCCCATGAATGACACCATCAACCGCGTGATCGTCCCGGGCACCTTCGATCCCATCACGTTTGGGCATATCGATGTGATCCGCCGTGCCCGCCGCATCTTTCCCAGCGTGATCGTCGCTGTTGCCGAGTCGCAAGGTAAAAACGGTGTAGGTACCACGTTTATGCTCGATGAGCGCGTGGCGCTGGCCCGCGAGGCGCTCGGTAATATCGACGGCGTCGAAGTCCTGCCCTTTACCGGCCTCTTGGTCGACTTCGCTCGTGAGCAGGGGGCGGGAGCCGTGGTCAAGGGCCTGCGCGCCATGACCGACTTTGAGTATGAGCTGCAGCAGGCCGACCTCAATTATCGCTTGGATAGCGAGCTGGAGTCCATCTTTGTCATGAGTGCTCCGCAGTACGGTTACATCTCGAGCTCGGTCGTTCGCCAGATCGCCTCGCTCGGCAGCGATGTATCGACGTTTGTCCCGTCCAACGTGGTCGAAGCGCTTAAACATCGCTTTTCGTGACGTTTCTTATTGCCTGGTGGCATGTGGTAAACTAGCACGATGATATGTTACCTATGAAAGGAGACCGGATGCCGGGCGAGAATTTTCCTGGCGATAGGATCGTCAGCTTGGTCGATGAGCTCGAAGGGCTGATCGAGGAAGCCAAGCCGCCTTTCGGCAAGAACGCTCAGTTCAAGGTCATCGACGCCGACGTGTTCTTCAACATCCTCGACGAGATCCGCATGAGCTATCCTGAGGAGTGGCAGAAGTCCCGCCGTATCCTTAAGGAGCGCGAGGAGCTTATGGCTTCCGCCGCCGCCCAGGCCGATTCCATCATCGCCGACGCTCAGCAGCAGGCCCTCACCATTGCCGGTGAGCAGGAGATCGTCCGCCTTGCGCAGCAGCAGGCCGACGACATCCGCGATCGTGCCCAGCAGTACGAGCGGGAGACGCGTTATGCTGCCGAGGACTACGCAGAGCAGGTCTTTACGCACCTGGAGGAGAACCTCAAGAGCCTGACCGGCACCGTTACCCGTTGCCGTCAGCAGCTCAACGAGGGTGCCGCCCAACAGAATGGTCAGTGGTAATGGCTGAGTTCCCGAGCGTTACCGTCGATCTTTCCGAGCAGCTCGAGTTTCCTGGAGATTCGTATCCGCTGACCGGTAAGGTCGATGTCGCCACCTACACGGTGGGCGAGAAGGAGTACCAGCTTCAGGACGGCATCGACTACGACGTTGTCTTTACCAATGCCGGTACCGGTGTCTTGCTCACGGGCATGGTCCGTGCGCACGCCACCGGCGAGTGCGACCGTTGCCTGGAGCCCGCCTCGTTTGATATCGCCGGCGAGATCGAGGAGTTCTACCTCTTTGAGGAGCCCGAGGACCCCGAGGCCTACGAGGACGGCTACGAGCTCCTGGGTGAGGACCGCATCGTCGATCTGGGTGAGCCCATCAATGACGCGGTCGTTATGGACACGCCGTTTGTGGTGCTCTGCAAGCCCGATTGCCGTGGTCTGTGCCCCACATGCGGTTGCAATCTCAACGTCGAGCAATGCGATTGCGCCGCCCAGGCAGAGGCAGAATGGGCCGCTGCCACGGAAAATCCATTTGCAGCATTGAAGAATCTCAAGCTCGATGAGTAAAACTGTGGTAGTATCGCTACTTGCGCGTAATCGCCACACTGGATAGTTCATAAGGAAGGTCACTATGCCCGTACCTAAACAAAAGCAGGGTCGTATCCGCACTCACACCCGTCGTTCCGCCAACATGAAGATCTCGGCTGCGGCTCAGTCCACGTGCCCCCGTTGCGGCGCTGTCAAGCTTCCGCACCACGTGTGCCCCAGCTGCGGTTTCTACAAGGACCGCGAGGTTATCGTTACCGAGTAACGGTATACTCTGGATGCGATGCCGTTCCAAATGGAACCACAATGGCCGGCTCAATGAGTCGGCCATTTTTGTATAAGGAGCTTGTATATGAGTAACGTTCGCGTTTGTGTAGACGTTGTGGGCGGAGACGAGAAACCTCAGGTTGTTCTTGATGGTATCGAGGCTGCGCTTGCCGCCGATCCCGATATCGAGGTCTTGGCAGCTGGCCCCGCCGAAATCGTCAATCCCTTTGCAGCTTCCCATGCACGTGTTGAGGCCCTTGAGGCACCCGACGTTATCGCCATGGATGACGATCCCATTCGCGCCGTGATGACCAAGCGCAAGTCGTCGATCGTGCTGTCGTGCCGCGCCATTAAGAAGGGCAACGCGGATGCGTTCTTCTCCGCCGGCTCCACCGGTGCCATGACCGCCGCTGCCACCGCCTACGTGACGCCGTTTAGGTATCAGGCCGAAGGCAAGAAGCAGCCGGTGCGCCCCTGTCTGACCAATGCGCTGCCCAATCGCGCCGGCGGTCTGACGGTGCTGTGCGACATGGGTGCCAACCCCGATGTGGAGGTCGATGACATGGTGCGTTTTGCCCAGATGGGTAGCGCCTATGCCCGCGTCGTCCTGGGCATCGAGCATCCTCGCGTGGGCCTGCTTGCCAACGGCACCGAGGACGAGAAGGGCTCCAACTTTACCAAGGCCTGTTTCCCTGCTATGAAGGCCGCCGTTCCCGGCTTTGTTGGTAACTGCGAGGGCACCGACCTCACCTCAGGCAACTTCGATGTCGTCGTTGCCGATGGCATGTCGGGTAATATCGCTCTCAAAGCTACCGAGGGCGCTGCCAAGTTTTTGCTGCAGGAGCTCAAGGGCGCCTTTATGGCCTCGCTCGGCACCAAGATCGCCGCACTGCTCATTAAAAAGCAGATGCGCGAGATAAAGGCCAAGCTCTCTGGCGACGCCAAGGGCGGCGCGATTCTTTTGGGCCTGCGCGGCGTGGTCCTGATCGGCCATGGCGCTACCTCGGTCGAGGCTGTTAAAAACGGTACGCTCGCGGCGGCCGAAGCCGTGCGCGCCGGGCTGGTCGAGAATGTCGCCAACTCTATGGACGGTATCGTTTTATAAGAGCGAGTTAGAGCGCTGTTATGTGCTTCGCGGCGCACGTCGTGGGGTAGAATCAGAACCGTGTCTTGGTACCGCCCGGGCGGTACCATTCTTTTGGTATTCATGCACTATGAGAGGAAGCGCTATGGACCGCTCCGAAATCTTCGACAAGATCGCCGAGGTCGCTGCTGACGTTCTGGGCGTCGATGTTGCCGAAATTAGCGAGGAGACCACCTTTGACGACCTCGATGCCAACTCGCTCGAGCGCCTGCAGCTGGTTACGGCTATCGAGGACGAGTTCAACCTCGAGATCGATGACGAGACCCTGCTCTCGCTCAACTCTGTCGCCGACGCCGTCGACGCTATCGAAGCTGCCAAGGAGGCCTAAGTCTTGGCTTTATCCGACCGACTTACGCGCGCCCAGGAAATCCTGGGCCACGAGTTCAACAATAAGGTGCTGCTGCGCGCGGCGCTTACGCATCCCTCGGCAGTCGAGGGCCAGCCGGTTTCTGCCAGCTATGAGCGCCTTGAGTTCTTGGGCGATTCCATTTTGGGCGCTGTGGTCGCACGCTCCCTGTTTGAGTCCTATCCGGAGTTTGACGAGGGCAAGCTCACGCGCTTGAAGGTGTCGCTTGTCTCGGGCGCTACGCTGTCCGAGGTTTCTCACGAGCTGGGCATCGACGACATCATCATCTTTGGTGCCTCCGAGACCGGTACCGGTGCGCGCGGCCTGCATTCAGCCCTCGAGAACGTCTACGAGTCGCTCGTGGGAGCGCTGTACCTGGATGCCGGCTGGGATGCCGCGGCGGAGTTCATTCACCGTACGCTTAAGCCGCATTTGGCTTCCGAGCGTGCCGAGCATCCTGCGAACCCCAAGTCGTTTTTGCAGGAGTGTGTGCAAGCCGACGGTCACGAGCCCCCGGCGTACAAGCTCGTTGGCTCTGAGGGCCCGGCGCATGCGCCCACCTTTACCGCCGTGGTTTTGATCGATGGTATTCGCCAGGGTCGCGGCTCCGGCTCCTCAAAGAAGGAAGCCGAGGGAGCCGCCGCGCTCGAAGCGCTCGACCGCATGGGTTACACCACCAACGGCGTGATTCTGAATAAGAAGCACGTGTAAGCGAGGAACCGTGTATCTCAAGTCCCTCACGCTCAAAGGGTTCAAGTCGTTTGCCGACCGTGCCCATATGACGTTTGAGCCGGGCCTGACCGTCATCGTCGGTCCAAACGGCTCGGGAAAATCGAACATCTCCGACTCCATCCTGTGGGTCCTGGGCGAGCAGAGCGCCAAGCAGCTGCGCGGCCAGGCCATGGAGGATGTCATCTTCTCGGGCTCGTCAGCGCGCAAGCCTGTGGGTGTCGCCGAGGTCACGCTGGTGCTCGATAACTCGGACCATATGCTGCCTGTCGATTTTGACGAGGTCGCCATTACCCGTCGCATGTATCGCTCGGGCGAAAGCGAGTACCTCATCAACTCGAGTCCGTGCCGCCTGATGGACATTCAGGACATCCTGCACGATTCGGGCCTGGGCAAGGATACGCATTCCATCATCAGCCAGGGCAAGCTCGACGCCATTTTGCAGAGCCGCCCCGAGGAGCGCCGCGCCCTTATCGAGGAGGCCGCCGGCATTTCCAAGCACAAGCGCCGCAAGGAGCGTGCGCTCAAAAAGACTAAGTCGATGGACGAGCACCTGACGCGTGCTCGCGACATCAATAAGGAAATCGCCCGTCAGCTGCGACCGTTGGAGCGTCAGGTCGATCGCGCGCGCAAGTACAAAGAGCTGTCCTCGCGCGCGAACGAGCTTACGCAGATGCTAGCCGTCGATGAGCTGCGTTCGCTGCAGTCGCAGTGGAACGACCTGGAGAGCCGCTCCAAGGAGGGCGCGGCCGAGCTGGAGCTTGCGCAGTACCGCATGGGCGAAAAGGAGCGTGAGCTCGAGAAGCTCCAGGTTATGCTCGAGGAAAAGGGCCTGTTTGTGGGCGATCTGGGCGAGCAGCGCCGTCATATGCAAGATGTGGTCGGTCGCATTAACTCCGACATGCGCCTGCTCGAGGAAAAGGGCCACAACATGGTGTCGCGCCTGTCTGACATGCGCGGGCAGATTTCGAGCTCCGAGCATCAGCGACGTCGCGTGGTCGAGGAGCTTGAGGACGCGCGTGCGCAGCTTGAGGAAGTGACCGGTGCGCACATGCAGGCCCAGGAGGACGTTGACGCCGCTGGCCCTGCCGCCGCCGAGCTCCACGAGCGGCGCGTGGCGCTCGACAATCAGATATCGCAGCTTACGCGTGAGCAACGCGATGTGCAGCGCGTAGCCGATAACGCCGCGCTCGAGCTCGCCAAGGTGAAGGATTCCTTGAGCAATGCCGAGGTCGAGGACAACATGTACGCCTCGCGCCTGGAGCAGATCGACGAGCAGCTCGAGGAGGTCACGGCCTCGCTCGAGAGCCGTCGCGACCGCGCTGAGGAGCTTGAAGGCGCGCTCGATCAGGCCCGCCAGGCTCAGGTCGATGCGCGCGAGGCCACCGAGGTCGCCCGTGCAGCCCTTAAGGACCTGCGTAATCGCGAAAGCAAGGCGCGCAACAAGCTGTCCGAGGTGCGCTCGGAGCTTGCCAGCCAAAAGAAGCTTGATGCGCGCATGGCCGACAGCTCGCCGCTCGTGAGCCGTCTGGTGGGTGCGCTGGGCGATGACGTAACGGGTCGCCTGGGCGATGTGCTCGAAGCCCCGCGCGAGCTTGAGGGCCTGGTTGAGCAATTGCTCGCCGGCGATATCGATGCGCTTCTGTTCGACGATACGTCTGCGCTTGCGCGTGCCAGTCGTGCCGCTCTGGACCAGAAGAAGGCCTCGGGCGAGGCGCTGCTGGTGGCGCGCGGCGTGAGCGGCGGTGCTGCTGCCGAGGGCGCTGCCGGTTCGCGTCTGGTCGATCGTCTGTCCGTGCGCGCAGGCTACGGACCCGTCGTCGAGGCGCTGCTCGGTGGCTATTACGTCGTGGACGATCTTTCTGCCGCGCTGTCGGCGCCGGTCGTTGACGGCGTGACTTACGTGACCTCCGATGGCGCCCGCGTCGCCTGCGGCGGCCTGGTGCGTGTGGGCCTCGATGCCGGCGAGGCGTCGGGTGCTCTGGAGCGTAAGCGTCGCATTCGCGAGCTGGAGGGGCTTGAGCCCGATTTGGCCGCTGTGTTTGAGCATGTGTCGGATCAGGTCATCGAGGCCAATGCGGCCGTTGAGGAAGCGCGTGCCGCTGAGGGCGATGCCGCCGGTGAGATTGCCCGTCTTGAGGGCGAGCGCCGCTCGCTGCTCTCCGAGATCGGCCGCTTGGAGCAAAGCGCCAACAATGCCGAGGTCGAGCGCGTGCGCATCTCCAAGCGCCGCGAGCAGGCCGCCGAAGCCGTTCGCGCTGCGCGCCCGCGCGTTGACAAGCTCACCCGTTCGCGTGACGAGGCCCGCGCGCAGGCAAGCGATCTGGGCTTGCAGATTGCCGAGGCCAACGACGAACTCGACCGCGTTCGCCGTGACGATTCCGAAGCTGCCGGCAAGCTCGCCGACGCCAAGGTTCGCCTAGCCCAGACGAGTGAACGCCTGCGTTCGCTGAAGGGCCGCGTGCCCGACCTGGAGCATCGTCTTGAGGGCATCGACCGTCGTATCCGCGGAACACGCCAGGCCTCGCGCTCGCTCGAGCTGCTGCGCCTGCGCGTCGATCCCATGCACGAACGCTATTCTGCCCTGTTGGAACGCGCGTCGGATTGGGCAGCGCGCCTGCGTGACCAGGCCTCTCTGGAGGAGGCGGACTCCGCTTCGCTCAAGAAGACCATCGAGGATGCCAAGGCCGAGGTCTCCCGTGCCAAGGAGCGGGTTGATGCCGCCACGGCGACGCAAAACGAGTTCAAGGTCGCGCGTGGCAAGCTCGAGGTGCAGGTCGAGGCTGCCATCAAGGCCATTACCGCCGATGGCACGACGGTGCTCGAGGAAGCGCTCATGCTTCCGGCGCCCACGGACCGCGATGCCGCCGAGCGCGAACTCAACCAGCTTGTGCGCCAGATCAACAACCTTGGTTCCGTTAACCAAGTTGCCATGGAGGAGTACGAGCAGCTCAAGCGCCGCGCCGACTACATCGAGGAGCAGCTGGCCGATCTGGAGAGCGCACGCAAGGCGCTCACCAAGATCACGGTGGCCATTGATCGCAAGATGCGCAAGGCGTTCCTGGTGACGTTTGAGAAGGTCGACGCGAACTTCCGCGAGATCTTCGCTATGCTCTTCCCGGGCGGCCAGGCTCATCTGGAGATGACCGATCCCGAGCATCCTGCCGAGACGGGTATCGAGGTCGTGGCGCAGCCGCGCGGCAAGCGCATCACCAAGATGATGCTCATGTCGGGCGGCGAGAAGAGCCTGACGGCGCTCGCCCTCCTCTTTGCTGTGTACCGCACGCGCACGGTGCCGTTCTATGTGCTGGACGAGGTCGAGGCGGCACTCGATGACGCCAACCTGTCCAAGCTCATCGGCGCGCTCGATGTGTTGCGTTCCGATACGCAGCTCTTGGTCATTTCGCATCAGCGCCGTACTATGGAGGACGCTGACGTCCTCTATGGCGTCTCGATGCAAGCCGACGGCGTCAGTCGCGTCGTCTCGCAAAAACTCGATCGCGAAACCGGAAAGGTCGTGAATGCATAATGGGATTCTTCGATGCTCTCTCGCGCGGACTTGAGCGCAGTCGCGAGGCCCTCAACGAGGTCTTTTACTTTGGCGGCGAGGTCGACGAGGATTTTTGGGAGGACCTTGAGGACACCCTCGTCATGGGTGACATGGGCGCCGAGGTCGCCATAAAGGTCTCCGATGACCTGCGTGATGCCGCGGCTAAGAAGAACCTCAAGACCGCCCCGCAACTCCGTCGCGCCCTGGCCGAGCAGCTTGAGCAGCGCTTTGTGCCCATCGAGCGCGATCCGTTCTCCGATACGCCGAGCTGCGTGCTGTTTGTGGGCATTAACGGTGCCGGCAAGACCACGACGGTCGGTAAGATCGCGAGCGCCATGGCCGCCCGCGGCAAGAACGTGGTGATCGGTTCGGCCGATACCTTCCGCGCTGCAGCTATCGAGCAGCTCGATGTGTGGGGCCAGCGAGCTGGCGTCCCCGTCATCAAGCGCGACCGCGGCTCCGACCCGGCAAGTGTTTGCTACGACGTGCTCGACGAGGCCGACAAGCGCGGCAGCGACCTGGTGCTCATCGATACCGCCGGTCGTCTGCACACGAGCCCCGAGCTCATGCGCGAGCTTGCCAAGGTGGTCAATGTGACCCGTAAGCGCGCCGCCAATATGGCCGCCGGCCCCATGCCCGTCTATGTCGTGCTCGTGATCGATGCCGCAACGGGCCAAAACGGCCTCAACCAGGCGCTCGAGTTTAACGAGGCGCTGGGTCTGGACGGTATTATCATGACAAAGCTCGACGGCACGGCAAAGGGCGGTATCGCCATGGCCGTGGCCGAGAAGCTCAAGCTTCCCATCCTGCGCATCGGCGTGGGCGAGCAGGTCGATGACCTGCAGGAGTTCAATGCCAAAGATTTCTGCCGCGCCCTGGTGGGCGAGTCCAACTAAGGAGTAACCAGTGTTTGATTCCCTGAGCGATCGCCTCAACGACACATTTGACCGCCTGCGTGGCAAGGGTAAGCTGACCGAGGCCGACATTACCTCGGCCATGCGCGACATTCGCATGGCGCTGCTCGAGGCCGACGTCAACTTCAAGGTCGTCAAGGAGTTCGTCGCCAAGACCAAGGAGCGCTGCATGACCGCCGAGGTCATGGAGTCACTGTCGCCGGCGCAAAACGTCGTCAAGATCGTGCTCGACGAGCTCACCGAGATGCTCGGCTCCACCGAGAGCAAGCTCGTCTTTAGCAACCGCATTCCCAATGTCATCATGCTCGTGGGCCTGCAGGGCTCCGGTAAGACCACGGCGGCCGTAAAGCTGGCCTACCAGCTCAAGAAGCAGGGCCGCTCGCCGCTGCTCGCCGCGTGCGACGTCTACCGTCCCGCCGCTGCCGACCAGCTGGCCACACTCGGTGGAGAGATCGGCGTGCCGGTCTTCCGCGGCGACGGCGAGCATCCGGTCGATATCGCCAAGGGTGCCATCCAGGAGGCAGTCGACCACCTGCGCGATGTAGTCATCGTCGATACCGCCGGTCGTCTGCAGATCGACGAGCAGATGATGCAGGAGGCCGTGGATATCAAGAAGGCCGTCAAGCCCGATCAGGTGCTGATGGTCGTCGATGCCATGACCGGCCAGGATATCGTCAACGTCGTCTCGACCTTCGCCGAGCGCACCGACTTTGACGGCGTGATCATCTCCAAGCTCGACGGCGATGCCCGTGGCGGCGGCGCGCTTTCCGTGCGCCAGGTGACCGGCAAGCCCATCAAGTTCGTGAGCATGGGCGAGAAGCCCGATTCGCTGGAGCCGTTCTATCCCGACCGAATGGCCAAGCGAATCTTGGGCATGGGCGATGTTGTCGGCATCATCGAGAAGGCCCAGGAGGCGGCCGACGCCGAGCAGCTCGAGGCTGCCGAGCGTATGCTGCGCGAGGGCTTTACCATGAACGACATGCTCGACCAGATGAAGGCTGTCAAGAAGATGGGCGGCATGAAGGGCATCCTGGGTATGCTCCCCGGCGGCCAGCGCGCGCTCAACCAGATGGGCGGCAATTTGGACGAGGGCATCTTCGACAAGAACGAGGCCATCATCATGTCGATGACCAAGGAGGAGCGCCTGCGTCCCTCCATCATCAACGGCCAGCGCCGCGCCCGTATCGCCAAGGGCGCCGGCGTGACTCCCACCGAGGTCAATAGCCTTATGAAGCAGTGGGGCGAGATGAACAAGATGATGGGCCGCATGCGCTCGATGGCCAATCAGGCACAGGCCGGTGGCAAGAAGGGCAAGAAGGGTAAGAAGGGCAAAAAGATGCGCATGCCCAATATTCCCGGTCTGGATGCCATGGGCCTGGGCGGCATGGGCGGCCTGGGAATGGGCGGTCCTAAGTCCGATATGGACCTGCTGCGTCAGATGGAAGCGCAGATGCGCAATAAGAAGTAACGACTGGTTGAGTCGTGTATGGCGTAGGCCGCCTGGATGGTACTCCAGGCGGCCTACGCCGTTTGTTCGCAGGTTGTCGCACGCGCGGAAGCGTGTTGACGTCGAGGTGCTTGCCGCTAGTGGCAGCTGCAGCCCTCATGTCCGTCGTGGTCGTGATGGCCGTGGCAGCCGCAGGACTCGCCATGCTCATGGGTGTGCTCGTGGTCGTGGACATGGCAGCCGCAGGTGGCCTCGCCGGTCTGCGCGAGCGTGCCGGCAATGAGGGCCTCGACGCAGGCATCGCAGCTGCCCTGGGCGCCCGCATAGACCGTGATGCCGGCCTGGGTGAGCGCGTTGATGGCGCCTCCGCCGATACCGCCGCAGATGAGCGTGTCAACGCCACCGTTGGTAAGCAGGCCCACCAATGCGCCGTGACCGGTGCCGCCGGTGCCTACGACCTGCTCGTTGAGCACCTTGCCATCCTGGATGTCGTAGATCTTGAACTGTTCGCTGCGGCCAAAGTGCATAAAGATGTTGCCGTTGTCGTACGTCGTTGCCACCCTCATGGTGCTGACCTCCTTTGCTGGCCATGCGGCCGTTGTCGTGGTGATGGGGGAGTATGCGATATTGCCGCCCTCGATACTGAGCGCTCGCCCGTTGACCAGCGCGTTTGCCACCTTACGATGTGCTCGGCTGCAAATAGCCGCCACCGTGGCGCGCGCGATGCCCATCTGCTGTGCGACTGCCTCTTGGTTAAGGCCTTCCAGGTCGCACAGGCGCAGCACCTCGAGTTCGTCGATCGTCATGTCGATGGCGTCTCCACTGGCAAGGCCGTCGGGGGTAAAGCCGCGGTATTCGGGGATGATCCCAACGCGGCGTAATTTTTCTCGTCTTCCTGCCATGCACTCTCCAAATCTGACATATGTCAACAATAGAATAGCGAACGTGCGGATTTGCGCAAGTAATTCCTGGCATATGTCAGAAAATGAGGGGTTATGTTTGGGCTGTGGGGCCGCGTGCGCCTGGGCTACAATAAAAATCGCTTATAGACGACTGACAGGAGGGTCAATGAGCAAGGCTGATCAACAGTTTGTAGCCATGTGCCGCGACATTCTGGACCATGGCACCACCACCGAGGGCCAAAAGGTCCGTCCGGTGTGGGAGGACGGCACCCCTGCCTATACCATTAAAAACTTTGGCGTTACGGCGCGCTACGACCTGCGCGAGGAGTTCCCTGCGCTCACCCTGCGCCGCACGGCCCTCAAATCTGCCATGGACGAGATCCTGTGGATATATCAGAAGAAGTCCAATAACGTGCATGACCTCAACAGCCATATTTGGGATGAGTGGGCTGACGAGACCGGCTCTATCGGCAAGGCCTACGGGTACCAGATTGGCCAGAAGAGCCATTATCCCGAGGGCGATTTCGACCAGATGGACCGTGTGCTGTACGACCTTAAGCACACGCCGTACAGCCGCCGCATTATGACGAACACCTATGTGTTTAGCGACCTGTCCGAGATGCACCTGTACCCGTGCGCGTACAGCGTGACCTATAACGTCACACAGCGCCCGCAGGACGATAAGCCTACACTCAACATGATTCTAAACCAGCGCAGCCAGGACATTTTGGCCGCGAACAACTGGAACGTGTGCCAGTACGCCATTTTGCTGATGATGGTCGCGCAGTCGGTCGATATGATTCCCGGCGAGCTGCTGCATGTGATCGCCGACGCCCATATCTACGACCGTCATGTCGATATCGTCCGCGAGCTTATCGAGCGTCCGCAGTTTGCGGCGCCTAAGGTAACGCTTAACCCCGACGTGCACGATTTCTATGCGTTTACGACCGACGACCTGATCGTGGAGGGCTATGAGCACGGCCCGCAGGTCAAGAACATTCCCATTGCGGTGTAGGTGGTGCTCATGACGTGTAAGCTATCTGCTATCGTTGCCGTGTGTGACGATTGGGGCATTGGGTGCGAGGGCGACATGGTGGTGTCCAATCGCGCCGACATGCGCCATTTTGTGGCCTGCACCAAGGGCTGCCCGGTCATCATGGGGCGCAAGACGCTGCTGAGTTTTCCCGGTGGGCGTCCACTCAAGAACCGTCGCAATATCGTGCTTACCCGCGACGAGGATTTTGCTGTCGAGGGCGTCGACGTGGTGCATAGCATCGACGAGGCGCTCGCCGCGGTTGCCGATGAGCCCGTTGCTTGGGTGATCGGTGGCGGCGAGGTGTATCGGCAGTTTTTGCCGTATTGCGCCGAGGCCGAGGTCACGCACAACCACTGCGTCCATCCCGTGGACACGTACTTTCCCGACTTGGACGCCGATCCCGCGTGGGAGATTGCGCAGCGTAGCGGGGTCGCGACGATTGCCGCCGGTGAGGGTGACGAGGGCATCGATTATGAGTTCGTGACGTATCGTCGCGTTGAGGCGTAAATCGCCTGGCGTGAACGGTATTATCGGGTTGATTGAATGTATGGGGCGGCGCTTAGCGTCGCCTCGTTTGGTATAGATGTGCTGTAAAGAAGGGTGCGGGCAGGCTGCTATGACTGATGCCGTTGAGGTTCTGCGAATTGATTCGCTCGAGGACGAGCGGCTCGATGCCTACGTGCGACTGACCGAGCGTGAGCTGCGCTGCGTGCTAGAGCCGCAAAAGGGCATCTTTATCGCCGAGAGTGCCAAGGTTATTGAGCGCGCGGTGCGTGCCGGATACGAGCCGGTGAGCTTTCTTCTGGGCGAACGCTGGCTCGACCAGATGATGCCGCTGTTTGAGCGCCTGGTTGTGCGCGAGGGCGCAGGTCCGGTTCCTGTGTTCGTGGCTTCCATGGAACTCATGGAGCAGCTGACGGGCTTTAACGTGACGCGCGGTGCGCTCGCGGCGTTTCGTCGCCCGCGGCAGATTCCGGTTGATGAGTTCTTGGGTGGCCTCGTCGAGGCGGCGGGGGAGCGCCCGGTGCGCGTGTGCGTGCTCGAGGGTATTGTCGACCACACGAACGTGGGTGCGATTTTCCGCTCGGCCGCCGCGCTCAATGTCGACGGTATTTTGGTCAGTCCGACGTGCTGCGACCCGCTGTACCGTCGCTCGGCCCGCGTGAGCATGGGCACGGTGTTTCAGGTGCCGTGGACGCGTATTGGCAGCGAGGCTCGTGTGTGGCCGCACGATGGCCTGGCGGCACTGCACGAAGCCGGTTTTTCGTGCGCTGCGATGGCGCTGACGGACGACTCCGTTTCGCTGGACGATCCTGCGCTGCAGGAGGTTGATCGCCTGGCGATCTTTATGGGCACCGAGGGTGCCGGCTTGGGCGCCAAGACCATCGCGGGCTGCGACCGGGCCGTGCGCATTCCGATGGCGCACGGGGTCGATTCACTCAACGTTGCCGCGGCGAGCGCCGTCGCCTTTTGGCAGCTGTGCCCGCACGTGAGCAACGAGTATCACTACCAGCCGGGGCTGTATCACTAGGCAGTTATTCCGCACCGTGCTCTAATTCGGGGTGTTTCGGTCGCTGCCAGTCGGTGCTAAGCTGGTTTTGGCTTTGGTTTTAAATTGCTGTTTTGCTGTTTGACCTATGCGTGTGGGGAGGGCGTGTGGCTAAGAAATCTACGGCTATCGATGTAACGCAAGGTGTCATTTGGCAGCAATTGCTGTCGCTGTGCGTTCCCATCTTTTTTAGTTCGTTTTTTCAGCAGGCCTACACGCTTATCGGTACCTATATCGTCGGTCAGTTTGGCGGCAAGCTCGCGCTAGGTGGCATTCAAGCTACGATGGTGCTCACCGAGCTCTGCATTGGCTTTTGCGTTGGCGTCGGCGCCGGCTGCGCGGTCATTACCGGTCAGTATTTTGGTCAGCACGATGATGAGCGACTGAGCCGTTCGGTCCATACGGCCATGACGCTCGCGCTGGTGGGCGGTATCGTTTTCTCGATTCTTGGCATAGTGTTCGTTGAGCCCATGCTGGTACTTATGAACACTCCGCATGAACTTTTGGCCGAGGGCGTGGCCTATGCTCGTTGCTATTTTGCCGCCATGGTTGCGGCGCTGCTGCTCAATATGGGAACGGCACTGCTGCGCGCCGTGGGCGACACGCGCGGGCCTGCTGTGATCATCGCTTCCGGCTGCCTTGTTAATGCGGTGCTGGATGTCATCTTTGTTGCCGTGCTTCATATGGAGGCGCTGGGCTGCGGCATCGCGGTGGCGCTGACCATTTGCTCCAACGCCACGATGATCGTGATTCGCATGATGCACGCACCGGGTGCGTGGCGGCTTTCGCTGTCCAAACTCGGCATTGATCCTGGCATTTGTAAGAGCATGATCTCGTGTGGTCTGCCGCTTGGCTTTCAGTCTGCTGCGTATTCGATTTCCAACGTTTTGATTCAGGTGTCGGTCAATTCGTTTGGTGCCGATGTCACCACGGCGTGGGGTCTTTCGGGCCGCTTGGATGGCATCGTCTGGATGGTTACCGAGGCGCTTGGCGTGTCGATCACCACGTTCTCGGCACAGAACTTTGGCGCGCGCAACTACGAGCGCATGCGCAAGGGCTACCATACGTCGCTCGTGCTGTCGTTTATGCTCATTGGCGGCCTGTCTGCCGTGCTGCTGGTATTCTCGGGTCCGTTGTCGCGTCTGTTTGTCGACGATGCTTCGATTTCGGCGTATACCACGACGATTCTTCATTTCATTGCGCCGTTCTACGCGATTTTCTCGATTATCGAGAACGCGTCGGGCTCCATTCGTGGTGCCGGCGTGAGCTTGCAGCCCATGCTGCTCACGATTTTTGGCACCGTCGTGCTCAGGGTGATCTGGGTGTTTGCGATTATGCCGTTCGATCCGTCGCTTGAGCACCTGCTGCTGGTCTACCCTGTAACCTGGCTCATCACCGCCACGATGTTCACCATCTACCACCATAGCGGCAACTGGCTCGGCCGCGCCACCGCCTAATGATCCGTATGAGACGGAGGAAAACGGATCATTTCTCTCCGTCTTGATGTCGATGGTCCGTTTTCCTCCGTCCCCTTTGGATCAATTAGTATTCGATGCCTTGACGGGCTAGGAGGCCTTCGTCGAAGTAGTGTTTGACGGGGCGCATTTCGGTGACTAGGTCGGCGAGGTCCGCGAGAGGCAGCAGCCCGCGGCCGGTGAGCACGAGCTCCGTGGTGGCAGGCTTCAGCGCGATCAGTCCCTCCACATCCTCGCGCGTCACGAATCCGCGGCGCATCGCTTCGCCGAGTTCGTCCAAAATCAGAACGTCGACCTGTGATATCTGCTCGCGTGCGAGCTCCATGATCTGCTCGGCGCAGGCCTCGGGTGTGTCGCGATCGGCCTGTACAATGCGCAGTCCCAGGCGCGGCGCGGCGTCGTGCTCGGCGCAGTGCAGCTTCTTGGCAAACTGCAGCATGAGTACGTCGAGCCCATAACCTTTGGCGCGCATCGCCAATCCCAGCGCAGCCGTGGTTTTGCCCTTGCCGTCGCCCGTATAGATCTGAACCTTGCCGACTTCAAGTGATGCCATCTCTGTCCTTTCGTGCCCGGCGTCGGTTTATCGCCGTCCGGGTTGGGTATTCTAGTTAGCATTATCAACCCCAGTAGATGGAGTTCAAGCAGATGGAGATGGATGACAACAAACGTAGACGGAATATGATCCTCTACGTGCTCATCGCCTTCGTCGTCTACCTCGTGCTCTCGACCGTTCTGTTCCCCAACATCGGTCACACGCAGCAGATTACGAAGACCGATTACTCGACGTTTGTCAAAGCGCTCGATAAGAAGAGCGTTGACAAGGTTGAGTACAACACGGACGATTACACGATTTATTACACCAAGAAGGGCGAGGACGAGAACATCGCCTACAAGACGACCGGTGTGCCGAATGATGCGGGCTTTACCGATCGCGTGCTTGAATCTGGTGCCTCGCTTGAGTCGGTCGTTCCCGATAAGAACTCGGGTCTGATGACCTACTACCTGCTCACCCTCATTCTTCCCATGGCGATTTTCTTCCTCATCGGCTGGTGGCTCAACCGCCGTATGAAGAAGGCCATGGGCGAAGACGGTCCGTCGATGAACTTTGGCGGTGGTGGCTTTGGCGGCGGCGGACTGGGTAAGTCCGGCGCTCGCGTTATCGCCTCCAAAGATGTGGGCGTGACCTTTAAGGATGTTGCAGGCCAGGAAGAGGCCAAGGAATCCCTTAAGGAGGTCGTCGACTTTCTGGAGAAGCCGCAGCGCTACGAGGAAATTGGCGCCAAGCTGCCGCGCGGTGCCCTCCTTGTCGGCCCTCCGGGTACCGGTAAAACCCTGCTCGCCAAGGCCGTTGCCGGTGAGGCGGGCGTTCCGTTCTTTAGCATTTCGGGTTCTGAGTTCGTCGAGATGTTCGTCGGCCGCGGTGCCGCCAAGGTTCGTGACCTGTTTAAGCAGGCCAAGGAAAAGGCCCCGTGTATCGTCTTTATCGATGAGATCGATACCATCGGCAAGAAGCGCGATGGCGGCGGCTTTAGTGGCAACGACGAGCGCGAGCAGACGCTCAACCAGCTGCTGACCGAGATGGACGGCTTCGATAACCACAAGGGCATCGTCGTCCTCGCTGCGACCAACCGTCCCGACAGCCTCGATCCCGCCCTGCTGCGCCCCGGTCGTTTTGACCGCCGCATTCCCGTTGAGCTGCCCGACCTGACTGGCCGCAAGAACATCCTCGAGCTGCATGCCAAGAGCGTGAAGACGCAGCCGCCGATCGACCTGACCGCTATTGCCCGCGCCACGCCCGGTGCCTCGGGCGCCGACCTTGCCAATATCATCAACGAGGGTGCCCTGCGCGCTGTTCGCGAAGGCCGCAAGCGCGCGACCCAGGACGACTTCGAGGAGTCGGTGGAGGTCGTCATTGCCGGCCAGCAGCGTAAGTCCACGGTGCTTTCCGACCACGAGAAGCAGGTCGTTTCCTACCACGAGATCGGTCATGCCATCGTCGCTGCCCGCCAAAAGGGTTCCGCGCCGGTTACCAAGATCACCATCGTGCCGCGCACGAGCGGCGCTCTGGGCTACACCATGCAGGTCGAGGAGGACGAGCGCTTCCTGACCACGCGCCAGGAGGTCCTGGACAAGCTTGCGGTCTACTGCGGTGGCCGTGCAGCCGAGGAGCTCATCTTTGGCGAGATGACGACCGGCGCCGCCAACGATATCGAGCAGGCAACCAAGCTCGCCCGCAACATGGTGACGCGCTTTGGTATGTCCGATGAGTTTGGCATGATGGCACTCGGTACCGTCCAGAACGCGTACCTCAACCAGGACACGTCGCTCACCTGCGCCCCCGGTACGGCCGAGCGCGTGGACGCGATTGTCGCCAAGCTGATCGAGGATGCGCACGACCGCGCCCTGCAGATCCTGAAGGAGAACAAGTTCAAGCTCCACGAGCTGGCTCGTTATCTGTACAAGAAGGAGACGATCACCGGCGAGGAGTTTATGAACCTCCTCACGCGCGAAAATCCGCTGATGCCTAAGCAGCAATAGCGTTGCGTTCGGGACAGTAAATATCGACGCCCCATTTGAGTGCCTATCTCAAATGGGGCGTTTTGCTTGAGAGGGATGCATATGAAGATCGTGGTGAGTGCCTGTTTGATGGGCGAGAGCTGCAAGTATAACGGGCTCGACAACTACCATCGCGAGCTGGTCGAGGCCTGCGAGCGTACGGGGACCGAGGTCCTCTTGGTGTGCCCTGAGGTCTTTGGGGGCCTGCCCACGCCGCGCAAGCCGTCCGAGATTGTGAACGGCGAGGTTCGTACCTGCGAGGGCGTGTCCGTTGACCGGGAATTCCGCCTGGGCGCTCAACGTGCGCTCGATATGTGTGAGCAGGCGGGTGGGCCGTCCGAGATTTCCGCGTGCATTTTGCAGGATCGTAGTCCGTCGTGCGGCGTGGGCCATATCTACGACGGATCCTTCAGCGGCACGCTCACAACGGGTAACGGTGTCTTCGTTGACCTGCTCCTGCGCCACGGCTACCGCGTGATCCCGGCAAGCGAATTCGACTCGAGCATGTTACAGCAATAAAAAACCGCCACAAAGGAACTGTCCCCTTTGTGGCGGTTTTGGCCGGTTAGGCCAGGATAGAGTGGCCGTAGGCGTTGGCGGCCTTGATGGCGGCGGCGAACTTTTCGTCAGTGAAGGGCTCAGGGTTGCCCTGCTTCCACTCGTTGGTGGCGTGCGCGTATTCGCACAGGGCAGGGATGTCGGCCTCGGAAAGCCCGACCTGCTCAAGCGTCACGGGCAGGCCCATCTGCTTGTTAAAGGCGGCGTAGCGCACAAGGTTCTCGGTATCGCCCGTATAGGCAAACAGGACGAGCACGCCCAGGCTTACGACTTCGCCGTGCAGGTAGGTGCCCTCACGTGGAATGCTGCAGGTGGCGTTGTAGAACGCGTGCGCGACGCTCGAGTTGTAGTAGTAATCGTTTTGGTTGGTCAGGTTTGAGACATAGCCCGTGTTGACCACGATGTCGAGCGCGATCTGCTTGACGGCCTCGCTCGACAGGTCCTGGCGTACGTCCTCAAGACCCTGGACGCCATAGGTAAACAGCGGCTCGGAACAGGTGTGAGCGAGTGCCAGGCCAAGACCGGCGGTGTGCTCCAAATTACCGGCGCTCGTGGCGTACTCGACCTCGGGCTGCTTGGACAGGGCATCGCCCACGCCGGCCCAGAAGTACTCCGCCGGTGCCTCGGCGATGATCTTGGGGTTGATGAAGATGTGCGCGGGTCGGTTGGGGTACGAATAGCCCTCGAGCGAGCCGTCGTCGTTGTAGACAACGGCAATGGCGGTCGCGGCGGAGCAGTTAGAACAGATCGTCGGGACGGTGAAGACGATCTTCTTGAGCTCGATGGCTGCGGTCTTCACGGTGTCGAGCGCCTTGCCGCCGCCGCATGCGATGAGCACGTCGGCTTCCTGGCAGGCAGGGGAGTTCACGACCTTGGCGATATTGGCACGCGTACTGTTGGTGCCATAGACGCGCGTCTCCAGGACCTCGACATCGGTACCTTCAAGTGCCGCCTCGATTCCCGGCAGCGCCGCAGCCAGGGCTCGCTTGCCGCCGATGATGGCGACTTTGGTCGCTCCGTACTCGGCCAGTGCTCCGGGCAGCTCGTCAAAGCAGTCCTCGCCGACGGTATAGTCGCTCATTCCAATCGTACGCATAGGTGCCTTCTTTCGTTCGATAGAGTGCTTTCAGGTATTTTGCTCCTAGAGAAAGGCTGTAATAGCGAGAAATTTCGAACGTATAAAACCAATGTTGAGGGTTTTTCGCCGGCGGCGACCGTGCTACCATACAGCGCATAAGCGTTGATGGGGACGAGTAGTCGGCCGTCCGCATGCTACAGAGAGCGGGGAGCGCTGAGAACCCGCGCATGCGACCGATGAAAATCACCCCGGAGCTGCGGTCCCAACGGACGTGCCGTGCAGGTTCGTCTTAGTAGACATCGCCGAGATGGTCGTCGATACAGGCCAGCCGAGTAACGGATGCGAGCGCGCGAATATGCGGGCGAGGGCATCTAAGCTGGGTGGTTAAGCGAAGAGCTTTTACGGGCGTACAGTCCGTTTTGTGGCGCTTCGTCCCAGCTTGTAGGGACGGGCGCTTTTTTGGTGCCCAACGGGCGTGCGCGCCCACGACATGAAAGGGGTACCGTGGCAAACGAGTACAAGCAGACGATGAATCTGCCCAAGACCGGTTTTCCCATGCGTGCCGGTCTTTCCAAGTCCGAGCCCAAGCGACTCAAGGACTGGCAGGATAACAAGGTCTACGAGCAGGTTCTGAAGAAGAACGAGGGTCACAAGAAGTTCGTGCTGCACGACGGTCCTCCGTACGCCAACGGTCCGATCCACATCGGCCATGCCATGAACAAGATCTCCAAGGACATGATCAACCGCTACTGGATGATGCAGGGCTATGAGGTTCCCTATGTCCCCGGTTGGGACTGCCATGGTCAGCCGATCGAGCATAAGGTCGAGGAGAAGCTCGGCACCGAGAAGTTCAACCAGACCCCCACGGCCAAGATCCGTGAGCTCTGCAACGAGTTCGCTGTCGAGAACATCGAGCTTCAGAAGGCTGGCTTCCGCCGTCTGGGCGTGCTCGGCGACTGGGACAACCCCTATCTGACGCTCTATCACCAGCATGACGCCGCCGATATCGAGGTCTTCAAGGCCATGTTCGATAAGGGCATGATTTATCGCGGCCACAAGCCGGTTCACTGGTGCAAGCACTGCCACACCGCGCTGGCCGAGGCTGAGATCGAGTACTCCGATGAGACGAGCCCGTCCATCTTCGTGCGCTTCGAGATGACCTCCAAGCCCGCCGGTCTCGAGAATTTCGACGGCCCGGTTGACTTCATCATCTGGACGACCACGCCGTGGACCATTCCCTCCGACCAGGCAGTTTCCCTCAAGCCCGGCGCCGCCTATGTCGCCGTTGAGCACGAGGGTCGTGCCGAGGTCATGCTCGAGGACCTGGCTCCCAAGTGCTGCGAGGAGTTTGGTTGGGAGTACACCCCGGTTATGGTCGACGGTAAGCCCTATGTGGTTCCCGCCGAGACCTTCCACCACATCCACTACAAGCAGCCGATCTTTGACGGTGTTGAGGGCGTGGCGCTGCTGGCCGATTACGTCGGTGTCGATGACGGTACCGGTATCGTCCACAACTCGCCCGGCCACGGCGTCGACGACTACTTTGCCTGCCTCAAGGAGGGCATTACCGACATCTGCATGCCGGTCGATGATGACGGCAAGTTCTACACCGGCGAGGAGTTTGGCACCGGTGGTCCCTTCAGCGGCATGGATACCGATGAGGCCAACCCGCACATCATCGAGTTCCTGCGCGAGCGCGGCACCCTGGTCCTCGAGAAGAAGATCACGCACAGCTATCCGCACTGCTGGCGCTGCAAACACCCGGTGCTCTTCCGTGCTACTGACCAGTGGTTTGTCTCGATGGACAAGACCGGCTTGCGTGAGCAGGCTGGCAAGGAGGTTCGCGAGAACGTCAAGTGGTATCCGGCTCACGCCGCCAACCGCATCGGCGCCATGGTCGAGCAGCGTCCCGACTGGTGCATTAGCCGTCAGCGCAACTGGGGCGTGCCTATCCCCAGCTACACCTGCGCCGACTGCGGCGAGAAGGTCATGAACGACGCTACGCTCGACGCCGTCATCAAGCTCTTCCACGAGAAGGGGTCTGACGCCTGGTTCACCGACGCTCCCGAGAGCTACCTGGGCGAGGCCTGCGTCTGCCCCAAGTGCGGCGGTCATCACCTCAAGGCCGATAAGGACATCCTCGACGTGTGGTGGGATTCCGGCGTGTCTTGGAAGGCCGTCTGCGAGTATCGCCCTGAGCTTGAGTACCCGGCGGACGTGTATCTTGAGGGCTCCGACCAGCACCGCGGTTGGTTCCAGAGCTCGCTGCTCACCTCGGTGGGTGCCAACGGCCATGCTCCGTACAAGGCGGTCGTCTCGCAGGGCTTCACACTCGATGGTCAGGGCCGCAAGATGTCCAAGTCGCTCGGCAATGTTATCGACCCCAATAAGGTCTGCGACGAGATGGGCGCTGATATCATCCGTCTGTGGGTTGCCTCCGTCGACACCAGCTCTGACGTCTCCATCGACCACGAGATTCTCGCTCGTACGTCCGATGCCTATCGCCGTTTCCGCAACACGCTGCGCTTCTTGCTCTCCGAGCTCGAGGGTCAGTTTGAACCCGAGACCGACGGCGTCGCCTTTGCTGACTTGCTGCCGCTCGACAAGCTCATGGTTGCCCGTCTGACCCAGGTCCAGGCCGAGGTCGACGACGCCTACGCCAGCTATGAGTTCCCGCGCGCCTACCGTGCGCTCTACGACTTCGTGGTGACCGAGCTTTCCAACGTGTACCTCGACGCCCTGAAGGACCGTCTGTACTGCGAAAAGCCCGGCTCGCTCGAGCGCCGCAGCGCCCAGACCGTGCTCGCCGAGCTTTTCTCGATGCTCATGCGCGACCTGCAGCCGATCCTGTCCTACACCGTCGATGAGGCCATGGCCTATGCGCCCGCCGGCTGCGTCGATCATCAGAAGTACGCCGCGCTGCTCGATTGGTACAAGTCGCCTATCACGGTCGACGAGGCCAATGAGTTCGAGGGCGTGCTCGAGGCTTCACTCGAGCTCCGTAGCGCCGTGACCAAGGCCCTTGAGGATGCCCGCTCCGCCGGCACCTTCACCAAGAGTCAGCAGGTCCGCGTCAAGGCGGTCGTTCCCGCCGAGATGTATGCGCTGCTGACCGGCGACAAGGCCGTCGACCTGGCCGAGTTCTACATCGTCTCCGATGTTGAGCTGACCCAGGGCGAGGAGCTCTTCGTCGCTATTGAGGCTGCCGAGGGCGAGTGCTGTGACCGTTGCTGGAACTACCGCACCACCGTCGGCGAGTACAACGGCCACGCGCATATCTGCAAGCGCTGCGCGAATGCCCTTTAAGGCACGGTAACTCGGCATTTTAGTTATTGGGAGAATTTGGACGCCTTCGGCCCATTTGCTCCGCTGAATAAAAGCGGCATTCTGTTTTTCGGAATGCCGCTTTCTTTTTATGCTGGTTATTTATCTGGCGTTAGCGAATATGTCGTGCGCTCTGCGTGTGGCAATATAAGATGGTTAATTGCGTTAAACGGAATTCGATGTTCTTGAGGGTAGGGGATTGATTTGGGTCGTGCTGGGGATATGACGCCGCCTTTGCGTTGGCGGTTGGGTGTTGCTGGTGGGGTGGCGCTGGTTGTGCTGCTTGTTGACCAGCTGACCAAGCTTGCGGTTCGTGCCGTGGGCGACGCTTTGCATGTGACTGTTATCCCCGGTGTGATCGACTTTCTATTTGTCCGCAATATCGGTGCTGCCTTTAGCATGGGCGAGGGGCATGGCATCGCGTTTGCCGTGCTGGCGTTGGCGGTCATTATCGCTATTGCCGTGTACTTGCTTCGCGCGCCCCAGCTTGCTCGCTTGGAGGTTGTGGGCATGGCTATGGTCGCGGGCGGCGCCATTGGCAACGCGATCGACCGTCTGACTTTTGGCTTTGTGACCGATTTTATTGCCACCACCTTCATCGACTTTCCCGTCTTTAACGTGGCCGATATCGGCATCACCGTAGGCGTTGTGCTTGCCCTCATTGGCTACATGTTCTTGAGCCCTGCGGCCCGCGAAGTCGATGCGACTGCCGAGCTCAATGCCCGTGATGAGGCCCGCGCCAAGCGCAAAGCCAAGCAGCGTGGGGAGCGTGCCCGCAAGATTCGCGAAAGGAATGAGCGTTAATGGCCGACATCCATATTCTTGTTGCCGACGATTGCTCTGGCCAGCGTCTCGACGCCTTTCTGGGTGCCAACGACGGCTGCCCCACGCGCTCTGCCTGCGCGCATCTGATTGAGGGCGGTGCCGTATGTGTCAATGGTGAGACCTGCCTGTCCAAAAAGTACGCCGTGCGAGCCGGCGACCGTATTTCGGTCGACCTCCCCGAGCCGCACGACCCGACCGACGTGATTCCCGAGGCCATTCCCCTCGATATCCGCTATGAGGACGACTACCTTATCGTGCTCTCCAAGCAGCGCGGCCTGGTGTGCCATCCTGCGCATGGCCATGAGAGCGGTACGCTCGCGAATGCCCTGGTTTATCACTGCGGTATCGATCATCTGGGCACCGTGCAGGGCGAGGACCGCCCCGGTATTGTGCATCGCCTGGATCGCGATACCTCGGGTCTCATGCTTGCGGCAAAGGACGACGACACCCAGCGCGCGCTCCAAAATCTCATCCGCACGCGTACGCTCGACCGTCGCTATATCACACTTGTTCACGGGCACATCGCCATGGACGAGGGCACCATCAACACCGGCATTGCCCGATCGACGCGCGACCGTGTCAAGATGGCGGTTTCGGACGATCCTTTCGCGCGCCAGGCCATTACGACCTTTAAGGTCCTCGAGCGCTTTGATTCCACGCGATTTGACGACGGCTATACGCTCGTCGAGTGCCACCTGTTTACGGGCCGTACGCATCAGATTCGCGTACACATGCGTCATATCAACCACGCCTGCGTGGGCGATCAACTCTACGGCAAGTGCGATGCACGCGCCGATCAGGGTCTGACCAGGCAATTCCTTCATTCCTGGCGCGTCGCATTCGACCATCCCGTGACGGGCGAGCGCATCGAATGCCGCGACGAGCTGCCGTGGGATCTCGCTGCGGTTCTTGACGACCTGGCCCCGCGCTCGCTTGGTCGCACCGCCGCCGGCGACGACATCGTCCCGCAGCTTGGCCTGCTCGAAGCCTAGCCGGTATTAGGTGGTTTCTTGAACTCGGTAAGCCTGCGGTAAGATATACGATTGTTTACGTAACGCGTTCCTGGGAGCCTGCATGCTCGCCTTTTTACAAACCAACACGCCCATCGTGATCTTCAACCAGATTGTCGTCACGCTGCTCACGGTCTGCTTTCTGTACCAGGTGGTCTTCTTTGTCATCGGCGCTCTTCGTGGCGAGGTCGCGCCTCCCAAGGCCAAAAAACTCCACCGCTATGCCTTCTTTATTGCGGCGCATAACGAGGAGGCCGTGATCGCCAACCTCGTTCGCTCCATCAAGGATCAGGACTATCCGTCCGAGCTCATTGAGGTCTTTGTCGTTGCCGACGCTTGCACCGACAATACCGCGCAGCTCGCGCGCGAGGCCGGTGCCATTGTTTACGAGCGCAATGACCTGGCCCGCAAGGGCAAGAGCTGGGTCATGGACTTTGGTTTCGATCGCATTCTCAACGAGTATCCCGACACGTTTGAGGGCTACTTTATCTTCGATGCCGACAACGTTATCTCCCGCGATTACGTGTCCAAGATGAACGATGCCTTTGACCAGGGCTTCCATGTGGTCACGAGCTATCGCAATTCCAAGAACTTCGGCAGCTCGTGGATCTCGGCTGCTAATGCCACGTGGTATCTACGCGAGGCGCGCTTCCTCAACAACGCGCGCAATATCTGTAAGACGTCCTGCGCTGTTTCGGGTTCGGGTTACCTTATCTCGTCAAGCGTTATCGAGGGCATGCACGGTTGGCAGTTCCACACGCTGACCGAGGACATTCAGTTCACTACGTTCTGCGCTATTCACGGTATTCGCATTGGCTATGCGCCGGCGGAGTTCTTTGACGAGCAACCCGTGACGTTCAAGGCATCCTGGAAGCAGCGTATGCGCTGGACCAAGGGCTTTTACCAGGTGTTCTTTACCTACGGTAAGCATCTGGTCAAGTCGATGTTCCGCTATCATCGCTTTGCCGCCTACGACATGTTCATGACGATCGCCCCGGGTATGCTGCTATCGCTGATCTCGATGCTCGCTAATGCGACGTTCTTGATTGTGGGTGGCCTTTCGCATGGTTTCTTGGCTACCGAAGTCGAGATGCAGGCGTGCGCCGCTTCGCTCATTATGACCTTCGCCATGATGTATCAGACCTTCTTTATCCTGGCGCTGCTCACGACTATCTTTGAGTATAAGCACATTCACTGCGCGCAAAAGTGGCGTCTGGTGACTAACCTGTTTACCTTCCCGATCTTTATGTTCAGCTATATCCCCATCACGGTGGCCGCGCTGTTCCTGAAGGTCGACTGGGTGCCGACGCAGCACGCCGTCAACGTTACCCTTGACGAGGTCATGCAAGGCGCCAAATAACCACCACCAAAACCACCGCAAAGGGGACAGGCACCTTTGTGGTGGTTTTTGCTTTTGCGATGCAGCTCGAGGAGGAGTCCGATGGTCTATATCCCGTTTTGGATTTGCATCTTTGCCGGCGTGGCAATTGATGCCCGAGAGCGACGGTTTCCCAATGGGCTTGCCGGCGCATGTGCCGTGGCGGCGTTGGCGGGCGTTTGGCTCGACCTCGGTTTGAACACAGCGCTTGACCACGCCGGTCTTGCGGTCATCGTCTACCTTGTCCTTGTGCTTACTGAGTCACTCTGGCGTCGCCTTCGCCACGCCCCCGGCATTGGCATGGGGGACGTCAAGGCACTCTTTGCCCTTTGTACCTTCGATCCCCTGGGCGGCGTTGTCGCGTTTGCGGTTGCGCTCCTGACCCTTGCCGTCGCTTGCCTCATCGCAAAATCACGCTCCCTGCCATTGCTGCCGTTTTTGGTGCCTGTTTTTGCCATAATCGAGGTCGTGGGCTGCACTTTGTAACCGATTGCGCATCCTTCTTAAGGAGCATGCCATGGCAACTAATCAAGAAACGGCCGTCATTAAGGCGCGCATGGACCGTATCCCCTCGGCGTTGTCGCCCGAACTTGTCGAGCGCATTGCCGCCGATCGTGCTTCGGGCTATGTCAACCCGTATCGTTGCAACGACGATCAGGCTATTCGTCGTATTGATCGCGCCGCCGACAAAGGCACGCTTATGCGTCCGGCGTTTATGCGCGATACCGAAAAGATACTTCATCTTCCGGCGTACACCCGTTATGCAGGTAAAACGCAGGTCTTTAGCTTCCGTAGCAATGACGATCTGTCACGCCGCGGTTTGCACGTGCAGCTTGTCTCGCGCATTGCGCGCGATATCGGTCGCGCCCTGGGGCTCAATTGCGATCTGATCGAGGCGATTGGCCTGGGCCACGACTTGGGACACACGCCTTTCGGCCATGCCGGCGAGCGCTTCCTCAACGATATCTTTCATGAGCGTACGGGGCGTTATTTTTTCCATAACGTGCAGTCGGTCCGCGTGCTCGACGCGCTATACGGCCGCAACGTGTCGCTCCAGACGCTCGACGGCGTGCTATGCCATAACGGCGAGTACGAGCAGCGTGTGTTTGAGCTCTCGGACATGAGCTCCTTTGACCAGTTTGACCAGACGGTTGAGGATTGCATTGCCACGGGCTATAGCGCAATTGGGCATCTGCGTCCCATGACGCTCGAAGGCTGTGTGGTCCGCATCTCGGATATCCTTGCCTACGTCGGTCGTGACCGTCAGGATGCGATCGCGGCGGGCCTGCTTTCGCCCGACGCTTTTGATGATGGCCGGGGCGGTGCCTACAACAGTTGGATCCTCACGCATGCCTCCATCGATATCGTTGAGCATAGCTATGGTAAGCCGCGCATCGAGATGAGCGAGGACCTGTTTGAGGAGATCCGCCGTGCCAAGCGCGAGAACTACGAGAAGATCTATAGCAAGGGCGGTATCGAAGGCGACTCCGAGGCGGAGCTGCGCGAAGCCTTCGAAAAGCTTTACGACCGTTGCCTGCAGGATATAAACGAAGGTGACGAGTCCTCGTATATCTTTAAACACCACATTTCTCGCATCGAGCAGCAGCTTTCCTACTACGATCGCGCCTATGCCTGGCAGAACGATAAGGACCAGGCGGTCGTGGATTACATTGCGAGCATGACGGACGGTTATTTCTGCGAACTGACGAGCAAGCTGTTCCCGGGTCTAAAGTTTCCGCATCGTACCTATATTAACGAACGGTAGTTCGTATCCTTTCGGTATACTGGTTAGTGGAAAACGTTTTTGATTGATGCACGGGATGGCTATGGACGACCTTTTTTCTGCCTCGACGCGCGAGCGTTCCTTTAAAAATGCGCCGCTCGCGGTGCGCATGCGACCCAATTCGCTCGACGAGTACGTGGGCCAGCAAAAGGCCGTCGGTAAGGGTTCATGGCTGCGTGCCGCGATCGAGCACGACGTGCTTTCGAGCGTGATTCTGTACGGGCCTGCCGGTACGGGCAAGACGACGCTGGCCCACATTATCGCCAACCATACCAAGAGCGAGTTTGTCGAGGTCAGCGCCGTCACGGGTACCGTGAAGGACCTGCGTCGCGTGATTGATGAGGCCAAGACGCGCCTGAATACGTACGACCGCCGCACCATTCTATTCATCGATGAGATTCACCGCTTCTCTAAGTCGCAGCAGGATGCCCTGCTGCATGCAGTTGAGAACCGTACCGTCATTATGATTGGCGCTACGACGGAGAACCCGTACTTCGAGGTCAACTCGGCACTGCTCTCACGTGGTCGCGTCGTGGAGCTTGAGCATCTGAAGGATGAGGATATCGCCACGCTTATTGAACGTGCGCTTGAGGCGCCGCAGGGCTTGAACGGTAAGTTCTCGGCCGATGAGGATACGGTCAAGACCATCTGCACGCTGGCAGCGGGTGACGCTCGCTCGGCGCTCACGACGCTCGAGCTTGCGAGCGAGATTGCCGTCACGCGTCCTGATACCGAGGGAACGCCAGCGCCCGTGGCGGGGGAGCGCTATCCCATCACCGTGGATGACGTGAAGATCGCCAACCCGCGTCGCGGCTTTACGTATGACAAAAACGGCGACATGCACTACGACATCATCAGTGCGTTTATTAAGTCCATGCGCGGTAGCGACCCCGATGCCACAATCTATTGGCTCGCGCGCATGATTGATGCGGGGGAGGATCCCAAGTTTATCGCTCGCCGTATTATGATTCAGGCTTCTGAGGATGTTGGCAACGCCGACCCGCAGGCGCTTTTGGTGGCGCATGCCGCGTTTAAGTCTGCCGAGGTCATTGGCTATCCCGAGTGCCGCATTAACCTGGCTCAGGCTGCACTCTATGTGTGTTTGGCCCCTAAATCCAACGCGTGTGAGGCTTCGATTGATGCGGCGCTGGCCGATATCCATTCTAGTGGGCTTCGCGAGGTGCCGAGTTATCTGCGCGATCGCCATCGCCCAGGCAGCGACGACTACGGTGTGTATAAATACCCGCACGATTATCCCGAAGGCTGGGTCGATCAGCGCTATTTGCCCGAGGGGCTGGAGCGCGGTGCGTTCTGGCAGCCTGCCGGGCGCGGCTGGGAAGAGTGGCGCGTAGAGCAAAGCGAGCGCGACCGCAGCGGGAATGCACCGAAGTAGCTGCTGATAATTTTGTCCCACGTTGCTACTCTTGGCATGTTCGGTCCCCTTTGGGGTACCATGAAAAGCGTCTGTATTTCGATTTTTCCGGGAGGCTTGTATGAGTCCCATTCAAATCGCCCTGCTGCTGCTCGCCGTTGCCGGCGTGTGGGCCATCGCTGAGCTCGCGCTTACCCTGCGCAAGACCCGCAATGTTGTCGACTCGCTCGATAAGACCGTGAACGACCTCAACAACACCATCGCCGAGGCTCAGCCTGTGGTGGCAAAGCTCGATGGCGCTGTCGATGAGCTTACGCCGGCGCTTGCCCAGATGGAGCCGCTGCTTAAGTCGAGCAAGACGGCAGTTGATGCCCTTACCTCCAATCTCGTAGAGGTCGAAGCCGTGGTTCGCGACATTTCCGAGGTTACGGGCAGCATGGCCGAGGCCAGCAATGCTGTGTCGAGCGTGACCGACTCTGCCGCCGGTGCTGTGCAGAAGCTCTTCAATAAGGTGAAGGCCCCTGCAGCCGACGCCGATCGCAAGCTCGCCGCTTCCGCTGCGGAGGCCGAGCAGCCTACCGAGCGCGTCCTAATTGGCGAGGACGAGGCCGCCGCGGGCGACGATGATGGTCAGAAGTCTGTATCCAAGTCGGTTCAGTATTACACCTATACACCCTCCGAGACCTCTGAGGAGTCCTGCGATGAGTAGCGAAGCAACCTGCCCCATCACGCTGACCGTTGCCGGCGACCCGCGTCTCGCTCGCCTTGTGCGCATGACGGCAGCCAACGTTGGTGCCCTGTGTTCCATGTCTGTCGATCGCATCGAGGACATCCGCATGGCTGCCGAGGAGGCTTTCATCTTTGGTTGTACCGCGGTCGACTGCGATGACATCACCATCAAATTCGATGTCGATGAGACCCACGTTGGCATGACTATTACCTTTGGCGATCAGGCTACGGTCGATGAAGACGACCAGGCTGCGGTGTATGCCGAGCTCATCCTCGCGAGCGTGTGCGACTCCTACGAAAAGACTGCGGCGCCCCTGAAGCTTTCCCTCGACCTCAAGGCGGATATTTAAAATGACCGAACGTTCCCGGAGCGGCAAGACCGCTTGGGACAAGGAGAAAACCCGCGAGCTGTTTCGTCGCTACAAGGAGACCGGTGATCCGGACGCCCGCGAGCAGCTCGTCATGTCCCATATGAACCTGGTAAGGTTTCTTGCCAACAAATTTAAGAATCGCGGCGAGCCGCTCGACGACCTCATGCAGGTCGGCTATCTGGGTTTGCTCAAGGCTATCGACCGCTTTGACCCCGAGCGCGGGCTCGAGTTCACGACGTTTGCAACACCCACTATCCTGGGCGAGATCAAACGCCATTTCCGCGACAAGGGCTGGAGTGTGCGCGTTCCGCGTCGCCTGCAGGAGCTCTCTGCCAAGGTCAACCAGGCTACTGACAAACTTACCAACGAGCTGCAGCGTTCGCCCAAGGTTGAGGAGATCGCTGAGTATCTAGATGTGACTGTCGATGAGGTCCTCGAGGCTATGGAATCGTCTTCGGCCTATACCTCGGTGCCCATCGAGGCTCCTGGTGCGTCCGATTCCGACGATGCTCCCTCGATTCTCGACCGTTACGCCGACGACGACAACGAGCTCGACTTTACCGATGACCGCCTAGTGATCGAGGAAGCCATCCGTGATTTTTCGCCGCGCGAGCGCGAGGTGATCGAGCTGCGCTTTGTGAAGGGCATGACCCAGATCGAGATCGCCAAGAAACTGGGTATTTCTCAGGTGCAGGTTTCGCGTCTGCTGCGCCGCACGCTTAAGAAGATTCAGGATAAGATCGACCCCGACGGAGTGATGATTCGTTCATGAGTGAGCACCCCCAACAAACCGATCGCGTGCTGCGCGACACCCGCATTCTGACACTGCGCATTTGGGCTGTTGTCGGCTGCATTGTTATTGCTGCTGTCATCTTTAACCTTATGGGCATCCTGGCACCGGTTATCGAGTTTCTTGCCGTCGGCTCCATCATTGCTTTTGTGATGTCCCCGATCACCAACTGGCTCGAGCACCATGGCGTGAATCGCGGCATCGGTTCGCTTATCGCGCTTATTGTTGTTGTTGCCGTGCTCGTCGGTGTCGTTTGCATCTTGTCGCCGATTCTCTTTGGTCAGATCATGGAAGTACTGAGCCGCCTGCCCGAGCAGCTTCGTGTTGCGGGTGGCGATCTCAATGAGATGATCTCGCATGCCAAGACGCTCAACAACACGCCGCTCAAGGAGTATTTGGACGATAATCTTTCGTCGCTGGTTGCCGTGGCATCGAAGTACGTGTCTCAGATCGCTGCCGAGCTTGGCCGCGGTGTGTTCCCGCTCATCACCAATACGGCCTCGCAGTTGTTCGTGATCTTCCTTGGTCTGGTGCTTGCGTACTGGATGGCCTGCGACTACCCTCGCATGCACCACGAGATTTGCACCATCATCGGTCAGGAGAAGGAGACCTCGTACCGCTTTATGGTCGCCATCCTTTCTCGCTCTGTCGGCGGCTACATGCGCGGTATGGTCGTGACGTCCATCTGTGGTGGTTTCCTCGCCTTTATCGGTTTTATGATCATCGGCCATCCGTATGCGGCGCTCATGGCTATCTTTACCGGCATCATGCATTTGGTTCCGGTCGTCGGTCCCTGGGTGAGCGCAGCAATCGCCACGGTGCTCGGTTTCATGTTCAGCCCCATGTTGGCGTTGTGGACGCTCATCGTGACGATGGTCGCGCAAAACGTCACCGATAACGTGATTTCGCCCAAGGTTATGCAGAGCTCGGTGCAGGTGCATCCCATTATGAGCCTCACGGCGCTCGTTATTGGCTCAGCACTCATGGGCCCCATCGGTATGATTATTGCCATCCCGCTGTGTGCGGCCCTCAAGGGTATCTTCGTGTACTACTTCGAGAATGAGACCGGCCGCCAGCTTGTTGCCTATGACGGTGCCGTGTTTAAGGGCACGCCGTACGGCGATGCCGATGGCAACCCGGTCGCCGCCTACGACGCGCTCGGCGACGACACCTTCATTTACGAGTCCGAGCTCATCGGCAACGAGACTGCGCCCGAGGCCAAGGCCATGCCCAAGCCCGAGCTCGATAATCCCTGGATCAAGCTCTCGGGCCTGCAGCCCGATGCGACGGGTTTCTTCAAAAACCCCTTCGCCAAAGACGATGATTCCAACTCAGACGACGATACCAATACCGGCATCGACGGCTCCATGGACGATGATGACAACTAGCGGGGTAATTCGGATTAATATTCATACGCGCTAACATGCAATTTCGCTGAAGGGCCGGCATTGTGCCGGCCCTCTTTTTTGCACTTGCGCGGTGGGATGGTAATATCGTTACGTTTGAACTGTTTCGATGTGAAACCGAGGAGATTCCCTCTATGAGTGCTGACTACCCGTCAATGACTACGGCCGAGATCCGCTCCAAGTTCCTCAACTTCTTTGAGGAGCGCGGTCTTAAGCTCTATCCTTCTTCGTCCCTCGTCCCCGACGATCCTTCGCTGCTGCTTGCCAACGCTGGCATGAACCAGTTTAAGGAGTACTACCAGGGCAAGAAGACCATGAAGGAGATCGGCGCTATCTCCTGCCAGAAGTGCGTCCGCACCAACGACATCGATTGCATCGGCGAGGATGGCCGTCACCTGTCCTTCTTCGAGATGCTCGGCGACTTCTCCTTTGGCGGCGTCTCCAAGCAGCAGGCCTGCGCCTGGGCCTTTGAGCTCATCACCAAGGAGTTCAAGCTGCCGCTCGACCGCCTGTACTTTACCGTCTTTACCGAGGACGACGAGACCCACGACGTGTGGCGTTCTTTGGGCGTTGCTGAGGACCACATCTCCCGCCTGGGCGAGGACGACAACTTCTGGGCTGCTGGCCCCACCGGTCCCTGCGGTCCGTGCTCAGAGATTTACTTTGACATGGGCGAGGAGGTCGGCTGCGGCAGCCCCGACTGCAAGCCCGGCTGCGACTGCGACCGCTTCCTGGAGTTCTGGAACCTCGTCTTTACCCAGTATGACCGCCAGGAGGACGGCTCCATGCCGGAGCTGCCGCACCGCAACCTCGATACGGGCATGGGCCTTGAGCGCATGGCCGCCATCATGCAGCACAAGACCGCCAACTACGACGGCGACTTGATGCAGCATCTCATCAAGCTGGGCGAGGAGATCAGCGGCAAGACCTATGACGCCGACGATTACTCCGGTGCCAGCCGCTCGCTGCGCATCATCGCCGACCACTCCCGTGCCGTCGACTTTATGATTTCGGATGGCATCCTCCCCGGTAACGAGGGTCGCGAGTACGTCCTTCGCCGCCTGCTCCGTCGTGCCGTGTTCCACGGTCGCCTGCTGGGCATCGAGGGCGCTTTCCTGACCAAGTTCATCGACGAGGTTAACGCTCAGATGGGCGAGGCCTATCCCGAGCTGCTCAAGAACGTCGCGCTCGTCAAGGGTATCGTTGCCTCCGAGGAGGAGCGCTTCTCCACGACGCTCGACAACGGTCGCGTCTACCTGGATGAGGCACTCGCAGCGCTTGCCGAGGGCGCTGTGCTTCCGGGCGATGTTGCCTTTAAGCTGCACGACACCTTTGGTTTCCCCATCGACCTAACCGTCGAGATCGCCGGCACCGCTGGCCACGGCGTCGACATGGACGGCTTCACTGCCTGCATGGAGGACCAGAAGGCCCGCGCCCGCGCCAATGCCAAGGGCGACGCCTGGGGCAGCTTCAACGACGTGTGGGTCGAGCTTTCGGACAAGGTCGCAGCGACCGAGTTCGACGGCTATGACAACGATGTGATCGAGGGCGCCAAGGTTATCGCCATCGTGCGCAACGGCGAGTCCGTCGAGTCCGCTGCCGCCGGCGAGGACGTCGAGGTTGTGCTCGATCGCACCCCGTTCTATGCCGAGATGGGTGGTCAGCAGGGCGATGCCGGGAAGCTTTCCGCCGAGGGCGTTGTTCTGACCGTTGCCGACACCAAGAACCACAACGGCCTGTATGCCCACGTCGCGCACGTTGCCGATGGCACGCTGACTGTCGGTGCCGCTGTTACCGCCGCGCTCGACGCCGAGCGCCGTGGCTTCTTGCGCCGCAACCACACCGCCACGCACCTGCTCGACGCCGCCCTTAAGCAGGTCCTGGGCGAGCACGTCTCCCAGGCCGGCTCGCTGGTGACGCCCGAGCACCTGCGCTTTGACTTTACGCACTTCGAGGCCCTGTCCTCCGAGCAGCTCAAGGCTGTCGAGGACCTGGTCAACCAGCAGATCTTCGCTTCCAAGCCGGTCGTGACCCGTGTCATGGGCATCGACGAGGCTAAGGCTGCCGGCGCTGTCGCCCTGTTTGGCGAGAAGTATGGCGACGTCGTCCGCGTTGTCTCCGTGGGCGCTGAGGACCAGCCGTTCTCCCGCGAGCTCTGCGGTGGCACACACGCTGCCAACACCGCCGAGATCGGCCTGTTCAAGATCATTTCCGAGTCCTCCACGGGCTCCAATGTCCGCCGTATCGAGGCCGTGACCTCTAAGGGTGCCCTCGACTATATGGCCGACCGCCTGGCACTCGTTGACGCCGCTGCTACTGCGCTCAAGTGTCGCGTGGATGAGGTTCCCGCTCGCGTGGAGAACCTGCAGGCCGAGCTGCGCGAGACGTCCAATAAGCTCAAGAAGGCTCTGACCGGTGGCTCCTCCGACGCCATCTCCAGCGCCATCGAGGGCGCCGTCGAGCTCGACGGCTATAAGCTCGTTGTCGCTGAGCTCCAGGGCCTTGAGGCTGCCGACCTGCGCAACGTATGGGATACCGTGCATCAGAAGGTCGCCGGCCCTGTCGCTTGTGTCGTCGCCAGCGTGACTGAGAAGGGCACTCCGGCCCTGCTCGCTGCCGGCTCCGATGACGCCGTCAAGGCCGGTTTCCACGCCGGTAACGTGATCAAGCAGATCGCGGGTCTGGTCGACGGTCGCGGTGGCGGTCGTCCCAACATGGCCCAGGCCGGTGGCAAGAATGCTGCCGGCATCGCCGATGCCCTCGCGGCCGCTAAGACCGCGCTCGGCGCCTAAGAATCTAAGAAGTCGCTGTGGTTGCGCTCGCGCTGGACATAGGGGAGACCAGGATTGGCATCGCCGTCTCGAGCCGTGATGGCAAGATGGCGATGCCTGTCAAGGTGCTTCCGGCTGCCGAGGTCACCGGTATGGCCAAGACGTTCCGCTACCTGGTTGAGGACTATGAGCCCGACATCCTGGTAAGCGGACGTCCCCTGACCATGGCCGGTGAGCCTGGTCCCCAGGCCGAGCGCGTTGCCGCTGTGGCGCAAAAGATTGCCGACGAGCTCGATCTTCCGTTGGAGTTTGAGGACGAGCGTCTGTCCTCGCAAGAGGCCAAGCGTATCCTGCGCGAGCAGGGACTCAACGAAAAGCAGATGAGGGGCAAGATCGACATGATTGCCGCCAGCCTGTTTTTGCAGACGTGGCTCGATCGTAAAAACGAGGAGGTTTCGCATGCCTAGTGCTTCCGATCCGCGCCAGCCGAATCGTACACAGCAGCCGGCGTCGCGCCCTGCCCAGCCTGCCGCGCGCCCGGCGCAGTCCTTCTCTCGTTCGGCCCAACCTGTTCAACGGACGGGTCAGCAGCCTTCTGCTCGTTCGGTTCAGCATGCGGCTTTTCACGCGGCTCAGCAGCCCACTGCTCGTACGGCCCAGCCTGCAGGCGGTACCCGCTTTAAGCAGCAGGCACCTACCCAGCGAACGCAGGCCCCTCAATCGCATTCGCATCACGCTCGCGGTTCGCATGGCGTTGCTCCGGCGACCCGCTCGAGCTACAACACGCATTCTCGTCGCGGTGCTCAAAAGAAGAGTTCTCCGGTTCCCATGATCATCGGCGTTGTGGTGGCGGTGCTCGCGCTTGTTGCGATCGCTTTCTTTGTCGTGCCGGCCGTCAAGGGCTTCTTTGCCGGTGGGGATACGAAGGTCACGGCTGGTCAGCAGGTTACGGTGACCATTCCTGATGGTGCTTCGGGCGATGCGATCGCCTCGATTCTCTCCGAGAACCATATCGTCGAGAATCCTAAGGATTACTATGCGGCGGTGAAAAAGCTTAACGCCGATATGTCGCTCAAGCCTGGTACCTATTCGTTCGCCACACTCATGGACGCGACCAAGGTTGTTCAGCAGCTCATGGAAGGTCCCAACGCGGGCTCCAATGCGCTGACTATCCCTGAGGGCCTAACGGTCGATCAAGTCGCCGACCGTGTGGCCCAGGCCTACGACGGCATCTCTAAGGAAGACTTCCTCAACCAGGCCAAGGCCTCCAACTACGTGGACGACTATAGCTTCCTTAAGGGCGCCGCCAATGACTCGCTTGAGGGTTTCTTGTTCCCCAAGACTTATTCGTTGGGCGATTCGCCGACGGCCGATGACGTGATTCGCGCTATGCTCGATCAGTTTAAGACCGAGTATAAGTCGCTTGACTTTGCGAGCTGCGAAGCCAAGATCAAGGAGCGCTACGGTGTGGAGATGTCCGACTACGACATCGTCAATTTGGCCTCTATCGTTGAGCGCGAGGGCCTCAACGCCGATCAGCGTGCGCACGTGGCCTCGGTCTTCTACAACCGCCTTGCCGGCAAGCTCGATGGTTTGCGCTATCTCAACAGCGATGCGACCATGATGTATGTCACCGGTGGCGAGGTTACCGCCGACGACCTGCAGAGCGATAGTCCGTATAACACCTATAAGCACGAGGGTCTGCCACCCACGCCCATCTGCTCTCCGTCGCTCGAGGCACTCAAGGCCACGCTTGAGCCGACCGACTCCGATGACCTGTATTTCTACATTACGCAGGACGAGGAGTACTTCTCGCAAACCTACGAAGAGCATCAACAGTCTTGGAATTAGCATGAGGATTTTTAGCCCCAAACGATACGTTTCCTCGGTCGATCGCATCGACCTCGATACCCTGTGGGCCGACGGCAAACGCGCCATTCTGCTCGATCGCGATAACACCCTGGTGCCGCGCGACACCGAGCAGGTTCCCGCCGCGGTTTCCGCTTGGCTTGACGCCGCCCGCGCCAAAGGCTTCAAGCTGTGCATGGTGTCCAACAACTGGCATCGCGACCAGGTCATGAGCTCTGCACGCGAGCTGGGACTCGAGGCCATCAGCCACGCCATGAAGCCGGCGCCGTTTGCTCTCAAGGCGGGTCTTAAGCGCCTCGGCGCCACGGCCGACGAGGCGGTGCTGATCGGTGATCAGCTCTACACGGACGTGTGGAGCGGTAACTTCGCCGGCGTCGATACCATCTTGGTAAAGCCGCAGGCGACGCAGGACCTGTGGTATACGCAGATCTTCCGTATCTTTGAGCGCCGGGCCCTGCGCGACCTTCCCTGCGAGGATTAGGTCTTGCTATGTCCCAGCACACCAAACACGGCTGCGACCATATCTTCTTTATCGGCTTTTTGGGCGCGGGCAAGTCTACGCTTGCGCGCAACGTCGGCACTATGTTTAAGCGGCGTTTTATCGATACCGACCGCCTGGTCGTGCGCCGTTGCGGCAAGTCGGTAACCGAGATTTTTGAGACCGAGGGCGAGGATCGTTTTCGCGAGCTCGAGACCTCGGCGCTCCGTTCGCTCCAAAGCGAGCGCAGTCTGTTGGTTTCGTGCGGGGGCGGTATCGTCGAGACGCCGGTGAATATTGAGCTGATGCACGAAATGGGTACGTGCGTGTACCTCGAGGGCGACTTCGAGGATTCGATTCGCCAGATTCGTCGGTCCGACACGCGCCCCGATTTCCGCTCGCCCGAGCATGCTGCGCGCCTGTTTGAGCATCGCCGTCCGCTGTATCGCCAAGCCGCCGACCTTACCCTTGATATTCGCAACAAGTCCTTCGAGGACGTTTCCTACCTTTGTGCCGAGATGCTTTTGGAGCGTGGACTGCTATGATTCGCCGTCAACTGATCAATTTCCAAAACCGCAGTGTCGATGTCCGCGTCGGATTGGGCGCGTTCGAGGAGCTGCCGCGCATGTTTGCCTCGGCTGTGGGCAAGCCTAAGCGCGCGATGGTGGTTTGGAACGACGCCACATCCGAGCGTTTTGGTGAGGTCGTCGAGCATGCGCTGGTTGATGCCGGTTTTGTCATGTCACAGCTCTCCCTCGAGGTTTCGCCTGCTGGTGCCACGCTTGCTGATGCCGATTCTATCTTTGACGCCCTGACTGCCAATGGCATTACCTGCGACGATCTGGTTGTCGCCGTTGGCGATGCCGCAACCTGCTCGGTTGTTAGCTGGTGTGCCAATCAGTGGTGCGGCCGCACCGAGTGCGCGTTGCTGCCGACGACGTTCGACGCCATGCTCACGGTCGCGACGACCATGAAGCCGCTCGTCGCCTCGTTGTCGAATGCGCTTCCTGCTATCGCGTTCCGTCCCGAACCGGGCTTGGTCGTGTGTGACCTCGACCTTGTTCGCGAGGCGGACCCCGAGGACCTCAAGCTCGGCTATGTGGTACTTGTTGGCACCATGCTTTCGAGCAGCAAGTCCCGCTGGAATCAGTTTACTGAGACCGTCCCCGAGATTCTCGCGGGCGAGGAGGTCGCGCTCGTCAATGCCGTTCAATGGTCTCAGACTGCCCGCAAGGACGTACTAATGGCCACGAACCCGAGCGCTCGCCATGCGCTCGATTTTGGCAAGACGGGGGAGCGTACCCTGCGCGCCTGCTTGGGCGATACCGCTTCGCAGGTCCCTGTCTACCAGCTGTTGTCCGAGGGCATGCGCTTTGAGGCGCGCCTAGCACATGACGCCTGCGACTTCGATATCGATTACGTTTTTGAGGTCGATGACTGCCTGGAGGACTTTGGTATCGAGGAGCTTGCCTTCGATCTGGAGCCTGCCGCATATATCGAGGAGTTCCGTAGGCAGCAGTTTGTCCGCTCGAACCGCAGCATGCTGCCGCTGCCCGCGGCACTCGGCGCCATTCGCCTAACGAACGTTGAGGACGAGGTTCTTGAGCGCCATGCTCACGCCTACTTGGCTTCTCGCAAAGAACTTCTCTAAGATTTATTGACTTCCATTGTCTTTCGTATCATGTTGAGGGGCGGGTTTCCAATCGGTTGCGGATCGCATGCGATTCCGTCGTTCGGTTGAGACCCGTCCCGTCTTTATAGAGACAACAAGAAAGGAATCTGCATGTCTGAGTTTGCTGCCGGTCCCGCCGGTCGTATCGAGCGTGTCCGTGCCCTTATGGCCGAGCGTGGCTACGACGCCATCGTGGTACGCGACGAGGCCAACCTTCGTTGGCTTACGGGCGTGAAGGGCGTCTTTGACTACACCTTCGAGTTTCCGCACGCTGCGTTTATTACGGCCGACCAGTGCCTGTTCCACACCGACTCGCGCTACCTCAACAGCTTTGAGGAGAACACGCCCGCCGGCAGCCCTTGGGTCTACGACATGGACGAGGGCACCATCCCCGGTTGGGTCGCCGGCAAGATCGCGGCCAACAAGTGCCGCGTCTGTGCTGTCGAGGACGATATGCAGATTAATTTTTACCAGGGCATTCAGCGCGGCCTGGAGGACCGTTCCGTCGCCTGCATGCTGCCGCTGATGCATGCCGACATTCGCAAGATGCGCGCCATCAAGGACGCTGAGGAGATCGAGCTCATGCGCCATGCGCAGTCGATCACCGACGCCGCCTTCCAGCACATGCTCGGCTTTATTAAGCCTGGTATGACCGAGAAGCAGGTTCGCAACGAGCTCGAGAACTTTATGTTCGCCAACGGCGCCGATAGCCTTGCCTTCGGCTCCATCGTGGCGAGCGGTCCCAACACCGCCAACCCGCATGCCGTGCCGAGCGACCGCGTGATCGAGAAGGGCGATTTCGTTCTTATGGATTACGGCGCGGGCTACTGTGATTACCGCTCCGACATGACACGCACCGTCGTGATGGGCGAGCCCACGCAGGAGCAGGTCGACCTGTACGCACTCGTGCGCCGCACGCACGAGGAATGCGTCGCCGCCATCCATCCGGGCGTCGAGGGCAACGACATCTTTAAGCTCTCCAAGAAGATCATCGGCGATGCCGGCTATGGCGATTACTATAACCATGGCTTGGGCCACGGCGTTGGTATCGACATCCACGAGCTGCCCAACTTCAACCGCAGCAAGAACACCATCGAGATCGGCTCGGTTGTCACCATGGAGCCCGGCGTCTACCTGCCCGGCGTGGGCGGCGTGCGCCTGGAGGACTACGGCGTGGTTACCGAGAACGGCTACGAGCCCTTCACCAAGACCCCGCACGACTTGCACGTCATCGACTGTTAGTCTACTTCGGCAGATAGTTTGGGGCGGGGCGTCCGGATCGATTCGGACGCCCCGCGTTCTCTTTTTATGCGCTCGCTGCAGGCGCCGTCTGCAAGTGTATAATTTCTATCGTATGTAATTTGGACGCTTGTGCGTTCTGCCCATAACAAGAAAGGTCGCTATGCCTACCATTTCTACCGCCGACTTCAAGAACGGCCTCGGTCTCCGCATCAAGGACAAGGTCTACACCATCGTCGAGTTCCAGCATGTCAAGCCGGGCAAGGGCGGCGCGTTTGTGCGCTACAAGACCCGCGACATCAAGAGCGGCCGCGTCGTCGAGAACACCTGCAACGCCGGCACCAAGTTCGAGAGCGTCATGCTCACCACCCGTGAGTTCCAGTACCTCTACAACGATGGCACCGACTACATTTTCATGGACAACGAGTCCTATGAGCAGGTTCCCGTTCCCGAGGACATGGTGGGCGAGAACTCCAAGTGGCTGCGCGAGAACGACGTCTGCCAGCTGCTCTTCGCCGACGATGAGCTCATGGGCGTGACCCCGCCGATGTTCATCGAGACCACCATCGTCCAGACCGACCCGGGCTTTAAGGGCGACACCGTCCAGGGTTCCACCAAGCCGGCCACGATCGATACCGGCGCTGTCATCCAGGTTCCCATGTACCTCAACGAGGGCGAGGTCATCAAGGTTGACACCCGCGACGGCAAGTTCGTCTCCCGCGTCTAGCAACCAAATCTTCTAGGAGGACTCATGCCCCAGGAAATCAAGATTGACGGCATCGGCATTTCGCCCGATGTTCTGACCGCCATCGTCTCGCGCGCCGTGTCCGATGTCGAGGGCATCGCCTCCGTTGGCGTCAAGGACCTTGCCACCAACCTTGTCTCCATGATGCTCTCGTCCAAGGCCCCGGCTTCCGAGCCGGCGGTCGAGGCCGAGGTCGTCGGCGACAAGCTCGCACTCACCGTGCGTGTCGTGGTGTTCTTTGGCTATCCGTTCAAGAAACTCGCCGAGGCCGTTCGCGCCGCCGTGGTCGCCGCCATCGATGCCCAGGTGGGCGTCGAGGTTGAGCGTGTTGACGTTTGCATCGACGGCCTCGTTTTCCCCAAGGAGTAACCTTTGAGCCTTAAGGTTTATCGCGGGCGTACGCTTGCCCGCAGTCAGGCGCTTCAGCTTCTGTTCCAGGCCGAGGCCACGGACAGCCCGCTTGAGCGCATCCTCGAGGGTGATTTCCTGATCTCGAAGGGTCCCCTCGACCCCTATGCGCTGGAGCTGTGCCGCGGTGCCTATGAGCATATCGACCGCATCGACTGTGCTCTGCGCTCTGTTGCCAAGAACTGGGATCTTATGCGCATGCCCGGCGCCGACCGCAACCTGCTGCGTATCGCCGTTTACGAGATGCGTTTCCTCACCGACGAGGAGGTCTCGGACGCCATCGTGATCAACGAGGCTGTCGAGCTTGCCAAGGCCTATGGCACCGACCAGTCCGCGTCGTTCGTCAACGGCGTGCTGGGCAAGATCGCTCGCAGCGAGGAGCTGCCGGGCGAGGACCTCTACCAGGAGCTGCTGGCCGAAGATCGCGCTCGCGAGGAGGCGCAGGCTGCCGAGGCTGCCGCCAAGGTTGCGGTTGCCCAAGCTGAGGCTGGCGTGCTGGCCGAGGATGCGGACGCCGCCGAGGCTGACATCGACTCCGTCGAGGAGTAGTCATGCCAGAGGGTTCTGTCCGTAACTTTGATGAGATCTCGGACCGTCTGGATCAGATCATCGCTACCGTTCGCTCCAAGGATACCTCCTTGGAGCGTTCGCTCGATTTGTTTGACGAAGCGATTGAGCTGGGCTCCCGCGCGGTCGATATGGTCGACAAGTTTGAGTTGACGCCGCGTGAGGCCGACAAGCTCGAGCAGGAATACGATGAGGATGCGGCAAACGAATCCCAGGATAGCTAGGCCGCATCTCCGGATACGAATGGTTGATGGCATTCATGAAACGCGTGCGTCTTGATGACGAACTGATTTCACAGGGCATCTGCGCCGATCGCGCGGATGCCCTTCGCACTCTTATGGCCGGCTTGGTCTCGAGTGGCGGTGAGCGCTTGACTTCGCCGGGCCTTAAGGTGACCCCGGGCCTGCCGCTGCACGTGAAGGGACGCATTCCCTATGTTGGCCGCGGCGGTCTTAAGCTCGAAGGCGCGCTTGATGCGTTTGGTATCAATCCGACGGGCCTTGCCTGTCTGGATGTGGGCTGCTCTACCGGCGGCTTTACCGATTGCCTGCTCAAGCGCGGAGCTGCGACCGTTGTCTCGGTGGACGTGGGTCGCGCCCAGTTCGATTGGTCGTTGCGCCAGGACGATCGCGTGACGCTGCATGAGCGCACAAACGTGACGCAGCTGCCTGAGCTTGGCTATGCCGGCACTATCGACCTGGCTGTGTGTGATGTCTCGTTTACCAGCATCGCGAACATTATCGATGCGGTACTGGCGTGCCTGGCGCCTACGGGTGCATTCTGCACGCTCGTAAAGCCGCAGTTTGAGGCTCCGGCGGCGCTGGTGGGCGAGGGCGGCATTGTGACCGATCCCGCCGTGCGCCGCGATACACTCGTGGCGGCGGTTGAACTCTTTGCTGCCAAGGGCCTGTTCCCGGTCGATGTGTGCGTGTCGCCCATTCATGGTGCCAAGGGCAACGTTGAGTTTTTCCTGTACGGCACGAGATTTGACCCCGGCGATCGCTCGCAAGACGAGCTGCAATCCCAGGTATCGGTTATGAGCGAGAAAGCTGCAACGCTATGAAGGTCTTTCTGGTTCCCAATTACTACAAGCAAGAGGCGGTCGAGAGCGGCCTGATGCTCGAGCTTTGGCTGACGCGCCAGGGCTATGAGGTCGCATGGGCTGCCGACCAGCGATCGAAGATTCAAAGCACGCCTGATATTGACGGCTCCGATCTGGTCATTACGCTCGGCGGCGACGGCACGTTGCTGCGCGCTGCCCGCATCCTCAACCATCGTGAGATTCCTATCCTCGGTCTTTCCTATGGTCACCTGGGTTTTTTAACTGCTGCGAGTCCCGAGGAGCGCGACATTCTGCAGGTCGTGAGCGACGCCCTGTCCGGCGAGCTGCATGTGAGCCGTCGCGCTACCATCGCCGCGGATATCGTGTCCGTGCGCGAAGATGGTACGAAGGATGTTGTGCGCACCTTCGCCCTCAACGACATGGCGCTTACGCGCGGCCCCCTGTCCGATATGGTCGAGTTTGACATCACGGTGTCCGGTCACCATATCGACCGCCTACGCGGTGACGGTGTCGTCGTTTCGACGGCGACTGGTTCTACGGGTTACGCGCTCAGCGCCGGTGGCCCCATCGTGAGCCCTGACTATACGGGCATGGTCTGCGTACCCATTGCGCCGCACACCATTCAAGCTCGCGCTTTCTTGACTTCGCCGAGCGATGTCGTCGAAATCTTTATGTCTGATGACCGTCCGAGCGTTCCGGCGATCGCTATCGATGGACAGTTTATTACCTGCGACGGCACGGTCGAGAGCGTGGCCGTGCGCCGAGGCCCCGGCGATGTGCTGCTGCTCGACTACGGCCCCGAGAGTTTTTACAACTCGGTGAGCCGCGTATTCTACGGAGTCCGCCATGATCGATGAGCTGCAGGTTTCTAACATTGCACTCATTCGCGAGGCGACGCTGGTGCCGAGTGCCGGCCTGACTGTCCTGACCGGCGAGACCGGCGCCGGCAAGACCGCGCTGCTCTCGGCCCTCAAGCTTATTTTGGGTGAGCGCGCGGATTCGTCGACGGTGCGCGAGGGCGAGGCGCTGGCGAGCGTCGAGGCGCGCCTGTTTGACGGCCCGCACGACACGGAAGGCTTCACGGTCCAGCGCAGCCTTTCCGCCGAGGGCCGCAGCCGCGTCAAGATTGACGGCCGCATCGCCAGCGTGCGCGAGCTTTCGGAGCGCGTCGGCGTGATGATGGATCTGTGCGGCCAGCACGAGCACCAGCGCTTACTCGATCCGGCGCATCACGTTGCGATGGTCGATGCGTGGGCGGGACGCTCTGCGCTCGAGGCGCTGGATGCGTACCGCGCCTGCTTTAAGGCTTCGCGGGCTGCCGCTAAGGAGGTTCGACGTGTCGAAGAGGCCTCGCGTGCGCAGGGGAGCCTCGTCGAGGAGGCGCGCTTTGCGCTCGAGCGCATCGGCGAGGTCGACCCCAAGCCGGGCGAGTATGAGGAACTCGAGGAACTGCTGCCGCGCTCCGAACATGCCGAGGTACTGGTTGCCACGGCTAACGATGCCCATGCATCGCTTGCCGCCGAAGGGGGAGCGCTCGACGCCGTGAACAGCGCCGTGGCAGAACTTTCCCGAATGGCGACCGTCGATCGCAAGCTGGGTGACATCGCCGATGCACTTTCGGATGCCTGTATCTCCCTTGAGGATTGCGCGAACGAGCTTCGTGCCTATCGCGATGGCATCGCCTTCGACCCGCGCGAGCTCGCTCGCATGCGTGAGCGGTATTCCGACCTCAAGGGTCTGTTGCGTCAGTGGGGTCCCACTATGGACGATGTTTTTGCCATGCGCGATCGCTCGCAAGAGCTGCTGTCCCTGGTTGATGATGGCGACGAACAGATCAAAAAGGCGCGTGAAGCGCTTGGCGCGGCGGAGCGCGAACTGTTTGCTGCCGCCAAGGCGCTTAAGCGCGCTCGCAATACGGCGGCCCCGCGCTTCTGTCACGAGGTGGGCCGCCAGATGGCTCGCCTGGAGATGGGTAGTGCCGAGCTCGTCTGGGAGTCGCGTGATCTTCCCCGTGCTGAGTGGACGCCCGTTGGTCCTTCGAGCTACGAGCTGCTATACCGCAGCGGTGCCGGTTTGACGCCGCGCCCCTTGCGTCGAATTGCGTCGGGCGGTGAGCTCAGCCGCGTCATGCTGGCGAGCAAGGTTGTCCTCGGTAACGCGGACGGTGTCGATACACTGGTGTTTGACGAGGTCGATGCTGGTGTCGGTGGCTCCACGGCGCGTGCACTCGCGGGCGTGCTGGCAGATCTCGCCGCTACGCATCAGGTGATTGTCGTAACCCACTTGGCGCAGGTCGCCGTCATGGCCGACAAGCATTATGTTGTCAGCAAGGAACCGGGCGAAGTCCCCCAGACGCATTTGGACGAGGTAACCGGCGAAGCGCGTACCGCCGAGATCGCCCGCATGTTGAGCGGCGATCAGTCCGAGGCAAGCTTGGCCCACGCAAAGCAGATGCTCGAAGAAGCTCGAGGTTAGGTCGTAACAGCGGTGTTGGTGGGACAAAATAGACTGAAATTTTTGTCCCACTACGCGTTTTACTCAACGACCTTGTCCGGCTGGATGAGCTCCTCGTAGTAGCTGATATGCTCACGCGCGTCTTCAATCTCGGGCAGCAGGAAGTTGTAGATGACTTCGATGATCATCGTGGCGCTGATCTTGGAGAACGCAAAGTCGCCCGTGGTGAGCAGCGCCTCGTGGTTCACGGTGTTAAAGGTGTAGTCTGCCAAACGAGCAAGCGGAGACTTGCTGTCGCTGCTGATGACGACTACGGTTGCGCCGCAGTTGCGAGCCGCTTTTGCCATGCGATTCAGTCGGCGCGATTTGCCGGAGTTTGAGATGAGCACGATGACGTCACCCGGGCGCAACGTGAGCGCAAAGCCGATTGATGTCTCGCTAATGGTGCTCGCCATGCAGCGCAGGCCCAGCTGCGAAAACTTAAACGTCGCATCGAGCGCGACCGCGTTCGTATTGCCCACAGCTGCAAACTCAATAACCCCTGCATGTTTAAGGGCATGCACAACAGCCGCCAGCGTATCGTGGTCGATTCCGTCGATGGTTGCATTAAGCTCGCTCACCTTGGCAGCCAGGATGTTCTTGAGGCTCTGCTCCATATTGTCGAGCGAGACCTCGTCAGTCAGGCCCTCGTTGCGCTGGCTTTCCAAATCCCTCGCCAACGAAAACTGAAAGCTGCGGAAGCTGCCAAAGCCAAGCTTTCGGCAGAAGCGCGAAACGGTCGCCTCGGACGTGGCGGCGGCGCGTGAGAGCTGAGCGGCCGTGAGGCGCGGCGCCTCGGACTGGTGCTCCAATATATAGTCGACAATGCGCTGCTCGGACTCGCTGTATCCCTGATGGGTGCTTATGAGGGAAAGTGCGCTCTTGCTACTATCGGTCATGGATGGCTCCTGGTTGGCATGAAAATCCAATTTGATTTGCAATGCCATAGTATACGGGCATTTCCAATTACAAGATACACCTTGCCGTTTCAAGTGTTGATGGTAAACTTTCACCTACCGTTTACGGTTATGAAAGAACCTTTCACCGGAGAATTGCACCTTGCCTCTTCTCACGCGGACGGTAGGTTGGTATCTTTCAGTTGTGGAAAAACGCGCATCGAAGCGCGTGTAGGGGAGCGCCCGCGGGCGCTGTACTCAAGAAGGAGGGACACATGGCTAAGTTTGACATCATCGCCGCCACCGGTTGCCCGACCGGCATTGCGCACACCTTCATGGCGAAGGAAGCGCTGGAGAAGGCAGCTGCCGAGCGCGGTCTGACCATTAAGGTCGAGACTCATGGCCAGGTCGGTGTCGAGAACGAGCTCACCAAGAGCGAGATTGCTGGCGCCAAGGCCGTTGTCGTCGCAGCCGACAAGGATGTCCAGGCTGAGCGTTTCGCCGGCAAGCCCATGGTTTCCGTTGGTGTTTCCAAGGCCCTGTCCGTTGAGGCCGCCGGTAAGCTGATTGACCGCGCGCTCGCCGCCAAGGGTGACGACACGGTTGCAGCTGCTGCCGATATCGAGGATGAGGTCGAGGAGAAGGAGTCCATCGGTCACATCATCTACAAGCACCTCATGAACGGCGTCAGCCACATGCTGGTCTTCGTCGTTGCCGGTGGTGTTCTGACCGCCGTTTCGTTCCTGTGGGGCATTACGTCCTTCGATTCGACGGCGTCTGACTACAACAGCTTTGCTGCGATGCTCAAGATTATCGGCGGCATCGCCATGAACCTTATGGTCCCGGTGCTTTCCGCCTACATCGCCGAATCCATCGGCAAGCGCCCGGCGCTCGTCCCCGGCTTTGTTGCCGGTATGATCGCCATCCAGGGCCTGCCTGTTAACGCCGAGACCGGCATGATCGACGCCGGTGGCGCCGGCGTGGGCTTCGGCTTCCTGGGCGGCATCGTCGGCGGCTTCCTCGCCGGCTATGTCATCCTGCTACTCGAGAAGGTCTTTGCCGGCCTGCCCAAGAACCTGGACGGCCTCAAGGCTATCTTCCTGTACCCGCTGTTCTCGACGGCTATTGTCGGCCTGGTCATGCTTGGCATTTCCGGCCCCATGGCTGCCATCAACACCGCCATGATGGACTTCCTCAAGGGCCTGTCCGCCTCTGGCGCCGTTGTCCTGGGTCTTGCTATCGGCTGCATGTGCGCCTTTGACATGGGCGGCCCGGTCAACAAGGCTGCTTATGTCACCGGTACTGCTATGCTCACCGAGGCTCTGGCCGCCGGTGTTGGCACCGATACCTACAACTTCGGCACCAACTTCATGGCTGCCGTCTCCGCCGCCTGCATCGTTCCGCCGCTGATCACCACCTTTGCCGTCGTTGTCGGCAAGAAGTACTTCAGCCAGGAGGATCACGACGCCGGTGTCGTCAACCTCATCCTTGGTTGCACCCACATCACCGAGGGCGCCATTCCGTTCATGACCAAGAACATCTGGCCCGTCATGCCCATCATGATGCTCGGTTCCTCTATCGCTTCGATCCTGACCATTATGTTCAACGTTCACGATCCGGCGCCTCACGGTGGCTTCCTGGTCCTGCCCGTTGTCGAGAACGGTCCGCTTTGGGTCCTCGCGATCCTCATCGGCGCTGTGGTCGGTGGCATCCTGTTCGTGGCCTTCAAGAAGTACGACTTCGAGAAGAATCAGAAGGCCGCTCCTGCAACCAAGCCCGTTGAGGCCCCCAAGGCCGCTGCCGTCGAGGCCCCCAAGGCCGAGGCTGCCGACTTCGTGAAGGTCGAGAATGTCTTTGTCGCCGAGGACTTCGCTTCTCGTGACGAGGCTCTGAGCTTCGTTTCCAACCAGGCCGTCAAGGCCGGTATCGCCAGCGACGCCGACGCCGTGATGAACGCCTTCCTGGCCCGCGAGGCCGAGGGCACCACGGGCATGATGGAGGGCTTCGCCATCCCGCATGCCAAGTCCGACGCCATTACCGAGGCTGCCGTCATCGTCGTCAAGGATGAGTCCGGCGTGACCGGTTGGGACACCATGGACGGCGCTCCCGTCAACGTGGCCATCGCTCTGCTCATCCCCGGTGCCCAGGCTGGCACCACGCACCTCAAGATCCTGTCCAAGGTCGCCGAGGCGCTCATGGACGAGGACTTCCGTGCCACCGTCAAGGGTTCCACCGACGCCGCCGAGATCGCCAAGACGATCAACGCCCGCCTGGTCTAATCCCCCAGCCCGCGAATAACATCGCCCCCTGTATATAAGGCGGAGTCCCTCCCCAGGGCCTCCGCCTTTTTTCTATCCCTCCCATAAGTTGCGGTGAAATAGGGACTGTTTAAACGATTCAACCCCAAATTCAGTCCCTATTTCACCGCAACTTACAAAAGGGCATAGAGGGGGCTACCTATCGAGTCTTTGTCGCGAACAGATCATTAGCCAGAATTCCGTTCGCACGATATTGCTCTGGACCGACCGAGTTTCTGCAGCTTGCTCGCCCACAGGGGGCCGGGCGCGGCCAGTGAGATTTATCGCGAGTTCCGCACGAGCCGAAGAGCACTTAATGTGCTCTTCGTGCGAGCAGGACTGTAGAGCAGGAAATCTCACTGGCCGCGCCCGGCCCCCTGTGGGCGAGCAAGCGGACGACAAACACATCTGTCCAACAATTCGTCCGAAACATAATGAAAAACCGTTTGATGTGAGTTAATATAAACAACGTCGTGAATCTGACTCCTGCCACATACATGACAGGGGTTAAACACAAAAAAGGAGTCAACTATGGTTTCTGAGAAGGCTACCCTCGTTAATCCTCAGGGTCTGCACATGCGTCCGGCTGGTCTGTTCGCCTCCACCATGGGCAAGTACGCCTGTGACGTGACGGTCGTCACCCCCGAGAAGGAGGTCAACGGCAAGTCCCCGATGGCCCTCATGGCTGCTGGTATCCCCTGCGGCACTGAGGTCGAGGTCAAGTGCGACGGCGCTGACGAGGCCGAGGCTCTGGCTGCTGCCATCGAGCTCATCAAGAGCGGTCTTGGCGAGTAGAACTCAAACGGGTCGCATGTTGAACAACTAAGTTCATATTTGGGGGCGCAGTGACCTGTTGTAAGGTAGCTGCGCTCTTTTGTCATGGATATGGCAAAACGCTTTATCACATGACACGGAGAGAGGAATGGGAATGTATCAGGGAGTCAACGCTTCCGAGGGCATCGGTATCGGCACCGTCATGGTCGCCGTCGATCCCGACTTGACGTTTGAGCCGCACGAGGTTGCTGATTCGGCAGCAGAGAAGGAGCGCTATCAGTCCGCTCTTTCGGTCTTCTGCGAGAAGACCCAGGCTCAGGCCGACCACATGAAGGAGACGGTGGGCGAGGCCGAGGCCGAGATCATGAGCGGACACATTGTCCTGGCTCAGGATCCGGGCATGACCGACGCCATCAACGCCGCCATTGATGGCGGCACCTGCGCCGAGCAGGCGCTCATGGACACCTCGACCATGTTCGAGAACATGTTCCTGTCCATGGACGACGAGATGTTCCGTCTGCGCGCGGCCGACATCGCCGACATCCGCACCGGTATTCTGGCCGAGCTGCTGGGCAAGGAGGTCGTCGACCTCTCCGTCCTGCCCGAGAACACCGTCGTTGTCGTGCATGACCTCACGCCGTCCATGACCGCCACGATCGATAAGGCTCACGTTGCCGGTATCGTCACCGAGACCGGTGGCCGCACGTCGCACTCCGCGATCATCGCGCGTGCCCTCGAGATCCCGGCTGTCCTTTCGGTTTCCAACAGCTGCACCGCGCTGCGCAACGGTATGACCGTTGTCGTCGACGGCGGCAAGGGTATCGTCGAGGCCGATCCCGACGAGGAGACGCTTGCTGCCTACACCGCCAAGGCCGAGGCCTTCGCTGCCGAGAAGGCAGCCCTCGAGGCCTTCCGTGGCAAGCCGTCCGTGACTGCCGATGGCATCAAGAAGATCATCGCCTGCAACATCGGTAACCCCGATGACGTGCCCAACGCGCTCGATCACGACGCCGAGGCTATCGGCCTGTTCCGCTCCGAGTTCCTGTTCATGGACTCTGCTGAGCTTCCTTCCGAGGAGGAGCAGTTCAACGCCTACCGTAAGGTCGCCAGCGCGCTCAAGGGTGCTCCGGTCATCATCCGCACGCTCGATGTGGGTGGCGACAAGGAGATTCCGTATCTGCATATGGTCAAGGAAGACAACCCCTTCATGGGCTTCCGCGCCGTGCGTTACTGCCTTGCCAATCCCGACCAGTACAAGGTCCAGCTCCGCGCTCTGCTGCGCGCTAGCGCCTTCGGTGACGTCAAGATCATGATCCCGCTCGTCACCTGCGTCGAGGAGGTCTTGGCTGTCAAGGAGCTCGTCGAGCAGTGCAAGGCCGAGCTGACCGAAGAGGGTCGCAAGTTCAACGAGAACATCGAGGTCGGCATCATGGTCGAGACACCCGCCGCTTCGCTGCTCGCAGACCGTCTTGCCGAGGTTGCCGACTTCTTCTCCATCGGCACCAACGACCTGATCGGCTACACCATGTGCGCCGACCGTGGTAACGACACCATCTCCAACCTGTACCAGGTTTACTATCCCGCCGTGCTCCGCTCGCTCAAGAACATCATCGAGAGCGGCGTGAAGGCCGGCATCATGGTCGGTATGTGCGGCGAGGCCGCTGCCGATCCGCTGCTCGAGCCGCTGCTGATCAGCTGGGGCCTGGAGGAGTTCTCGATGAGCGCTCCGTCGATCCTGCGCGCCCGCAAGACCATCAGCCAGTGGACCAAGGCCGAGTGCGACGAGCTCGCCGAGAAGGCACTCGCCTGCAACACCGCCGCCGAGGTCAAGGCACTGCTCGAGTCCGCAGCTCGCTAATTTGGTATCAGAGGTAACCGCGTGGTTGGAATGGGCCGGCCACGCGGCCCTCACATATACAGGGGGTACTGTAAATGTTCTACACGCTAACCGCTAACCCGGCTGTCGACATGACGGTTTCGAGCTCTCCGCTCGAGCCCGACGAGAACGTCCGCACCGGCTCGGCCAGCTACACGGCTAACGGCAAGGGCCTCGACGTGTCCTTCGCCTTTAAGAAGATGGGCGTCGACACCGTCGCGCTCGGCTTCTTCGCCGGCTTCACGGGCAAGTTCATCGTCGAGGAGGTCATGAACCTGGGTTGCCTCTGCCGCCCGGTCTGGACCGACGGTATCACGCGCATTAACACCTATGTCAACGATGGCCAGCACGAGTACGGCATCCTGAACCCGGGTGCTCCGATCACGCCGCAGCACCAGGAGGAGCTCTACAACATCCTGGACACCGCGGGCGATCTCGAGTGCCTGATCGTTTCCGGCTCCGTGCCTCCCAAAGCTACGCCTGACTTCCTGGCTAAGGTCATGGAGCACGCTCAGGCTCGTGGCGCCGATGTCGTCTTGGACCTGTCCTCCGACAAGCTCAAGGAGCTCGCTCACAAGAAGCCGCTGCTCATCAAGCCGAACCATCACGAGATGAAGGCCATCTTCGGCGTGCCGGTCGACACCGACGACGAGGTCCGCGTTGCCATGAAGATGGCTCACGACGCCGGCGTTCAGAACGTGCTGCTCACCCGTGGTAGCCGCGGCGACGCTTACTTCTCCAACGGCGAGGACATCTGGTACGCCAAGCGTGAGTTCAACATTAAGCTGGTCTCTTCCGTCTGCGCCGGCGACTGCACCCTCGCTGCGTTCCTGCACAAGTGGTACAGGGATCGCGACAACGTCGAGGAGGCCATGAAGCTCGCTATGGCCACCGGCGCCAACGTTGCCGAGTCCGTCGGCATTGGCGACTTTGGTCACGTCGATGAGTACAGCAAGCGCGTTGCCGTCCGCAAGCTCGATCGTCAGTAATCGAATCGCGACATATTCGTGCGCATGCGGCGCCCCGGTTTCGGTCGGGGCGCCTTTTTTGTTCCGCCATGGGGGAGAGGTGTCCTGCCGTACTTCATCGCTTCCACACCGTTCACCGAGTTGTCCTAGCCTTTTACCGATGCGTGGAATATACTTTCATTAACACGTTGTTTCGTGAAAGGAACATCCATGATTTACACGCTCACTGCAAATCCCGCCATTGACTACAACATCGCCTGCGACGGCCTTACTGCCAATACCGTCACGCGTACCCGCAATGCCGTCTACACGCCCAACGGCAAGGGCCTCAACGTCTCGTTTACGCTTGACCACTATGGTGTCGACACCACGATCCTGGGTTTCTTCGCCGGCTTCTCGGGTGAGTTCATCGTCAAGGGCGCCGAGGCCCTGGGCGTGCCCGTCAAGCCCGTGTGGACCGACGGTATTACGCGCGTCAATGTGTTCCTCAACGCCGGTCCCGACACCGAGTACAACATGGTCAATGCCGGTGCCGCCATCAATGAGGCCAACGAGCAGGAGATGTTTGAACTTATCGATTCGCTCGATGACATGACCTGCCTGGTCATCAGCGGCTCGCTGCCTCCCAACACTTCCGAGGGCTTCTTGGCCGAGGTCCTGCGCCGTGTCAAGGCCAAGGGGGCCGAGTTCGTCCTCGACATCTCGAGCCATCAGCTGGCAGACCTCATTGCTCTGGAGCCACTGCTGATCAAGCCCAATGACGACGAGCTGCTTGACATCTTTGGCATCAAGGTGAGCGGTGGCGACGACGAGTCCGTCAAGGGCGCTATGGCCGAGCTGCACGCCAAGGGCGCCAAGAACGTGCTGCTGACCCTTGGTGGCGCCGGTGCGTACTTCTCCAACGGCGAGCATATCTGGTTTGCCAACCGCACCTTCGACGTCAAGCTGCTGTCGACGGTGTGCGCCGGCGATTCCTCGCTCGCTGCCTTCCTGTCCGTGTGGCACGACGCCCCCGAGCGCGTCGGGGACGCCCTGCGCCTTTCGATGGCCACTGGCGCCAACGTGGTCGAGTGCCCCGGTCTGGGTGATTTTGCCAAGGTGGACGAATATAAGAAGCACATCGAGGTTCGCCAGGTCTGCTAGTTCCGGCACCTTGTCTGAATAGTTTGATTATTTCGCATCCGTCTTAGACTAGGACGGATGCGTTTTTGTTTATCGGACTTGCGTGTGCAGGGGAGGCTGTTTCTTGCTAGACTTCTTGCAGATGCAATCGACAACCAATTTGATAGCCGCAGGAGGCCACAGGTATGTGCAATGTTTCGCTCAACGGTACGCAGCCGACCGATGCCTCCCTGCGAGTCCTGCGTGCGCTCGAGGCAGCCGGTCTTGAGGCTTGGTACGTAGGCGGTTGGGTGCGCGACGCCCTGATGGGATGCCCCAGCCACGATGTTGATATGTGCTGTAGCGGCCTGTGGCAGGAGTCCAAAGCGGCGCTCGAGGCCGCCGGCATCGCGGTTGTGGAGTCGGGCATTAAATTTGGCGGAATCACGGCTATTTCCGATGGCGAGCGTATCGAGGTCACCACGTACCGTCTGGATGGCTTTTACACCGATGGTCGCCATCCCCAGAGTGTGGAGCGTGCCGCCTCGCTCGAGGACGATCTGGCGCGCCGCGACTTTACCGTCAACGCCATGGCCTGGCATCCCGAGCGCGGTCTTGTCGACCGCTACGACGGCCAGGGTGACTTGGAGTGCAAGCTGATTCGCGCTGTCGGCGATCCCAAGCGTCGCTTTAACGAGGACGCCCTGCGCATGCTGCGTGCGGTGCGCTTTGCCTGCCGCCTGGACTTTATGATTGAGCCCGAGACCAAGCGTGCGCTTGCCGAGTGCGCGCCGCTGCTCGATGCCGTGGCGCGCGAGCGTGTGGGCATTGAGCTTGAGGGCATCCTTTCGACCGGCCACGGGGGAGATGCCATGCTGCGCTACCCCGAGCTCATCTGCGCCGCCGTGCCCGAGTTGGCAGCGGGTCGCGGGTTTGATCAACGAAGTGTCTATCATGCGTTTAACGTCTACGAGCATATCGCCCGTGTGCTGACGGTGGCAGGGGAGCTGGCGCTGTGCGACGGCGTCGCGCCCTCGTCGAGTCTTATGTGGGCGGCGTTTTTGCACGATGTGTCCAAACCCGAGTGCTTCACGGTCGATCACGCCGGCAGCGGACACTTCTACGGTCATCCCGAGCTCGGTGCCAAGAAGGCGCGCGTCATTATGGATCGCCTGGCGCTCTCGCACGACTTGGTGCGCGACGTGTGCCTGCTCATCAAATACCATGACAAGCCGCTGCGCCCCGAGCGCTCCTGCCTGCTCAATATGATGCGCGCGCTTTCGGGTGAGGGCGTCGACACGGCCCGCCTGATTGACGAGCTCATGGATCTTAAGCGTGCCGATACGCTCGGCAAGGCCCCGTCGTGCTTCTATTACGTTGAGACGATTGAGGAGATGCGCGCGATGGCGCACGAGCTGCTGAGGGCGGGGGAGCCCTATACGCTCAAGATGCTCGCCATCAACGGCGGCGACCTGATCCGTGCTGGAGTCAAGCCCGGGCCGGAACTGGGGCAGCTTCTCAACTCCGCCCTCGACGCCGTGATCGAAGACAACATTCCCAACGATCGCGAAGCTCTTTTGGTCCATCTCAACTTGAATTAGCTACCTAGTTTACCTGCGTGTTCCATAACCTGCCGACAATTTTTCGGCAATTTGGAATTTCTTCTTGCGCTGACGTTTTTTGTCCCGTAATATATTACCTCGCAGCACGGCAGTGCAGATGTCATGTGGCCCGTTCGTCTAGCGGTTTAGGACGCCGCCCTCTCAAGGCGGAGATCACCAGTTCGAATCTGGTACGGGCTACCACTTCTTTTCTGCTGAGGCTTATGGCCCGTTCGTCTAGCGGTTTAGGACGCCGCCCTCTCAAGGCGGAGATCACCAGTTCGAATCTGGTACGGGCTACCACGCATCTGATACCCGGACTTCCTATGGAAGGCCGGGTTTTTTATTTTTAAACAACCGTCTGCAATTCCCGTTTGAACCAGAGCTTTGCGTTCTGCCTATGGCCCTTACGGGTACAATATCCAAGATATTTTGACTGTTAGAAGGAGTCTCATGACGGAGTCCTCTCAGCATACGTCTAAGCCCCAGGTCGAGGTTGAGGCCTCGGGCGGAGATGACAATAAGAGCGCACGCCGCGGCGCCATCTTTATCGGCGTCGTGCTGGTAGGTTATATCGTCTATCTGGTGGTAACCGGGCAGATGGGGCAGTTCTGGGCCGCTATGTCGAGCGTCCAGGCGTCATGGCTCGTTGTCGCGTGTCTTTGCATGTTCATGTACCTGTTCTTTGGCATTGTGGCCTATGCGATCGCCGTCTGGCTCGATCCCAATTCGCCCGTCGGCATCCGCGACCTGATCTCGGTCGAGGCGAGTGGCATCTTCTTTGGCAACCTGACGCCCATGATGATGGGCTCCACCCCGGCTCAGATCTATCGCCTGACCAAGTCCGGCCAAAACGTGGGCGAGGCCGGCGCCACGCAATTCACGCGTTTTATTGTGTACCAGTTTGGCCTGGTCGCCTGGGGCGCTATCCTGCTGCTCGCCCGTATGCCGTTTTTTGCCGAACGCTACGGCGACATGACGCTGCTGTGCGTCTTTAGCTTTGGTGGACACTGCTGCATCTTGCTGGGCATCTTCGCCGTCGCGCTCATGCCTAAGACCGTCACGCGCGTCGCCCATTGCATCATCAATTGGCTCGAGCGCATTGGTGTCTCGGCCACTAAGATCGAGGGTTGGCGCACGTTTGTCGATGGCGAGATCTACTCCTTCTCCGAGAAGTTCAAGCTTTCGGCCGGACATTTTTCTTCCATGCTGCTCACCGTGTTTATCACCATGCTGCAGCTCGCGTTTTTCTATCTGGTTCCGTATTTCCTGATGCTTGCCTTTGGCCACCACGAGGTCGACTTTTTCTCGGTCATGGCCGCGAGCGCCTTTGTCCAGCTGTTAAGCTCTGCGGTTCCCTTGCCCGGTGGAACTGGTGGCGCTGAGGGCGGCTTTGCATTGTTCTTGGGTCATTTCTTCGGTTCGGCTTCGACCGCCGGCTATCTGCTGTGGCGTCTCATTACGTTTATTGCGCCTACCATTTTGGCTGCGCCCCTGCTGGGACTTAAGAGCGCCCACAACGAGAGCATCCATGCGCGCTGGGATCGCGTGATGCGCAAGCTCGGCCGCACGCCTCAGACGCCCTCTGCGCCCACTAAGCCGCACCCCACGAATGCTGTTACCGTTGATCCCAAGAAGCACGCTCAGAAGGCTTCTGGGACCGCAAAGCCGGCTCATAAGGCCTATGTGCGTCAGACAGGAGACGGTATTCGCGTATCTCCGTCGGCACTCAATAAGAAGAAGCATCCCAAGTCGCAGTAGGGCAGTCGTGCGTTCTTCATGATGCGGGGCATATTTGTGCTGTATGGGGGATAATCCTCTTACGTAGATTATCTCTCATCTGTTGATGAATGCTTGCATATCGAAGGGACACGCCCATGGCAACCAGCAAACCGCGTCTTGATCGCCGCATCGTTCGCAGCCGTAATGCCATCCTTTCGGCTTTCGAGCGCCTGCTCATGGAAAAGCCGCTGGCAGACATTACGGTGAGTGCCATCGCGCGCGAGGCCAATGTCGACCGCAAGACCTTTTACGTTCACTTTGGTACGGTTGACGGCCTGCTCGATGCCATTGCCGTCGATGTGGTGGAGATGATTGTCGACTCGGTCGAGAAAACGCTTGCTTCTATGGACGGTGACACCAGCGAGCGCGCTCTGGGCGCGGCGGCGACCTTCTTTAAAACCGTTAACGAGGCACTGTGCAACAACTTGGTGCTCAATCGTCAGCTGATCGAGAACATTCCGCTCGATGATTTTATGGCTCGTCTTCGTGCGCCGCTCGAGCACGAGATTGCCGAACGCGATCTGCTGCCCCAAGGTCTCAAGGACGAGATGTTCGACTACTATCTGGCGTTTTTGCTGTCGGGTATTATCGGTATCTATCGCACGTGGGCGCTGTCTGACGGTTCGGTTCCTATCGAGCGCGTCTCTGGGGTCGCCAACGATCTGACTCTCAACGGTCTGTCGAGTCTGGAATCTCGCTTCGAATAGCATCGATAATTCAACAACTTATAGAAGTTGCGGTGGAATAGGGATTGTTTTGGTTATTGGAAGGCCGTTCTGGTCCCTATTTCACCGCAACTTAGTAAAACTGTTTTGATGGTAAGGCGGAGCAGCCTCGAAGATGAGCCTCGAGACTGCTCCGCTTCATTTCTGAGCGTTTGTCGTGTAGGGCAGCATTAATCGCCGTTTTTGAGTATGCGGCCCTGTTTTTCGAACTTGTGCATGTCGCTATCGGCCATGCCCTGCGACTTGTCCTCGTGACGCTTGGCGTATAACGGATCGTCGGAGTCGTTCCAGATGCGGTCGGCGACAGGTGACCATGCCTCGGCGGCAGCCTGGGTCTTTTCGCGCAGCTGCTCGGGTGACTCCTTCTCGATTAGGTCGGTGCTCATTGCGCCACTCTCGGCGACCAGTTTGGGCAGCACGTCGGGATTCTCGAGCATGGGGCATGGTTTGAGGTAGTTGTCGTTAAACGGCATGTTCTCGTAGTACTTCATAAAGAGGGGAGAGCGCAGCGCGTCGAGTAAACTCACATCGTGGATGTTGGCGTTTGAGTAGTGGATGAACACGCACGGCTCCACGTCTCCGGCGGCGTTGATGTGCAGGTAGCGGCGGCCGCCGGCGATACATCCGCCTACAAACTCGCCGTCGTTTTGGAAGTCGAGCGTAAACAGCGGCTTCTTCTCACGCATTTCGCGGATAAAGTGATACATGTGCTCGCGCTGCTCGGGCGTGGGCATGAGCTCGGGGGTTGCATTGCGGCCAACCGGCATAAAGTGGAAGTACCAGCAGAAGAGTGCTCCCTCGCCGATCATCCAGTCCATGTTCTCCTCGGTAGCAACCGTATCGGCATTGGCGCTGGTCCAACAGGTGGAGATACCAAACGGCAAGTCGCGCTCGCGCAGGAGTTTCATGGCGTGCTCGATCTTTGCGTAGGTACCCTCGCCGCGACGGGCGTCGGTGGTGTGCTCATTGCCCTCGGCGCTGATGGCGGGGACAAAATTACCTACGCGAATCATATCGTCGCAGAAGGCCTCGTCGATCAGCGTGGAGTTGGTAAAGCAGAGAAACACGCAGTCCTGATGTTTTTCGCAAATTCTGATCAGGTCGTGCTTGCGGACGAGCGGCTCGCCGCCGGTATAGATGTAGATATGCGTACCGAGCCCTTTGCCCTGCGTAACGATAGAGTCGATGTCTTCGAACGAGAGATTCTGCTTGTAGCCGTACTCGGCGGCCCAGCAGCCCGTACAATGCAGGTTGCAGGCGCTCGTGGGATCGAGCAGGATGGCCCACGGAACGTTGCACTGGTACTTTTCGCGGTTCTTTTCCTGCTCTGGCCAAGCTAGCAGGTTGGCGTCGACAATGAGGGTCTTAAGCAGTTTGGTTCGCATCTGGGGATTAAGGCTGAACACACGCATGATCAGGTCATACCAATTGCCGCGGCTCTTGATGACATTGGTGAATGCCTCTCGCTGTACAGGAAATACGCGATTGGGGACCAGCTTGTTCACGAGGTCCATGATTTTGTCGATGTTTTCTTGCGGGTTGTCGTCGAGATAATCGATGAGCTTGTTGAGCGCTGCACGCTCTGCTGACCGTGTAAGCGACATGGGTATATCCTTTCACGTGTGCTTAATGTGTGATAATACCCACTTGTGGATTAAACGAAGTCTAAAGATTTGTAGTGTGTCTATTCAACGAATCAATTTAATTTGGGGTGAAGCGTTATACGCCGACACCTTCTAAGTTGCGGTGAAATAGTGTCAGATGGGGATGCGGACGATTTCTTGGACTGCGCCTAGGCGTATCCATTGGAGTGGGTATGATGAATTGGACACCTAGTTAAGAGCGAAAGGTGTTCAAGATGACCCAAAGAAGAAAGCGATACGACAGGCAGTTCAAGGTCTCGGCGGCAAAGGTGGTCCTGTCCGGGGAAATGACGGTCAAAGGCCTATCGGAGGAACTCGGCATAAAGGATTCGACGCTGAGAAGATGGGCCCGCGAATACGAGGAGATGGGAGACGGCGCGTTCCCCGGAAACGGCTCCCCGAAGATCAACAAGGACTATGAGATCGTGAAGCTCAAGAAGAAGGTCGAGGAGCTCGAGCGCGAGAACGAGATACTAAAAAATTTCCGGGCCTTCTGGAGTCAAGACCATGCGTGAGGTTCGAGTTCCTCAAAGAGCATAGGGGCGAGATCGGCCCCATCAAGAAGGCATGCGGGCTGATGAAAGTCTCGAAATCCGGTTTCTACGAGTATCTCGGCCGGAAGAAGTCCGACGCCCAGATAGAGCGGGAGGCGATCGAAGGTTTCGTCGTCGAGGCCTTCGAGCGGCACAAGGGCCGTTACGGCTACCGGCGCATCAACCGCGAACTGCGAAAAAGCGGCATCGTCGTGAGCGAGAAGCGCGTGCTCCGCATCATGCAGAAGCTCGGACTTGCCGGAAAGGGCGCGACCCGAAAACACCGCATCCAGAAGAAGGTCGAGCCGGGAGACCCTCGGTTGAACCTGGTAGAGCGCGCTTTCACCGTGGGCGAGCGCAACAGGCTTTGGGTGGGCGACATCACCTACATACCCACAAGAGAAGGGTGGCTCTATCTCGCAGCCGTGATAGACGCCTTCTCCCGCAAGGTCGTGGGCTGGTCAATGTCCGAGCGCATCACCGAGAAGGTCGCGATCGACGCGATGGAGCAGGCGGTCGGCAGGGAGGGTCCGCCAGATGACGGCAGCCTCGTCTTCCATGACGATCAGGGCGCGCAGTACACCTCCCGTTCCTTCCAGCGGTGTCTGGACTCGCATGGCATAGTCCAGTCGGTATCAAGGCCCGGCACGCCGCTGGACAACGCTGTGGCCGAGTCGTTCTTCAAGACGCTGAAAAGGGAATTGGTGAAAGAGAGGAGCTATGGGACGAGGGACGAGGCCAAGCAGGACATCTTCAAGTACATAGAGCTCTATTACAATAGGGTGCGCATGCATTCCACCCTGGGCTACATGTCTCCAGTGGAATACGAGCGGCAATACGCTTGAGGATCCTTAAAAGAAAGTCCAGTTTATCCTTCCCACTCCACATTGGAATCCTCCGATGCGCCTTCGCACGCTTGCATGACCTCGATACCATGCGATCGTGCGAACTCGACGAGCTCTGCGTTGCGGGCGTTTATGGTGCCGAAGGCGGCGTGGCACACGATAAGGCGCGCGCAGTGGACGAGGAGCTCTTTGGCGCGGGCTATGGTTTTATCCCCGATCGGCTCGAAGGCGCGCTCGGCCACGCATTCCGTCGCCAGGTCGCGCGCGAGCTCGCAGTCGATGTCCCCTTCGTGCAGAATGCCCGCGTAGAACGCCTTGCCCTGCCGGATGAGCTGGCGAAACACAGCTGACCCCGTACCTGCGCCGGCGATGACGAACGTGTGCGCATCGCCGTGTGGGCGCCCAATTTCCACGCTGCCGAAGCGCTCGTTGAAGGTGCCATGTTGAAGGCCGTAGAGCTCGCCAATCGTCTCGCGCGTGAATATGTCCTCGGGTGCGCCGGCGCGGAAGACCCGGCCGTCCTTCACGCAAATCACCTTGTCGGCGCTTTTCTGCGCGAGCTCGAGTTCGTGGATGGACATGATGACAGCAACATTCCGCGATTTCGCAAGGTGGCGAAGTATTCGCAGCAGGTCGATCTGGTAGCGGATATCGAGATACGACGTGGGCTCGTCGAGCACGAGCACACGCGGATCCTGCGCGATGGCGCGTGCGAGCATGACGCGCTGGCGTTGCCCGTCGCTTATCTGCATGAAGTCGCGCTCGGCGAGCTCTTCCACATGTGCGGTTTTCATGGCCTCATCGACCCGACTATGGTCGTCGGGCGAGAGTGTGCCCATTCGCCCGGTGTAGGGATGCCTTCCCGCCTCCACGATATCGCGGCAGGTGAGGAGCTCGGTCCGGGGGCGATCTGTCAGCATAACGGCAAGGTTCCTTGCGAACTCCGCCGTCTTCCATCGGGAAATCTCCCGCCCGTCGAGCTCGACCGCGCCGGCAAGCGGTGCCAGATGGCGTGTGATGGTTTTCAAGATGGTCGACTTGCCCGAGCCGTTCGGCCCGATGAGCGCCACGACGTCGCCCGTGCGAACCTCCAGATCGACGCCTTCGACTACGACCTTCTTGTCGTAGCCCGCCGACAGGTCACTTATGCGGAAAAGCGGCGCTCCGTCAGCCTGCGTTTCGACCGGGGTTTCGAGGTTCGACTCCGCTCGGAGCGTTTTGGGCCGCGGCATGAATTCCCCCATCTACCTCACCCGCTTCTTCAGCATGAGCGCGATAACCACCGGCGCGCCGAAGATGGCGGTGACGGCGCTGATGGAAAGCTCGACGGGAGAGAACAGCGTGCGCGCGATCAAATCGCAGCCCGCGCAGAAGATGGCGCCTCCCAAGAAGCACGCAGGAATCACGCTGATGGGCTTCGACGACTTCAGCGCCGACTTCACGAGATGTGGAACCGCGATGCCTACGAACGACACCGGACCAGCGAACGCGGTCACGCAGGCGGAGAGCATGCTCGCTAGAAGGACGAGCACCACGCGGAAGCGTGCGACGTTCACGCCGACGCTTTTCGCGTAGGCTTCTCCTAGCTGGAAGGCGGAAAGGGGCTTCGATATCGCGAATACGCATGCGCTCATGGCGATCACCACGACCGTGATGACCGCGACGTCGTCCCAGCCCGAACCCGAGAAGCTACCCAAAGACCAGTTGTGCAGGTTCACGATGGACTGGTCGTCGGCGAAGGCGATGAGGAAGTTCGTCGCCGCCGAGCAGATGTATCCCACCATGACGCCCGCCACGATAAGCATGGCCATGGAACTTATGCGCCGTGCGATGAGGAGCACGAAGCCGATGGTGATAAGCGATCCCAGAAACGCTGCGGCCACCATGGCCGGCGAGGACATGGCCTGGTTCGCGCCCAGAAGCACGATCATCGTAAGCGCGACGACGAACTTTGCGCCCGAGGAGACGCCCAAGATGAACGGGTCGGCGATGGGGTTGTTGAAAAACGTCTGCAGCAGGAACCCGGAGAGCGAAAGTGCCCCGCCGAGAAGCACGGCTGAAAGCACGCGCGGCAGGCGAATCTCCCAGATGACTTGGCTTTCCATGGAATTGGCCGCGCCGCCCGAAAGGATGCCGGGGATGTGGTCTGCGGGCACGAGCACGCTCCCGATGCACAGGTTGGCCCCGACGAGCACGATGATGACAACAGCGAGCAGCGCCGTCACGACTCGACATCGCGCGGCGCGCCCCGATTCGTCGTATGTCATGGAAAGCCGGCTTCTCATGACGCTAGCCAAGCTTCCTCAGATAATGGAAGTCGCTCGCGTCATCGCCGGTGAACGCCCCGTGCAGCTCGTCGATAATGTCGGCGGTAGAAGTCATCTGCTGGTACATGTCGGCGCTTGTGACCCAGACGTTGCCGTTCTTTACGGCTTTGAACTGCGACAATAGCGCGTTTTTGCCTACGAAGTCTTTCAAGGTGGCAACCGATTCGTCGATGGTGCCGTTGTAGACGATGATGTCGGCATCCTTCGCCGTCGCGTAGAAGCGCTCCATTTCGAGCGTTACTGACGAACCTGACGTCGACGCCGTCTGCGCGTCATCGAGCGCGTAGCTGCCGCCTGCAAGCTCGATCATCTGCGCCACGTAGTCGCCCGCCCGCCGCGTGACGGCGGCCCCGTTCGAGTTAATGTAGAAATACGCCACGGTTTTACCTGACGACGCGAGCCCCGACGTTTGCTCGACGCGAGCCTTCTGCTCGTTGAACAGGTGCGCGGCCTCGTCTTCCTTGTCGAATAGGACGCCGAAAAGCTTAATCCACTCGACGCGCCCGAGTGCTTCGGGCTCGCTCGACGACTGTTCGGTGAGCACGACGAGCCCGAGCTTCTGCAGCTTTTTCTTCACATCGGGCGTGTGGTTGATCATGGTGTTCTCGATGGCGAGCGTGCAGCCCGAGGCCGATATTTGCTCGTAGTCGGGCGCGCTGTACTTGCCGCCGTAGGCGATCGCCCCACTTTCGAGCGCGCTTTTGAAGCCCGCGACCGAGCAATCGTCGGCCTTCGTGCCCGACATGAGGATATTGTCGTTCGCATCGAGCGCGTCGACCAGGCACATCGTCGCCGACGACACGAGGTACACCTTGTCGGCGGGGCGCCTTATGACCGCGATGTCGGAGCTCAACCCATCAGGTACCTTCGCATCTTGCGGCACCACGAGGAAGCGCTCCCCGTTCGAAATGCAGATAAGCCGCAGGCCGCCTTCGAACTCGTCGACAGTGAAGTGCTCGGCGTATTCAAGCTGAAGCGTCCCCGTCGGCTTCCAGCCGCAGCCCAAATCGGCGTTGTGGAAGTCGGCCGCGGCGCTTGAAGCCGTTCCCGCAGGGGAGCCGCCGCTTGCTTCGTCGCCCGATTTCTCCTTCATGGTGGATGAGTCGAAGTAGAGCGTGTAGTCGATGGTGTGCGGCGTCGACATGGCGACGGTCTCGGCCGACACGGCGATGTCCTCGTCGAGCGTGACGGGTATCTCGAACGTGGAGTTGCCGCCGTCGTTTACGGGCGCGTAGTCCACGCCGTCGACGGTCATCTTGTCGTAGTTCGAACTCGACCAGGTGATGGTCGCGGTGTAGGTGTCGCCATCCTTCACAATTGTGGTGGGTGAGGCGATGCTTGCGCGCCCTGACCCGCCGGAGAGCGAGACGCTCACAGTGTATTCCTGAGAGCCTGCCGTGCCACCGGTCGCGTTCGGGCTCGCACTGCACCCCGCGAAGGGAAGCGCGAGCAGGGCGACGAGAACGCAGGCGATCGCGCGCACCGCGATGCTGCGACGCTTCCTGCTTTCCCCCTTGGGAAGAATCGACCGCATGGCGTTACTTCAGTGCGTCGGCGCGCAGATCGACGCCGGCGGATTCGAACACGAGCGTGCGGTCGTACCACTGCTCTTTTCTAATACTCCACGCGGCGCAGGCGGTGTCCTCGTCGAGCGCTTCAACGGGCACGTCGTAGGTGTACTTGCCTTCCGCGTTTTCCACATAGGGGATGAAGTCGGCCTCGCTCGCGGCGGCAGCCTCGTCGCCCGTGCCCATGAAGAGCTTGCCGTAGCCCGTGCCGGAAAGCGTCATCACGCAGTGCATGGAGCCGTTTTCCACGATGAGCTGGGCGTCCACAATCCTGAACATGTTCGAGCTGGAATCTACGGTGATCGGATAGGTGCCGTCGGCCACCTTGTCGGCGGTGATGGGGGCAGCGCTTGCGCCCTCGGGCGCATCGGCCGCCTGTTCGGTCTTTTCCTGGGAATCGGCATCGCTTGCCTTTGCGCTGTCGATTGAATTTCCGCCGCAGCCGGCGAGCGAGAACGCGAAAAGCGCCGCTGACAGGGAGAAGGCGAGGGTTTTCTTCAACATGGAGGGGGTTCCTTTCAATCGCTTCGACCGCCCGCGCCGTGCGGTGGGCGGGCGGGATGCGAATGCAACGGGCATGCGCCGTCAGTCGGGGAAGGCGCATGCCCGTTGCACGGGGACGCGACCGGCGCCCCCGTGCGCGGCGAGTTTACAGCTTGGCGATGGCGTCGTCCACGTGCGAGACGTAGATTTCGTCGACCGCGACGTTCTGTCCCAGACCCTGGAGCAGGCACGTCACTTCGAAGCCGGCGGCCACGAACTTCGCAGCCCAGCTGTCGGGGTCGGTCTCGTCTGCCATGTCGTTGTTCGCGTGGTCGCCCGCGACCACCATGAACGGCGCGAGCACGGCCTTCTTGTAGCCTGCGGCGCTCGCGGCGGCGATAACATCCTCGCAGGTCGGTTCAGCCTCGACGGTGCCGACGAAGAACTGCGTCAAGCCCTCGTTCTTAAACACTTCCTGCATCTTGGCATAGTCGGCGTTGGAATCGGCTTCGGTGCCGTGACCCATGAGGCACAGCGCCGTCTTGCCGTCGTCGAAGGACGCCATGTTCTCCTTAATGGCTGCGGCCACCTTCTTGTAGTCGTCGTCGGAGGTGAGCAGCGGGTCGCCGAGCGAGATTTTGTCGAACTTGTCGGCGTACTTGTCGAGCTCGTCTTTCACGTCGGTGTATTCCAGGCCACCCATGAGATGCGTCGGCTGCACGACGATTTCCTTCACGCCGTCTTCCACGCAGCGGTCGAGCGCCTCGGTCATGTTGTCGATCGTGATGCCGTCGCGCTTCTTCAGCTTATCGATGATGATCTGCGCGGTGAAGGCGCGGCGGATGTCGTAGTCCTGCCAGTACTTCTCGCGGATAGCGTCTTCGATGGCGCCGATGGTGATGTGGCGCGAGTCGTTGTAGCTCGTGCCGAAGCTCGTGACGAGGATGACCGGCTTCACGGCCTTCTCCTTTTCACTCGATTTCTCGGAACTCGCGGAGGTGTTGGAGCAGCCCGCGAGCGCGACTCCGGCGAGCGCGACGGCTCCGGTTGCTGCGGCGCCCATGAAGCCGCGGCGTGACATCTGGTCGGACATGGTTTTTCCTTTCCTCGGTTTGCCGGTCCCCCGGCGACAGTTGCTTGTCGGCACAAGCGAAAGAAAAGCGCACCCCTCGGGGTTCACAAGGAGCTAACGCCACGGCGATGCCGTGAGGAAAAGGCGAAGCAGTCTGGCTTGGGGCGCGAGGCGGTTCGCCCGCGCGTCCTATACAGTAATGTCCCTTGCCCAGGATTCCCACCTGGTTCCCTCCGCAAGCCAGCGCGGGCTGTGCGGGCGCCGCGCCGGTCATTTCCTTTTATCCGATTGTCATATGCTCGTTGCCGAATCTTTTACTATGATAGTGGGCACTTGTGAACGTGTCAAAGCCAGGGCGGGCGGCATTGCGCCTCCTGCCTGCGTATTTGCGCCGATTGCCGCCGCAGGCGCCGTGTTTTGCCCGCTGCGCGAATGGCGGCGTAAACGGTTGCGATGAGAAACGGGAAGGGAAGGCTCGGATGATTCATATCGTTGGCGCAGGCTCGGGCGCCGCCGACCTTATCACGCTGCGCGGGGCGCGCCTTCTGCGCGCGGCCGACGTGGTCGTTTGGGCGGGAAGCCTTGTGAACCCCGAGCTGCTCGCTGAGTGCAAGGAATCCTGCATCGTCTACGACAGCGCGCACATGACCTTGGAGGAAGTGCTCGACGTGATGTGCGCGGCAGATGCGCGGGGCGAGGAAGTGGTGCGCCTGCACACGGGCGACCCGTGCCTGTACGGCGCCATCCAGGAGCAGATGGACGCGCTCGACGCGCGCGGCGTGGACTACGAGGTGGTGCCCGGCGTGTCGAGCTTTTGCGGTGCCGCGGCGGCGCTTCGCCAGGAATACACGCTGCCGGGAATCAGCCAGTCGGTCGTGATCACGCGGCTTTCCGGACGTACCCCCATGCCCGCGGGCGAGGGCATGCGCACCATGGCGGAAAGCGGCTCGACTATGGTCATCTTCCTGAGCTCGGGTATGCTCGCCGAGCTTTCCGCCGAGCTTTTGGCCGCGGGCCGCAGCTCCGACGAGCCGGCGGCGCTCGTGTACAAGGCGACCTGGCCTGAGGAGCGCGTGGTGCGATGCACAGTGGGCACGCTCGCCGATGCGGGCGCGCGAGAGGGCATCGACCGCACGGCGCTCGTGGTGGTGGGCCGCGTGCTCGGGGCTCGCGGCGGGCTTGCGCACAACGGCGCGCAAGCGGAGTCGTACGAGCGCAGCAAGCTTTACGACCCTTCGTTTGCCACGGGGTATCGGAAGGCGAGCAGTTAGCGTGGCCTTCGAGCACTACATATATACCGGGACGACCCGCCTGCGCTGCGGCTACACCACGGGGAGCTGCGCCGCGCTCGCGGCGAAGGCAGCCTGCGAGATGCTCTTGTCACGAAAGCCCGTCGGCCTCGTGTCGATCGTCACCCCCGGCGGGCTGCCCGTCGAGACGGACGTGGTCGACGCATGCATCGGCGAGGGGTGCGCCCAGTGCGCCGTGCGTAAGGACGCGGGCGACGATGCCGATGTGACCGACGGCGTGCTCGTGTACGCGCGCGTGGAACATTCGGGGTCGGGCACGGGTGCTGCGGACAGCAAGGACGTGCCCGCGCACGAATCGGAAGTTTCCGTCGATGGCGGCGTGGGCGTGGGGCGCGTGACGTTGCCCGGGCTCGAGCAGCCGGTGGGGGCGGCCGCCATCAACGCGACGCCGCGCGCGATGATCACTTCGGCGGTGCGCGAGGTGTGCGCCGCGCACGGCTTTTCTGGAAATATTGCTGTGACGATTTCGGTACCCGAGGGCGTTTCCCTAGCCGAAAAGACCTTCAACCCGCACCTGGGGATAGAGGGCGGCATCTCCATCCTGGGCACGACGGGCATCGTCGAGCCTCGCAGTCTCGCTGCCTTGCGCGACAGCATCGAGCTCGAGATCCGGCAGCATGCGGCTATGGGGCGGCGCGGAGTCGTGCTCACGCCCGGCAACTACGGCGGGCAGTTCATCTCGGGGCATTTCCACCTAAACGGTGCGCCGGTGGTCGTCGTCTCCAACTTCGTGGGCGATGCGATTGATTGCTGCGTTCGCGAGGGATTCACCAATGTCCTTCTTGTGGGACACATCGGCAAATTGGTGAAGGTCGCGGGCGGCATCATGGACACCCATTCGCGTACCGCCGACTGCCGCGCGGAGATTCTGGCCGCCCACGCGGCCATGGCCGGCGCGGGCGCGAAGACCGTGCGCGAGATCATGTCGTCGGTCACGACCACGGCGGCGCTCGAGGCAATCGAGGCCGCCGGCGTGGGGTACGCTGTGCGCGCCTCGCTCGCTGCGGCAATCGAGGACAGGTTGCGCCGCCGCGCGGCGGGCGCATGCGACATCGCCGCGGTCGTGTTCGACGCCCAGCGCCGCGAGCTTTTCCGCACGTCGGGCGCCGATGCAGTAATCGGGGAATTGGGGGCGACGTATGAGTAAAGGCGTGCTGTGCGGGGTGCGCCGCGCAATCGGCTGGCCGGGGACGAAGGTGGTCATGAAGGCGCGCCGCTCGCTTGAGGACACGAAGCGCATCCTTCGCGAGGAGGACGCCTTCGACGGTGCCGAGCTCGTAGAGGACTGTGGGCTTCCGGGCGAGCGCGTGTACCGCTCGCTCGACGATGTGCCCGATCGGGGCAGCTACTTCTCGACGATGGTGGTGCGCTAGATGAGGGTTTCCTGCATAGCGTTCACTGAGAGGGGGTATGCGTTGGCGGAGCGCACCGCACGCGCGCTTTCCGATTGCGCGCAGACAGGTGAAGATGACCCTGGCTGGGACGTTTCCGTTTCGCGCGGGTTCGGCGAGGGGAAGGCCGACCTGCGCACATGGACGGCGCTCGCGTGGGAAGCGTCGGACGCGCTTCTGTTCGTGGGCGCGGCGGGCATCGCCGTGCGGGCGATCGCGCCGCATGTCGCCTCGAAGGCAACCGATTCCGCGGTTGTGGTGATTGACGAGGCGGGGCGCTTTGCCGTCCCGCTTTTGTCGGGGCATTTGGGCGGTGCGAACGAGCTTGCGCAAACTGTGGCACGCGCGGCAGGGGCCATCCCCGTCATCACCACGGCGACCGACGTCCGCGGCGTGTGGGCGGTGGATACGTGGGCGCGCTGTGCGGGGCTCGCCGTTTCGAATCCCGAGGCCATCAAGCGAGTGTCGGCGCGGCTGCTTTCGGGCGGGCGCGTGGCGCTCTATTCCGACATGCCGATTTCGGGACAGCCACCTGAGGGGGTTGACATTGCGTCCGACCGCGCTCGGGCCGATATCGTCGTGTCGCCGTTCGCTGGCGCGAATGCAGGTGCGTCCGTTCGCGCGTCGGAGACAACGGACGAGGTCGTGCCCGCCGGTGAGACGTGGAAGCCGGCGGGCGTGCGGGCGCAGGCGCCTGCGCCCGAGCCGCTTCGCCTTGTCGTGCCCTGCATCGTTGCGGGCATAGGGTGCCGTCGCGGTGCGTGCGCCGAAGCGATCGAGGAGGCGTTTCTTCTCGCGTGCGGGCAGGCGGGTATCTCGCCTTCGGCCGTGCGCGAGGCGGCGACGATAGACGTGAAGGCGCACGAGGAGGGTCTGCTCGTCTTCTGCCGCGCGCGCAATATCCCGCTTGCGACGTATCCCGCAGAGGAGTTGTCGCAGGTCGAAGGCAGCGTTTCGCCATCTGATTTCGTGCGCGCGACGGTGGGGGTCGACAACGTGTGCGAGCGCGCGGCGCTCGCGGACGGGGGCAAACTTATCTTCCCGAAGCTCGCTCACGGCGGCGTGACCGTCGCGTTTTCCAAGGTAACTATCGAACTTTCGTTTAAGGAGCGGTGATGGGAAAGCTCTTCGTGGTGGGGATCGGCCCGGGCGGCCCCGACGGCATGACGATTGCGGCCCGGCGTGCGCTCGAGGCGGCCGACATCGTTGTGGGGTACACGAAATACGTGGAGCTCGCGCTCGCCGCCGTGCCCGACGCGGCGCATCTCGCGACGCCGATGATGCACGAGGTCGAACGGTGCCGCCTGGCGCTTTCGCGCGCGCAGAGCGGAGAAGCCGTGGCACTCGTGTGCAGCGGTGACGCGGGCGTGTACGGCATGGCGAGCCCCGTGCTGGATCTTGCGGAGGACTACCCCGATGTAGACGTGGAAGTTATCGCCGGGGCCACCGCGGCTCAGAGCGGGTCGGCGGTGCTCGGCGCCCCGCTTGCCCACGACTTCGCGGTCGTGTCGCTCTCCGACCTGCTCACGCCATGGGAGGTCATCGAGCGCAGGCTCGCCGCCGTGGCGAGCGCCGACTTCTGCATCTGTTTGTACAACCCGCGCAGCAGAAAGCGCGCCGACAGGCTCTCACGCGCGGCGAAGATTATGCTCGAATGGAAGGCCCCCGACACGCTCTGCGGCTGGGTACGCAACATCGGGCGCGAGGGGCAGCAGTCGGGCATGTGCAGGCTCTCTGAGCTGGGGGAGATCGACGCCGACATGTTCACCACCGTGTTCGTCGGCAACGCGGACACGAAGCTCGTAGGCGGCCGTATGGTCACGCCGCGCGGGTATCGGGAGATTCCATGCGAAAGGTAACGATCATCGGGGCGGGGCCCGGAAACCCCGACTTGCTCTCGCGCGCGGCGCTCGACGCTATCGACTTCGCCGACGTGGTCATCGGCGCTCATCGCGCGCTTGCCGGCATCGACGTGCCGCCCGACGTGGCGAGATGCGAGCTCGTGAAGACGGCGGACATCGTCGCCGCGCTCACCGATGCGGCGTCGTGGCGGCGCGCCGTGGTCGTGATGACGGGCGATGTGGGGCTGTTCAGCGGCGCGCGCCGCCTGGTGGAGGCGCTCTCCGGCGATGCGCAGGTGGACGTGCGCGTCGTTCCTGGCATAAGCTCAGCGTCGTATCTCGCCGCGCGTCTCGCGCGTCCATGGCAGGATTGGCGCTTCGCGAGCGCTCACGGCGTGGCGTGCGACATCGTGGCCGAGGCCGAGCGCGCAGGTGAGCTCTTCCTCGCCACGTCGGGCGGGGAAGACCCCTCGCGGCTTTCGGGCGAGCTTGTGCAGGCGGGCTTCGGGGACGCGCGCGTGACGGTGGCCGAGCGCCTGTCGTACCCCGACGAGCGCATCACCTGCGCGACCGCAAGTGAAATCGCAGGTCAGACGTTTGACGACTTGAACGTGATGCTTATCGAGTTCGCAGGCTGCGTCGGGTCGCCTGCGGGCGCATCCCGCGCCGCGAGCTCCCGCTGGCCGTACGCTTCCTCGGGCATTCCCGACGAGCTCTTCATCCGCGGCGACGTTCCCATGACCAAGCAGGAGGTGCGCGCCGTCGCGCTCGCGAAGCTGCGCCTTACCGCTACCGACACCGTGTGGGACGTCGGAGCCGGCACGGGGAGCGTGTCGATTGAGGCGGCGCTCGTCGCGCGAGCGGGGTCGGTATGGGCGGTCGAGCGCAACGCGGCCGGTGTGCGGCTCATCCGAGAGAACGCGGATGCATTCGGGTGCGGCAACGTGCATGCGGTCCCCGGTGTCGCCCCCGAAGCGCTCGCGAAACTGCCCGTCCCCGACGCCGTGTTCGTCGGCGGGAGCGCGGGCGAGCTTCCCTCTATCGTGGAGGCGGCGCTCGAGAAGAACTCGCAGGTTCGCCTGTGCGTACCATGCGTCACCGTTGAGACGCTCACCGAGGCGTGCGCGCTCCTCTCGGGTTCGCGCTTTAAGGGGTTCGAGGCGTGCCAGGTGTCGGCCGCCCGCGCCGAGGCTGTAGGCTCGCACCATCTTATGAAGGCGCAAAACCCCGTGTTCCTCGTCAGCGCGCGTGGTGCAGGTGGGGAAGGCGGCGCCCGGTGAGCACGACCATTCCGCGCTTCATGGTCGCTGCGCCCTCGAGCGGGAGCGGCAAGACGGTCGTAACGTGCGCGCTCCTGCGCACGCTCGCGCGCCGCGGCCTCGCATGCGCGGCCTTCAAATGCGGCCCCGACTACATTGACCCGCTCTTTCATCGCCGCGTCGTGGGTGCGCGCTCGGGCAACTTAGACGGCTTCTTCACCGACGCCCCGACGCTGCGCGCCCTGCTCGCACGCGGCGCTGCGGGCGCGGATGTCGCGGTGCTCGAGGGGGTCATGGGCTTCTACGACGGCATGGCGCCCGGCGTGGCCGACGCGAGCAGCTACCAGGTTGCGCGCGACACGGAAACGCCAGTCGTTTTAGTGGTGAACGGGCGCGGGGCGTCTTTATCGCTCGCCGCCGTAATCCGCGGCATCGCCGAGTTCCTGCCTTGTGCGAACGTGCGCGGCGTCGTGCTGAACAAGACGAGCGCCGCTGCCTGCGCCTATGCGGCGCCTGCGATCGAGAAGCACACGGGCGTCGCGGTTTTGGGGAATATCACCGCCGACGAGGCGTTCTCGCTCGAAAGCCGGCATCTGGGGCTTGTGACCGCCGACGAGGTGGAGCAGCTCTCCGCGCACATCGATAAGATGGCCGAGCTGGTGGAAAAGAGCGTCGACGTCGACCGCTTGCTCGAAATAGCGGCGACGGCACCCGATATCCGCGAGGAACCTTACCGGTTGGAGCCGATCGCGGGAGCGCGGCCCATCGTCGCCGTCGCGCGTGACGAGGCGTTCTCGTTCTACTACGAGGAGAACCTGCGCGCGCTCGAGGACCTGGGTTGCGAGCTGGCCTTTTTCAGCCCCCTGTGTGATAGCGAGTTGCCCCGGGGGACAAGCGCCCTCTATCTGGGAGGCGGCTACCCGGAGCTCCATGCGCGACAGCTCTCCGAGAACGCGCCGATGCGCGAGGCGGTGCGGCGCGCGGTGGAATCCGGCATGCCGACGGTCGCCGAATGCGGTGGGTTTCTGTACCTGCAGCGCGAAATCGCCGATAGCGAGGGGCGGCGCTGGCCTGTTGCGGGCGCCCTTGAGGGCGCAAGCGAGAACGGGGGAAGGTTGTCCCATTTCGGGTACGTGGAGCTCACTTCCCAACGCGACGGGCTCTACGGGCCGCGCGGCACACGCATCCGCGCGCACGAGTTCCACTACTGGCAGTCCACCTGCCCGGGCGGCGACTTCTGGGCGCAGAAGCCCCGGCGCGACAAGGGCTGGCCGTGCATGACGACCACCCCGTCCCTGGTTGCGGGCTTCCCGCATGTGTACTATCCTGCGAACCCCGACGTTGCGCGCGCGTTCGCGTCTGCCGCAGCGTCGTTCGCAGAGAGGAGACGGCATGGCTGAAGCAACTGAAACCGCGCTTGCCTGCATCCGCGAGGAAGTCCAGCGCGCGTTCTCGTCGGCGCCGGGCGCCGTGCTCGAAGCCGCGCTCTCCCGGATTGCGCCCGCAGACGAGTGCGCCCGCGCCGCCGCGTACGCCGCGTGGGATTCCATCGCGCATCCTTTGGGGGGATTGGGCGACTTTGAAGACGCCGTCGCGTGTATCGCCGCAGCTCAGGGGAGCGCCGAGGTGGCCGAGTTTCCCCGTGCGCTCGCGGTATTCTTCTCCGACAACGGGGTCGTTGCCGAAGGCGTGTCGCAAAGCGGGCAAGACGTGACGCGAGCCGTCGCGCGCAACATGTGCGAGGGGGCCACGAGCGCCTGCCGCATGGCGGCGTTCGCGGGTGCCGATGTCGTGCCCGTCGACGTGGGTATGGCCCGGGGCATAGAAGACGCGCGCATGGTGCGCGCGAACGTGCGGCGGGGGAGCGGCAACATCGCGCACGGCTCCGCCATGTCTCGCGATGGGGCCGTGCGCGCGATCGAGGTCGGAATCGCCGTCGCGTGCGGGCTTGCCCGCGCCGGCGTGCGCCTTCTCGCCGCGGGCGAGATGGGCATCGGCAACACGACCACCTCGGCGGCGGTGGCCGCAGTGCTCATCCGGGCGGACGCGCGGAGCCTCGTCGGGCGCGGCGCGGGGCTCTCGGACGCCTCGCTCGCGCGCAAGCGCGACGTGGTCGAGCGCGCTATCGACGCGAACTCGCCCGATCCCGCCGACCCGATCGACGTGCTCTCGAAGGTGGGCGGCTTCGACATCGCTGCGATGTGCGGCTTCTACCTGGGGGCCGCGGCCTCGAAGGTGCCGGCGCTCCTCGACGGGGTCATATCCTGCACGGCGGCCCTGTGCGCGGCGCGCCTGTGCCCCAACGCCTTGGGCTACCTCGTGGGCACCCACGCATCTAGCGAACCCGCAAGCCAGGAGCTCCTTCGCGAGCTCGGCATAAAGGCACCCATCGTCGCAGGCATGCACTTGGGCGAGGGCGCGGGCGCCATGGCGTATCTGCCCCTTCTGGATTCGGCGCTGCGCGTGTACCGGGATGGGAAGACGTTCACGGCGACTGGCATGGCTGCTTACGAGCATTTCGAGGCCGGGAAATGACGGTGACGCTCGTCATCGGCGCCGCTGCGAGCGGCAAGAGCGCCTACGCCGAGTCCCTGTGCCTTGGGCACGACGGCCCTCGCGTGTACCTGGCAACGATGGAGCCCTTCGGGGAAGAGGGCGCCCGCCGCATCGCGCGCCATCGGGCGCTGCGCGAGGGCAAGGGGTTTTCCACCCTCGAGCGCACGCGTGACGTGGGCGCCGCAGTGTCCGGGCTTCCGCGCGGCTGCACGCTTCTTTTGGAGGACGTGGGCAACCTGGTTGCGAACGAGCTTTTCGCGGAAGGCGGCTTGTCCCCACGTGACCCCGACGCTGCGGCGCGCGAGGTGCTCGGAGGCATCGAACGGCTCGCTCAGGCCGCTGCGTATACGGTGGTGGTCACCGTCGACGTGTTCGCCGATGGGATGCGCTACGATGAGGGGACCGAGGCATGGAGTCGCGCGCTCGCGCGCGTGAACGCGGGCGTGGCGGCGCTGGCCGACCGCGCAGTCGAAGTGGTATGCGGGATTCCCGTGTGGATGAAAGGCGAAGGACCTACAAGGTGAAGATAGCAGAGGCAATCGACGCGGCGTTCGGAACGTTCTCGCGCATCCCCGTCCCGAAATCGGCCTGGACCGATTTCGGGTCAACCCATGCGCTTGCCGCGTTTCCCCTGGTGGGCCTTGCGGAAGGCTTCCTCATGATGGCGTGGGGGCACGTGGCGAACCTGCTCGGCGTGCCCGCGACCATCGTCGCGGCCGTGCTCGTGGCGCTGCCTGTGGCGGTGACGGGAGGCATCCACCTAGACGGGCTCTGCGACACCTCCGACGCACTTGCAAGTTGGGCCCCGCGCGAGCAAAAGCTCGAGATCATGCACGACCCGCGGGCGGGCGCCTTCGGGGTCATCGGTGTTGTCGTGTACCTTATTCTGCAGTTTTCCCTGTTCACCGCGCTGCCGCTTACGGCGGGGACGTTCCTCGCGCTTCTGTGCTCGCTCGTGTTCTCCCGCGCGCTTTCGGGGCTCGCCGTAGAATGCTGGCCTGCCGCGCGGGCGGACGGCATGGCCGCGGGACTCTCGCCTGCTAAGAAGCGCGCGGCGATCGTCATGCCGCTTTGCGCTTTCGCTGCGGCTTCGGCTGCAGGGATGGTCGCGTGCGCTCGGGCCGTCGGCGCCCTTATGGCGGTGGCGGGGCTTTTGGCGCTCGCGTGGTACCGTCATGTTGCCCTGTCCCGCTTCGGCGGGGTGACGGGGGATTTGGCCGGATGGTTTCTGCAATGGGCCGAGCTCGCGATGCTTGCCATGCTGGTGGCGGGGGGTATGCTCCTATGATTCTCGTGGTAGGCGGCGCGCATTCGGGGAAGAGGACCTTCGTGCGCGAAAAGCTCGGGTTCGCGGCGGACGATTTCGTCGACGCGGCGCAGCTTGCGGAGGGCGGCGTGCCCGCGGCTTTTGCCGGCCGCGTCGCGTACCATGCTGAGGAACTCGTACGCGCGCTCGACGCTGACCGGGCGCTCGAGCGGCTGATCGGCTTCGACGCAGTGATTCTGTCCTTGGTCGGCTCGGGGGTCGTCCCTATGCATGCGGAAGACGCCCAATGGCGCGAGCGCGCGGGGCGCCTGGGATGCGCGCTCGCTGCGCGCGCCGACGTCGTCGTGCGCATGACGTGCGGGATTCCCCAGGTCATCAAAGGAAACCTTGCCGATGCTCCTCGAGGGACGCAGGGCGCGGGCGCGCCTTTGGAGGTCGTCTTCGTGCGCCATGGTGCCACGGCGGGCACGGAAGACCATCGCTACAGCGGGGCGGGCACCGACGAGCCCCTGTCGAGCGCGGGCGAGCGCGCTTTGCGCGACCTCGCGTGCGATCGTGACGTGTTCCGTGTTATCACGAGCGGCATGGCCCGCACCGACCAGACGGCGCGCATCCTCTTCCCGAACGCGGAGCTTATGGCGTGCCCCGGTCTGCGCGAGATGGATTTCGGTGACTTCGAGGGGCGAAGCGCCGCCGAGCTTAAAGAGGATGTGCGCTACCGCGCCTGGGTAGACTCCTGGTGCGAGACGCGCTGCCCGCATGGCGAGGGCAAGAGCGATTTCACCCGCCGCGTCGTCGCGGCGTTTCGGGAGGCGTGCGAATCGGAGCGCGCCCAGGGGAGTGGGCGCGCCGTCTTCGTCGTTCACGCGGGTACCGTGAAAGCGCTGCTCTCCGAGCTAGCTGTCCCGAAAATGGGATATTTCGACGTGCATACCGAGCCGGGCGGCGCATGGGCCGCCACCTGGGATGGGCGCTGCCTTCGCGACGTTCGCCCCGCTTCGGGGGGCGATGCCCGGTGATGACGATTCTTGCCGCCGCCGCCGGGTTCGCAGCCGACCTTGCCTTCGGCGACCCGCGCTGGCTTCCCCATCCCGTTGTCGCCATGGGGCGCGCGATCACGTGGGCCGAAGGCCGCCTGCGGGGCTCATTCCCGCAAACGTCCGCGGGCACGCGCGCCGCAGGGCTTGTGCTTGCCGTGGCGCTTCCGCTTGCGTGTGGGCTTTTGACCTTGGGAATCCTGCATCTTTGCGGCATGGTTCACCCCGGCTTGCGCTTCGTGGCCGAGGCATGGGCGAGCTATCAGATTCTCGCGGCATGCGAGCTGCGCCGCCAGAGCCTGGCCGTGGCCCGCGCGTTCTCGAAGGGCGGCCTTGTCGCGGCTCGCGAAGCCGTCGGGCTCATCGTGGGACGCGACACGTCTGTTCTCGACGAGCAGGGCGTTGCGCGCGCCGCCGTGGAAACGGTGGCGGAGAACGCGAGCGACGGCGTCATCGCGCCGCTTTTCTACCTTATGATCGGGGGTGCGCCCTTGGGCATGGCGTACAAGGCGGTGAACACGCTCGACAGCATGGTGGGCTACAAAAACGAGCGCTACATCGACTTCGGCTGCGCCTCGGCGCGCCTCGACGATGCGGTGAACTGGATTCCCTCGCGCTTATCGGCCCTGCTCATGATCGCCGTGTGCCCGATCGTCGGGCTCGATGCTCGCGGGGCGGCGCGCATCTGGCGCCGCGACAGGCGTCGCCATGCGAGCCCCAACTCGGCGCAGACCGAGTCAGCGTGTGCGGGCGCGCTCGGGCTGCGCCTGGCAGGACCCGCGGTGTATTTCGGCAAGCTCGTTGAGAAACCGACGATAGGCGACGCGTCCCGCGAAATCGAGTGGGGCGACATCGCCCGGGCGACTAGGCTCATGCTCGCCGCGTCCGTATGCGCGCTCGTCGTCTTCGGTGCCGCACGCGCGGCGGTCGTGCTCGCCGTGGGGGCGATGGTATGAGGGAAGACCACGCCGCGTCCCGGGCTGCCGGGGGAATCCTGCGCGCCCGTGCGCATGGGGGTAGCACGCAATCGCTCGGCATCGCTTGCGAAGGGGGCGCCTCCGACCTCATTGACTTCTCGGTGAACGTGAATCCGGCAGGCCCCTCGCCGCGCGCCGTTGCCGCAGCTTGCAAGGCGCTTTCTCGAATCGACGCCTACCCCGATAGGGAAAGCCTCGCCCTCGTTCGCGCCCTAGCGCGTGCCCAGGGCATTCCCGAAGATACTATCGTCTGCGGCGCGGGCGCGTCCGACATCATTTGGCGGCTCGCCGCGGCGGTGCGCCCGAAACGCATCGTCGTGTGCGCGCCGACGTTCTCTGAATATGCGGAGGCGGCATCGTACTACGGCGCATGCGTGCAGGAGTTCCCGCTCTCCGAAGCGGACGACTTCGACGTGCCCGCCTCCTTCGCCCGCGCGATCGAGGGGCCGGGAGACGTGGCGTACATCTGCAATCCGAACAACCCGACGGGGCGCCTCGTCGACCCCCGCGTGATCGATGCCGCGGCTTGCCGCTGCGAGCAGGTGGGCGCGCTGCTCGTCGTGGACGAGTGCTTCCTCGGATTTGCGCCCGACGCCCGCGAAAGGAGCGTGGCCGCACGCGCCGCGTGTTCGCGCCATGTGGCCGTGCTCTCCGCATTCACCAAGCTCTACGGAATGGCGGGGTTGCGGTTAGGATATCTGATCAGCGGAAACGCCCAACTCCTCGAGGGGATTCGCCGGGCGGGGCAGGCGTGGCCCGTCTCCTCGGTCGCCGAGGCCGCGGGTATCGCCGCCCTGGAAGACGTCGAATACGTCTCGCGCACGCGCGATGTATTGGCGGGCGAGCGAGCGTGGCTTTCCCACGAGCTCTCCTCGCTCGGGCTTTCCGTCGTGCCGTCGGATGCGAACTTCCTTTTAGTCCGGACACCGGCGAAAGACATCCCCGAGCGCCTGTATAAACAGGGGGTTTTGGTCCGCACGTGCGACTCGTTTTCGGTACTGTCCCGTTTCTGGTGCCGCGTCGCGGTGCGCACGCGCAAGGAGAATGCCCGGCTTGCGATGGCGTTCGGCCGCGCGCTTCGGGCGGAAGGCGCATCGGGCGAAGGCGAACCCGACAAACGGGGCTGCGCTTCTTGCAGCGGCGCTATGGCGGGCGCGTATGGCCGAGGCTCGACGAAGGAGGTCGATACCCGTGGGTAGGGCGAAGCCCATCATGATCCAGGGCACCATGTCGAACGCGGGGAAGAGCCTGCTTGCGGCGGGGCTGTGCCGTGTGCTTTCGCAGGACGGCCTGCGCGTGGCTCCCTTCAAGAGCCAGAACATGGCGCTCAACAGCGGTGTCACGGCCGACGGGCTCGAGATGGGGCGCGCCCAGATCATGCAGGCCGAGGCGTGTGGCATCGTGCCCGACGTGCGTATGAACCCCATCCTGCTCAAGCCCGAAAGCGACCACCGAAGCCAGCTCATCGTGGCCGGCAAGGCGCAGGGAGCCTTCGCTGCGAGGGACTACTTCGCGCGAAAGAAGGCGCTCATGCCGCAGATTTTGGAGTCGTTCGATTCGCTCGCGGAGGAAAACGACGTCATCGTCATCGAGGGCGCCGGCAGCCCCGCCGAAATCAACCTTGCCGAAAACGACATCGTCAACATGGGGCTCGCGCGCGCCGTGTCCTCCCCCGTGCTGCTCGCGGGCGACATCGACCCAGGCGGGGTATTTGCCCAGCTCTACGGCACGGTCGCGCTCTTTGCGCCCGAGGATCGCGCGCTTTTGCGGGGGCTTGTTGTGAACAAGTTCCGCGGCGATGTGGAAATCCTCCGCCCGGGTTTGGCCCCGCTCGAGAAGATGTGCGGGGTTCCCGTCGTGGGGGTCGTGCCGTTTCTTACGCTCGACCTGGACGACGAGGACTCGCTCGCGCCGCGCCTATCTGCCCGCGAGGCGCGCGGCGTCATCGACGTCGCCGTCGTGCGCCTTCCGCATCTGTCGAACTTCACCGACTTCGACCCGCTTTCGCGCGTGCCCGGCATGGGCGTGCGCTACGTTTCCTCGACGACCGATCTGGGCCGACCCGACCTGGTGGTGCTTCCCGGCTCGAAGTCCACGCTCGACGACGCGCGCTGGCTTGCGGCTAGCGGCATCGGAGCCTGTGTACGCGCGCTTTCGGGCGCGGGCACGCCGGTGCTCGGCATATGCGGAGGCTACCAGCTTTTGGGAGACGAGCTTTCCGACCCGCACGGCAGGGAAGGCGCTGGCACCGCGCGCGGGCTCGGGCTCATCCCTGCAAATACGGTGTTCAAGGAGGAAAAGCGCCTCGCCCAGTCGGAGCTGCGCATCACGGGCGCCCAAGGCGCGTTCTCGGTGTGGAACGGCATGACGGCGCGCGGGTACGAGATTCACGACGGCGATACGACCGTCTCCTGCGCCCCTGCGGGCACGATTGGCGGTAAACCAGAAGGCGCGGCCTGCGGAAACGTGTTCGGAACCTATCTCCACGGCCTGTTCGACGAACCGGGGGTGGCACTCGCCCTCGCGCGCTCGCTCGCGCGCATGCGCGGCCTGCCCGAGAGCGTCGTGGGTGCTGAGGGCGCGGTGTCCGCGGCCGATCACCGTGCGCGCGAGTTCGACCGCCTGGCCGACTCCGTGCGCGGGGCGCTCGACATGGAGTATGTCTACCGCATTATCGAGGAGGGCGTATGATCCACGTGTATCATGGCGACGGCAAAGGCAAGACCACGGCGGCGATGGGGCTCGCCCTTCGCATGCTCGCCGCAGGCCGCCGCGTCGTCGTTGTGCAGTTCCTGAAAGACGGCGAAAGCGGGGAGGCGCGCCTGCTCGCCGAGCATTTCGGCGTGCCCGTGTTCGCGGGGAAGGCGTCGGACAAGTTTACCTGGTCCATGACGTCGGAAGAACTTGCCGCGACGCGCGAGTTGCACGATGGGAACCTCGCTTCCGCGCTCGCCGAGCTCGAGGGCGCGCAGGAGGGGCTGCTCGTGCTCGACGAGGCGCTCGACGCGCTTTCGAAGGGGCTTGTCGACGAGGCGCTCGTGGACCGCGCGCTCGATATGTCCGCGCGCGGCGTCGAAGTAGCGCTCACCGGGCGCGCGCCTTCCCGCAAGATCGTGGAGAAGGCCGACTACATAACCGAGATGCGGTGCGAGAAACACCCCTACGAGCAGGGGATATGTGCAAGGGAAGGAGTGGAGTACTAGATGGATTCCAAGGAGATGGCGCCCGGCGACATCGAGCGGCGCAGCTTTGAAATCATCACCGAAGAGCTCGGCGGCCGCACGTTCCCGCCGCTCGAAGAGCCCGTCGTGAAGCGCGTCATCCACACCACTGCCGACTTCTCGTACGCCGATTCCCTCGTGTTCACCCATGACGCCGCGCACTGTGCGCTCGACGCACTGCGCGCAGGGGCCACGGTGCTCACCGACACGAACATGGCGCTCGCAGGCATAAGCAAGCCCGCGCTCGCGAAGATCGGCTGCCAGGCCGTGTGCTTTATGGCCGACCCGGATGTCGCCGCAACGGCGCGCGCCGCGGGCACGACTCGCGCCGTTGCGAGCATGGACAAAGCTTGCGGCATCGAGGGTCCGCTCATCGTGGCCGTCGGCAACGCTCCCACAGCACTTCTGCGCCTCGCCGAGCTCATGGACGCGGGGAAGATCGCGCCCGCGCTCGTCGTTGGGGTGCCGGTTGGGTTTGTGAACGTGGTCGAGGCGAAAGAGGAGCTACTCGCGCGACGCGTGCCGGCCATCGTCGCGAGGGGTCGCAAGGGCGGCTCGACCGTGGCGGCCGCCATTATGAACGCGCTGCTCTACCAGATCACGCGCCCAGGCGGCCCGAAGTGACGGCCCCCGCATCCGCGCCGGCGCTGCGCATCTTCGCCGGCACCACCGAGGGCCGCCTCCTGTGCGAATGGGCGAGCGGGGCGGGAATCCCCGCCCGTGCCTACGCGGCAACCGAGTACGGAGGCGAGCTTTTGGGCGAGCTTCCGGGCATCGAGGTGCATGCGGGCAGGCTCGACGAGGCCGACATGGAGCGTGAGCTTTCCGGCGCGCGCATCGTCGTCGACGCCACGCACCCCTTCGCTACGCTCGCAAGCGGCAACATCCGGGCCGCTTCGCTCGCCGTGGGTGCACGATGCCTGCGCCTTGCGCGCCCGGCCGAGTCGCTGCCCAAAGGCGTCGTGTCGGTCGCGTCGATCGCCTGCGCGGCGCGCTTTCTCTCCGAGAACCCGGGTCGCGCGCTTCTCACGACGGGGAGCAAGGAGCTTGCTCCCTACACGCGCGTCGCCGATTTCGCGGAGCGCTTCTTCGTGCGTGTGCTCCCGCTGCCCGGTGCTATAACGAAGTGCATCGACGCGGGGTTTTCGCCGTCGCACGTCATCGGCATGCAGGGGCCCTTCACCCGCGAGCTCAACGAGGCGATGCTTCGGCAGGTGGGCGCCCAGTGGCTTGTGACCAAGGACTCGGGAACCGTAGGCGGCACGGCCGAGAAGCTCGCCGCCGCGCGTGACGCGGGAGCGCGCTGCATCGTGGTCACCCGTCCCGCCGAGGGAGGCGGGGCCCTTTCGCTTCGGGAAGTGGAAGACGCGCTCTTACGGGAGTTCGCGCGCTAGGCGCTCGCCGCGCCTACGCGCCATCCCGCCCGCGAGGAGGAGCGCCCCGAGCAAGCTCGAACCGTACAAGACCGTCATCCGCCAATAGCTCGAGGACGATGCCCGGAACTGGCGCAAGCAGCCCTTCAATAAGTTGCGGTGAAATAGTGTTTGTTTTTGCTGCTAGATAGCACATTCAGTCCCTAATTCACCGCAACTTGTTGGTGGTGGCTTACTGGTAGCGTAGGCACTCCACCGGGTCGAGCTTTGCCGCGCGTCGAGCGGGATAGAAGCCAAAGATTATGCCGATGCCGACCGATACGGCAAACGCGATCAACACTGTCGTAATGGAGAAGCTTGGCGTGATCGTCCCGGTAGCTCCAAACTCGCTCATGATACCCGAGCTTGCGGCAAAGAACGTGAGTCCCCATGCCAGCAGATAGCCAATCAGGACACCCAATAGTCCGCCGGTGACGCACAGCGCCGAGGACTCGGCCAAAAACTGCGCGGCGATATCGCGACGACTGGCGCCCAGAGCACGGCGGATGCCGATCTCGCGGAAGCGTTCAGATACGTTGGTGAGCATCATATTCATAATGCCGATACCGCCGACAAGCAGCGAGATGCTGGCGACAGCACCCATGATGAGCGAGAATGCGCCCATAAAGGAGTTGAGTGCATCGATAGCGCTCTTCATGGAGCTTGCCGACACGCTGTCGTACTCGTCGTCCTCCGAGATGCCCTTCATGCTACGCACCTTGGACTCGATCGTCTTGCAGAGCTCATCCATATTGGTGCCCTCGGCGGCGAGTGCCGTCACGCTGGGAAACGACGGATTGTCATCGCCGAAAAGCTCGGCAATCGCTGCTCGTGGCATGTACAGGCTCAGCGAGCCCATGGAGTCGTTGCCGCCGTCGATGACGCCAATGATCTGAACGTCTCCGCTCGAAACCTTGATGGTCTTGCCAATCGCTTCCTGTTCGTTGCCGTAAAGCTGCTCGGCGCCCCCTCGGCCGATGAGCGCCACGCGAGCGCCGGATTTGGACTCGATGTCGTTATAGGTGCGACCGGCAACGATCTTGCTGGCGCCCACGGCATCGAGCATGTCGCTATCGACGCCCTGTGCCATGACGGTATAGCCTTTATCTCCAACTCTGTACTCGGAATAGGCGCTGTCGACGATGCCGATCTGCTCAATTTGCGGCAGCATCTTGCGCAGCTTCTCGACGTCCGAATCGGTGAGCTCTTGAGACGAGTAAATCTGCACCATGCGCGCCGCGTTGAGGCCCAAGCTGTTGACCAGGCTGTTTTGGATGCCGCCGATGAGCGAGGTCATGGCTATGACCGAGGCGATGCCAATGACGATACCTAGGATGGTGAGCAGGCTACGTCCCTTGTTGGCTTCGAGCGAGTGCAGGGCTTCTTGGACAAGATCGCGGGTGCTCATGCCTTCGCTCCTTTCGGCGGATTGGCGTGTGCGGAAATCGTGGGCAGGTTGTCAATGGCGCCACGCAGGGTCTGCGGCGCGTGCGCAATGTACGCGCCGTCGTGGATCCTGCCGTCGCGAATGGTCACGGCTCGGTCGGCCTCGGCGGCAATGCCCGGGTCGTGCGTGATGAGCACGATGGTCTTGCCTCGCTCCTGGAGCTTGTGGAATGTTTCCATGACGAGCGCCCCGGTTGTCGAGTCCAGGTTTCCCGTGGGCTCATCGGCCAAAATAATGGGCGGATCGTTGACAAGGGCGCGTGCGATGGCGACGCGCTGCATTTGTCCGCCCGATAGTTCTGATATGCGGTGGTCCCAATGGTCGACCGGTAGCGTGACGGCTTGCAGCGCGTGTACGGCGCGCATCTCGCGCTGGTTGCGCGGCACATTGGTGTAGGACAGCGGCAGCATGACGTTTTCGATAACCGACAGACGTGGCAGCAGGTTAAAGCTCTGAAAGACAAAGCCAATGCTCAGCGCGCGTACCTCGGTGAGCTCATCGTCGTCGAGTTCAGCGACATTGAGCCCCTGCAGGTAATAGTCGCCCGCCGTCGGTTTGTCCAAGCAACCCAGGATGTTCATGAGTGTCGACTTGCCCGAGCCCGAGGGGCCGGTGATGGCAACGAACTCACCGGGGTCTACCGCTAGGCTCACGTTGTGCAGGATGTGGGCGCAACCGGCCTCGCTCTCAAAGATGCGGTGCACGTTGCGGATGTCGATGACGGGGCGCATTACATGCCCTCGTCGGCAGGCATGCCGTCGCCGCCGTCTGCCGTCATGCCCGCGCCAGTATCCATAACGATAGTGTCGCCATCGCGCAGCTTGGTAACCGGCACGTCGGGGTTGATCTCGTTGCCCTGGCCGTCGCGCTTGACCTGCGTCTTTCCGACTACGGCGTCGTTGTCGTTTTGCGTCACAACGGTCACCTTAACGCGGCGTGTCTCCTTGCCTTCGTCATCGGTGGCCATGTTGACGTAATAGTGCTCGCCGTCCTCGGTCATCAGCGCCATGGTGGGCACCATGACCACGTCGTCAAGCTGCTCGGTTACCACCGAGACCTCGGCAGTCATACCGGGCTTGAGGCGGCTATCTGGTGCCTCGATGAGGATGTCGACGTTAAAGGTCACGCTGCCGCCGCCACCGTTGGCGGCGTCGGAGTTTGCCACCGACGCGATAGCCGTGACGGTGCCCTGGCTCACAATATCGGGAAACGCGGGATAGGTAACGTTGGCGCTTTGGCCCACGGCGATCTTGGCGATGTCCTTTTCGCCCACCTGAACCGTCACCTTCATCTTAGAGAGGTCGGCGATCTGCATGCACTGCTTGCCGCCGTTCGTGTCGCCTTCGCCCATGACCATGCCTCCGGTCACCGTGGCGCCCACTTTGGCGTTGAGCTCGACGATGCTACCCGAGCTGGGGGCCTTTACGGTGCGTTCGGCCGCCTTGGCGTTTGCCTGGTCCAGGGTTGCCTGGGCCGAGGCGAGATTGCGCTGGGCGCTCGAGACGGCGCTGGCGTTGGCGGTTGCATCCGTCGGGGCGGTCGCTCCGTCGACATCCAGAGTCGGTGCTGCCTGTGCAGCGGTGAGCGCCGCCTGCGCGTTTTTCAGGTCTTCCTGGGCGGCCGCGACCGCGCGCTTCGCCTCGGCAACGGCGTTATCGAGCTCATCGTTTTTGATGGTCATGAGCACGTCGCCCTCGTTGACGGACTGGCCGGCTTGCACATTGATCGAAGCTACCGTGCCATCGACAGAAGGGGAGACCACTGAGGCAGAAATTGGCTTGAGCTGTCCTTTTGCCTCGACAGTCGTGGTAAAGGTGCCTTCCATGATCATGTCGGTAACAGGTTCACCTGCAGATTGCGGCTGCGAATTGAGGACAACACTCACAATAATGGCTATTAGGATAATGCCGCCCACGATGCCGGCAGCGATGCCGCGGCGGACGAGCTTTTTGCGGCGCCGCTCCGCGCGCTTGGCCTTGAGCTTTGCGTAAGCCTCATCGTCGGATATTCCGGCGTTACCTTGCTCGTCGTCGTTTTGCTGTGCCGTGGGGGCGCTTGTGATGAGCGGTAGAGTTTCAGTTGCGCTTTCCGGCGCGTGCCCGGAATCATCGGGGCCCGGGGTGATGGTGGGGACATTCGACATAGCGTCTCCTTTATAGAACATACCGCGATAAGTATATGCGCCCACCGGTTGGGGCGGGCGCATAGGCGCGTTTCTTTCAGCATCGAAAGGTAGGTAACGTTGAGCTTTGTTGTGACACGTGAGATGTGCTAGGAGTGCACGACCACGCACAGACCGACGCTGATGCAGTCATGGAGTGCCTTGGCATCGGCCAGGCGCAGATTGATGCAGCCGTGGCTACCGCACCACTTGTACGATTCGGCACTATCGAAACTCGAATCGTTTTGCCACGTTGCGTCGTGGAAGCCAACCATGTTGCCCTCAAACGGCATCCAATAGCTCACCGGGCTCTCGTATTTGGGTTTACCGGTCTTGGGGTCCTTGGCACCGATAAGCTTGGTGGCGCCGTCATTGCTGTTGATCTGCCACACGCCCTCGGGGGTGGCGTCTTCGCCCGGTTTGCCGGAAATAAAGTTGGCCTCCCAAACGATATTGCCGCTCTCGTCATAGTAGCGCGCGTGCTGCTCGGACAGGTCGACGTCGATATACGCCTTCCAATCGGGCTCGCCCTTGGCGGTAAAGGTGTCGGCCTTCTGGGAGTAATTGATCTCAATCTCGCCGGTCTGCTTGTCGTTAATAGCATCCTCGACCTGCTTGGCAAGCGTGCTGCTATCGATAGACCAACCAAAGTCACCGCCTTCGACGGCACATTGCTTGCCATCGGCGCGCGTCCACCAACGAGTGGAGCCCACGGTGTTAAAGCCATTGGCGAGGTCTGCTGCCCAGCTGCTGATCTGGGAGGTATCGAGCGTGGGGTTTGCAGGGTCCGCAAAGCTGATCCACTGCAGCACCGAGCTGCCGTCGACCTTGCCGGCATCGTTGCCGTTGAGCTTAAGGGTCACGTTGACGCCTAGGAAGTTGTTGGCGGCATCGCAAGCGGCCTGGATCTGGTCGTTGGTGAGCGTGCCGTTGAGCGGCTCGTAGGCATCGTTGCCAAGCTTCGTAAGATCGACGGTCTCGGCTAGCGACGCGAGCTCGATCTCTGCATACTTAATGACATGCTCGCGGTTGAGCTTTTCGTTGGAGCGGGCCTTCTCGATCGTGAACTTGCCCGCCTTTTCGTCGTAGGAGCTCGATGCCTCAAAGGTACCCGTGCGGCCCTCGTTGAATGCGTCGATGGCGGCACCCAGATCCCCTTCGAATTGCTTTTGGTCAAAGGCGTCCGAGAGCATGGACAGGTCGACGTCCTGTTCCAGGTCGATGGTACCGTTTTTGGTCGCGCTAACGTTCTTGCCGCCGAGCGAGGCAATCAGGCGCGAAGGCCACAGCAGCGGCTCGTTGCTGCCGATAATCTCGTGCGCAGCTGCCTCGCCGTCGACGATGGGCTCGTCAGATTCGGGCTGATAGGTCCAGCTAAAGTCATCACCCGAAACGGTGAGCTTGTAGTGCTTCCACGCTGAGTTGACCTTGGTAGCGGCGGAAGAGGCGTTGGAAAATGAGATATCGACGCCGGCGATGGTGGTGTTGGGGTAGGCAATCTGTGAAAACGCCACGACGCCCACGATATAGACGATGGCGACGAGGCCGAGGACGACGAAGAACGCCGTCTTGCCGCCCGTCTTTTTGCCCTTTGCGGAGCGGTTGTCGGCGGAGCCGCGGTTGTTAGAAACTCGAGTGTGCGAAGGGCCCTGGTTGTGACCGGCGCCATGTGCGGAACGCTGCTGACGCTGCTGATGCTGGCCCTGATTGGGGCGCGGGGAGGTATTTGCCGCGCCGTGCTGTTGACCATGGGCTGGCGCAATGGGACGGGGCGATTGGATGCCTCCGGGCTGCCTGCTGGGCTGTTGCGGATCGGGGATCAGTTGGCTGCGGTCGAGTTGCGACATCGTGTATATTTCCTTCGAGTTTCGCTTTACGGCTCATCGTGTTTTAACTGGGCTTGAATTATAGCGATTACGCAGTTGCTTGTGTTACGAAAACAGTGGCGATAAACGATAGGTGGGACATATGTCCCACCTATCGTTCGCTTTTGCTTGCTATCCGCATATTCCGCATTTCGCGCACGCCGAAAGCGCTGCTGGAGCCTGCGCGATGCCACCCTTGGCCGTCTCGCGTAACGTGGCGGGCAGGGCGTGGCCCACCGAGAGCATCACGTGCGCCATCTGGTCAAACGGCACCAGGCTCTTGATGCCGGCGAGGGCGAGCTGCGCCGAGCTGAAGGCCGCGGTCACGCCGATGACGTTGCGGTTTTGGCAGGGCACCTCGACAAGGCCGCCGACGGGGTCGCAAACGAGGCCCAACAGGTTGCTCAGCGCGATGGAGCTGGCGTCGAGCGCTTGTTCGGGCGTGCCGCCCATCATCTGGACCAGCGCGGCGGCGGCCATGGCGGCAGCGCTTCCAACCTCGGCCTGGCATCCGCCCTCGGCGCCAGCGACGCAGGCGCTCGTGGTGAGGTTGAGACCAATGGCGGCGGCGCAGTAGAGGGCATCCATGACCTGTTCGTCGTCGAGCTGGAGGTGATCGGCGAGCGCCAGCACGCAGCCGGGGACGACGCCTGCGGAGCCGGCCGTGGGGGCGGCAACGATCACGCCCATGGTGGCGGAGCGCTCGAGCACGGCCATCGCGCGGGCCACGGCATCGGTCTGAACGGGGCCCATCAGGCTTGTGCTCAAATCGTTGCGGCAGGTGGCATCGACGAGCTTGGCTTCGCCGCCGATAAGCCCGCCGAGCGATCGCTGCGGATTGGCGATGGGGGCCGTGGTCTCCTCGCGCATGACATCGAGCACGCGGCGCATGGCTGCGATAGCATGGGCCTCGCCGGTTAGACGCGCCTCGCGCACGGCCATAACGGCGCCAATATTTAGACCGAGCTCGGCGCACGCATCGAGCAACTGCTCGCCGTCGTCAAAGATCTCTTTGGCCGAAACGCCGGGGGAGAGCGACGAGGCCGAGCCCGGGAGCTCGATAAACGTGGCGTAATCGACATTGTCGAGCTTGCGCAGCATGGGGACGACGGTGTCGTCGGGAGCGTCGTCGGTTTCAAAGACGGAATAGGCCTGGCCGCCCACCTCGGTGCGGTAGGTGCGGCAGAAGGCGATGTTGACGTGTGCGTAGGCGAGCAGGTTCGTGAGCGCTGCGAGCACGCCGGGGACGTCCTGGTGCGCCACAAACAGTGTGGAATACATGCCCGAGATGTCGACGCCAACGCCGTTGATGCGGCTGATGCGCATCTTGCCGCCGCCGAGACTCTCGCCGCGTACCTGTGCCGTGGCGCCCGTGTCGTCGACCATGTCGATGTCGACGGTGTTGGGATGGATGGAGGCATCGTCGCCCTTGATGTCAAAGTGATAGTCGAGGCCCTGCTCGCGCGCGAGGTCAAAGGTCTGCTTGATGTTCTCGTCGTCGGTATCGAGGCCCAAGATACCCGCGACGAGCGCGCGGTCGGTGCCGTGGCCGCGGTAGGTGTGCGCGAAGGAGTTCCACAGGCCAAAGGTGACCTTAGTGATGCGGCCTTCCAGCAGGCTGGCGGCAACCTGGGCGCAGCGCAGGGCGCCGGCGGTGTGCGATGAGCTGGGGCCGACCATGACGGGCCCCAAGATCTCGAATGCCGAGGTCGTAGCTAGTGTTTGCGGCTTGCCTGCCATGGCTGCTCCTTTACGTGGCTCGTCGTCCCGAGGGGCGGGGCATACTCTGTCCCGCCGTTCCGAGGGCTTTAGTATTTGGTCGCCTGCTCGGACAGTCCTGACTCGCACGAAGAGCACATTAAGTGCTCTCCGGCTCGTGCGGAACTCGCGATCGACCTTATGCCCCGACCCTCGGGACTAAGGATACATGGTAGAAGTGCGCATGCTGCAAAATTCATTAGCTGGCGACGCAGCGTAGGCTCATATCGAAACATCTTCACCACCGGGTAAATAAAAAAGAAGTACCGCTTGGGGGCGGTACTTCTTTTGAAAGCACGTATGTTGTTCTGACCTTAGCGGATCTAAATTAGAGGCCGCAGGCTGCTTTGAGTTCTTCGACTCGGTCGGTTTTCTCCCAGGTGAAGTCGGGGTCTTCGCGGCCAAAGTGACCGTAGGCTGCCGTCTTCTCGTAGATGGGGCGGCGCAGGTCCAGGTCGCGGATGATGGCGCCCGGGCGCAGGTCGAAGGTCTTCTCCACGGCCTCGACGATCTTGTCCTCGGCAACATGTGCGGTGCCAAAGGTGTCGACCATGATCGACAGCGGCTTGGATACGCCGATGGCGTAGGCCAGCTCGACTTCACAGCGGTCGGCCAGGCCGGCGGCGACGACGTTCTTGGCGACCCAGCGAGCTGCGTATGCGGCGGAGCGGTCGACCTTGGTGCAGTCCTTGCCGCTAAAGGCACCGCCGCCGTGACGGCCGTAACCGCCGTAGGTGTCGACGATGATCTTGCGGCCGGTGAGGCCCGTGTCGCCCATGGGGCCGCCCACGACAAAGCGACCGGTGGGGTTCACATAGATGTCGGCGTTGTCCCACGGCATGTTCTCGGCAGCCATGACGGGGGTGATGACGTGCTCGATGAGGTCGTCCTTGATCTTGCCCATGTCCTCAATTTCGGCAGCGTGCTGCGTGGAGATGACGATGGTCGTGACCTCGACGGGCTTGCCGTCCTCGTAGCGTACCGTGACCTGAGTCTTGCCGTCGGGGCGCAGATAGGGCAGGGTACCGTCGTGGCGCACGGCGGCCAGGCGCTCCGCCAGGCGGCTTGCCAGGTAGTGCGGCATGGGCATGAGGGTCTTGGTCTCGTTGGAGGCATAGCCGAACATCATGCCCTGGTCGCCGGCGCCGATCAGGTCGATCGGGTCGGTGGTGGCGCCGGTCTGGGTCTCGAAGGACTCGTCGACGCCCTGGGCGATATCGGGCGACTGCTCGTGGATGAGGCTCATAACGCCGCAGGTATCGCAGTCAAAACCGAACTTTGCGCGGTTGTAGCCAATGCGGCGGATAACGCCACGGGCAATCTCCTGCACGTCGACGTAGGCTTGGGTGCGGATCTCGCCGGCGACGATGACGGTGCCGGTGGTCACGAGGGTCTCGCAGGCGCAGCGGACGTTCTCAACGTTGGCGGGCACGCCGTTGGGCGCAATGTAGCCCTGCTCCTGCAGCTCTATTTCTTTGGCGAGGATTGCGTCGAGGACGGCGTCGCTGATCTGATCGGCGATCTTATCGGGATGACCTTCGGTCACCGACTCCGACGTAAACACAAAGGTCCCGTGTTGGGGTGGGATGGAACGAAGTTCTTCTGACATGATTGTCCTTTCAAAAACGTGTCCCGGCGACCGTTACCATTCCGCCGAGCTCTATATGCAAGGGCACATCATAGCGCGTAAATCCAACATTCACACCCTTTCCGCACCCACTCATTGGGGACAGGCTTAAATGACCAGTCGGGTGCTCATTGGGTAGTCATTTAAGTCTGTCCCCAATGAGTAGGTCGGTGCCCATTGTGCGTAGGTGGGCATTATTGCTTTATACTGGTGCAGTTAGACATCCATCCTGCAATCGAGGAGATTTCCATGGCATCAGACGTTCGCGTCCGCTTTGCACCCTCACCGACGGGCAAGCTGCACATCGGCGGCGCCCGCACCGCTATCTATAACTGGGCTTTTGCCCGCGCAAACGGCGGCACGTTCATCCTGCGCATCGACGACACCGACCCCACCCGTTCCACCGACGAGAACTCGCAGATCATCCTGCGCGCCATGCGTTGGCTGGGTCTTGACTGGGACGAGGGTCCCGAGGTGGGCGGCGACTTTGGCCCCTATGCCCAGACCGAGCGCCTGGACCTGTACAAACAGGCCGCCCAGAAGCTTTGGGACGAGGGCAAGGCCTATCCCTGCTTCTGCACCAAGGAGCAGCTCGACGCCGACCGTAAGGCCGCGCAGGAGCGCAAGGACCCCTTCCAGGGCTATCAGCGTCGCTGCCGCAATCTTGATCCCGAGGAGGCCCGTCGCCGCATCGAGGCCGGCGAGCCCTACGTCTTGCGCATCAAGGTGCCCGAGGACCGCGGCGACGTCGTTATCCACGACGCCGTCCACGGCGAGGTGACCTTCGATGCCAAGGAGCTCGACGACTTTGTCATCTTCCGCTCCGACGGCACGCCCACGTACAACTTCGCGACCGTCGTCGATGACGCCATGATGAAGATTACCCATGTCATTCGTGGCGACGACCACCTGTCCAACACCCCGCGCCAGGTCATGGTCTACGAGGCCCTCGGTGCGCCCGTGCCAACGTTTGCCCATATCTCCATGATCCTGGGTGCCGACGGCAAGAAGCTCTCCAAGCGCCATGGCGCCACCTCGGTAGAGGAGTACCGCGATGCCGGCTACCTGCCCGACGCCTTCGTCAACTACCTGGCGCTGCTCGGCTGGTCGCTCGACGGCGAGACCACGATCATCCCGCGCGATGTCCTGGCCAGCAAGTTCTCGCTCGACCGCATTTCCAAGAACCCGGCGACCTTCGACCCCAAGAAGCTCGATTGGGTCAATGCCGAGTACATCAACGGCATGTCCGACGCCCAGTTTGCCGACGAGGTCATGGTCCCCGAGCTACACGAGGCAGGCCTCATCGAGGGTAACGTCGAGTACGGCGAGGACTGGATCGACGCGCTTGCCGCCATCGTCAAGCCGCGCACCAAGATGCCGGCCGACGCCGTGACCGTCGCCGCTCCTATCTTTGCCACGGCCGAGACGCTCGAGTATGACGAGAAGTCCGTCAACAAGGGTCTGGCCAAGGAAGGCATGGGCGCCATTCTGGATGCCGCCAAGACCACGCTCGAGGGCGTGGACGAATGGACGGCCGCGAACATCGATGCCGCACTTGAGCCGCTGCCCGAGCAGATGGACCTCAAGAAGCGCGTGGTGTTCCAGGCCGTACGCGTCGCCGTCTGCGGCAACATGGTGAGTCCTCCGCTGGGCGAGACCATGGCGCTCGTCGGCCGCGACGACTGCCTGGCGCGCATCGACCGCGCCCGCACGATGGCGCTGTAACAGTCGCGCAAACGCATGTTTCCGAGCCCCGCTCACCACGAGTGGGGCTCTTGTTTCTAAAGACGTATGGGATGGGAGGTGCAGAGACCGTGGCCGAGCAACTATCGCTGTTTGGTTCGCCGGAACCTAAGGAAGCTCCGAAGTCCGCGGCCCCTGCCGCCGCCCCGGCGCAGCCCGAGCCCGCACCCGAGCCCGCCGCCGCCTATGCGAGCGTGGTTCTCGACATCCCGACCCGTGCGCTGTCCGAGCCGTTTGTCTACGGCATTCCGCAGTCACTCGCCAACGATGCCCAGATCGGCTCCACCGTCCTAGTCCATTTTGGCAACCGTGCGGCCGCGGGCTATATCGTCGACATCGCGCCCGAGCTTGCCAACCTACAAGGTAACGACGCCCTCGACCCCGCGCGCATCAAGCCTATCGAGGCTATCCTCAGCAAGCCGCTCTTTACCGCTGAGGCTGCACGCATTGCGCGCTGGATGAGTCGCGAGTACGTCGCAACTCTTTCCGAGTGCCTGCGCCTATTCTTGCCTCCGGGTGGAAGTCCGCGCGTGGTCAAGGGCGACGACGGCGTGTGGGCCGTTGAGCGCCCCGCCGTCAAACCCATCCAAAACCGCTGGGTCATGCTCACTCCCGAGGGTTTCGACTACACGCCGCCCAAGACCGCCGTTCGCCAGCGTCAGCTCATTGAGGCGCTCCAATGCGGCCCGGTCACGACGCGCGACCTCAACCTGCTCTACAACAGCATGTCGGTGACCATTAAAGCGCTCGAAAAACGCGGCGTCGTGGTGGTGGAGGAGCGCCGCGCCTGGCGTGGCTGCAGCGAGCAGACCACGCTGTCCTCGGCGAGCGGCAAGGCCCCGGTGGCACTCACGTGCGGCCAGCAGCAGGCCCTCGCGCAGATTGAGCGCGCCCGCTTAGATGCTCATGGCGATGTGGTGCTGGTCGATGGCGTTACCGGTTCCGGCAAAACCGAGGTCTACCTCTCGGCGATTGAGCGCGTGCTGGCAGCCGGCCGTTCGGCCTGCGTGCTTGTGCCTGAGATCTCGCTGACGGCCCAGACCGTCGGCCGCTTCCGCTCGCGCTTTGGCGAGACGGTCGCGGTCTTCCACTCGCGTCTTTCGGCCGGCGAACGTCTGGACCAGTGGGACATGGTCGCCAGCGGTGCCGCTCGCGTTGTCGTCGGCGCGCGTTCGGCGCTCTTTTGCCCGCTCAGCGACCTGGGCCTCATCATTATCGACGAGGAGCACGAGACCAGCTACAAGCAGGGCTCCAGTCCGCGCTATCATGCGCGCGAGGTGGCGGCCGAGATGGCGCGCCGCTTTCGCTGCCCGCTCGTGTTGGGCTCGGCCACGCCTTCTGCCGAGGCCCTCGACCGCTGTCGCCGTGGCACGTACAACGGTGCTACCTGGACACGCGTCGAGATGCCCGAGCGCCCGGGACATGCCGTGCTGCCCACGGTCCGCATTGCCGACCTGCGCCGTGAGTTTTCGCACGGCTGCCGCTCCATGTTCTCAAAGCCGCTGATGGAAGGCTTGGAACGCGTGGTCGAGCGCCGCGAGAAGGCCGTGCTGCTGCACAACCGCCGCGGTTTTGCGCCGTTTTTGATGTGCCGTGAGTGCGGCTGCGTTCCCACCTGCAACCACTGCTCCACTGCGCTCACGTATCACGAGCGCACGCATACGCTGCAGTGCCACACCTGTGGTTCGTCCTGGCGCGTGCAGCCATATCCCGCGCCCACGAGTCGCTGCCCCAAGTGCGGCAGCCGTTACCTCGCAAAAATGGGTCTGGGCACGCAGCAGATCGAGGACGCGCTGCACCAGATGCTGCCCGAGGATGTTGCCATCATTCGCATGGACGCCGATTCCACACGCGGCAAGGATGCGCACAAAAAACTACTCGAGCAGTTCGATGCCGCCGATTGCGCAGTGCTGCTGGGCACCCAGATGATTGCCAAGGGTCTCGACTTTCCCGAGGTCACGCTTGTGGGCGTGGTCAATGCCGACTTTGCGTTAAAGCTGCCCGATTTTAGAGCGGGGGAGCGTGCCTACGATTTGCTGGAGCAGGTCGCCGGCCGCGCCGGACGCGGCGATCGTCCTGGCGAGGTCATCATCCAGACCTACCTGCCCGATGACCCGGTCATTCGCGCCGTCGCCGAGCACGACCGTTCGATCTTTACCGACTACGACCTGGACCAACGTCGCGACGCGCTGTATCCGCCGTTTGTGCGTCTGATCAACATTTTGGTGTGGTCGGCGAACGCGGATGATGCGCAGGATTACATTGGGCGCATCGCAAAGCTGCTCAAGCGCCGCTGGCATGCCGCCGCACCCGACTTTTTGCGGGCGGGCAGCGCGGTGCCGCAGGTGCTGGGCCCGGCTTCGTGTGTAATCGAGAGAGCCAAGGACCGTTATCGCTTCCACCTGCTTGTGAAGTCGCCCGTGGGGTACCATGTCTCTGATGATATCGACGCCTGTCTCAAAGAGGTGGGCTCCGTGCGCGGCGTGAGCGTGAGCGTTGACGTCGACGCCTATGATTTGATGTAACAACCCGAAAGGATGGCCATGGAAGCCAACGGAATCGTACTTTCGCCCGACCCTCGCTTGCGTCAGGAGTGCGCCGTCATCGAGGAGATTACCCCGGCGATCGAGGCGCTTGCCGAGAAGATGAAGAAGATGATGTTCGAGAACGGCGGCTGCGGCCTGGCTGCCCCGCAAATCGGCGAGCTCATCCAGCTCGTCACCATCGACTGCGACTACACCGACAAGAACGACTACGACCCCTACGTGCTCATCAATCCCGTCATTGTTGAGCAGAGCGACCATCTGGTGCCGTTTAGCGAGGGCTGCCTGTCTATCCCCGGCATTAGCTGTGAGATCGAGCGTCCCGACCATGTCGTCGTCGAGGCGTACGACCTGGACGCCAACCTGATTCGCTACGAGGCCTCGGGCGACCTGTTCTGCGTGTGCCTGCAGCACGAGATCGATCACCTGCACGGCAACACCATGTTCGAGCGACTGAAGCCGATGCAGCGCATCAAGGCAGTCAAGGAGTACCAGGACGCCCTGGCCCGCGGCGCTCGACCGGGCGAGACAGAGTAGGTCCCACCGTCCCCTTCCGCCGCAGGGCTTAGGTTTTGCTCCATGCTCAAACAGTCCTGCTCGCACGAAGAGCACATTAAGTGCTCTTCGGCTTGTGCGGAACTGCGCGTGGAGCAATAACCTAAGCCCTGCGGCGGAAGGGGACTGCGTTTTCGTGCTCCTTTTCGCCCGGGTGCCGTCGGGCCAGGGAGGGGCGTCTTCGCTGAAAATTGCTTTGTTGAGAGGGCTGCTTTCATGCGGCTCTTTCTTTGGTTTTGGGTATATTTGTTCTTGTTGAATTGTTATTGCGGATGGGCTGGGTACTTGGCTTTCCGCTGTTATTTGCAGCCGTCTCGGCTTTGGTTGAGGGGAGACGTTCTTTATGCGTATTGTGTTTATGGGTACGCCTGATTTTGCCGTGCCTTCGCTTACTTCGCTTGTTGAGGCTGGCAATGAGATTGCGCTTGTCATTACTCGTCCCGATGCTGTTCGTGGGCGCGGCAAGAAGCTTGAGCCGTCTCCTGTTAAGGCCAAGGCGCTTGAGCTGGGGTTGCCGGTCGTTGAAGCAAATCGTATGACGCCTGAGGTTGTTGAGGCGCTCCAGGCTGCGCGGGCTGATATTTTCTGCGTGGCTGCCTATGGCTGCATTCTGCCCGATGAGGTGCTGCATGTGGCGCCGCTTGGTATTGTGAATGTTCATGCTTCGCTGCTGCCTCGTTGGCGTGGTGCTGCTCCCATTCAGCGTGCCATTCTTGCTGGTGACGAGGTTGCTGGCGTTTCCATTATGCGCATTGGGCATGGCGTGGATACGGGCGCTTATTGCGCCCAGGTGTCTACGTCGGTTGCCGGTAAGCATGCCGAGGCACTGACTATGGAGCTTGGCGAGCTGGGCGGTAAGCTGCTGGCCGATACGCTGCCCTCGCTTGCCGATGACTCAGCGGTGTGGACCGAGCAGGATGAGTCGCTCGTCACGCATGCTGCCAAGATTTCCAAGCAGGAGATGCGTCTGGATCCGCAGATGGGGGCGCTCGATTGTGTGCGTCACGTGCTGGCTTCGTCCGACACCGCACCCGCTCGCTGCGTGATTGCCGGCAAGACCGTGCGTGTGCTCGATGCCGCGCCTGCCGACGTGTCGCTTGCCGAGGGCGCTGTTGCCGTCAAGAGCAAGCGTGTCTACCTTGGGCTTTCCGATGGTGTGGTCGAGCTGCTTGAGGTTAAGCCCGATGGCAAGCGCGCTATGGCCGCTTCTGCCTGGGCTGCCGGCCTGCAGGGTGCCGATCTGACGTGGGGTGTTTTGTCATGAGCAAGCTTTCTCCCGCGCGCAAGCTTGCGCTCGATGTGCTGATGGAGGCCGACCGTCGCGGCATGTATGCGCGTGACGTGCTCTCTGCCCGTGCTTCCGCCAAGGCCATTGACCAGCGCGATTCCGCTTTTGCCGCGCGTTTGGCGCTCGGTGTTGCCGCCACGCAGGGCATTTTGGATGAGCTGCTCGATCAGTTTCTCGATAAGCCCAAAAAGGTCGCGCCGCGCGTTCGCATGGCGCTTCGAATCTCGGCCTTCGAGATGCTCTACCTGCATACCCCGGGTCGCGTTGCCGTGAGTCAGGGCGTTGAGCTGGTTCGTAGCGGCGCTAAATCGGCTGCCGGTCTGGCGAACGCCGTACTGCATAAGGTCGCGGACAACGTCGAGGACTTTGCCACTGCGGCGGATGCCGATGAGTCCGAGCGCCGATTGGTTCGCCTGTCTCGCCTGATGGGCATGCCGCGCTGGCTGTGCGCTCGCATTATGCCCTCGTTCGATACGCCCGAGGGCGCGCTCAACTTTGCCGGAAATCTGGCGCCCGCGCCGCTCGCTTTGCACGAGAACGCCTTTGCAACCAAGCCTGATCCGTACCTATCGCAGCTTGTGGCGCCGGTGTTCCCGGGCTGCCATGCGCCGGTCGATTCGCAGGCTACGGTTGCGTCGGGTGTGTTTAAACGCGCGGCGGCCGTGGCCTCGGACCTTAACGCCCAGCTCATCGCTACTGCGGCGACCCGTCCTGGGCTTTGCCTGGAGATCGGCGCCGGTCGCGGCACCAAGACCTATGTGATGATGTGCCAGGCCAAGCGTGCCGGCTACGAGCGTCAGCACACTGCACTCGATTTGCACGATCGCAAGTGTGATCAGAATCTTGCGCGCTTGCATAAGGCTGGTATCAAGGGCGTTCGTACCGTCTCGGGTGATGCGTGCGAGCTCGATACGGTCCTCACGTCGTTCGATGCGATGCTTGGTAAACCCGTTCTGTTCGATACGGTGTTTATCGATGCCCCGTGCTCGGGCACCGGCACCATGCGCCGTCATCCCGAGATTCCCTGGCGCTTGACCGAAAAGGACGTGACGGTTGAGCTTCCTAAACTGCAGCTGACGATGCTCAAAGAGGCAGCCGCGCGCGTGGCTGCCGGCGGTGAGCTTATCTATGCCACCTGTTCGGTTTTTGATGAGGAGAACACGCAGGTCGTAGATGCCTTCCTGGCCTCTCCCGAGGGCGCCGACTTTACCGTGGCGCCGCTCACCGAAGCCCAGATTCTGCAGCTTCCCGAGTTTGAACAAGCCAAGCAGCTCGTCTCCGTCCGTCAAAACGACCGCGGGCTTTTCCAAAGCGTCCCCGTAAACGCCGACTCCTACGACGGCCACTTCTGCGCCAGGCTGGTCCGTAAGTAACTACTAAGTTGCGGTGAAATAGGGATTGAAAAGCGGCTTCTACCCGCCAAACAGTCCTTATTTCACCGCAACTCATAAGGATGATTTTTCTGGGACTGGGATTAATAAATCGGCTATGAAAGTAAGCGGTTGGGTTTGGTAAGTTTCTGGATGCGTGAACCGCTCGCAGATTTAATATTGAGGGGTTAAAATGATCGATCTTAATAGTGACAAGATTGACAATCCTGAAGATAATACTCAGGAAAATGAAGAGGTTGAGAATTCTTCGATTAAAAAGCGGGTAATTATTGGTGCCGGTATTGTTGCTCTGCTCATTGCTGGTTGTGTCGGTGGTTATGCTGGTTACAATTACAAACAAGCATGTAGTGAACATAATCAGCAGGTTGAAGTTTTGTATTCAAAGGCTAGCGATAGTGTTGCTGCCTTTAAGGCTGATCCTGGGTTACTAACTTTTGAGCAACGTCTTGATACCATTAAAAATGCTCAAAATAATAAAGAGATTTTGAATAAAGAAATCTCTAATGACAGTTTTAAGTATGCGGATGGCACTTCCCCTGACTGGACGAAGTTGCTCAATAAATACGATTCCATTATTAAAGACTGTCGTAATGCTCAAAATGATGAGTGGAATACTTCTGTAACTGACCATGTTAATTTTGATGTAAATTCTACTGAAGATACTGACTCTCTCCAGCAGCATATTAATAGCCTCAATGGTCTTCTTAATGATATTTCTAATAAAGATAATCAGAAGCTTATTTTTGAAGATGCCAAAAAGGATTCGAAGAAGTTCATTGATCAAATCAATGAACAGATTAGTCGTTATCAATCTCGTATTGATGATGTAAATAAGGCAAAAGCAGAGGCTGAGGCGAAGACTCAAGAGGAAGTGGCGCAGACTCAGCAGCAGGCTTCTCAGCAAAACAATTATTCCAACAATTCTTATAGCGGTAATAATAATTCTGGTGGAAGCGGCTATTCGGTAGGCTCCTCTAACGGCGGCGGTAAAGTAGTCATTAAAACTCTGGATGTTTATGACGAAAATGGCAATTATGTGGGGTCTACTCATTGGTATAGCGATGGTACCTGTGACGATCCCTATTCTGCTGGTATGGGCGGATTTTAAAATATGCCAATTATTAAAAATTAATTAGCTACCTATAACGCAAAGAAGCGGCCCCGCGATCGGGCTTGATCGCGGGGCCGCTTGTCACTAGTGGTTATGCGGGCAGTTGGCGCAGCAGCCGCTGGTGGCGTTGGTGCTGGAGCCGCCGCTTCGCTGGTCGGTGTTGTAGAAGCCGCTGCCCTCAAACTTGATGCCGCTGGCCGAGAACGTCTTAGATGCCGGAGCACCGCAGCTGGGGCATACGACCTCGGGCGTCTCGGACATGGGGTGCTCAACCTCAAACACGTTGCCGCAGCTCGTGCACTTGTAATCGTAGCGCGCCATAATACTTCCTTTTCAGCACAAAGCGGGCAGATCGCTCTGCCCGCAAAAATTCAAACAGCTGTAACTGTACCCTATATCGGGGGGTTTTATCACGCTTCGCCCCAGAATCTATGGGTGCTGCGCAGGAGCTTCGCAGTTTTCTCCTCGGCTGCCGCAACGTCGGCCTCCTGCGCCTGCCATGTCCAGTTGCCCGTGGCCACGCCCGGCACGTTCATACGTGCATCGTCGCCCAGCCCCAACACGTCCTGCAGCGGCATCATCACGAGTGGAGCATCGCTTGCTAGGGCATCGCCCATGAGCTCGCATGCCAGTTCAATGCCGCTCGGCTCGTCGCCGCCCGTAAAGGAGCGCGTGCACCAGCCGGCGAGCGTCGAGGTGTCGTGCGTCGAGGTATACAGGATCTTGCCCGGTGTGGGATGAATTCCGCAGCGAACGTCGTAGTCGCTGAACTCCAGTACGTCCATGCCTGGGAAGCCGCAGGTCGAAGCCATCGCACGAACGCCAGGCGTCAGATAGCCGAGATCCTCGGCGATAAAGTTGAGCGGACCCAGCTCGTCGTAGGCGGTCTGGAACAGGTCCTTGCCCGGGCCTGCCAGCCAGCGGCCGTCGGCACAGGCCTTACCGGCGGGAATGCTAAAGTAGCTGTGGAAGCCCAGGAAGTGGTCCAGGCGCACACGGTCGTAGAGCGCGAACGCACGACGCAGGCGATCCATCCACCAGCTATAGCTGTTTTCCTTCATGTGATCCCAGCGGAAGGTGGGGTTTCCCCACACCTGGCCCTCGGGCGCAAAGTTGTCGGGCGGAGCGCCCGAAATTTCAATCGCCTTGCCGGTGTCGGATAGCCAGAAGTTCTCGGGCTCGCTCCACGCATCGGCCGAATCGTCCGAGACATACATGGGGATATCGCCGATGACCTCGATGCCCTTCTTGTGCGCATAGTTCATAAGCTCGCACCAGGCCAGGTCAAAGCGGTACTGCATGTACGCCTGAAGCTCCGCCTCGTCGTGGAAGCGCTTGTCGTCGATCAGGTGCTCGTTGTAGCGCGCGACATCCGCCGGCCAATCGTGGCGCGACAGTCCCTCAAAGTGCTTCTTAACCGCCATGTAGACGCAGTACTTCTCGAGCCAATCGGCATTGCGATGTTTAAACGCCGTGTACAGTGGGTCGGCATCCTCGCCGCCGCGGGTCTTCCAGGTGACGAAGTCGGCGGCTAGCTCCTCGTGGCTCTCGGGCAGTAGGTCGATATTGCCTGCAAAGGCAGAGGGGCCGGCATAGGGGGAGCGGAAGAAGTCCGTGGGATTGACGGGCAGGACCTGCCAGTAACGCATGCCCATGGCGGCCAGATGGTCGATAAAGCGACGCGTGGGCGCACCGATTGTGCCGGGCTTGCCGTCATCGGTCGGCACCGAGGTGATGTGGCACACGACGCCCGCACCGTGATCGAGTGGCTCCTGCAGGCGCTTCTCGGCATGGTGATAGATGATCGAAGAGCCCAGCGGGTACAGGTCGAGCGTAACCGTGCCGTTGTGGATTTCGCATTCGTGGCCGCTGATCACGTCGCTTGCACATTCGCCGAGCGCTGGGATCGTCACGCAGTGCGAATTGCGCAGGCTGCGGTTGATGATAACCGTCGCGGCCTCGCCGTCTTTGCCCGTGCGGGTGTAGGCCAAGACGTCGTCGTTGAGAGCGAAGGCCTTGATCTCGCCATCGACCATAAACGGCAGCGCGCGGCGCACGGCAGATGCGTTCTTAACGATGGCCAGCGTATCGAAGTCGTGGAGTTGGTCCTTGGTCGGCAGGGTACGACGGTTGCCCGGATCGGTGAGGCCCTCCAGGCCGTACTCATCGCCGTAATAGATCGAGGGCACTCCTGGGAAGGTCATCTGCATGAGCGTTGCCAACCAAAAACGGCTCTTGGCCAGGCCCATGGAGTTGTCGTCCAGGCGCCATTTGCTGCGCTCGCTCTCGGGCAGCTGCGACTCGTCGGGGCCACCGCCGAGCACCGAGATAATGCGCGGGCGGTCGTGGCTCGAAAGCAGATTGAGCGCGCAGGCCAGCGCCTCGCGCGGGTAGTTCTCGCGCAGGGTTTCAATATCCTCGGCTGCCTGGTAGGCGTTCTTGTAGCCCATCAAAAAGCCGATGACCATGTCGCGGAAGGGGTAGTCCATGGCAGAGTCGAGCTCAGAGCCCTGCAGGTAGCGGCGCAGATGGCCGTAGCTGATCTTGTTGGAGGCGTCTTCCCAGACCTCGCCGAGCAGCAGCGCGTCAGGTTTCTCGGCGAGCACGGCCTTTTTGATCTCGGCCAGGAAGTCATCGGAAAGCTCGTCGGCCACGTCCAGGCGCCAACCATGGGCACCGGCGCGCAGCCATTTGCGGATCACGCCGTCCTTGCCCAGGAGCCGCTCGCGCACCAGTTCGGAGCTCTCGTTGATGGCGGGCATGTTGCCCACGCCCCACCAGCAGTCATACGAACCGTCTTCATGGAAGTAAAACGCATCGCGCCACGGCGAGTCCTCGCTCTGCCAAGCACCGACGCCGGGATAATTGCCGTAGCGGTTAAAGTAGATCGAATCGTCGCCCGTGTGGTTGAAGACGCCGTCCAGGATGATGGAAATGCCGAGCTTCTCGGCCGCCTTGCACAGCTCCGTAAAGTCCTGCTCGGTGCCCAGAATCGGGTCGATCTTGGTGTAATCGGCCGTGTCGTAGCGGTGGTTGCTCGCGGCCTCAAAGATGGGGTTGAGGTAGATGGCCGTAAAGCCTAGCTCGGCAATCCGGGGCAGGTCATTTTGGATACCCTTGAGCGAGCCGCCGTAAAAATCCCAGGTCTTGATGGAGCCGTCTTCGGCACGCTCGTACTCGGGCGGTTCGTTCCAGTCCTCGACCATGCGGCGCTGGATTCCTTTGCGCGGTTTTTCAACTTCGGCAAGCGTGCGTTCGCGCCAGTTTTCGTCGCGTGCATAGCGGTCGGGGAAGATCTGGTAGACCATACCGCGCTCGTACCAAGTGGGACGGTTCTCGCGGTGCTTGTAGACGGTAATCTGGAAGGACGGAACCTCGGCGTAGTTGTAGGTCACACCCTCGCCACCGGTGCGACCCTGCGGTGCACCCAGGCGTACCTCGGGCTGGTCCTCGATGTTGCAGATAAAGCTGTACCAGATAAGACAGGGCTCAGTGCACTCAAGCTCTACGGTAAATATGCCGTCGCCCTCGTGCGTCATGGGATACAGAGACTCACCGATTTCATCGACCCAGGTGCGCAGGGTGAGCGTTGCCTGGTTGGGGTCGGCATCCTCCAAAATCACCGATAGCGAAACGGAAGTTCCAGTGGTCACAGCGCCAAACGGAGTACGAAACTGCGGCAGACGGCTGTTGTGAATCAATCTCATAATACGGTCCAGTTCAATAGAATCACGGCCTGCGGGCCATGGGCTTTATGCACAGGATGTAAGTATATCTTTTGTACACTGGCTGTATAAACAACATCCGTTTACCATCGGCGAACGGTTGTCCTAGAAAATCGTTTTACCATTCAAATTATCGCGATATTCAAATGTGCCTATACCAATACTATTTGTAGCCAAACAAAAGTAACCCGGTTTACTACGACGAATTGAATGATCTCAACCACGGTCATTTTCGTGATATTAAAACCGCAGGTAGAGGCGTTGCCAATTTCGTAGATTACTCGCCGTGGTCAGCCGGAGCCATTTTGTCGTAGTAAACCGGGCTTCTTTTTTACTAGAGAAGTTCAACCAAGAAGAGGGCGCCTGGTTGGGGCGCCCTCTTTTGCGTTGAGGATTAAGTTTGAATCGTCCGGATTAGTGGCGCTTGCGGGTGGCCGTTGCCTTACGGACGGAGGTCTTCTTGGTCGGAGCCTTTTCCTCAGTCTTAGCGGCGGGGGAGACCGGGGCCTCCTTGGCGGGCTCGGTCTTTGCCTTAGCCTTGGGAGCGGTCTTGACCTCAGCAGCCTTCGGTGCCGGCTCGGCCTTTACTGCGGGCTTGTCCTCGGCCTTAGCCTCTGCCTTGGGAGCAGCAGCCTTGGTCGTGGCCTTTTTGGCCGTCGTGGTAGTGCGCTTGCGCGTGGTGGTCTTGGCGGCCGGCTTTGCCTCGACAGCTGCCTTGCCCTTGGGCTCGGCGGGCGTCTCCTCGACCTTGGCGGCCGGCTTTGCGGCTGCCTTGGTCGTGGCTGCTTTCGGGGTCGTCTTCGCGGCGGCCTTCGTCGTAGCAGCCTTGGTCGTCGTCGACTTCGTAGCCGTGGTCTTCTTGGCTGTCGTTGCCTTCTTGGTGGTCGCGGTCTTGGACGCGGCCGTCTTCTTGGCGGCAGACTTGGCCGGAGCCTTTGCCACAGGCTTAGCCTCGGCGGTGGCGGTCTCGGCCTTTACCTCGGGGGTTGCCTCGGCCTCGGCGGCCTTCTTAGCAGCGGCGGTCGTGCGCTTGCGCGTGGTCGTTGCCTTGGCGGTAGTCGTCTTTGCTGCGGCGGTCTTGGTGGCAGCGGCCTTGGTTGTCGTAGCCTTCTTGGCCGTCGTCTTGCGCGTCGTGGTCTTCTTGGCGGTAGGCTTCGCAGCTGGCTTAGCCTCAGCCTCGGGAGCTGCCTCAACCTTCACCTCAGATTTAGCCTCAACCGGCTTCTCCTCGGCCTTGGGCTCCTCAACAGCAGCGGGTGCCTCAACAACCGGCTCGGCCTCAGCCACAACCTCGGGCTCGGCCTCAGCAGTAACCGGCTCCTCGACAGCCGCAGCAGCCTCCACAGCCGCCGGGCGCTCAATCTCCGGATGCATAAAGAAGTACAGGTCCAGATACTTGTCGGCCGAGCGCGTCCAGCTAAAGTCCTGGCTCATGGCCTGCGTGACCAGCTGGTTCCAGGCATCGCGGTTGTCCCAGAACAGGCGTGCCGCGCGGAACACCGCGTCGCCCATCTCGTCGCCGTTAAAGTTGCTAAACGAGAAGCCCGTGCCTTCGCCGGTAAACTCGTTGTACGGCTGCACGGTGTCCTTCAGGCCACCGGTCTCGCGCACGATGGGCAGGGTGCCGTAGCGCATGGCGATGATCTGCGACAGGCCGCAGGGCTCAAACTTCGAAGGCATCAGGAACATGTCGGCGGCGGCGTACATGCGCTGCGACAGCGCTGGATCGAACTCGATGCGCGCGGCCATGGTGCCGGGGTACTTGTCCTGGAAGTAGCGCAGACCGTCTTCGTAGTCGCGGTCGCCGGTGCCCAGCACGGCCACCTGAACGCCGCCGGACAAGATGCGGTCGAGTGCGTACATGACCAGGTCCATGCCCTTCTGGCGCGTCAGACGCGTGACCATCACCATAAGCGGGCGGTCGTCGCGAACCTCGAGCCCCAGCTCCTCCTGCAGCTTAGCCTTGCACACGGCCTTGCCGGAACGGTCCTCCACGGTGTAATTGGCGGCAATGCGCTTATCGGTCGCCGGGTCAAAGCCCGCAACGTCAATGCCGTTGAGGATGCCCTGCAGCGCATAGGAGCGCTCGCGTAGCACGCCGTCCAGGCCCTCGCCAAACTCGGGCGTCTGAATCTCGCCCGCATAGGTGGGGCTCACCGTGGTGATGGCATCGGCATAGTGCAGCGCGCCCAGCATGTAGTTGATGCTGCAGGCGTCGCAGCGCAACTGCGAGGCGGCCGCGGGAATATGCGCCACACCCAGGATGTCCTCCATCACGGTGTCGCTAAACTGGCCCTGGAACGCCACGTTGTGGATCGAGAACACGGTCTTGACGCGGTCGTACAGCGGCAGGCCCTGGTAGAACTCGCGCAAGAACACGGGCGCCAGTGCCGTCTGCCAGTCGTTGCAGTGCAGGATGTCGCACTCAAAGCCGGCCGGCAGGTGCTGCAGGCTCTCGGTGATGGCCTTGGAGAAGAACGCAAATCGTTCGCCGTCGTCAAAGAAGCCGTACGGATAGTCGCGCGCAAAGTAGCGCTCGTTGTCGATGAACATATACGTGACGCCGTCGCGCTCGAGCTTCTCGAGCCCGCAATACTCGTTGCGCCAGCCCAGGCTCACGTAAAAGTCGGAGAAGTGCTCCATCTGCGCCTTGTACTCGTCCTTTATGGTGGCGTACTTGGGCACCATCACGATGACCTCGGCGCCGGCGCGCACAAGCGCCGCAGGCAGCGAGCCCGCCACGTCGCCCAGGCCACCGGTCTTTACAAACGGTGCACACTCGGCCGAGGCAAACACGATCTGCATCTTTTTGCTGGAATCTGCCATATTGTCTCCCATGTTGCAATTCGAGAATAGCCGCCTGGCGCTAACCGGGCGGCTATTCTACATGTTACGAGCGATGTTGCGGTGCCAACGTTAACGTACGATGGTGGTGTCGGAAGTTAACGGAGCCTTGCCCAGCACCAGGATGTTCTCGGGCGTGCCGCGAAGCTCGGTGTTGGTGGGAACCACGTTGTTCTTGTCCAGGATGGCGTTCTCAACGCGGGCGCCGCTCTTGATGATGCAGCTCTGGTTGATGATCGAGTTGGTCACCGAGGCGCCCTCCTCGACCACGACGCCGCGCGACAGGATCGAGTTGCGCACGGTGCCCTTGATGATGCAGCCGGCCGAGATGATCGAGTTGCACGCGTGGCTGCCGGTCGCATAGCGCGAAGGCGGCACGTCGTGAGCCTTGGTCAGAATCGGGCGCTCGGGATCGAAGAGCTGGTCGGCCACGGTCTGGTCGAGCAGGTCCATACTGCGGCGATACAGCGACTTCTCGCTAAACACGCCCACGACCTCGCCCTTGTACTCGTAGCTGCACACGTCGATGTTGCCAAAGTCGCCCTGGAGTGCCTCAAGCAGGTCCAGATAGTCGGCTGCCTGGTAGTGGTCGATGATCTCGAGCAGCGTCTCGCGGTTGACGATGCAGCAGTCCATGGAGGCGTTGTCGCCGTACACGACGCCGGCGCTCACGCCCGTTAGGCGGCCGTTCTCGTTGATTTCGAGTTTGGTCTCGTCATCGACGTTGCGCGTGGCCTTGCAGTACACCACGGTCATCTGGGCACCGGAGTTCTCGTGCGCGTCGATGATGGTGTTGAGGTCCATGTTAAAGATGATGTTGGTGCCCATCATCACAACATAGGGCTTGTCCGAGCGCTGGAACAGCGTCTTGTTGGAGATGATGTCGCGCAGCAGGAAGCGCATGCCGCCCTTGGTGGTGCCATACGCGTTGCCGGGCACCATGAACAGGCCGCCCTTCTTGCGGTCCAGGCCCCAGTCCTTGCCCGAACCAACGTGGTCGATCAGCGAGCGGTAGTTGCCCGGCATGACGACGCCGACGGTCTTAATGCCGGCATTCATCATGTTGGACAGCGGGAAGTCGATCAGGCGGTAGCGGCCCAAAAACGGAACGGACGCGATGGGGCGGTCCTTGAGCAGCACGCTGCCGTAGGTCGAAGAGTAGTTAGCGGTGATATAACCGATGGCCTTGCGATTGATCATCGGATCATTCCCCCTTCCCGATAACGACGTCATTTCCAACGACGGCCGTATCCTTGGTGGTATCGACAGAGCCGAGCTTCACGCCCTCTTCGACCGTGGAGTTCTCGCCCAAAATAGCGCGGCAGATGTGCGCGCCGCTCTTAACGTGCGCACCCGGCAGCAGCACGGAGTCCTCGACCACGGCGCGCTCCTCGATGATGACATCGGTTGAAAGGATCGAGTGGCGAGCGGTGCCGTAGATCTTGCAGCCGTTGGAGACCAGGCAGTCGTCCAGGCGGCCGTCTGGACCAATGTAGTGCGGCGGACGCGTGGTGATGTTGGACATGATGGGGAAGTGCTTGTCGAACAGATCGAACTCGGGGTTGTTGCCCAGCAGGTCCATCGAGGTCTCGTGGAAGCTGGCGATGGTGCCGACGTCCTTCCAAAAGCCGTGGAACTCGTAGCTGTACAGGCGCTTGCCCTCGCCGAGCAGCTTGGGGATGATGTCCTTGCCAAAGTCGTGGCTCGAGCGCTGGTCCAGAGCGTCCTCCTCGAGCGCCTCGATCAGCACGTCTGCCGAGAAGATGTAGATGCCCATGGACGCGAGGTTCGAATCGGGCTTATCGGGCTTCTCGGTGAACTTGGTGATGCGGCCGTCCTCGGGGTCGGTGGTCAGGATGCCAAAGCGGCTGGCCTCCTCCCACGGCACGGGCATAACGCTCACCGTGAGGTCGGCGTTGTTCTCAATGTGCGTCTTGAGCATCTTGCGGTAGTCCATGCGATACAGGTGATCGCCCGAAAGAATCAGGACGTACTTGGGGTCGTTGGCCTTGATGTAGTCGAGGTTCTGTGTAATGGCGTCGGCCGTGCCTGCATACCATGCGCCGCCGGTCTGCGTCTCGTACGGCGGCAGGATCGACACGCCGCCGTCGCGGCTGTCCAGATCCCACGCCTCGCCGGAGCCCACATAGGCATGCAGCAGGTAGGGGCGATACTGCGTCAGAACGCCCACCGTGTCGATGCCCGAGTTGGAGCAGTTGGACAGCGAAAAGTCGATAATGCGGAACTTGCCACCAAAGCTAACCGCCGGCTTAGCGATCTTTTGGGTGAGTGCCCCCAATCGGCTGCCCTGTCCTCCTGCGAGGAGCATCGCGATGCATTCTTTCTTACTCATCGATTTCTCCTTCTGTCATCGATGTTCCTAAACCCATTAGCGACGGGCGCGGCGCTCGGTCGCGCCCGTCGAGTAATGCCGTGCTGGCATAAGGGAGCTCGCGCGCCTTTACGCGTGCCAGATCTCGTCGCGGTACTCGCGAATGGTGCGGTCGCTTGAGAACCAGCCGCTCGAGGCAGTGTTGAGCAGGGCCTTGCGGTTCCAGGTCTCCTGGTCGCCGTAGCTGTTCGTGAGCTTCTCCCATGCATCCACGTAGCTGCGGAAATCGGCCATGACCAGGTCGGGGTCGTTGTTGTTCATGAGCTCGTTGTAGATGCTCTCGAAGTTGCCCGAAAGACCCGCAAAGGTGTTGTCCTTGAGCTCGTCCATCACGCGGCCCAGACGCTCGCGATCGTTGTTGAGCGTATCCCACGCAAAGTAGCTGTTGGATGCCCAGAGCTTCTCGACCTCGGGAGCAGTCAGGCCAAAGATAGCCTCGTTCTCGCGGCCGGCCAGGTCGGCGATCTCGATGTTGGCGCCGTCGAGGGTGCCCAGCGTAATGGCGCCGTTCATCATGAGCTTCATGTTGGACGTGCCCGAGGCCTCCTTGCCGGCCGTGGAGATCTGCTCCGAGATCTCGGCGGCAGGGTAGATGAGCTGGGCGTTGCTCACGCGGAAGTTGGGGATAAAGCAGACCTTCATGACCTCGTTGACGCGCGGGTCGTTGTTGATGACGTCGGCCACGGAGTTAATGAGGCGGATGGTCTCCTTGGCGAAGGTGTAGCTCGAGGCAGCCTTACCGCTAAAGATGAAGGTCGTCGGCGTCACATGGAAGTTGGGATCGGCGATGCGACGGTTGTAGATGTCCATCACCTTCATGATGTTCATGAGCTGGCGCTTGTAGGCATGGAAGCGCTTAACCTGAACATCGAAGACGGTGTTGGGGTCAATGACCAGACCGGTCTCGGCCTTAACGTATGCGGCCAGGCGCTCCTTGTTGGCGCGCTTGGAGGCACCCACGGCCTTCAGGAACTCGGTGTCGTTCTGGAACTCCTTGAGTTTCTCCAGCTCAAAGGCGTCTTTGAGCCAGCCGTCGCCAATGGCCTCGGTTACGAGCTTAGCGTAGGTGGGGTTGGCCTCGGCAAAGAAGCGACGGTGCGAGATGCCGTTGGTCTTGTTGTTGAACTTCTCGGGCGTCAGGGCATAGAAGTCCTTGAGCACGATGTTCTTGATGATGTCGGAGTGGATCTTTGCCACGCCGTTGACGCTGTGGCTGCAGATCACGGACAGGTTGGCCATGCGAATCTCGCCGTCCCAGAGAATGGCGGTCTGGCGCAGACGCTCCTGCCAGCCCTCCTGCGTGGTGTCGAACGACTCGTGCCAACGACGGCTGATCTCGTCGATGATCTGGTACACGCGGGGGAGGAGCTTGGAGAACGTGCCGATGGGCCACTTCTCCAGAGCCTCGGGCAGAATGGTGTGGTTGGTGTAGCTCACGACCTGCGTCACGATGTTCCAGGCGTCGTCCCACTCGAGCTTCTTCTCGTCGATCAGGATGCGCATGAGCTCGGGGCCGCACATGGCGGGGTGCGTGTCGTTGGTGTGGATGGCAACAAACTGCGGCAGCAGCTCCCAATTCTCGCCGTGCTCCTTCTCAAAGGTGTCGAGCAGGCTGTAGATGCCGGCCGATACAAACAGGTACTCCTGCTTCAGGCGCAGCAGACGGCCGTGCTCGCCGGCGTCGTTGGGGTAGAGGATGGCGCTGATGGCCTCGGCCTCGGCGCGCTCGGCATCGGCCAGGGCGTAGTCGCCACGGTTGAAGGCCTCCAGGTCAAAGTGCTCCTCGACCGGCTCGGCAGCCCAGACGCGCAGCTTGTTGACGGTCTCGCCGGCATAGCCCACCACGGGGATGTCATAAGGGACGGCCAGGATGTCCTGCGTGTCAACTGTGCGGTAGAACGTGCGGCCGTTCTCCTCAAAGCCCTCAACGTGGCCACCAAACTTGATGGTCACGGCCTTGTCCTGACGGCGGACCTCCCAGGGGTAGCCGTGGGTGAGCCACTCGTCGGTGGCCTCGACCTGGCTACCGTTGACGATCTCCTGCTTAAACAGGCCGTAGCGGTAGCGCATACCGTTGCCGTAGCCGGCGACGCCCTCGGCTGCCATGGAATCCAGGAAGCATGCGGCCAGACGGCCCAGGCCACCGTTGCCCAGAGCCGGATCGGGCTCCTGGTTCTCGATGACGGAAAGGTCGAAGCCCATGTCGTCGAGCGCCTCGGCGACCATGTCGCGCACACCAAAGTTGAGCAGGTAGTTGTCGAGCAGGCGGCCGATCAAAAACTCGATCGAGAAGTAGTACACTCGCTTCTTGCCCTCGGCGGTGGCGCGGGCGTCGCTCTTGGTGGCAACGGTGCGGGCCTTCTCGGCCACGAGCTTGGCCAGGGCATTAAAGCGGTCGAGGTCGCTGGCGGCCTCGACGCTCTTGCCGCTGATGCTCATGACGGCATCGCGATAGAGCACAGTAAACTCCTGCTTGTTGTCGAAGATCTTATTCATACGTTCCTTTCCCCCGGGGATGTTTCTCCCGGAACGGTTATGACTTGTATCCTACGCCTCGGCGAGGCGGGTGATTACAGCTGTAACGGCTTTGTTACGCTTTCTTGGCAGGAGCCTTAGCAGCGGCTGCCTTGGCCTTGGGAGCAGCCTTTTTAGTGGCTGCCTTTTTGGCCGTGGTGGACTTGGCCGAAGCCTTGACAGCCTTCGCCTTGGCCGGAGCCTTCTTAGCAGCTGCGGTCTTGGGCTTCACCGAGGACGTGCGCTTGCGTGTCGCCTTCTTGGGCTTCTCGACCACCGGCGGCTTGTAGCTACTGGGACCGCGGCGTTTAAGCACCACGCCTGCCAGGCCGGGCACCTTCATCTCGATAGAGTCCATCTGCCCGTTCCAGGGATAAGGCTCGCTCGAGCAGGTGTAGGGCTCCTCACCGGCATATCCGCTGCCGCCAAACTCGGGACGGTCGGAATCGAAGATGACCTCCCAGTCACCCTCGCGCGGCACGCCCACACGGAAGCTCTCGTAGCTTGCCGGGTCAAAGTTGATCAGGATTACCAGATCGTCATCGACGTCCTCGCCCTGACGCACAAAGCTCACGATGGACTGCTTGGAGTTGTCCGCGTCGATCCAGGTAAAGCCGTCGTCGGTGTAGCCGCGCTCGTACAGGGCAGGCTCGGCAGTGTACAGGTGGTTGAGCGCCTTGATAAACGCTTGATGATGACGGTGAGTCTCGTACTCCTCGGTCAAGAACCACTGGATGGACTCGTAGTAGCGCCATTCAATAAACTGGCCGATCTCGTTGCCCATAAAGTTGAGCTTGGCACCGGGGTGCGTCATCTGGTAGAAAGCCAGCGTGCGCAGGCCGGCAAACTGGCGCCACCAGTCGCCCGGCATGCGGCCGATGAGCGAGCACTTGCCGTGCACGACCTCGTCGTGGCTCAGCGGGCAGATAAAGTTCTCGGTAAAGGCATACATGATGGAGAACGTGAGCAGCCCGTGGTTGCCGGGGCGCCACGGAAAATCGGTCTGCATGTAGTGCAGGGTATCGTTCATCCAGCCCATGTCCCACTTGTAGTGGAAGCCCAGGCCGCCGTCCTGCGGCGGGTAGGTCACGAGCGGCCACGCGGTGGACTCCTCGGCCATCATCATCACGTCGGGGAAGTGAGCCTCAACGGCGCAGTTGACCTGGCGAATGAACGCGCTGGCGTCCAGGTCCTCCTCGGTACCGTACTTGTTGAACTTCTTTTGACCCGGATCGTCGATGCCAAAGTTGAGGTACAGCATACTGGACACGCCGTCCATGCGAATGCCGTCCACATGGAAGTTCTCGAGCCAATACAGCACGTTGGAGACCAGGAAGGAGCGGACCTCGCCGCGAGCGAAGTCAAACTTGTGCGTGCCCCAGTTGGGGTGAATCTCGTGCTCAAACAGCATGTGGCCGTTAAAGGTGGCAAGGCCGTGGGAGTCGGCACAAAAGCCGCCGGGCACCCAGTCCATGATCACGCCGATGCCCGCCTCGTGACACGCATCGATAAAGTGCATGAGCTGCTGCGGGTTGCCGTAGCGCGACGTGGCGGCATAGTAGCCGGTCGTCTGGTAGCCCCAGGAGCCATCGAAGGGGTGCTCCATGAGCGGCATGACCTCGATATGCGTGTAGCCCATGTCGCGCACGTAGTCCACGAGCTCCACCGACAAGTCGTCGTAGGTGTAGAACTCGCCGCGCTGCGCGGGGAAAGGATCCATGGGGCCGGGGTAGTTGCCGTACTCGTCGGGCTCGCCCTGTGGCGTGTCGCCGTGGCGCTTCCACGAGCCAATATGCACCTCGTAGATGTTGAGCGGCTGCGACATGTGGTTGTGGCTGGCGCGGCGCTTGAGCCACGCGGCGTCGTTCCACTTGTAGCCATCGAGGGTCCACAGCACGCTCGCGGTACCCGGAGGGCACTCGGCCTTAAAGGCATACGGATCGGCCTTGTAGAGCTTTTCACCCTCGTTGGTCTCAATAAGATATTTATAGAGCTGACCCTGCTCGGCGCCAGGAATAAAGCCTTCCCAAATAGCGCTCGTATGCACGGGCACCAGCGGGTTGGCCTGCTCATCCCAGTCGTTAAATTCACCAATGACATGGACACTCTTTACGTCGGGCGCCCAAACGCAAAAGCGCCAGCCGCGCGTGCGCTGCTGCGTGTCGGGATGCGCGCCCATCTTTTCCCAGCTGCGCTCCCACATTCCAATGCCAAACAGGTAGACATCGTCCTTGGAGAGCTCCGGTGTGTGCGGAGCCGGTTTGCGGGTTGCGGGCTTTTTAGCCGTTGGCTTTAGCTTTGTATCGCTCACGTTTGATCCCATCATGACGCGGCAGCGTGTTGCCTTGGTGACTAGATGCGAAAGGTCCAAGGCTGCACGAATCGAAGGGACGGCGAAGTTACTGTGATTCGTTCCACCTCGCGTGCTCGGTGGAACTTTCGGCAGAAACTACGATAACACCTGTGCGTTAGTTTTATGGACGAAAGCGGATTTGCGGGGGCGTTTAATCGGTAAGCGACATGTTTATACCACTGGCAGATTTGACGTGGTAAAACTCTTGACAGTTTTACCAATTTGGGTTTCAAAATTGTTTGGCTGACGTTTGGTAAAACGTTTTTAGCAGGATGTTTACCATTTGATATCGAAAGGTTCGTTTATGTCCCATACCGCCGCTCCCAAGGTTGCTTTTGTTTTCGATTGCGACGGCACGCTGGTAAATAGCACGCCCGTTTGGGCCTATGCCCAGCCCGAGTTATTGCACCGCCACGGTGTCGACGTGACGGTCGACGATTTTGCCCAGTTTGAGCATTTGTCGCTCGAGGACGAGTGCCAGGCCTACCACGACACGTGGGGCATTGGTGCAAACGGTGAGGAGCTGTATCGCGAGCTGGGCGAGATTTTGATTGATGGATACTCTAAGGTGCCGCCGCGCGACGGGCTCCTGGCATTTTTTTGAGCAGGCGAAGGCGGCGGGTATTGCCATGTGCGTGGCTACGTCCACTCCGGCCGAGCTGGTGCAGTCTGCGCTCGCAGGTGCCGGGCTCGACGCTTACATGGAGTTTGTTACCACGACGGGTGAGGCAGGACGCTCCAAGCAGTTCCCCGATGTGTACGAGCTGGCTCTGCGCCGCTTGGAGGAGCGCCACGAGTGCAAGTTTGAGCGCGCTTGGGTGTTTGAGGACGCGGTCTTTGGCCTTAAGAGCTCTGGCGCCGCAGGCTTTAAGCGTGTGGGCATCTATGACCCGCACGGCCGCATGAAGCGCGACGATGTGCGCGACAACTGCGATATCTTTATCGATAGCTACGAGGAGCTGGATCTGGCCCGCGTGTTGGAGTTTGAGGGGTAGGCGAGGGCTGTGTCGGACAAGGTATTAGTGGTCTGCGGCTCGCCCGTGGTGGCGAGTGCGGATCTGCTGCGCCAGCTGGCGGGAGAGTGCGAACGCGTTGTGGCCGTGGACCGCGGGCTCGATGCGCTGCTGAGCGCCGGGCTGGGCTGCGACGTCTACGTAGGCGACGCCGATACCGTGAGCGATGCCGGCCGCGCGCTGGTGGATGCTGCCGAGGACTTTGAAGTAGAGCGCCATGACCCCTACAAGGACTATACCGACCTGGCGCTGGCGCTCGATTCCGTTCGCCGTCGCTGGCCGGGTGCCGAGGTGGTTGCGACCTGCGCCACCGGCGGCCGCCCCGACATGGCACTGTCTGTACTGGGCCTGCTCGCGGGCTACGAGGGTGCCCCCGTCTGGATCGTCGAGGACAAGGTGGTCGCCCGCATTCTTCACGCAGATGAATCGTGGACCATCGAAGGCGCTGAGGGCAAAACGTTTTCCATTATTGCTATAGCCCCCAACACCCAGGTAAGCGAACACGGCCTAGAATGGGAACTGGAACACGCCTTCTTGGGCTTACTAGCCGACACTGGTATCAGCAACATCGTAAGAAAAACAGCAACGATAACCGTCCACCAGGGAACGGCAATCGCCTACCTTTACAAGTAGGGTGACGGCCCGTGAGGGTTTTCCTGGGACGGAGCAACAAACCCAAAATTTCCTCTTGCATCCCCAAAGACATTCCCCTATAGTATCTCCTCGTCACGGGGGCGTAGCTCAGCTGGGAGAGCGCTTGACTGGCAGTCAAGAGGTCAGGGGTTCGATCCCCCTCGTCTCCACCATCGTGAATGCAAGGCCACTCGAACGAGTGGCCTTTCTTATTTTCGAGCTCCCCAACAAGCTGCACGCCAAAAAGTTGTGCAATAACCCGCTAATTATTTAGATATGTTGTCCAACATTAACTAAATCGGTTCCTATCAAATACTTGTGCTAGGATGATTCGAGTCACATGAGTTCAACTGTGCCGCAGGTTCCATTAAACCTCAAAGCGCAGGGTCGATCAGCATCCGGCCGTAACGGCGGTGCCAGAAAAGCCACGAGCTCCAATAAAGTAGTCGTGCATTTTTGTTTGATTAAGCTTTCATTTGATTTAGTCGCATTCAAACAAATTGTTTGCATGGCAAAACGCAGCAGTCCTCAGCTGTTTGCGGTCCAGTTTTGCATCTGCTTGACTAGTTCGCACGCAGCCAACTGAGGTTTTAGGTAAGTTTGTGAACCGCGCCTACAACCTCAGCGCTGCTTTTATACATACCGTTCACGGTGGGGCAGAGCCACGTGCTTGTCTAACTGGGCTCAGGGTTTGAATATGGAGCGCCTTCGCGCACAAGCGCCCTGGCGAAGCCATACCCAAACCCCGTGAGCCACACGTAAGACAGCAAGGGGGTGGTGCTCGTGTGGTATGTGATCCAGGTCATTAACGGTCGCGAAGACGTAATGCGCGAGCGCATCGAGCGCAGGGTGCCGGCAGGTGCCATGCAAGAGCTCTTTTATCCCCAATTTCAAACCGAGATCAAGGTACACGGCGAATGGGTCAACACGACCAAGCCGCTCTTTCCCGGTTACCTTATCTGCGACACGGCAGATCCCCGTACCGTGCAACAGTATCTGCTACGCATGGACGACTTTGCCCGGGTGCTTTCCCAGGACGGTCAGTTTGTGCCGCTGGCAAAAGAAGAGGTTCAGCTTATTGGCGGATTTACGCATAGGGGAGACCGCGTAGTACCCATGAGCGAGGCCCTAAAAGACGGCGACCAGGTCGTAGTTACGGCAGGTCCGCTGCTGGGACACGAAGGCCTTATCAAAACCATTAACAGACGCAAGAGCACTGCTTATTTGGAGCTCGACTTGTGCGGCCGACGCGTAACCACCCGCGTTGGCCTTGCGGTGCTTTCAAAAGAGCAGCGCGTTATGCGCAATCACAGAAGAGCGATCGCCTAGCTGCAAGCTCGCAAGCGGACGACCGAAGGCAAAAAGTATCGGGGGAGGGGCTCTTGGAGCCTACGATGATGACCATGGCACAGGGCGCGCGGGAGACGCGCACGGCCGCCACGGCGAATTCCGTCACTGCCGCAGCCGGTGCTGCGGGGGATTACCTTACAAACGAAGAAGCGTACAAGATGCTGCGCGGTGCCAACTCCGGCGTGAAGCCCGAGCTTGGGCACAGGCTCTACCGCGTTGTTAAGCGTACGGTGGACATTGTCGCCGCCGGCGGAGCCCTGGTGTTGCTCTTTATTCCCGGGGTAATTCTGAGCGTGGTCATTTGCATAAAGAGCCCGGGCGCCAGCCCCCTATATTCACAGTGGCGCGTGGGCCGCGTGCGCAAAGACGGCACGTTCTACTTGTTTAAGATCTACAAGTTCCGCAGCATGGTTCCCAACGCAGACCAAATGCTCAAGGACTTGCAGGCCCAAAACGAGGCCACTGGCCCCATGTTTAAAATGAAGCACGACCCGCGCATTATTCCCGGTGTGGGTAACTTCATTCGCAAGCACAGCATCGACGAGCTGCCCCAGCTCATCAACGTGTTCTTGGGCCAAATGAACCTCATTGGCCCGCGCCCCGGCCTGCCGCGCGAGGTTGCCCTGTACAGCGAGCACGACATGAAGCGCCTGGCGGTAAAACCCGGCTGCAGCGGTCCTTGGCAGGTAATGGGCCGCAGCTACCTGGGCTTCAACGAAATGGTTGAGCTGGATCTTGACTATATAGAGAATCGCAGCCTGCGCCAGGACCTGCGGTTGATATTCGGCACGCTGAAGACGATGTTCTCTGGGGAAGGTGCCGTGTAGCATGCGCATCGCCATGATAGGCCAAAAGAGAACGGGTTCGCGCGAGGGCGGCGTAGAAGTGGTGGTAGGCGAGCTTGCTCGCCGTATGGCAGACCTTGGTCACCAAGTAACCTGCTACGACCGTATGGGCGAAGGAGCTCCTTCCGAGCCCTACGAGAAGGATGGCTACCGCATCGTTCCCGTAAAGGCTCTGGACATCAAGGGGCTCTCTGCGCTCACGAGCAGCTTTGCCGCAACAAGGGCCGCCATCAAAGACGGGGCAGACGTAATTCACTATCACGCAGAGGGGCCGTGTGTCCCCCTTCGTTTTGCGCGTTCCGCGGACATCAGGACCGTGGCAACGATCCACGGCCTGGACTGGCAGCGTGCAAAATGGGGCGGCTTGGCTTCCAAGTACATCAAGTTCGGCGAGGCGACGGCGGCCAAGTGCGCGGATGCGCTCATCGTGCTTTCCCGGGGCAATCAGGAGTACTTCAAGGAGGCTTACGGCCGCGAGGCTACGCTCATTCCCAACGGCATCACTCCCGAGGCGGATCTTCCCGCGAAGGAGATCTCCGAGCGCTTGGGGCTCACCCAGGGCTCCTATGTCCTCTACCTCGGTCGCATTGTGCCCGAGAAGCGACCGGAACTGTTGGTGGAGGCGTACAAGCAGGTAAAGACGGATAAGCGCCTGGTTATCGCGGGCGACTCCTCCGATACGGACGACTACGCCGTGGCGCTCAAAGAGGCTGCCGCGTCCGACCCCCGCGCGCTCTTTACCGGCCACGTTGAGGGCAACCTGCTCTCCGAGCTGTACTCCAACGCGTATTGCTACGCGCTCCCCTCCGACGTTGAGGGCCTGCCCATGAGCTTGCTGGAGGCCATGTCTCACGGTGCGGCATGCGTTACCTCGGATATTCCCGAGTGCGCGGATGTTCTGCAGGGTTGCGGGCTCACGTTCCCACACGGAGACGCGGGGGCGCTGCGCGACGTGCTTGAAGGCCTGATAGCGGATTCTGCCCAAGCGGAGAGGCTGGGCGCCATGGCACGTGACCGCGCGATTAATGGCTATGACTGGAACAGCGTCGTCCAAAGGACGCTTGCTTTGTATGAGGGTGTTGCGTAATGAAGATCCTTCTTGTAAATAAGTTTCATTGGCGCAAGGGTGGAAGCGAGACGTACTACTTTGCTCTTGCCGATGGTCTTCGCGCTCTTGGGCATGAAGTTGCCTTCTTCAGCATGGAGGATGAGCGTAATGAGCCGACTGAGTGGTCGCGTTACTTTGTAACGAATCGCGACTATAACAGACCGAGCTCTATTGTCGATAAGGCGAAGGCCGCGCAGGCACTTGTGTATTCCAAAGAGGCGCGCGAGAAGTTCGATGCGCTGTGCCGTGAATTCCAGCCCGATGTAATCCATCTCAATCTCACTCATAGGCAGATTACGTTTTCCATCTTGGACGCTCCTTGGCTAAAGCAGCATCCAACGCCGGTTGTGTATACCTCGCACGACTTGATTCTTGCTTGCCCGAGCTATCTTATGCTTGATTCCGAGGGCAACGTTTGCGATTCGTGTCTCGGGGGTCATTTTGGCAATTGCCTTAAGAAGAAGTGCGTAAAGGGTTCGATCGCAAAAAGCGCGTTAGCGGTGGCTGAGGCGGAGTGGCTTAAACGGCACAAAACCTATTCACGTCTCGATCGCATCATCTGCCCGAGTGAGTTCATGCGGAACAAGTTTATTGAAGCGGGGCTTCCCGAGCGTCAGCTTGTCCTCATGCGGAATTTCCTGAATCCCGATTCGATGTCACGGGAAGTTGCCAACCAAAATAATGAAGATCCCTACATGCTGTATCTGGGACGCCTTTCTCGCGAGAAAGGCGTGTTAACGCTCGTGCATGCTTTTGAGAAGGCGGCACCGGTGATCCCTGATTGGCGTCTTGTTATTGCAGGCGATGGCCCTGAATGTGATGCTGTGAAGGTCAAAGTTTCCGCAATGCCAAACGAAATAAGCTCGAGGATTGAGCTGGTTGGATATAAAACCGGTGACGCCCTGCGCGGACTTGTGAATCGAGCCACTCTGGCGGCTGCGCCGTCAGAGTGGCTCGAGAACGCGCCATATGCGGTTCTCGAGGCACTCGCCGCGGGCAAGCCCGTTATCGGTACGAACATGGGCGGAATACCCGAGCTGGTACGTGAGGGTGAAACGGGCTTCCTGGCTGAAGCCCACGATGAGGCAGGACTCGCAGATGCAATCCGTAGGGGTGCGGCGGTGGCCGCCGATCCTGCGGCTTACGCCGCGATGAGCGCGCATTGCCGTTCATTCGTGGCAGAGAACTGTAATCAAGAGAAATACATCCGGAATCTCGTCTCCCTGTATCAAGAACTAATTGACCGGAAGGTGGTGGCCTAACCCATGGCCGAGAAGAAACTCAACGGAACCGTAATCGTAACGTACCGCTGCAACGCGCGCTGCACCATGTGCAACCGCTACAAGGCTCCCAGCCGTCCGGAGGAGGAGCTCTCCCTCGACGTAATCAAGAAGCTCCCGCGCATGTACTTCACCAACATCACCGGTGGCGAGCCCTTCATCAGGACCGACCTTGCGGATATCGTGCGCGAGCTGTACAAGAAGTCCGACCGCATCGTCATCTCCACCAACGGCTTCTTCACCGACCGCATCATCGCCCTTGCCGAGGAATTCCCCCAGGTGGGAATCCGCATCTCCATCGAGGGTCTGCAGCAGACCAACGATGAGATCCGCGGTCTCCAGAACGGCTTCAACCGCGGCTACGAGACGCTCAAGAAGCTCGTGGAAATGAAGCACCCGGACGTGGGCTTTGGCATGACGGTGCAGGATCGCAACGCTGCGGACTTGGTGCCGCTGTACAAGCTTTCCGACGAGCTCGGCATGGAGTTCGCCACCGCCAGCCTGCACAACAGCTTCTACTTTGTCGAGGCGAAGAACATCATCAAGGACCGTCCCATGGTGGCCCAGAACTTCGAGGACCTGGTAAACGAGCTCCTCAAGTCCAACGAGCCCAAGAAGTGGTTCCGCGCGTACTTCAACATGGGCCTCATCAACTACATCTATGGGCAGAAGCGCCTGCTCCCGTGCGATATGGCGTTCGACACGTTCTTCATCGACCCCTACGGCGACGTCATGCCCTGCAACGGCACCAAGGAGAAGCTCGTTATGGGCAACCTTAACGACGAGTCTTGGGATGAGCTGTGGGAGAGCGCCCAGGCCGAGAAAGTGCGCGGCTGCGTGCGCCACTGCGACCGCAACTGCTGGATGATCGGCTCCGTGTCTCCTGCCATGCACAAGTACATCTGGAAACCCGCGTCGTGGGTGCTGGCGCACAAGCTCAAGCCCGGCAAGAAGTTCGACATGCACGAGCTCCCCATCGTGCGCGACTACGAGTCGGGCAAGGTGACGAAGGAGGAGCTGGACGCTCTTTCCACCTGCGACATGCACGCCGCGATCAACGACGGCCTTTCCGACGCAAGCCGAGCCGACGCGCACGTGTACGAGACTGAGGAGGCGCTGTAGTGCAGCCGGGTGGAAAAATCGAATGCAAAAATTCAGAAATAGCGGTTGCTCGATATCAATCGGAGGAAACACGTGAAAGTATCCTGCATAACCAGGCACGCAATCTCTAATTATGGCTCCCTGCTCCAGGCATATGCGACACAACGAGCGGTAGAGAGCTTGGGGCATGAGTTCGAGATTATGGACTATGTACCTGCTTGTGAGGACGTATCCCAGCAGGTGAGGACGCTTCTTTCGACAAAGCCGTCCTGGAACGGGAACCCGTTGAAGAAGTCTGTCTACAGACTTCTGATGGAGCCTGAGACAAGGGTGGCGGGCAAGCGGTTTGCGCGTGAGCGTTCCCAGCTGCTTAAGATGAGCCCTCACTATGCATCCCTGGAGGAGCTGAAGGCTAATCCGCCCAAGGCCGATGTCTATATGACTGGAAGCGATCAGGTGTGGGGTCCCATCAGCTCGGGCGCATACGACCTGTCATACGCGCTTGAGTTTGCTCCCGAGGGCGCAAGGCGCATCTCATATGCGGCAAGCTTTGGTAAGAAGAATATCCCGGATAGCGTGCGCCCCAGGTTTCTCGAGGACCTTCGAGCATATGAGGCCGTGTTCGTACGCGAGGATGCCGCGCGCGAGCAGCTTGCCTCGTGGGGCATAGAGGCCGGACAGGTTGTCGATCCCACGCTGCTGCTTGATGGCGAGGCGTGGAGAAGGATGGCGGCACCTGCCCCGAAGGGCGAATACATCCTCGTCTACCAGATTCACAGCGACCCGACGGTGGGGCAGTACGCCGTGAAGGTTGCCAAAAAGCTTGGCTTGCCCCTGATACGGATCTCCGCAAGCCTGCACCAGGCCTCACGCGAGGGCAAGTTCAAGTGGCTGCCGACGCTTGCTGAGTTTCTCTCGTATGTCGACAACGCAGCATGCCTAGTCACGGACTCGTTCCACGGTACGGCTTTTGCCATAAATCTCAATACGCCGCTGGTAGAAGTGCTGCCCAAGAACGGAACCTCGAGCAGGAACGTGAGTATTCTGCGACTCACGGACCTCACGGACAGAGTGCTTCAGAATCTAGATGATGTCGAGTTAGCATCCAAGCAGATTGACTTTGGTCGGGTCAACGACGTGATGGGTGCGGAGAGGGAGAAGTCCCTAGCGCAGCTCAAGAGCATGATTGAGGAGTAGGGCATTGTCAAACGTTGGCACTAGGACGGTATGCAAGAAGGATATGTGCGCTGGCTGTATGGCCTGCGTCGATTCATGCCGACATGGAGCGATTGCCATTGAGGATACGATTGAGGCGTATAACGCCCGTATTGATCCTACAAGGTGCGTGGGATGTGGACTGTGCGAGAAAACGTGTCCCCAGATGGTATCCCCATCTTCGTTGCGTCCTCTCGAGTGGCTACAGGGGTGGGCGAAAGATACATCGCTCAGAATGTCATCTTCGTCCGGGGGTCTGGCTACGGCCATCTCGGAGGCGTTTGTGGCGTCAAATGGATTAGTGTGTTCATGTGCACAGGAGGGCGGTGAGTTCCGGTTCCACCTCACTTCTGATGCGGATTACTTGAGGAGGGCCCAAGGCTCCAAATACGTCAAAAGCAATCCGCTTGGTGCGTACCGCGAGGTTAGGGAGGCCCTGCAAGGTGGTCAAAGGGTTCTCTTTATCGGTCTTCCTTGTCAGGTTGCTGCGATGCGTAACTTCGTTGGAAGCCGTTTAGCCGATTCCCTTTACACCATCGACCTTATCTGTCATGGTTCACCGTCCCCCAAGGTCCTGAGCCGATTCTTGGAAGAGACAGGTAACAACCTGTCTAATGAGCTGATACTGGACTTTCGAAAGAAAGTCCAGTTTCAGCTCCGCTATCGCGGAGCTGAAACTGTGGGTAGGACGGGTGTCCGCGATCGCTACTCGATTGCTTTCCTCTCGGGTTTACCGTATACGGAAGGCTGCTACTCCTGCCGCTACGCCAAGGGTGATCGTGTCTCCGATATTACGCTTGGCGATTCATGGGGTAGCGAGCTTTCTGATGAGGTCGCGAACGGGATATCCCTCGCACTTGTGCAGACAGACAAGGGTCGAGAACTGTTAGAAATGACGGACCTTGAGCTTTTGCCGGTTGATCCTGGTCTAGCTGTGGCCAACAATGAACAGCTTCAACGTCCTTCGACGAAGCCTATAGAAAGAAATACCTTTATGGACGGCTTTCGTAACGGGGTACGGGTTAACCGACTCGTTCTCAGGGCGAGGCCAAAAGACTGCGCCAAGTACTTGGTCAAGGATATACTGCTTGCACTGGGTTTGCTCAGGGGTTAACACATCGAGAGCGTTTGCTTTAGGCATTAATGATAAGGTAATCCATATGTTGAGTAATTCCAAGGTGCCAAAGTGCGTCGTATTAATGGCGTCATACAATGGCATCCCATTTATTTCAGAACAAATTGACAGCATTCTCTCGCAGGCTGAAGTTGACGTACGTCTTTTTGTCCGTGATGACGGGTCATCTGATGGTACTCGTGATCTTCTGCAGCGCTATGCAGATGAGGGCAGTCTGACTTTGTTAACAGGAGAAAACCTAGGACCTGCTTTAGGGTTTTTGACGTTGTTGCGGAATGCTCCCGAAGCTGATTACTATGCGTTTTCCGACCAAGATGATATTTGGGATAGCGATAAACTGATAACTGCGATTAAACAGCTTAAGAAGCAGGAGAATTTGGCTCTTTATCATTGCAATTCAAGACTTGTAGATTCAGCTGGTAATGAGATGGGCCGGTTAACCTATGGGCAACAAAGGTGCATATCTTATCGAGATAACGACCCTCTCAACCAGCTTTGCATTGGGTCACCTATGGGATGTACGCAAGTATTTGATAGGCGTATTTGGGAAGTTGTTTGCTTGCATGAGCTGCCCCATCCCGTCATCATGCATGATAAGCTGATAGCTAATCTATGCGTGCTGCTGGGTTATCGGATTGTTTTCGATGCTTCTCCTCATATGGGATATCGCCAGCATGGTCGTAATGTGGTCGGTGTGAGTACTGATTTACCATCTAAAGTGATTGAGAAAATCAATAGTTTTTGTCATCCGCGAGAGATTACTCTTGCAAAGCAAGTTACTGGACTTCTTTCAACTTATTCCGACTGCATTCTTCCTCCAGAGCGTGCTCTTGGAGAGTTGGTATCGAAAATGGACGCTTCTTTCATGGCTAGGTGCAGGGTTTCTTTCTCTTCGAGGCTAAATTTCGGCAGTCTACAAGAGGGCCTTTTCAATAGATCTCTCCTCTTGTTTGGGAAGCGATGATATGAGTAAAAGCATTCCCAAACCGCACAATAGTGGGTACGTCCTAGCGCTTGCCTTTTGCGACTATCTCAAGGACAAGACCGGCACCCCAAAGGCTATTATGGCGAGTCAGCAGGCCATGGCGTCGCACGGCATAAGTTACGTCTATCTCCACTCGGTTAAGAAGACCCTGTTCAGGGACGACCAGATGCTATTTTGCGAATTCGGGGTTACGGTCGACGGGGTGGAGGCTGGTGTTTTCAGTATTGCCCAGGTGTGCGAGGCCCTTTGCAGCTGGCAAAAAAGCGGCTTCAGCCTTCTTGAGCTTCATATCCACCACCTTCTGTACGTGAGCCTTGAGAAAGTCTCCGAACTGCTAAAAGTTACAGGCAAAACACCGGTCAGGGCCTTTCTCCACGACTATTACCTGTGTTGTACAAGCTATAACCTCCAAAATAGGAGCGGCTTTTGTGACAGCTCAAGGCTCGGCGACGCTCCCTGCGAGAAATGCCCCCACTTCAGTAACAGCCTTCGTGTGGAGTCGAAGATCCAAGGGCTGTTTGACTCCATCAAAAATCTCCGTTTTGTTGCACCTTCGACCTATACGAAGAATCGGTTTCTCTCATTCAGGCCCCAATACGAGGGCCTTGTTGATGTAATACCGCACCAAAAGCTGCTTGGAGAGTATCTGGGCAACAGACGTCCTCTGAACGCAGGGGAGCGCATCAGGGTTGCCTTTCTGGGGATGCCGAGGAAGACAAAGGGCTGGGAGACCTGGCTTCGCCTCGTATCTGCGGTCGATGAACAAGAGTACGAGTTCTTCGTCTTCAACAGCTCGAACGATATGTATCCAGGGATGAACAAGCGGTTTGTCGAATTTGATGAGAAGCACCCAAATGCCATGACCGACTCTCTCAGGGAGTGCGAGATTGCCATCGTTGTCATGTGGCCATCTTGTCCAGAGACCTATAGCTACACCTGTATGGAATCTTACTCCGCAAACGCTTATACGATTTCGAGTGCATGTGCAGGCAATGTCGCCGACTTTGTCGTTGAGCATGGGTCCGGTTTGGTGCTGAATAACGAGGAGGAGCTAATCGGGCTGTTTAGGGATAAGAGCCGGCTTATCAGGGAGGTCAATCGTTTCAGGAGCGGAAAGCCTGGTCCGCTCGATCTTGTCGATTCAGATGAGATCGTAGACCTGCTTCCATGCTCCTCGGTAGGTCTCAACACGGGAGTTCACATGCACACGAGGCTGATTGAACGTGTGCTGCTGGAGGTACTCAATGCAAGATCATAGGCATGCGAGGCTCGTTATAAATAAAGCGGAGGAGCGGGCTGGTCGAAGAGGTCGTTGGTATCTCCCTAATAAGCAAGGCGTTCTAACCGTTTGCATGGGTGACCTGGCGGATGCGACGATCGTTATAGGTATCTTGGCGCAGGTTTTCTTCCTTGAGTACTATGGTCTGGGGCGATACCTCAACTGGGTAATTACCGGCATGATTTGCGTGAGGGCGCTCTTCTCCGGATGGAAATATAGCGGTAGAGCGCTACTACTTGGGCTGATTACCGTTGCAGGGTGGCTGTCTGGTGCCCTCTTGGGTGGCAATATGGAAACGTTTAGGGCGAATATTTTGCTGCTCCTCTACCCGTTTGTCTATACGCTTTACTTCTTTCTTTTGGTCACTAACAAGAGGGATTTTCTTCTTGGACTCTTTGATGCAGGTTTTCCGGTCTTCAACGCCATATTGCTTCTCAATATGGCGATCATGTTTATCCAGTACTCTACCCATGGGATGATCGCTGCGACAACGAACGACATCAGTTACTTCGAGGACAATATCTCCGGCCTGTTCTCTTATGCGTCCGTCCATGCGGTGGCCCTTTACACTTCATTCGTCGTGCTCTACAACTTCGTCTGGATTAGGAGGCTTCGGGGTCCTCTCTGGCCATCCCTTGCCATCGCTTACAACGTCTGCCTTATCGTCCTGTCCTTCTATCTTGCGACACTCAACGATAATAAGGCGCTCTTCATAATCCTTCCTCTCGTTTTAGTGATGTTCTGGCTTATTTCAGTCATGAGAGGAGAAGCGGATGTTTCGGGTCCCTTCTTTTGGCTTGTCGCCTTGTATTTTATCCTGACAATTGCATACGCCTTGGTGCCTGCGTTCCAGATCCTCGTGGATACGCAAGTGTTTGGTCTGTTCGATATGGTTGGCAGTTCAGCTTCCGTCGGTACTGCTGCCGACGGCAGTAACGAGAGGATTGCTATCATCGGCTTCGCTCTCTTGAGACCGGCTACATGGAGTCTCGGAGAGGGTCTTGGAGCCTCAAGCTTCTACGCGTCCGGGTTCATGTCGTTTAACCACTTTGGTCAAGCGGATATGGGGTCTTTCTTGATTCTCATGGGGGTTTGGGAGACGGCAGCGTATGTAGCGTTTTTCCACTCCGTGGTTAGTGAGTTTATGGAGCAGGAAAAAGGATCTAATGGCCGGATTGTTCGTTTGCTCCTTTTGCTAACAATTCTTATTACCTTTCTGTATACGCAGTGCTTTACAAGGGTGAACTGCTGCTTGTGCCTACTGCTGCTCTGTGGAGCGCTGGCTTGGTCGTGGAATTCCTCGGCTGCAGACTATTTGATTATTGATAGAGACGAAGAACAGGTTTGAACATGAAAATAGGCATTTCCACATTTACGCATGGGGACAACTATGGGCAGAGGCTCCAGAACCTTGCTGTCCAAGAAACTCTCAAACTCTCGGGTGCAGATGTCCTTACGTTCAGACAGAAGGACTCGAGATCTGCCAAATACAAGCTCAAGTCTTTGGCTTCGCTCATTCCAAAGGGGCTTGCCGTTGCCCACATCCAGAGGCATCGTTCGTTTGAGGATTTCAATTCCCGTAACATTTCCTTTAGCCGGGAGGTTATATCTGATTCCAACCCTCCACGTGACATTAAATCCTATGACTTTTTCGTTGCTGGGAGCGACCAAGTTTGGTCTCCGTATTCCCCTGACGCTAACTCCACTATGTTTCTCACGTTTTCGCCAAGAGAAAAGCGCATTGCTTTTTCGCCAAGCTTGGCAGCTCCGACGATTCCCGAGGAGAAGCGTGAGCTGTTCCACGGCTATTTCGACGGGTTTGATAGGCTGTCCGTTCGTGAGCAGAAGAGCGCCGAGCTTATAAACAGTCTGTACGGCTTAAAGGCCGAGGTGTTGATTGACCCAACACTGATGTTTGACGGCTCCTGGTGGGAAAGGTATGAAAAAGAGCCGCACTGCGGGCTTCCAAATGATTATGTATTGACGTACTTCCTCGGGAGTGCGGCTTACGAAGAGAGGGTTGCCGAAATCTGTGATTCACTTAGCTGCAAGAGGGTCGATTTACTAGGGGATGCGCGCTACTACGCCCTCGGGCCTTCAGAGTTCCTCTATGCCGTCCGTCACGCAAAGCTTGTAGCGACAGATTCATATCACGGATCAATTTTCTCGATCTTGTTCGGGAAGCCGCTGATTTATTGCCCTCGTGAGTCCACTGGTCCAGACATGAGCAGCCGATTCGACACGCTAGCCAGCGAGCTGGGTGTTTCTTTCGTTGAGCGGTCAATTCTTTCCGTATGTAATTCGGAACTGCTCGAGAGTGACTATTCAAAGGCGTATGACAGGTTGGCAGCTCAGAGGAAGATCGTTGTTGAATTCCTCGATAGATGTGGATTGAGCATTCCCTCGGAGGCCGCCCGTGGCTAGCCAGCGTAAGGCGGGCGCCCTCCTCGGCTACGCCAACATCCTCGCAAAGAACCTCGTCAACCTCGTCTACACGCCGATGCTACTGTCCTACGTGGGGCAGGCGGACTACGGCGTCTTCCAGAGCTCGAACTCCTTTGTCTTCTCGCTGACGCTCCTGTCCTTCGGCTTCTCCGAGGCCTACGTGCGCTTCTACACGCAGACGGTGGCGCACGGCGGCGAGCGCGACATCCGGCACCTGAACGGCATGTACCTCACGCTTTACGTCGCCGTCACAGCCGCGGCGGTCGCCCTCGGCATGGGCTTCTCCGCAAACGCCGGCGCGGTGTTCTCGGCCGGGTTCACCGAGGCGCAGGTCTCGCTCGCCCGGGAGCTGCTCGCCATCATGACGCTCAACGTCGCCTCGACGTTGTTCACCGTCGTGTTCAATTCCTACATCACGGCGCACGAGCGCTTCGTCTACCAGCAGACCAGGCAGCTCGTCACCACGCTTGCGACGCCGCTGTGCGCCTGGGCCCTGCTGGCCGCCGGTATGGGGCCCGTGGGCGTTGCCCTAGCACAGCTCGCGGTGAACCTCGTCCTGCTCGCCCTCAACGCGCGCTACGCCATCGTCGTGCTGGGCATGCGCTTCGAGCTCAGGGGTGCCGACTGGGGCGTCATGCGCGGCATCGCCGCCTTCAGTGCCTGGATCTTCGGTAACCAGGTCTGCGAGATGGTCAATCAGAGCGTGCCCAACATCATGCTGGGGGCCATCTCGGGCGCGACTGCGGTATCTCTGTTCGCGGTGGCCGTGAACATCCGCCAGGTCTTCTACTCGCTCTCCACCACGATGTCGAACGTCTTCATTCCGAAGGTCAACCGCATCGTCGCCACCTCGGACGACAACGCCGAGCTCACTCGCCTTATGACGCGCGTGGGCCGCTACCAGATGGTACTGTTTTGCTGGGTGTACGGAGGTTTCGCTATTCTCGGGAAGTTTTTCGTGACGAGGTGGGCGGGCCCGGGCTTCGCCGAGGCCTACTGGCTCGTGCTCGCCATGACGCTACCCGTCATGGTGCCCCTCTGTCAGAACGTCGGCATCGAGATCCAGAGGGCCAAGAACATGCACCACGCCAGGAGTCTCGTCTACCTTGCGATGGCGGTCGGGAACGTTGCCTTCACCGCCGCGGCCGCCCCGGCGCTGGGGCCGTGGGCCCCCGCGATCGCCTATGTCGTCAGCATCGTGCTCGGCAACGGACTGTGGATGAACTGGTACTACCAGAAGCGGGTCGGTCTCGACATGCTCTTTTTCTGGAAGCGGAACCTGCCGGTGCTGCTCGCCTGGGCTGCCGTCACCGTCGCCTGCCTCGCTGGCACGGCGGTCCTGCCCGTCAACGGATGGCCCGCGTTCCTCGAGTGGGGCGCCGTTTACAGCGCGCTTTTCGCCATAGCCCTTTGGCTCGCCGTCCTAACGAAGGACGAACGTATCGCGGTCGTCTCTCGTCTCCCGTTCCTTAGATAGGGTCCATCATGAATGATTCCGAGAAATCCCCGAGGGTCGTCTCGCTTGGCGACCGTTGCTGCGGCTGCGGCGCGTGCGCTGCCCGCTGCCCCAAGTCATGCATCTCCATGGAACCCGATGATTGTGGCTTCCTACACCCCACCGTCGACGCCTCCGGGTGCGTAGGCTGCGGGGCGTGCGACGCCGTATGCCCGGCGCTCAACGCCCCTGGGGAGGACGGGTGCGAGTTCGCCCTCTGGGCGAAGGCTCATGACGTCGGCTTGCTCGATAGATCGTCGTCGGGCGGCGTGTTCGGTCTACTCGCCGGTGACGCTCTCTCGCGCGGCGGTGTTGTGGCGGGCGCCGCGTGGACGGACGGTTGCCGCGAGCTTCGTCACGTGCTCGTGGAGGACAGGCCGGCGCTCGGCGCCGTTATGCGCTCGAAATACGTTCAGAGCGCGGTTGGCCGCGGCGTCTTCGAGGGCGTCCGCGCTGCCCTGCGTGAAGGCAGGCCGGCGCTCTTTGCCGGTACTGCATGCCAGGTGGCTGGCATGCGCTCATACCTGGGGAAACTCGCCGACTCTGACCTCTTCCTCGGCGTCGACGTCATCTGCCACGGTGTTCCGTCTCCAGAGCTCTGGTCGCGCTGGGTCGACTACCGTGGTGAGGCCTTCGGGTCGGACGTCTGCGACGTCAATATGCGGAGTAAGACAACCGGATGGTTGTCTTACTCCGCTATGTACAAGCACATAGCGGAGAAAGACAACACCGGGGACACCGAGTCCCAGATATTCGGCAAAGACTGGTACATGAAAGCGTTTCTGGCCAATGCGAGCCTTCGTTCGTCCTGTCTGGCATGTCCAGCAAAGCGCTCCAGCGGCGCCGATATCACGCTCGGTGATTTCTGGGGGTTCCAGAATACCCATCCCGAGGTCGACAACTCCAAGGGCGTATCTGCCGTCCTATGCAATACCGAGAAGGGCGTGCGGGCATTCGAGGCTATTTCTGGGCTTACTGCAAACGGTCCGGCGACGCTTGATGGGGTAATCGCGGGCAACCCTAGCCTCGTCCATTCTGTCACGCCTTATCCAAAGCGCGACGAGTTCTTGAACGACGTGTCTGCCGGGCTTTCCATCCCAGATCTCATGGACAAGTGGGATTTCCGTCCCACTCTCTGGCAGCGTGTCCGCGGCAAGCTTGGTGGTATTAAACGACGACTAAAGAGACTCGTTGGAAGGAGAGCCTAGATGGCCAAGGATCGCTACCTTCAAGCTCTTCGTGGGCTTGCGATTTCCGCAGTGGTGCTTATCCACTGTCTTCCTCAATGTGCCGCGTCGGTCGCCATTCGCCCATTCCTCAACTTTTCTGTTGCGTTGTTCTTGTTTTTATCCGGTGTTCTTACCGACGAGCGCAAATTTAATGCGGGGGGGTCTTCGACGCCGCATTAGCAAGGTTGCCGGACCTTATGCGTTCTGGAGCGTTATCTATCTTGCGGCGTTTCCCGCCCTTCATGGGCGTCTGGGTTTCTGGCGTTCGCCGTGGGCTCCGTATCGGCTCAGATGTACTATCTATTGGTCCATTCACAGCTTGTGCTGCTTACTTCGGTACTGTTCAGGCTCCTTTCACGGTATAGGTTCTTTGTCTATTGTGTGACACCGGCTTGCTTGCTTCTAGGGGAGCTCGCTGCCGTTGCCGGTATCGCATTGCCTCTAATACAGGTTTTCTGTCCCATGTGGCTCATCTTTTATGTTTTCGGTCTCGACTGGAGGCGTTGGGCTGCGCTCATTGAAGGACGAACCACTCAGCTTGTTGCAGTGCTCTTTATATTTTTAATAATTCAGGAGGTCGCAGGCTTCTGGTGGTATTTGACTGGCGATTTCAATATGGCCACAACTCAGCTTAAGCTCGGTTCTGCCGCGACCTCTTTAGCTGTGATCGCGCTTCTTATGGCGGTTCCGGGATCATTCAAGTCGCGATTATCTTCTACTTTGCTTGTTGACCTTGGGAACGCCTCTTTTGGAATCTACCTCTGCCATATACTTGTTCTCAAGGCCGTTTGGAAACTGCTTGGATTATTCGTCATTCCACTTGGTGTTTCGACATTTGCTGTTTGGGCGCTAACTCTTGCCGGATCTTATTCGCTTGTATCACTTTGCGGTCGTTATTTGCCCGAACGAATTCACATCATTGTGGGATTATAAATTGATTTTCGATACTGGCGCTTTTCATAGCGTTGAAGCAAAGTGAGTCCATTACCAACATTTGGCACGCGATCATCGGTGAAGATACCGGACTTCCTGTTTTCGAACGAGAAGATGACTTTTTACTCAAAATGGCTGATTGGATTAACCAACCTGAAATAACCGGAATCAATCTCCCTTGGTCGAGCATTGAAAAATGGAAGGGGCAATTCAGGTAGCCATATTCCGCAGTCATTACCTTGCCTATTTCGTTAAGAATGAGGGGGTTTAGCAAAATAGGATACCCAAGTCTTATTTATCACTCGATCTAAAGCGCATTTCGATTGTAGAGGACAGATTAAATGAAAGGCATCATCCTCGCGGGCGGGTCCGGCACGCGACTGTACCCGCTCACGCTCGTGACCTCCAAGCAGCTGCTGCCGGTCTACGACAAGCCCATGATCTACTACCCGCTGTCCACCCTCATGCTGGCGGGCATCCGGGACATCCTGGTCATCTCCACGCCGACCGACCTGCCCAACTTCGAGCGCCTGCTGGGCGACGGCTCCCGCTTCGGCGTGAGCCTCTCCTACGCCGAGCAGCCCTCGCCGGACGGCCTGGCGCAGGCCTTCACCATCGGCGAGGACTTCATCGGCGGAGAGCCGTGCGCGCTCGTGCTGGGCGACAACATCTTCTACGGCAACGGCCTGTCGCGCCACCTGACGCGCGCCGCCCGGAACGCCGAGTCGGGCCGCGCCACGGTCTTCGGCTACCACGTGGACGACCCCGAGCGCTTCGGCGTCGTGGAGTTCGACCGCGAGGGGAGGGCCGTCTCCATCGAGGAGAAGCCCGAGCGCCCCAAGAGCTCCTACGCCGTCACCGGCCTGTACTTCTACCCGGGCGACGTCGCCGCCAAGGCGCATAGGGTTCAGCCTTCCGCCCGCGGGGAGCTGGAGATCACCACGCTCAACCAGATGTACCTGGAGGAGGGGACGCTGTCCGTGGTCACCCTCGGCCGCGGCTACGCGTGGCTGGACACCGGCACCATGGAGAGCCTGCACGAGGCGGCGGAGTTCGTCCGCGCCGTCGAGCACTCCCAGGACCTGCCCGTGTCCGTGCCCGAGGAGATCGCCTGGGAGAACGGCTGGATCACGACCGCCGAGCTGGAGGAAGCCGCCAAGGCCTACGGCAAGTCGGTCTACGGCCAGCACCTGAAGAAGGTCGCCGCCGGCGAGATCGTCAACAGCCCGCGCGAGTACTAAACGATTCAATGGGAGATACAGATATGTCTGAAGAGCTCTTCGAGCCCAGGAACATCATCGTCACGGGCGGCTGCGGCTTCATCGGCAGCAACTTCGTGCACTACGTGGTCAACAACCACCCCGGGGTGCACGTGACCGTCCTGGACAAGCTGACCTACGCCGGCAACCCCGAGAACATCGCCGGGCTGCCGGCTGACCGCGTTGAGCTCGTCGTGGGCGACATCTGCGACGCGGAGCTGCTGGACCGCATTGTCCCCGGCCACGACGCCATCGTTCACTACGCCGCCGAGAGCCACAACGACAACTCCATCGCCGACCCGGAGCCCTTCCTGCGCACCAACGTCGAGGGCACCTTCCGCCTGCTGGAGGCCGTGAGGAAATACGGCATCCGCTACCACCACGTCTCCACCGACGAGGTCTACGGCGACCTGGCGCTCGACGACCCGGCGAAGTTCACCGAGGAGACGCCGTACCGCCCGTCCTCCCCGTACTCGAGCACCAAGGCGTCCTCCGACATGCTGGTCCGCGCCTGGACCCGCACCTACGGCCTGCGCACGACCATCTCCAACTGCTCCAACAACTACGGACCCTACCAGCACGTGGAGAAGTTCATCCCGCGCCAGATCACGAACATCATCGACGGCGTGCGCCCCAAGCTCTACGGCCGCGGCGAGAACGTCCGCGACTGGATCCACACCGAGGACCACTCCAGCGCCGTCTGGGACATCCTCACGAAGGGCCGCATGGGGGAGACCTACCTCATCGGCGCCGACGGCGAGAGGAACAACATCACGGTCCTGCGCATGATCCTGGAGGCGATGGGACGCGACCCCGAGGACTTCGACTGGGTCGCCGACCGCCCCGGCCACGACCGCCGCTACGCCATCGACTCCACGAAGCTGCAGCGCGAGCTGGGCTGGAGGCCGGCCCACACCGACTTCGCCGAGGGGCTGAAGCAGACCATCGACTGGTACGTCGAGAACGAGTCCTGGTGGCGACCGGCCAAGGAGGCCACCGAGGCCCGCTACCGCGCGCAGGGGCAGTAGGGAGAGGAGAGACATGGCAGACATCGCATTCGAGAAGGACCTCTCCGTCGCCGAGACCGGCATCGAGGGCCTGAAGGTCGTCGACCTCGCCGTCCACGGCGACTCGCGCGGCTGGTTCAAGGAGAACTGGCAGCG
>DBFEQD010000029.1:0-28442 GCA_048326155.1 Collinsella sp.
TTCCTTATCGTCATCACGCCCTTTTCTTTTGGTATCGCCTCGCCCTTCGATCTTTGCGGGATGATCGACGCCGGCTCGCGTGCCACCTCGCTCTCCTTTGTCTGCCGTGGCGTGTTCTACGAATATGCAATTCCCACCGGACTTTGGCAGTCCAAGTTACCGTTGCTCGGTCAGATCGACGGATGCTCCCCCTATTTCTGCCTTGGACCTCAGGCGCTAAACTATCTAATCGACGACCAGCCACTCGACTCCATCGGCCTTGCCTACGACTACGCACCAAACACCGATGAGCGCCACATGAACCAAGTCCTCGACAAGATGCTTGGACAGTGCGGGCTCACCGAGGAGGCCGGTCGAACCATCTATAGCAACCAGAAATTAAAGCGAACAGAACTCCGCCGTGTCGGAAAAATCAAAGGGCGAAACAGGGCCGCCTACTGGGATGCCTGGGCAACACGCGACAAGGGCGAATTCGGACACAGCACCTATATGGTCACTGTCTACACCAAAGACGGAATTAAGGACAATGTTGACGATTTCGCGTCATCCAAACTCGGCATCCCCAAAACAACCAAACCCGCCAGCCCAGATGAAATTCTGTAGAGGTGCCCATTAACATGCCGCTCAACGATCACAACAACATCGAGCTCGTCCCCACCGCCACAAAGGTGCCTGTCCCCTTTGTGGCGGTTTTCGACAAAAAGAAGCCGCCCCGATAACAGAGGCGGCATCAAGCAAGCCTATTTATTAGCGTCCCTCAAGACCCAACGAAAACGCAGCGATGGAATCGAGAACCGACAATAGCCCGTTCGCACAGATAGAGGCGGAGATTCAAGGTCAGAGTCCGGCTTAAACGGCTTAGCTATCGCACGTCACAACGTTCTCGTCGTCCTCCCTATCGTATTTATAGTGCTTACTGTGAAAATAGTGAGTTTAGTGAGAATAGTATCGCTCAAGACTCGTGAACTGAATTATTGACCTCTCGCCCAGAATGAGTGGGGCAAATATTCCTATTAGAGGTCAAATCGAAGCCCAATAGGGCCTTTTCGCCCCGTCATTTCGACCGATCGCTTTCTTTTGAATATTGTCGTAAGCTGGTATCACTTATCTTAATGAATGCATACTGTTTGCGAGGTACCCGCCGTGAAACGCTCCACCTATATCGGCCTGCTCGTCTTAGCGTTTGCGATTACCGCAGTCGGCGTAGGAATTATCTATCTCGCATTTCTCCCTGCCTCGGCAACGCAGGCGGCGGTTGAAACCGTAAGCTACCCCATCGAAATCCTCACCGATATCGTCAAACCCGATTCGATCACCGTCGATTTCGACGGTACGCCCGCAGCGCTTGGGGTCAGTAACTATCCCCGAATCGAACTTGGAGCCACGCGCTATACCCAAGATGAGCAGCTTATCGGTAAGGCAACCAGTTTACTCAAAGGCAAGACGTTTAAGCGGTGGTACGGCGCCGCAACATATCGAGCCAAGAACGGCCAAATGGTTGGCGGGTATCATTCGACCCTTGAGCTCGATGCGGCAAACGGGAGCAAATTGTGCAACGTCTCATACGACCCCGGCTGCGTGGACAATGAAGGACCGGGGGTCTATATCTCGGATGGCGACGTAATCTACGTCATGGAGGGCGACCAGACGGCAGTCGTCGATTTTATGGATCGGTGTACCGAGGATGCCTACGAACAAACCTGCGAGCCCGATCCGCAGACAGCGCGCAACAGTGGCTCGGCACGCACTTGGCTATTTGACGATGAAATAACCTGGACCCCATCGAAATAAGGACCCGCCGGGCAGGCACCTTTGTGGTGGTTTCGGCTCCGATGTTCCACTGTCTCGATCTGTAACATCTAGCGGCCCTTTTCGATCCTAGATGTTACAGATTGAGATGAAATGATCGGCGGCGATCGTTTGTCTCAATCTGTAACAACCGCTCGTCAAATAGGGGCCCAGATGTTACAGGTCGAGACAAACGGAACCACCGCAAAGGCGCCTACCCCTTCATGGTGGTTTTCGACAAAAGAAGCCGCCCCGATAACAGAGGCGGCATCAAGCAAGTCTATTTATTAGCGTCCCTCAAGACCCAACGAGAACGCAGAAATGTAGCCCGGGGCTTACCCTTTCCCGAACGCGACCCTCGCGAAGCGCGTGAGCGGGCGGGAAAGGGTAAGCCCCGGGCGGACAATTAAGTGCGTTACTCGGCAGCGGCCTTGAACTTGTTGTAGTTGATCAGGCAGCCGGCCTTGACGATGGCACGCTCCTCTGCCGTCATATCGGCAATGTAGAGCTCAATCTGCTCGACCGCACCGTCGGCGCGCACCACGTAGGCGGCGATGTCCTTTAGGTCACCGTCGAGCGCGGCACGGATACCCGGCACAAAGACATAGTCGCCCACCTCAAAGCTGGGCTCGGCCTCCATCTGGAAGGGCACCATACCCCAGTTCATCACGTTGGAGCGATAGCGCTTGGTGGCGTACTCGTGGACGATGTTGGCCAGACCGCCGATCACGCGCTGACAGCTCGCGGCCTGCTCGCGGGCGGAACCGTCACCGGGCTTCTTGGCATAGAGCATGGAGCCGTACTCAGTCGCCTTGGCATCGGCCGCGACACCCGCGCCGACCAGCGCCTCAAACACGCCCGCAAGCTCGGCATCGAGTGCCGCCAGATCGCCTGCTGCCTCGCCGGCAACGCGGCGCTTCTCCACGGCGTCGACCTCCTTGGAGCGACCCACGTAGGCCGGATCGCGACGGCTGAGCGTAAACTCGGCCAGGCCCAGCGGGTTGGAGCGGAAGGAGCTCGTCTCGCCCGAAGGAATGAGCTCGTCGGTCGTGGTGACCGGATCCATGATCTTGGAGCACACCTTGAGCAGGATATCGTCGCCGAGCGGCTCCATCGCGGGCCACGGCTTGATGTTGGGACCCTCGACCAGCTCGTCGGCAGGCTCCGCCTTGCCAAAGCCCCAGTACACGCGCTTTTTGTACGGCGCGTCGTCAAAGGTGTACTCGCAGGCCTCGTCCCAAGTCTCCTCGGGCAGGTCGGTCGCCGGCGTCAGGACGCCGCCGTTGGCAGCCGTCGCCGCAATGGAGCGGGCGTCCATCAGGGCCACGGCGCTCAGCTGGCCATTGCCCGGCTTGGAACCCTCGCGGTTGGGGAAGTTGCGCGTAGTGTGGCGGATCGAAAGGCCGTTGTTGGCGGGCGTGTCGCCGGCGCCGAAGCACGGGCCGCAGAACGCCGTGCGCACGATCGCGCCGGCCTCCATGAGGTCGTAGATGTAGCCGCGGCGTGTAAGCTCGAGTGCCACGGGCTGGCTCGTGGGATAGACCGACAGCGAGAACTCGCCGCAGCCGGTGTTGGCGCCCTTGAGCACGCGGGCAGCCTGGACCACGGAGTCGTAGTTGCCGCCCGAGCAGCCGGCGATAACGCCCTGCTGCACGTGCAGCTTGCCGTCGACGATCTTGTCGAGCAGGCTAAAGTGCGTCTTGCCCTCGCCGATCTTGGCGGCCTCGAGCTCCACCTCGTGCAGGATGTCCTCGAGGTTCTCGTTGAGCTCGTCAATCTCAAAGCCGTTGGAAGGATGGAACGGCAGCGCGATCATGGGCTTGATGCTCGACAGATCGACCTCGACGCAGCCGTCGTAGTAGGCGACATCGGCGGGCTTGAGCTCGCGGTAGTCGTCGCCGCGGCCGTGCATGGCCAAAAACGCGTGTGTGTCCTCGTCGGTGGCCCAGATGGAGGAAAGGCAGGTGGTCTCGGTGGTCATGACGTCGACGCCGTTGCGATAGTCAGTCGTCATGCTCGCGATGCCGGGGCCCACGAACTCCATGACCTTGTTCTTGACGTAGCCCTTGGCAAAGACGGCGCGGATGATGGCGAGCGCCACATCGTGCGGGCCGACGCCGGGGCGCGGAGCGCCCGTGAGGTAGATGGCGACGACGCCGGGATAGGCGACATCGTAGGTGTCGCGCAGCAGCTGCTTTGCCAGCTCGCCGCCGCCCTCGCCCACGGCCATGGTGCCCAGGGCGCCGTAGCGGGTGTGCGAGTCGGAGCCCAAGATCATCTTGCCGCAGCCGGCGAAGTTCTCACGCATAAAGGAGTGGATGACCGCAATATGGGGCGGAACGAAGATGCCGCCGTACTTCTTAGCAGCGGAAAGGCCAAAGACGTGGTCGTCCTCGTTGATGGTGCCGCCCACGGCGCACAGCGAGTTATGGCAGTTGGTGAGCACGTAGGGCAGCGGGAACTGCTCCATGCCCGAGGCACGCGCCGTTTGGATGATGCCGACAAAGGTGATGTCGTGGCTCGCCATGGCGTCGAAGCGGATCTTGAGCGCCTCGGGATCTCCGGACGTATTGTGTGCCTGGAGGATCGAATACGCGATGGTGCCACGCTTGGCATCCTCGGGCGTCTGCGTAATACCGCGCTCGGCAGCCTCGGCCGCAGGCACAACCTCGCTGCCGCCGCGCAGGTAGATGCCGTCCTCGTACAGCTTGACCATACTGTCTCCCACTCTGCCCGAAAGGCTCGGGCGCATAGCATACATTCATTCAATATCGTGCCATAGAACAGTTGCGAGTGGGTTGCGAATCTGCACGTTCACTTTATCTCGGTAAAGTAAAGGACGAGCCCCTTGCATCACTCTCCTAACAAGGAGTGTCCCAAAGTGCCGGCACAAAAGGAACGTCCCCAAGTGCCAAATGCCGCAAGAATGTCCCCTTTGACTAGTCATTTAAGAACGTCCCCAATGACTACCCTGCCGTATCCGGAGCAAGGCAACGCCGCAGGTAGAGGACGGACAGCGAGCGACGTCCAGAGCGAACAAGTTGGCATGAAAAAGGCAAGGCATAGACCTTCTGGTCATGCCTTGCCTTTTGAATGACAAATTGTCGCTCTGGACGTCGAGCAGCGTCGGCCCGTTACGCGGTTTGGTAAAACCGCGTAACTACAAATCCCCGCCGGCGCCCAGCAGCTTGCGCATGACTTGCTCGGGGTTAACTGAGCCGTCGCGCGGGGCCAGGGCGGTGATCTTCTTTTGCATCTTGTACTCGTGCAGCTCGTCCTCGAGCTGGCGCACGCGGGCGCGGAGCTTTTCGTTCTCGCGCTCGCGCTCCTCGGCACGCTCCTTCATATCGAGAATGCGCACCACGCCGGCAAGGTTGATGCCCTCGTCGGTCAGCTGGTTGATGAGCTCCAGGCGCTCGATATCGGCACGCGAATACAGACGCGTGTTGCCGCCCGAGCGCTGGGGGTTCACCAGGCCCTTGGACTCGTAGACGCGCAGAGTCTGCGGATGCATGCCGGTCAACTCGGCCGCCACGCTGATCATGTACAGCGGTTTATTCCTATTGTCCTCGGCCATGCTACCTGACCCCTTTCCGTCTCGTTATCGTCCATCATAAGCCCGCGGGCGCGGGTGTGCGCCACGACCGCCCTAGTACGTCGCCTTGTAACGGTTGACCTTCTCGCGATAATCGCGCGTGTCGGCCTCGCGCAGCTTGGTCATGGCATCGCGCTCGTCATCGGACAGGTTCGTGGGGACCTGTACCTTGATTTCGACGAGCAGCGCGCCTGTGCGGCCACGGTGCTTAACGTCGGGCGCACCCATCTCCTTAAAGCGGAACTTCTTGCCCGTCTGGGTACCTGCGGGCACCTTCAGACGAACCGTCGCGCCGCCGGGCGTGGGCACATCAACCGTGCAGCCGAGCGCCGCCTCGTAGACCGAGATCGGCACCTCCATGGTCACATCGGCGCCCTTGCGCTTAAACAGCGGGTGCTCCTCCACATGCGTGGTCACGACCAGGTCGCCGCGCTCGCCGCCGGCAACGCCATACTCGCCGCGACGCTTGTAGCGTAGCTTGCCGCCGTCGACCGCGCCCGCGGGCACCGAGACCGTAATGGTCTGCTGCTCGCCTGTCGAGGGAATGCGATAGGTGACCTTGTGCGTCACACCGCGAAACGCGTCCTCGGCCGAAACATCGACGGTCAGCGACAGGTCGCCGCCCTTGCGAGCACGGCTGCGGCCCGCGCCGGCACCGGCAGCGCCCGCAGCCCCGGCAAAGCCCGAGCCCCAATCGCTGCCCCAGGCGCCGTTGCCGCTAAAGATGCTGTCGAAGATGTCGCCCCAGCCGCTGGCACCCGCGCCGGCACCGTAGCCGCCGCCATACGCGCCGCCCGCGCCCGGCATGCCGCCAAACATGAGCATCTGGTCGTACTCTTTGCGCTTCTTCTCGTCCGAAAGCGTCTCGTAGGCCTCGCTGATCTCCTTGAACTTGGCCTCGTCGCCGCCGGCATCGGGGTGATATTTTTGCGCGAGCTTGCGAAACGCGCTCTTGATCTCTTTGTCGGAGGCGCTCTTGGATACGCCCAGGATGTCATAGAAGGTTTTGCCTGCAGCCATCGTAGCTCCTCTCCTGTTTCATCCGCCGCCCAGCGGGCGGCGGCTCATGCTTTCATATGGCACTAGGCCAGAAAGGGCCCCGGGTGTTGCCCCGGGGCCCTTCTCAATTACTCCTCGGTGCTCTCGGCCGTATCGGCCGCAGCATCCTCGGGCGCCGCTTCGGGCTCCGGTGCGGGGCGCTTCTCGCCGCCGTAGGTCACCGTCACCATCGCGGAACGCAGGATGCGATCCGCCATGCGGTAGCCCTTCTGGTACACGTCGTTGACGGTCTCGTCGTACTGCGACGCGTCCTCGACGCGACCCACGGCCTGGTGCTCGAGCGGATCGAACGCCTCGCCCTTGGGGTCGATGGGCTCAACGCCCTCGTGCGCAAACACATCGAGCAGCTTGGCATGCACCGCGTCGACGCCGTCGACGAACTGCTTAAAGTCGTCGGCAAGCTCCTGGCTGCGGGCATGGTCGATCGCACGCTCGATATCGTCGACCACCGGCAGCAGCGCGGTGACGAGCTTCTCGGTCGCGCGCTCGCGCTCGGCGATACGCTCATTGGCGGTGCGGCGACGGAAGTTCTCCCAGTCGGCCTGCAGACGAGCGGTTCGCTCGGTAGCGTCCTTTGCCTTGTCCTCGGCGACCTTCTGAGCCTCTGCCGCAGCATCGAGCTCATTGCGCACGTCGGCGAGCTCCTTTTGGGCCTGCTCGAACTTGAGCTTAAAGTCGTTGTCGGCGGCTTCCTCACCGGCGCGGATAGCGGCTTCCACCATCTCGTCCTCGGTCATCGTCGCCTCCTTGTTGGAATCCTCTACCTGGTTCTCGGCAGCCTCGGCGGCCTCGGCCTCGTTGGCCTCGGTATCGTCGACGGCCTCTACGGGAATCTTCACGTCCTTCTCCTCAGAGTCAACGGGGGCGGCGCCAGCGGCAGCCGCCTCCGTGCGAGCTTTACGGGCGGACATGATTACTTGTCCTCGTCGTCCACAACCTCGTAGTCGGCGTCGACAACGTCATCGTCGGCAGGCTGGGCACCGGCGGCACCGTCGGTCTGCTGCTGAGCGTCGGCGTAGACAACCTGGGCCAGCTCGTAGGCCACGGACTGCAGGGACTCGCCGGCGGCCTTGATGGCTTCGACGTCAGAGCCCTCGAGCGCCTTCTTGGCGTCGGCGATAGCGGCCTCGGCCTTGGACTTCACGTCGGCGGAAACCTTGTCGCCCAGCTCGTTGAGGGTCTGCTCAGTGGAGTAGCACAGGCTGTCGGTCTGGTTGCGGACCTCGACCTCTTCCTTCTGCTTCTTGTCCTCCTCGGCATGAGCTTCGGCGTCCTTGACCATACGATCGACTTCGTCGTCGGACAGAGCGGTGGAGCCGGAAATGGTGATCTGCTGCTCCTTGCCGGTGCCCTTGTCCTTAGCGGAGACCTTGACGATGCCGTTGGCGTCAATGTCGAAGGTGACCTCGATCTGCGGCACGCCGCGGCGGGCAGCCGGGATACCGGTCAGCTGGAACTTACCGAGCGACTTGTTGTCGCGGGCAAGCTCGCGCTCGCCCTGGAGCACGTTGATCTCGACGCTGGTCTGGTTGTCGGCAGCGGTGGAGTAGACCTCGGTCTTGGAGGTCGGGATCGTGGTGTTGCGGTCGATCATCTTGGTCATGATGCCGCCCATGGTCTCGACGCCCAGCGACAGCGGGGTAACGTCGAGCAGCAGGATGCCCTCGACGTCGCCGGTGAGCACGCCGCCCTGGACGGCAGCGCCGTCGGCAACGACCTCGTCGGGGTTCACGGACATGTTGGGCTGCTTGCCGGTCATAGTCTTGACGAGCTCCTGGACGGCGGGCATACGGGTGGAGCCGCCGACGAGGATGACCTCGGTCAGATCGGAGAGCTTAAGCTTGGCGTCGCGCAGGGCGTTGGTGACAGGCTGCTTGCAGCGCTCGAGCAGGTCACGGGTGATCTTCTCGAACTCGGCGCGGGTCAGCGTGTAGTTGAGGTGCAGCGGGCCGGACTGGTTCATGGTAATGAACGGCAGGTTGATGGTGGTCTGCTGGGCGGCGGAGAGCTCCTTCTTGGCGTTCTCGGCGGCCTCCTTCAGACGCTGCAGGGCCATGGGGTCCTGACGCAGGTCGACACCGTTCTCCTGCTGGAACTTATCGGCCATCCAATCGATGACGCGCTGATCCCAGTCGTCGCCGCCCAGGTGGTTGTCGCCCGAGGTGGACAGAACCTCAAACACGCCGTCGGCGAGGTCGAGGATGGAGACGTCAAAGGTGCCGCCACCCAGGTCGAAGACCAGGATGCGCTGGTCGGTGCCCTGCTTGTCCAGGCCATAGGCCAGGGCAGCAGCGGTCGGCTCGTTGACGATACGCTTGACGTTGAGGCCGGCGATCTTACCGGCGTCCTTGGTGGCCTGACGCTGGGCGTCGTTGAAGTAGGCCGGGACGGTGATGACGGCGTCGGTGACAGTCTCGCCCAGATACTTCTCGGCGTCGGCCTTCATCTTGGCGAGCGTCATGGCGCTCACCTGCTCGGCGGTGTAATCCTTGCCCTCGATGTCGACGACGGCACGGCCACCCTGGCCCTCCTTGACCTCATACGGCACGGTCTTGATCTCGGAGGTGCACTCGGAGTACTTGCGGCCCATGAAGCGCTTGATGGAGAACACGGTGTTCTTGGGGTTGGTGACAGCCTGGTTCTTAGCGGCCTTACCCACGACGCGGTCGCCGTCGGCACGGAAGCCCACGACGGACGGGGTGGTGCGGTCGCCCTCGGCGTTCACGATAATGGTCGGAGAACCGCCCTCGAGGACGGCCATAGCGGAGTTAGTAGTACCAAGGTCGATACCAAGAATCTTACTCATTAGAAATTCCCTCTCTCTTTTGCGTTCGCGCCGCCTCGACGATCTGTCGCGCGGCGCTTCGGCTTGTCTTTCAGGATGTAGTGTATCCCCTTATGGGCCGGAATATACAAAATCTAAGTCAATTCATATAAGATTTCTTATTGCTGAGAGTTTAGGTTCTTAAATGCGCAGGTAGACGCACTGTTTGAGTTCTCGGCAAATCTATCGAGATCTATGTAGAGATGGCTGAGGTTTGCGTCCGGGGGTGCCTGGGGGCCGTCTTGCGGAAAGCTCATCCCGGTTTGAGCGTGGATTCCGGGTCGCAGTTTCCGTCTGAAGGCTCAACCGGAAACCGTATCCCGTTTTGAGAGCTGATACCGGCTCGCATTTTCCGCTAGCGGGCCTAACCGGAAACTGCAACCCGTTTTTCGACAAAATAATGGGATGCGGTTTCCGCAAGCACGCTCAATCGCCCTATATTTCAAGTCACCTTTAGCTAACATTTATGCAGCTCAACGGCCCCACCTGCGTGTTTTTTAGTAAACCTTGGCATACTCGGCGAACGGTATGAAGATGCCGGTCAGAGGGTATTGCAAACGGTCGCTCCCGTGGTATGTTTTTGCCCGAATCAAACCGGCGCGCATCACCTGTAGCGTCGGTCAACAGAGAGGAAACTACCATGGCTCATCCCGTAATTGATGCCGACGAGTGCATCGCTTGTGGCGTTTGCGTCGACTCCTGCCCCGCTGGCGTTCTGGAGCTCCAGGACGTCGCTACCGTCGCTGACGAGGACTCCTGCGTCGCCTGTGGCGCTTGCCAGGACGCTTGCCCCGCTGGCGCGATCACCGAGATCGTCGAGGAGTAACAACTCCCCCACCTGCACACTCAAAAGTACACCGTGCACAAAAAAGGAGGCCTCCGCATCGCCGCGGAGGCCTCCTTTTGCATGTGTGGGCAGCTAATTTGGAGCGGGACCCTTGGCAGTTGCGGTGGAATAGTTCCTGTTTTATGGCTTAGATGCCGATTTTAGGAACTATTTCACCGCAACTTATAGATGCAGCGTCGGCTACGAGAGATCATCCTCGTAGGGCATTAAATCGGCAAGGTAGCCCTTCTCCTTGAGCATGGCCTCGATCTCGTCGAGGGTCTGTTCGTCCTCCGCCGCAATGCGATGGAAGTGATAGCCGCTCGTCACCGTTAGCAGCGGAAAGCTCTTGCCGCTCTCGATATCGCGCAGATAGCGCTCGACATCGCGGCGGTTGCGGATGTCCAGGTCGGCCGTAATCTTACCGTACACGCGGTGATTGACAATCACGTTGAGCACGGCGCCGCCGGCGTCGACGATACTCGTGAGCTCATCGCCTGCCTGCTCCACGCTGTGGCGAACCTTGACCAAGCGCGTAGGCACGGCGGGGCTGCTGGGGGCCTCCTGCAGCACGTAGCCGCGGTTGGTCGCCACGATATCGTGCCCATCGGCGCGCAGCAGGGCGATGTCCTGCACCACGATCTGGCGGCTCACACCCACCTCGCGGGCAAGCGCGCTGCCCGATACGGGCCCCTTGGCCCCCTCGAGCACGGCCATGATGGCACGACGACGCTCGCGGGCGTTCATTATTTACCGTCCAGCAGACGCAGGTGCTTAAGCGAGAGGTCGAGGATCGGCGCGGAGTGCGTCAGGGCGCCCGAGCTAATAAAGTCAACGCCCAGGTCGGCAAGCGCGCGGATATTGCTGGCATCCACGTTGCCCGAGCACTCGGTCTTGGCGCGGCCGGCGATAAGTTCAATAGCGGCGGCCATGTCGTCATGGGTCATGTTGTCGAACATGATGATGTCGGCGCCGGCCTCCACGGCCTCGCGCACCATGTCCAGGTTCTCGCACTCGATCTCGACCGTCGTGGTAAACGATGCATGGGCGCGCGCCATCTCGATCGCGCGCGTCACGCCACCGGCGGCATCGATGTGGTTGTCCTTGAGCATGACGGCCGTCGACAGGTTGTAACGGTGGTTGCTGCCGCCGCCAATCTCAACCGCCGCCTTCTCAAACACGCGCATGCCCGGTGTGGTCTTGCGCGTGTCGACGAGCACGGTCTTGGTTCCCTCGAGCGCCGCGGCCATGCTGTGCGTATAGGTAGCGATGCCGCTCATGCGCTGCAGGTAGTTGAGCGCCACGCGCTCGCCCGAAAGCAGCACACGCGCATCGCCGCGCACCTGACCCACGTGGTCGCCGGCATGCACCTCGTCACCGTCGGCAACATCAAACAGCACCGAGCTCTGCGAATCCAGCAGCTCAAAGGTGCGAGCGAACACATCCAGGCCGGCAATGATGCCATCGGCTTTGGCGATAAGCTCCACCGTGGCGGGACGCGCCGTGGGGCACACGCTCGCCGTGCTCACGTCCTCAAACGTAATGTCCTCGCGCAGAGCTTGCAGAATCAGATCATCGACGACGAGCTTCATGGTAATGGGATTCATGGTCTACTCCTCCACGGCCTGCGTGCCGGCGGCACGGGCCAAATCATCGATTGCCAGAAGGTCGGCGCCCAGGGCGCGATGACGGCCATCGAGCGCGGGATCGCCCGCCTGCTCCACGGCCAGCGACTCGCCGGTACGCATGTACCACGCGGCGCGACGACCCCAGACCAGTGCTTCGAGCAGACTGTTTGATGCAAGGCGGTTCTTGCCGTGAACGCCGTTGCAGGCCGTCTCGCCCGCGGCGTAGAGCTCGGGCATCGAGGTGCGGCCGTCCTTGTCGACCCACACGCCGCCCATAAAGTAGTGCTGCGTCGGCGTAACGGGAATGGGCTCGTCCAAGATGTCGCGGCCGTCCTCCAGGCAGCGCGCGCGAATGTTGGCAAAGTGCCCGGTCACCACGTCGCGCTCGACGGGGGCAAAGCTCAGCCACTCGTGCTCGGTGCCGTCCTGCTTCATCTGCTCGCGGATGGCGGCGGCGACAACGTCGCGCGGCTGCAACTCGTCGGTAAAACGCTCGCCGGCGCCGTTGAGCAAAATCGCGCCCTCGCCGCGGCAGCTCTCGCTGATCAGGAACGTGCGACCCGGCTGCGGCGAGAACAGACCCGTGGGATGGATCTGCACGTAGTCCAGGTGCTCCATCTTAATGCCATGCTCCTGAGCGATGTAGCAGGCGTCGCCCGTGAGCTGCGGGTAGTTGGTCGAGTGGTCGTACACGCCGCCAATGCCACCCGTCGCCCACAGCGTGTGGCGGGCATGGATCTTAAACGGCTTACCGGCATGCACGCCCTCAACGGCATTTGCCAGCTCGTCGGCGGGGCGAACCGAGTTGTCCTCGTCCACGGCTACGGCGACGACGCCGGTGCACACCGTGGCGCCATCGCGCTCGGCGGTCAGGATGTCGGTCATGGCCGCGTGCTCCAAAATCTGCACGTTGTCCAGCTTGCGAACGGCCTGGAGCAGCTTGGTCGTGATCTCCTTGCCCGTAATGTCGGCATGGAAGGCAATGCGCGGACGGCTGTGCGCGCCCTCGCGGGTAAAATTGAGGCTGCCGTCGGCCTTGCGCTCAAAATCCACGCCCATCGCTAGCAGGTCGTTGATGACCGAGCGGCTCGAGCGAATCATGATGTCGACGCTCTCGCGGCGGTTCTCGTAGTGGCCGGCGTGCATGGTGTCCTCAAAGAAGGCATCGTAGTCCGAGCCTTCGGGCAGCACGCAAATGCCGCCCTGCGCGAGCATCGAATCGCACTCATCGACCGCGCCCTTGGAGAGCATGATCACGCGCGTGCTCGTCGGCAGATTGAGGGCCGCGTACAGACCCGCCACGCCGCAGCCGGCAATGACGACGTCGCACTCCATATCGGGGTATTGCTTGGTTTCCACAGGAATCCTCTCCCTTGAATGTGACATAAGGGACCGTCCCTCATGCAACATTGTTCTAGCGTGCTGCGTACTCGAGCATACGGTCGAGCGTGAGCTTGGCCTGGTCTGCTGCCTCGTCCGAGACGCCGATCTGCACCTCGCCCTCGCCCGTCTCCAGGCAGCGCACGAGCTTTTCGAGCGTGATGAGATCCATGTTGACGCAGGTGGGCTGTACCGCGGGGAAGTAGAACTTCTTGCCGGTGCCCTGGCAGCGGCGCTCGAGCTCGTAGAGCACGCCGCGGACCGTCACGATGATGAACTCGCTCGCGTCGGACTCCTCGGCATACTTGATGATGCCGGCGGTGGAGCCGATGTAGTCGGCCTCGGCCAGGACGTCGGCCTTGCACTCAGGATGCGCCAGCACGAGCGCGTCGGGGTGGGCCTCCGTCGCGTCGACGATCTGCTCGACGGTGATGATGTGATGGCGCGGGCAGTAGCCGTTGTTGAGGATGACGTGCTTTTGCGGCACCTGCTCGGCTACGAAGCGACCGAGGTTTTGGTCGGGAATGAACAGGATATGCTGCTGCGGCAGCTCGGACACGATCTTGACGGCGTTGGAGCTGGTGACGCACACGTCGCTCCAGCTCTTGATCTCGACCGTGGAGTTGACGTAGCAGACGACAGCCAGGTCGTCGCCGTACTCGGCGCGCGCCGCGTCGACCGTCTCGCGCTTGACCATGTGCGCCATGGGACAGTCCGCGCCCGGCTCGGGCAGCAGCACGGTCTTAGTGGGATTGAGCAGCTTGGCGCTCTCGCCCATAAACTCCACGCCGCACAGCACGATGGTCTGCTGCGGCAGACTCTTGGCGAGCTTGGCCAGGTAGAAGCTGTCGCCGACGTAATCAGCCACGGCCTGCACCTCGGGCGCCACGTAATAGTGCGCCAGGATTACCGCGTCACGTTGGGTTTTTAGTTGCTGAATGGCCTCGACGAGCTCTGCGGGCACCAGTGCCGCGCGCTCCGTTGCCGTCGTTGCCGATGCTAGGCCGGCCGCGATATCGCGTGCAAGCTCCGACGCATCCATGTTCGCGCTCTGTGCCATCAAGGCCCCTCTCTTTTGGCGAATCTTGGGGCTTTAGTATGACACCTAGGTTTACAGCTGACAAGACAGCTGTAAACCTAGGTGTAAAGTTGAAATAAAGATTCAATCATGTGGCAGGTCCATATTCGAACTGGCAAGCTGAGGATAGCTGAGCTCTCGATGGCGCAGGAGGCATCTTTCGCCACCGCAATACCGCTTGGCGCGAGTTGCACGCCGTGGGGCGCAAACGGTCCGCACCCCCGCAAGCGGCGCGTACCCGATGTGGCAAAATCGAACTACTTAAGGGGGCCGAATGCTCAAGATTATTGCCTGCGACGATGATGTCGCTTTTCTAGATAGACTGCACCGGATGATCGACCGTTGGTCGACCGAGACGGGCACGGCGGTCGATGTTGCGCTCGTCACACGCGGCGAGGACCTGCTGGCCCGCCATGCCGCATCGCGCGCCGACATCATTCTGCTCGACATGATCATGCCGCTCGTCAACGGCATGGACACCGCACGCGAACTGCGCCAGGCCGACACCGCCGTGCGCCTGGTGTTCCTCACCTCGTCGCCCGAGTTCGCGCTGGAATCCTACGAGGTCCGCGCCTTCGACTATCTGCTCAAGCCCGTGACTTACGAACGCCTGGCGCAGTTACTCGACGAGCTTTCGAGCATGCGCCCGGCGGCAACCGACGAGCTCGTGATCAAAACTTCCTTTGGCTACCACGCCCTGCGCCTGTCCGACATCGAATATGCCGAGGCGCGCAACAAGCACGTGGTCTTCCACCTGCGCGACGGACGCGATATCGAGGCACTCGAGTCGTTCCGCAGCGTCGAGGACCGCTTGGAGCAAAACGCAGTCTTCTTTAAATGCCACCGCAGCTACCAGGTCAACCTGCGCAATATCGATCACTTTGACCGCACGGACATCGTCATGCGCTCGGGCGCGTGCATCCCGCTTTCGCGCAGTTGCAAGCAGGGATTCCAAGACGCCTACTTTGCGGTGCGCTTTGAGGGTGGGAGACACTGATGGTCTCCTCGGTCGAAATGGTCCTTTGGGCAATCCACCACGCCACGACGCTGCTCTTTGGCGTCTTTGCCTCGGCGGCGCTGTGCGGTGTCGAGATCAACCGGCGTCATGCGCTTGAACTGGTGTTGGTCGGCATCGTGACCGGCGCTGCCTTTTCGATCGCCAATGTCGTTGGCGGCGAACTATTTGCCCGACAGGTTTATCCACTTGCCGTGCACCTGCCGCTTATCGTCTACCTGTGTGCGCGCTACCGCCTGAGCCCGCTGCTTGCCGCGCTCGGCATTACGAGTGCTTATCTGAGCTGCCAGTTCAGCAATTGGATGGGCATCGCCGCCTTTGCCGCAACCGATTCGCAGATCGCGTACTATCTGGCGCGCATCGCGACCACACTCGCCGTCTTTGCCGTCCTGTTGCATTGGGCCGGCGACATCGGTCCACGCTTGGCGATTAAAAGCACCACCGAGCTGGGCATCCTTTTAATCCTGCCGCTCGTCTATTACGTCTTTGACTATGCCACCAACGTCTACACCACGCTGTTCCACTCGGGCTCGGTGGTAACGGTTGAGTTTTTGGCATTTGCGCTCTGTGCCTTCTATCTTATGTTTCTTGCCGTTTACCTGCGCGAATACGAAGAAAAGGAAACCGCCGAGCGAGAGCGCTGGATGCTCGAAACCCGCGACAGCGCCGCCATCAAAGAGCTCGAGGCTTGGCGTCAATCTGGGCGCGAGCTGTCGATTCTTCGCCACGATATGCGCCACTTCCTACGCGGCCTGGCCGCTTTAATTGAGGAGGGCCACACCGACGAGGCGCTCAAACGCATCGATGAACTCTGCGAAGCCGGCGATCGCACCGCCGTACGCCGCTTCTGCGCCAACGAGACCGTAAACATCGCGCTTTCGTCATTTAACTCGGATATCAATAGAAACGGCATTACCGCCAACCTGCGCGCCGCCGTACCCGAAACCATCCACGTAGGTGACGCCGACCTGTTTAGCGTGCTCTCAAATGCCTTGGAAAACGCTATCACCGCCGCGAGCGCCGCGCCCCAGGGAAAGCGATTCGTCGACTTTGACCTGCGATTAGAGGACGGCCAGCTGCTGCTGTTAGTTTCCAACACGTTTGACCGCGCGCCGCGCATGGTCGACGGCATGCCCGTGACCCGGCATGCGGGCCACGGCTTTGGCACCAAGAGCATCAAACTTGCCGTGGAGCGCATGAACGGCAACTGTCAGTTCCGCATTAACGGCGATCGGTTTGAGCTGCGCGCTGTGATGTAGAAGTGCGGCGCCGATCTCGCGGCGTGTCTTGCCCGCCAGGCAATCGCTCACCGGCGCCAATCCGCTACAGCGGAGCGGCCGCCGGGGTCAGCTGCTTGATGTAGGCCCACATGCGCTGCTTGGCCGCTTTGTCGGTCAGCGCCGCCTCAAAGCCATCGAGCGCGAGCACGCGGCGGCCCTGCACATGGGCGACCAGGCCGGGCTTGAGCATGGCGGTGTCGAAGTCATCGATCGCCACGAGCATATCGGCGTAGGTCTCGCGCATGGCGTCAGCCGCGTTGTTGTCGAGCAGCAGCACCGCCTCGGGGTCCAAAGCCTCAAGCGCCTCACGGAACAGCTCGCACGGCAGAGTCTCGCCCACCGCGACCGTCCCATCACCCACGCCGGCGACGCTTGCCAGCACGCAAAAATCCTCGGGAGCGTAGCCGATGGCCCCAAGCGCCTTGCGCAACGCCGCGCCATCCGGGCCGGCGGCAAGCTCGCCACCCGAACGCTCGGCCTCGTCCAGATCGCCTTTGACCAGCACGATCGGCGAGCACGCGTTGCCCGCGATACGCACGCCACGACCCGCGAGCGATGCGAGCTCCTGCTCGGTCGCCTGGGCGATGGCTTCTTTTTTCTGGCTTTGTGACGTGGGCATGCGCTCTCCAATCGTTTGCGTGCCCACCATTATATAAAAGAGCCGCCCGCGAGTGGTTGCTTTGCGGGCGGCTGGGTATAAGCACGGTCGTACTGAGTTTTACGCGGCCGAGCCGCGTCGCATTATGGAGGTCACCATGGCTGACATTAATCAGATTACCCCCGAGAACTTCGATTCCATCGTTAACGACAGCCTGCCCGTGCTGGTCGATTTTTGGGCACCGTGGTGCGGGCCCTGTCGATCCCTCTCGCCCATCGTTGACGAGGTTGCCGATGAGCTGGCGGGCAAGCTTGCCGTTGCCAAATGCAACGTCGACGACAACCAGGACCTGGCCATGAAGTATGGCGTCATGAGCATCCCCACGCTGATTGTGTTTAAGAACGGCGAGGAGATTGACCGCTCGGTTGGCGCTCTGCCCAAGGCGAGACTGCAGGCGCTGCTGGAGAAGCATCTGTAATACGCTTGTTACATGTTGCCGTCTGCCTGCCGTCCATGAGCGCTTTTACGCCGCTCGCCGGACTTCTGAATGCACCGAGTGCAACCACGGATAGTATGGTAGTCACAAACAGCCCCCAGTGAACGGGTGCGGGTCGCACAGACTCGTACCCGTTTTCTTATGCAGCTGCGCGCAGAGCGGGCGTAGTAAAATCTGAACCACTGAACTGCCCCATACAAAAGGAGATTTCCCATGCATGATGTTGGAATGAACATGAGCCAGCTTGCCATGAGCGTCAAGCAGGTCGACGACACCATCGAGCTCGCTCACGAGTGGAGCCATCAGCTGCTGCATGCGACCGAGAATTTTGACATGGAGCGCATCGGCGCCAAGCTCGAGGCCGCCATGGCCGCGCTCCACGAGGCGCATGACGCGCTCGAGGGCTACGAGGAAGCCATCGAGGCCGACCACAACTCCGTCGGCTCCGTGAAGCTGGTGTAAGGTGGCCGAACACGAGCACTGCTGCGAGTACGAGCACGAGCATCCGCACGGGGCGGACGGTGACGCGGGCTGCCACTGTAGTGGCTCCGGCTCCGAGCTGGTCCGTTTTTCGGTTACCGCACCCGACGACCTGCTGCGCCGTTTTGACGAGCAGATCGCGCGCCGCGGCGACGTGGCCAACCGCTCCGAGGCCGTGCGCGATTTGATTCGCGCCTCGATCGCCAAAGAGCAGATGCGCACGCCCGATGAGCACGTTATCGGGTCGCTCACCATGATCTACGACCATCACACCGGCGATCTGACGCGCCGCCTGGACGAGGTGCAGCACGACTACACCGACGAGATCGTATCGACGATGCACGTGCATTTGGATCACCACAACTGCTTGGAAATCCTGGCACTCAAGGGTCGCGGCGAGCGCGTCTACGAACTAGCCGACCGCCTGCTGGGCCTGCGCGGCGTTAAGCACGGCGAGCTCACGTGCGCCGCCACCAAGCAGAGCCTGGGGCTGTAGCGGGATTTCCCGCAGCGCACCTGCCAAATAGGGACAGGTTTGTTTTGGCAGGTTTAGAAGTTTTACCTACCAAAATAAACCTGTCCCTTTTTGGTCGGTTTTGATGAGGGGTGTCGCATGCGGCATGCGCATATTCATGTGACGGGCATTGTGCAGGGCGTTGGCATGCGACCGTTTGTGTATCGCGAGGCCATGGCACATGGCATTTGTGGATGGGTGCTCAATGCGGGCGACGGCGTGCATATCGAGGCGCACGCTTTGGCCGATGCGCTCGATGCTTTTGTTGCCGCGCTTTCTGAGCATGCGCCTGCGGCAGCTCGCGTTGAGCGAGTCGATATTGCGGATTTGGAGCCTGGCGGCTGGAGCGCTGCCGATGAGCAGGGCTTTCACATTGTGGCGTCGCAGGACCAGACCGCGCACACGACGCTCGTCTCGCCCGATATCGCCACCTGTGACGATTGCCTGCGCGAGTTGTTCGATCCCGCCGACCGACGCTATCACTACCCCTTTATCAACTGCACTAACTGCGGCCCACGCTTTACCATCATCCGATCGCTGCCTTATGACCGAGCGGCCACGTCGATGGATTGTTTTCCCATGTGTCCCAAGTGCGCTGCGGAGTATGTCGACCCACTCGACCGGCGTTTTCACGCGCAGCCCGATGCCTGCTTTGATTGCGGGCCGCATATTACGTGGCGCGAGGCTGTAAACGGCAATGCGTGCGGGAATTCGTCCGCGACACCGGCCGTCGGCACCACACGCGAGGCCAGCGACGCTATCATCGAGCGCTGCGTTGAGCTGCTGGCCAGCGGTGGCATCGTCGCCATCAAGGGCCTGGGCGGATTCCATCTAGCCTGTGACGCTGCCAACGAGCAGGCGGTGGCCGAGTTGCGCCGTCGCAAACGCCGCAGCAACAAACCACTTGCCGTCATGGTACGTAGTCTTGCTGATACCGAGCGCCTGTGTCATATCGATGATGCTGAACGCGATCTGCTCGCTGGCAGTATCCGCCCCATCGTGCTGCTGCGCCGGCGCACTGTTAGCGAGGACAACGACGGTTCCCCCGACATCCTCGCCCTCGCGCCATCTGTCGCGCACGACCTGCCCGAGCTCGGCGTCATGCTCCCCTATACGCCGCTTCAACATCTGTTGCTTGCCGCGGCAGAAGTCTGCGGTATGCACGCGCTCGTCATGACCAGCGGAAACCTGAGCGAAGAACCCATCGAGACCGACGACGACCTTGCCTGGGAACACCTCGTTGCCGCCGGCATCGCCGACGCGTTGCTCGGTAACGACCGCGCGATTCTCTCGCGCTATGACGATTCCGTGGTGCGCGTGGTCGACGGCGCCGTTATGCCCGTGCGCCGCGCTCGGGGATATGCACCCCAGCCGCTGCCGTTGCCGGCGCTCGACGGCGCTCCGTCCTGCGTGCTCGCCTGCGGGCCACAACAAAAGGCCACGATTGCGCTCACACGTGAAGGGACGAACGGCGAGGCGCCCTGTTTTGTGTCGCAGCATATCGGCGATGTTGAAAACGGCGGGACCTTCGATGCCTGGAACGCCGCGCGCACGCGCTTGGAAGATCTCTTTGATTTGGCGCCCGCCGCCTTGGCCTGCGATGTACACCCCAGCTATCTATCGGGCCAGTGGGCGCGCGAGCAGGCGCGAAAATGCAATCTGCCGCTCGTCGAGGTGCAGCACCATCATGCGCATATCGCGAGCGTAATGGCCGAGGCCATCGCCGCGGGCCAGCTTACAACCGACGCGCGCGTCCTTGGCATCGCCTTTGACGGCACCGGCGCCGGCACCGATGGGACCATTTGGGGCGGCGAGTTTCTTGTTGCCAGCCTTGGCGGCTTTGAACGCGCCGCGCATTTGCGCACCTGGGCGCTCCCCGGCGGGGCGGCCTCCGTGCGCGACGCCCGCCGCAACGCCTTTGCCCTGCTCAGTGAGCTCGGTCTGCTCGAGCACCCAGGTGCCGCTCGGCTTTTGGACAGCCTCGACGAGCAAACGCGCAGCGTGACAGCCACCATGATCGAGCGCGGCATCAACAGCCCGCGTACCAGCAGCATGGGGCGTCTCTTTGATGCCGCGGCAGCAATTCTGGGCATCTGCGACAAGGCAACCTACGAGGGCGAACCCGCCATCGAGCTTGAGGCTGCCGCCTGGCGCGCGCTCGACAACGAAATCGCCCATTTTCCCGACAACAACGCCGGCTATTTCGCATCTGGCCCATCGTGGCTGGACGGCCCCTATGTTCTGGACCAGAAAGCACTCTTTGAGGCACTTTTGGGAGGAATTGAAGCCGGAGCGCCCGCCGACAGGCTCGCACTCGATTTCCATGTCTCCGTCGCGCGCTCCTCGGCGCGCATCGCCAGCGATATCTGCGTGCACGAGGGCATCGACACCGTCGCGCTCTCGGGCGGCGTCTTCATGAACCGACTTCTGCTTCAGCTCCTCGCCCGCGAGCTCAAAAGCGCAGGCCTTACTGTCCTTGTCCCCCACACCGTACCCGTCAATGACGGCTGCATCGCCTACGGTCAGGCGGCAGTCGCAAGCGCTCGTCTTGCGCAGGTTGCATCGCAGTAGGCTGTTCGGCCAGCCCGCAAGCCGCCGTCTCACAGGTGTAGCGCGTTTGCCCGCAGCGCCCGCGAGCGCTACCATCAACTGATGGATTATTGAGCGCCCGTCCAGCGCAAAGCGTATAAAAGGGGAACAATATGTGCCTTGCCGTTCCCGGTAAAGTAGTCAAACGCGACGACGACCTCAAGGCCACCGTCGACATGATGGGCATCGAGCGCCCCGTGTCGCTGCGACTCGTGCCGACGGCGCAGGTTGGCGACTATATTCTCGTACACGCCGGCTTTGGCATCCAGATTGTCGACGAGCAGGAAGCACAGGAAACGCTCGAGCTTGTTAATGCCATGTCCGAGCTGGTCGAAGAAGACCAGCTGACCACCAACCCGGCGGAGGCTTACTAGTGGCGCCCGAGCAGCCGGCGCGCTCCGGTATCGATTTCTCGGCATTCCGCGATCCCAAGCTGGCTCGCGAGCTCATCGAGCGCATTCATGAGCTTGTCGGCGACCGCACCATCAACCTTATGGAAGTCTGCGGCACGCATACCGTGAGCATCGGGCGCTATGGCTTTCGCTCCATTATGCCGGCCGGGCTCAAGCTGCTGAGCGGCCCGGGCTGCCCCGTCTGCGTCACCGCCAACCGCGACATCGACCACGCAATCGCGCTCGCCAACATAGACGGCGCCATCATCACCACCTTTGGCGACATGATGCGCGTGCCCGGATCGTCCACCTCGCTCGCTGCACAAAAGGCGGCAGGGCGTGACATTCGCATTGTGTACTCCCCGCTCGATGCACTCGACATTGCCGAGCAAAACCCCGATCGCCCGGTTATTTTTATGGGCGTGGGCTTTGAGACCACGACGCCCACCATCGCCGCCGCCATCTTGGAGGCCGAAGCACGCGGGCTTTTGAACTTCTCGGTCTATTGCGCCCACAAGACCACGCCGCCGGCGTTGCGCGCCATCGCTAACGATCCCGAGACCGCCATCGACGGCTTTATCCTGCCGGGACACGTCGCCACCATCACGGGCTTGGCGCCCTTTAGCTTTTTGGTCGACGAATTCAATACCCCGGGCGTGGTCACGGGATTTGAACCGGTCGATATCCTGCAGGGCATCTGCATGCTGGTCCAGATGGTTGTCGAGGACAGGCCGGCGATTGACAACGCCTACCGCCGTGGCGTCAACGCAGACGGCAACCCCGTGGCACGCCAGCTGGTCGAGCAGGTGTTTGAGCCATGCGACACCACGTGGCGCGGGCTGGGGCCGATTGCCAACTCGGGCCTTTCCATCCGCCCCGAGTTCTCGCGCTTTGATGCCCGCGTTCGCTTTGACGTGCCCGTTGAGCCGACGGTTGAGCCGCGCGGATGCCGCTGCGGCGACGTGCTGCGCGGAGCCATTACGCCGAGCAGCTGCCCGCTCTTTGGCCGCACCTGCACGCCCGAGCACCCCGTCGGCCCGTGCATGGTGAGTTCCGAAGGCAGCTGCGCGGCGTACTACCGTTACCGAGTCTAGCCCGAACGCCCCCGCGCACTGACACCTCCCACGATTGGAGTTTTGGATATGTCCCATAGCATCACCGATAGCACCGTCCTGTTGGGCCACGGCTCCGGCGGACAGATGATGAAGCGCATCATCGATGAGGTCTTTTTAGATGCCTTTGGTTCGCCCGAGCTGCTCGAAGGCAACGATGCCGGCGTCGCCGCGCTGCCCGCGAGCGGGCGCATCGCCATGTCGACCGACAGCTTTGTAGTCTCGCCGCAGTTCTTCCCCGGTGGCAACATCGGCCGCCTCGCCGTGTGCGGAACCGTTAACGATGTCGCGACCTCGGGCGCCAACGTGCGCTACCTGTCGTGCGGCTTTATCCTTGAAGAGGGCTATCCCATGGATAAGCTCCGCCAGATTGTGCAGACGATGGCCGAGACGGCGCACGAGGCGGGCGTGTCCATAATCACGGGCGACACCAAGGTGGTCGAGCGCGGCGGGGCCGACGGCGTCTATATCAATACCGCCGGCGTGGGCGAGGTACCCGCGGGCGTGGCGCTCAGCGGCGCAGACTGCCAGCCCGACGATGTCATCCTGGTCTCGGGTACACTGGGCGACCACGGTATCGCCATCATGAGCCAACGCGAGGGCCTGGCGTTTTCGAGCACCATCGAAAGCGATGCCGCGCCGCTCAACCACCTGATTGCCGACGTTTTGGCCGCAGCGCCCGGCACGCGTTGCTTTCGCGACCCCACGCGCGGTGGCCTGGCGTCCACACTCAACGAGTTTGCCCAGGCCAGCGGTGTTGCCATGGAGGTCGACGAAGATGCCGTGCCCGTGCGTCCCGACGTGCAGGCCGCCTGCGAAATGCTCGGCTACGATGTACTGCAGGTGGCAAACGAGGGCAAGATGGTTGCCGTCGTGCCTGCCGAGCAAGCCGATGCCGCGCTGAGCGCCATGCGCGCCGCCCGCTACGGCGAGAATGCCGCCGTCATCGGTCGCGTGCTGCCACTTGCCGAGGGCACCCGCCCCGCCGTGCGCGTACGTACCGGCTGGGGCTCGACCCGCATCCTCGACATGCTCGTAGGAGAGCAGCTGCCGAGAATTTGCTAACGACAAAGGCTCAGGGCTATTAAAGATATTCAGATTCCAAACATGCCCGGCACGCATGCCCAGTATCATGGGGTGCGTTTTGAAACCCAATGACGGGAGCTTTCATGGCAGCAGCTTTTTCCCATGTGATTTTTGATCTGGACGGCACCATCCTCAACACGCTCGAGGACCTGGCGACCGCCGGCAACCATACCTGCGAGACGCACGGCTGGCCTACGTTTGCCGTCGACGAGTACCGCTACAAGGTGGGAAACGGCATGCTCAAGCTGGTTGAGCGCTTTATGCCCGCCGAGTATGCGGGCGACGGCCGCATGTTTGAGCAGACGCTTGCCGAGTTTAGGGCTTACTACGGCGAGCACAAGGAGGACCACACCGCCCCCTATGCCGGCACGATCGAGATGCTCGACCGCTTGCGCGCCGCGGGTGTGCAACTTGCCGTGCTCACTAACAAGGACCACGTCTCGGCGGCTCCGCTTATCGAGAAGTATTTTGGTTCCGAGCGCTTTGCGCTGGTGCAGGGCCACGTCGATGCGTTTCCGCCCAAGCCCGAGGCGCCTGTTACACTGCATGTGATGAAAGAGCTAGGCGCCGATCCGTCGACCACGCTCTATGTGGGCGATTCCAATGTCGATATCCTGACCGGTCACAACGCCGGCCTTAAGAGTGCGGGCGTCAGCTGGGGCTTCCGCGGCCGCGCAGAGCTGGAAGCCGCCGGCGCCGACTACGTGGTGGACACCCAGGACGAGCTCGCAGCGCTGATCCTGGGCGAGTAACGAGCGACACTGCTTAACGCAGCTGCGACAATTCTTCCGCGCAGAAAGCGCATCCCGTTTTGGAGCTCCGGAATGGGATGCGCTTTCCGTTTGAGGCACATCAGGGAAACCGCATCCCGTTTCAGAGCAATATTCCGGGTCGCACTTTCCGCAACCCACCCCATCCGGAAAATGCGACCCACTATTCGGCCAAAAACCGGGTCGCGGTTTCCCAAGCACTCGATGCAACGCTGGCACAAGGAATGTCCCCAACTGCCGGCAGAAAAGGAACGTCCCCAAGTGCCGCCTTCGGCAGCGATGGCAACGCCACAGGTACAAGCGCCACTTTAAGCCAGCCAAGGGAACACCGTTGTTTTGGCAACGACAGCGAAAGCCCGCCAGAGCGAGCAAGGTGCCTTGAAACGAGGCGGCATTGACCTTCTGGTCATGCCGCCGAAGTTGAAAGGCAGATTGCCGCTCTGGCGGGCTTGCAGCGTCGAGCAGTTGCGGCGTTTGGTAAAACGTCGCAACGAACTAGCTCAGCATTGCATCCATCATCTCGGAGTTGACGGAGTCGTCGGCAGACCACTCGCCGTCGTCGTTGCAGGTGTACTTGAAGATAACCGTGGTCTTCCTGGGCTCGGTGGCCTTGGCCACATCGACCATAACCTGACCGGCCATCTTGTACAGCTCGTCATCGGAAGGAACCGTATCAAGCGCGGCGACCTTCTCCTGATACTGGGTGGAGAAGTCCTCGACGATCTTGTTCATAGACTTGCAGGTGATAGAGACCTCGGCGGTCGCGACACCCTTGTCCTCGTCGACCGTCACGTCGCCGATCTTGTAGTCAAAGCCCTCGAGATAGGTCTTGGCATACTCCTTGGGATCGATACCCAGCTGCTCGAACTCGTCGCCCGAAGCCTCCTCCAGACCAGAAAGGAAGTCGTCGCCACCGTTCTTGACCTCGTCAAACTGCGTCGTAAGATCCTCGGTGATGAGTTCCTCAACCGAAGGACCTCCACAGCCGGAAAGCACGACCACACATGCAACCAAGACGGCCATGAGGGGCGCAAGCAGCAGCTTCTTTTTCATGTTGTTCCTCCCAATGAGCGGCACTGCGCTTCCCAGACGCGGCGCACGTTGTAATAAGTAAGCCCATACTATCCACTTATGAACACCCTCGGCAACGCGAAGGCGCGGTCGGTTCGTTTTAGCGTCCGAACGGTTTGCAAGCCCACCCAACGTGCAATAAAACGCTTTCCCGCGGTGCAATAAAAAAGGTGGCCGGAAAACCCGACCACCCTCGCACAGCCTTTGGATGCCGCAGTTTACTTGCGGACGACCTTGACGATGGCGTCACCGGCGGCGACGGCGGACTCTGCCTCAACGGTGAGCTCGACATCGGCAAACTCGGCGGTGTTGGACACGGCCACGACGACGCAGTCCTTGTAACCGGCAGCGGCGATCTTGGCGCGGTCGATCTTGAGTATGGGCTGGCCAGCCTTCACAACGTCGTCGGCCTTGACGAAGCCCTCGAAGCCATCGCCGTTCATGTTGACGGTATCGACGCCAACGTGCACCAGAACCTCGATGCCGCTATCGGACTGCAGGCCCACGGCGTGACCCATGGTGACGGTCACCTTACCGTCGCAGGGAGCGTAGACCAGATCGTCCTCGGGCCACACGGCACAGCCCTTGCCCAGAACCTCGCCACCAAAGACGGGATCGGGCACGTCGGCCATCTTGATGACCTTGCCCTTGACGGGCGAGCACAGCACGTCGGCGCCGGCAGAAGCAGAGATGGAGGCCGGAGCAGCGGCAGCCGCGGGCTCAGCCTTCTTCTTGAACATATCAAACAGACCCATACGTTTTCTCCTCTTGATTAAGCGCAACGTTGTGCGCATGCCTACGGTAATTATAGTGCCAAATGGTTCAAATGCTAAGGTGGGGACTCGAATCGCAAGCCCTTCCCGGTAGTGCTCGTGGGATGAGCATCTCCTTTGCATCGCGGTTCGATAAGCCGAGTATCGCCCACGCGCGGGACGGGCAGAAGCGGGCACGCCAAACCCGATACTTCTTTTCGCAGCGGCACCCCGCCGCCACCCCGCTCCTGGCACCTCCTGATACCTACCGAAACGTGCCAAAATAAACCCGTCCCTTTTTGGTAGGTTTGGCGAGTGTGGATTTTCGGACGCTTAACTAACGAGCGTGGATAATCTCCCACTTTGACTTTGAGGCCGTCACCGAGCCAAAAACGGGAGATTATCCACGTTCATTTTGGATGACCCCCCCCCTGTACCAAGCCGAGCTCCATGGTCAAGTAATAACGACTTCTCATCATTAGATTGTTTACATCAATTCTAATAACTATTTAATCCTTAAACTCGTTATTAGAATTGATATGATTGGCCTAATAACGAGTTTCCGGCACTAAAGATATGGAGGGCGCGATGCAAATCGAGGAGAACGGCCAGGGAACGCTCCGCAATAATCTATCGGGGAAATTGGCTTACTATTCGTTTTTTCCAACGCCCTTGCAATCATTGAGGCAGCTAAACCTCACCGAGGAAACCTATCGCACGCTTTCCGCATGCTCACGAAAGCTTGGAGAGCTTGAAGGCATGCTCTACTTTGTTCCCAACGCCGACATGTATCTGACAATGTACGTGCGCAAAGAAGCACTCCTTTCTTCGCAAATTGAGGGAACCCAGTGCACGTTTGACGACCTACTTAGTCCATCGCAAACACAACTCCATCATAAAGATGTCGCAGACGTCGTGAATTACGTCCGTGCTGTCGACCGCGGCGTAGAACTGCTCAAAAAGATGCCCTTGTGCACGAGACTTCTTAGGCAAGTTCATGCGGTCCTGCTGGACGGAGTGCGCGGAACGGAGAAGAATCCAGGCGAGCTGCGCTCCTCACAAAACTGGATTGGCCCCTCAGGCTGCACCATTGCAACCGCATCGTTTGTCCCTCCAAACATTGAAGATTTGAGTAACACGCTCCAGGACCTCGAACGCTTTATCAATGAGCCTCAAGTCGAAATGGATCCGATTGTGCGGGCGGCGCTTGTCCATTACCAATTTGAAACTGCCCATCCATTCCTAGACGGAAACGGTCGCCTGGGCAGGCTTCTCATTACACTTATGCTCATCAATGATGGCGTTCTTCATTCTTGTTTGTTCTATCCATCGTTCCAGTTCAAGAAAAATCGAAGCGAGTACTACCGGCAACTCACATCCGTAAGGGAGAGAGGCACTTACGAGGAATGGATAGAGTTTTTCTGCAACAGTCTTCTCGAGAGTGCGAAGGACTCGGTAGGGTCTTTAAAAAACCTTGTTGACCTCCATAACCGTTCCACAGCAACCATTACCGAAAATCTCGGAAGGACCGCTGCAAACGGGCAAAGGCTGTTGGGCATTCTTGAAGAGCACCCCATCGTCGACACCGCATTCATCGCTGCCCAACTCGATATCGGCAGGAGTACCGCGAGCTCGCTCGTCAAATCATTTGAAGAATTGGGTATCCTCCGTCCGCTCGACGAGTCAAGACAGAGATACCGGCAGTACGGGTATGAAGAGTATCTTTCGATTCTCAGGGAAGACGCCGAGCCGATTAGATAGGCATCGCAGCCCAGGCAAATTAAAGCGAGCGCGGATAATCTCCCACTTTGAGCCCGCACACAGGCCAAAAACGGGAGATTATCCACGCTCATTCCTGAGTAGTCATTTATGAACGTCCCCAATGACTAGTCCGGCAACGCCGATGTTTCGGCAACGACAGCGAGCGAGCCGCATTCGGAGCAAGACGACGCCGCAGGTAGAGAACGGACAGACACTATGACCCAATCCGAGGGCACTAAAAAGATAGGAGCCCCCGCTCGTGACCGCGGGTCGGGGCTGCGACAATGATGTTGAAGTGCCATAGGCGCAGCCGCGCCGCAACGAGGTTGGGAGGCTCCCATGCCAAAG
>DBFEQD010000030.1:0-53849 GCA_048326155.1 Collinsella sp.
CGTCCCCATTGCGTTCAATTCACCCATCTACGGGCCCTTCTTTATGAAGCAGGGCATGCAGGGCTTTGTCGACGCATTCAATACGCGCGCGCCCCAGGCCAGCGGCACAGACCTATCGCCAGAGCAGCAAGATGACGCTGAGCTTGCAAGATACGCGAACGCCGCCCTCGCCGCTCAAACCGACGCCGCCTTTCTCGATTCTGCCGAGAGCTACTACGCGCTCATGGACGAGGGCTTCCAATCCGGGTCCATCGTGGGAGACCGAGAGACCAATGACGCGGAGCTCGCATATTGCCGTGCCCTGAGCAGCTCCGGCATCACGGATATCCCGGCCTCCGCAAACGACCTGCCATTCCTTTCCTTCCTGCCTTACGCCATTGCCACGGCGCCGTCTTTCCTTCCCTTCATCCCCTTCCTTCTCTCGTCGATACTCCTGCTCGGCGCCACAAGGCCCGGGACCCTGGCGGCAAAGGCGCCCGTGCCCAAATTCCGGCGCCTTATCCAGACCGTGTTTTCGATAATCGCCGCGGGGACCGCGATGCTCCTCGCCGGCCTCGCACCCGGGGGCATTTACGCCTTGGCCCTAAACGGCTTCGGGCAAATTGGGTACCCGATCGCCTTCTTCCATGACGGCGCGCTTACCACCACGACCGCGGGAAACGTCTTCACAGCCCTGCTTATCGCGCTTCTTGCGGGCGGAACCTTGATATCCGTCTGCTCCGCCGTCCTATCGACCGCAACGAGGCGCGTCCTCGCGGGCCCCCTTACCTCCGCGCTGCTTGTCGCGGCCCCGGCATTCCCGTTACTGTCCGATTCGGCACTGGAGCATAACGCCGCGCTCAATCTCCTGCCGCTGGCCGTATTCTCGCCTATCGAGGCAACGGGTTACGTAGGATGCTTCCCGACAGAATTCATTGGCTCCGGTTCAAGCGGTGCATCGATGCTTGCCGTGGCCCTGGCATACGCCGCGGTCTTTTTTGCGGTCGGCGCCGTTGCGACACGTTCCCCCAAACAGCCTGGACCCGCGAAAAAGCACCATGGGCTCGAGCTTCTGGACGCGAGCGTGGGATACGGAAGCACGACGATACTTTCAATCGGGTCGCTTTTCCTGAGCCCGGGAACGGCGGCGGGCCTCGTTGCCCCCAACGGCTCGGGGAAAACCACCCTTCTTGAAGCGCTGTCGGGCCAATTTCCCACCCGCATCCGCTCGGGAAGCCTGGCGGCAGACGGAATCTGCCAACGTCGATCAGCCGAATTTGCAGAACTCGTCTACCTGAGCTCTTCAGGCGGCGCGGATCTCTATCCCACGCTATCGGCCATCGAGCACCTTGCTTTCGTTAGGGAGGCGTGGAAATCGGCCGCCGACATCGACTCGCTCTGCGACTCCCTCGGAATCTCCCCATATCTCGACAAGCCGACCCGTAAACTCTCGACAGGAATGAAGCAGCAGGTAAAGCTTGCCATGGCGATAGCGACCGATTGCCCGTACCTCATCCTCGATGAACCGCTGAACGGCCTCGATCCGGGAAAGCGGAAAACCTCCTGCGACGCGATGCGCAGCGAGGTGGCGCGGGGACGCAGCGTGCTCATTTCAAGCCATCTACTCGACGACCTGGCAGACCTCACCAACTCGTTCTACTTCATCGAGGCCGGCACGCTCGTGGAAAAGATCAAGTCGTCCTCGCAGACGCTCAAGCAGGAATACCTCGATACATACGAAGGAGGTAAATGACATGAAACTATTTGAACAGCTGAAGTCCAATGCGTCGCGCATGGCTGTCTACGCCATCCTCGTGGCAACGGCTTTATGCGGAATCGCGGCACCCGTCTATGCGCTCAACGGGGAGAAAGGCGATGTCGAACCCGCGTACATGGCTTCGACGGTTAAGGACCGGTACAAAGCCTTCTCTGGAGACACGTTTTACGTAGCAGAGTACGACACGACCTACCGTCAGCTTCGCTACAACAAGGGCTACGACTATCTAGGCGCAAAGGCAATCAGCTATACGTCGGGTTGGTACGGCTCAAACTATGGACACATAACCCAGTTCAAGTGTAACTACCGTGTGTACAACTAAAGCAACCGGCTGGGACGAGGGGCGACGCAAAAGCGTCGCCCCCGTTTTTAACCATGCCAGCTGAACCTAGTTCAGTTTGGTTGATTTCCGATCTCAGCCGAACACATTGAGCGGAAAGGCCGTTCCCGCAGTCAGTCGAACGTCCCCGGGGCCCTTCTCAGGCCCCGGGGACGGCATTTTCCCAGTTGAAGGAACGGTGGAGATGTGTTTCGATGGGTCAGATTCGTGTCGTTCCGAAAAGACCGTGAACCTTTTGTGGGACGCGCGGTGCCGTGGTACCATATCCGAGTTTGTTGTCTTGGTCGGAAACCAAGACGCCTTATGCGCTGATCGGTAACCAGCGCCTGACTAATAAGGAGTCCTACCATGAAGCAGGGTATCCATCCCCAGTATGTCGAGTGCACGGTGACGTGCTCCTGCGGCAACACCTTCAAGACGCACGCTACCGTGTCTGAGATGAAGGTCGAGCTTTGCAACGAGTGCCACCCGTTCTACACCGGCCAGCAGAAGTTCGTCGACACCGGTGGACGCGTCCAGCGCTTCGCCGACAAGTTCGGTGGCGCCGCTGCCGCCCAGCTCAAGAAGGCTGAGGAGGCCAAGGCTGCCAAGGCCGCCAAGGCTGCTGAGGCCGAGGCCGCTCGCAAGGCCGCCGCTGAGGCTAAGGCCGCCGAGAAGGCTAAGCGTGCCGCTAAGTTTGCCGAGGAGGCTGCCAAGCAGGCCGCCGAGGCTCCCGCAGAGGCTCCCGTCGAGGAGGCCGCTGCCGAGGCCGAGACCACCGAGGCTGCTGAGTAAATAGCTCGCCGCGGAATCACTCGCATTCATGGCATGAGGGCCGTGCATCCATTTGGGTGCGCGGCCCTTTTCTTTTTATTGGTGCAAACCAACCTGTCCCCATTGCACCAGATTGGTGCGAAGGGGACAGGTTGGTTTGCACCAAATGACAGAGAGACGGCGTTTGCCCAGATAAAACCTGCCAAAACAAACCTGTCCCCTTTTGGCAGGTTGGTCGTAGTTATTACGTGGCGGTTGAGGTCGACCGTATGGGGCGCGCCTTGTTTGGCTAAAGTACAATTATCTGTGTTTAACTCGCCCGCAGCTGCACGGCGTGGGCGATGGCCAAAAAGGAAAACCACATGGGATTCATGTCAAAGCTGCTGTCCTTTGGATCCGATAAGGACCTTAAGCGCTACTACAAGATCGTCGACCAGATCAACGGTCTTGAGCCCCAGTTTGAGAAGATGACCGAGGAGGAACTCCGCGCCCAGACCGATAAGTTCCGCGAGCGTTACGCCAACGGCGAGTCGCTCGACGACATGCTTCCCGAGGCCTTTGCCACCGTGCGCGAGGCTTCCAAGCGCATCACGGGCATGCGCCACTTTGACGTACAGCTCATCGGCGCCATGGCGCTTCATGAGGGTCATATTGCCGAGATGAAGACCGGCGAGGGCAAGACGCTCGTCTCCACCTTGGCCGGCTACCTCAACGCTATCGCCGGCAAGGGCGTGCATGTCGTTACCGTCAACGATTACCTGGCAAAGCGCGACTCCGAGTGGATGGGCCGCATCTACAAGTACCTGGGCATGACCGTCGGTCTGCTCCAGAACAACATGCCGCTCGAGCTCAAGCGTCCGGCCTACCAGGCAGACGTCACCTACGGCACCAACTCCGAGTTCGGTTTCGACTACCTGCGCGACAACATGGTCACCCGCCCCGAGCAGCGCGTGCAGCGCGGCCACCATTACGCCATCGTCGACGAGGTTGACTCCATCCTGATCGATGAGGCCAGAACGCCGCTGATCATCTCGGGCGCTGGCGCCAAGTCCGCCAGTACCTACAAGGACTTCGCGCGTGCCGTGCGCGGCCTTGAGCGCGGCGAGGACGTGTCGCACGACATGCTCACCGCCACCGAGGACGTGGAGCCCACGGGCGACTATGTCATGGACGAGGCCAAGCACACCATTGCCGCCACCGAGCGCGGCCTTAAGAAAATCGAGCGCCGCCTGGGTATCGATGACATCTATGCCGATCTCTCCGGCCAGCTGGTCAACCACCTGCAGCAGGCGTTGAAGGCCCAGTACATGTTCCACCGCGATAAGCAGTACGTGGTCACCAACGGCGAAGTCAAGATCGTCGACGAGTTCACCGGCCGCATTATGGAAGGCCGCCGTTACTCCGAGGGCCTGCACCAGGCCATCGAGGCCAAAGAGGGCGTGCTCGTACGCGAGGAGAACCAGACCCTGGCCACCATCACCCTGCAGAACTACTTCCGTCTGTATGACAAGCTTTCCGGTATGACCGGCACGGCACTTACCGAGGATGCCGAGTTCCGCGAGATCTACAAGCTGCCCGTCGAGGTCATCCCCTCCAACAAGCCCGTGCAGCGCGTGGATCACGAGGACCTGGTGTACCGCACCATTCAGGCCAAGTACAACGCCGTCGCCGACGATGTCGAGCGACGTCACGCCAAGGGCCAGCCGGTCCTGGTGGGCACCGTCTCCATCGAGAGCTCCGAGAAGCTCTCGGCCGCCCTTACCAAGCGCGGCATCGCACACGAGGTCCTCAACGCCAAGCACCATGAACGCGAGGCCCACATCGTGGCCCAGGCAGGACGCTACGGCGCCGTGACCATTGCCACCAACATGGCCGGTCGTGGTACCGACATCTTGCTGGGCGGCAACCCCGACGAGCTGGTGCGCGAGCGCCTGGAGTACGAGGGCCTGACCATGGAGGATGTGACGCCCGAGCAGCTCGAGCAGTTTAACGCCGAGGCCAAGGAGACTTGCAAGGCCGAGCGCGAGCGCGTGCTTGCCGCCGGCGGCCTGACCGTTATCGGCACCGAGCGCCATGAGTCCCGTCGTATCGACAACCAGCTGCGCGGCCGCTCCGGTCGTCAGGGCGATCCGGGCGAGACCCAGTTCTACCTGTCGCTCGAGGACGACCTCATGCGCCTGTTCGGCGGCGACAAGATGGACCGCGTCTCCAAGATGATGGTCACGGCCGACATGGGCGACGACATGCCCATCCAGCACAAGATCATCTCCAAGGCCGTCGAGAGCGCCCAGCACAAGGTCGAGAGCATCAACTTCTCCATGCGTAAGAGCGTCCTTGAGTACGACGACGTCATGAACAAGCAGCGCCAGGTCATCTACGCCGAGCGCAATAAGATTCTGGACGGCAAGGACCTGACCGACCACATCACCGAGGTCATGCACGATACCGTCTACCGTTGCGTGCAGGAGTTCTGCACCAAGGACAGCCACGATGGCGAGCGCGACCTGGAGGGCCTGCGCAAGTGGGTTGTGGAGCTCACCGGCCACATCGATACGCCGAAGTTCCCCGACGAGGATTATGAGGCCCTGGCCGCCGATGTCCTGGCTTACGTAGAGAAGTGCTACAACATGAAGGCCGAGCGCTTGGGCGAGGACCTGATGCGCGAGCTCAACACCCAGGTCATGCTGCGCGTCATCGATACCCGCTGGATGAACTACCTGCAGGAGATGGACTACCTCAAGACCGGCATCGGCCTGCGCGGCTTTGGCCAGCGCGACCCGCTGGTTGAGTACAAGACCGAGGCCTACGGCGCGTTCCAGATACTCGTCGATACCATGTACGAGGATTATCTGCGTACGGTTCTGCGCATCGAGATCAAGGCTGCCCCGCGTGCCGTGGAGCACAAGGAGGAGCCCGCGCTCGAGGGTGCGCACTTCTCCGGTCCTGCCGAGGTCGATGGTGACAACGGCGGCTCGGTGCTGCGCAAGCAGGCGCAGGTGCAGGCCCGCATGGCTGTCCAGGGTGGTCCGGCTGCCGTCAACAACGGTGGCAAGGTGACCACCTATCGCAAGTCCGAGAGCGACGATCCGTACGTCAACGTGGGCCGCAACGACCCGTGCCCCTGCGGTAGCGGCAAGAAGTTTAAGTACTGCCACGGCAGGAATCGTTAATGGCTGAGGCTTTAGAGGTAACGCCCGCCGAGCTGGACGCGTTTGCGGACCGGCTCGGTGAGGTCGAGTCGTATCTCCACCTGGACGAGAAGCGTACCCGCGTGTTCGAGCTCGAGGCCAAAAGTGTTGCCCCTGGCTTTTGGGATGACGCCGACGCCGCCCGTGCCACCATGGAGGAGATCGCGCGCACCAAGGAAGATATCGCTGCCGTGGACACCGCGCGCGGCGAGCTTTCCGATGCCCGCGCCGCGCTGGAGCTTGCCGAGGAGATGGGGGATGACCCCGACGCCGTCGCCCTTCGCGAGGAGGCTACAGCCACGGCTGAGCGCCTGGCCCGGGCCATCGATGAGCTTGAGCTTTCGAGCTGGTTTACCGGTGAGTTCGATCACGGCGATGCCATTGTGACCATCAAGCCCGGACAGGGTGGTCTGGAGGCCCAGGACTGGACCTTCATGCTCTTTAAGATGTACATGAAGTACTGCCAGCGTCGCGGCTGGAAGGTCACCATCAACGACTGTCCCGCAGCCGAGGTCATCGGCATCGACCGCGCGACCTTTACCGTCGAGGGCAAGGACGCATTTGGCATGCTGCGCGCCGAGGCCGGCGTCCACCGCTTGGTTCGCATTAGCCCCACCGACGACAAGAAGCGCCGCCAGACCACGTTTGCCGGCGTCGAGGTCATCCCCGTGCTACCCGATGATATCGACATCGAGATCAGTCCCGATGACATCCGCGTGGACGTGTACCACGCGAGCGGCCCGGGCGGTCAGGGCGTCAACACCACCGACTCCGCCGTGCGCGTGACGCATTTCCCCAGCGGCATTGTGGTCACCTGCCAAAACGAGCGCAGCCAGATCCAGAACAAGGCCGCGTGCATGCAGATCCTCAAGGCTCGCCTGTACGAGATTGAGCTCGAGAAGCGTGCCGAGGCGCTCGATGAGATTCGCGGACCCAAGACCACGATTGGTTTTGGCAACCAGATCCGCAGCTACGTGCTCTACCCGTACCAGATGGTCAAGGACCTACGCACGGGCGTGGAGACCAGCAATGTCGAGGCCGTTCTTGACGATGGCGACCTGGACCCGTTTGTTATTGGCTACCATCGCTGGGCCACCGGCAACGCCGATGCAGAAGGCTCGGAGGTCTAAAACATCGGGCGGCTTCAAACCGATGCTAAGCCCAACGGTTGGACGGGTTTGTATCCAGAATAAACCCTGCGCAGGGGTGGTTTTTGTCCGGCGAATCGGTAGAATCGAATACAAGAAGAAGTTCAAAGCGCATCCGTTTGGGTGCGCTTTTTTGAGGGAGGCAGCATGGCATATCGTCTGGACATCAAGCGCATTCTTTCGATGAACTTCTTTCACGACCTGCCCCAGATCATGTTGGGGTGTGCCTTGGCCGCCATCGCGACCGACCTGTTTTTGATTCCCAATGGTCTTGCCGCCGGTGGCGTTACGGGCCTTGCCACCATTATCCAGGCGGTCGGCGCGGCGCGAGGCGTGTCGCTTCCCGTCGGTATCCAGACCATCGTGATGAACGCCTTGCTGCTGCTGGTCGTTATGCGCGAGGGCGGCATGTTCTACGTGGTGCAGACCGCGACGGGCTTTGTGCTGCTGGGCTTCTTTACCGATCTGTTCGCCCCGTTTGTAGCACCTCTGGCGGATGCGGACCTGATGCTTCCCGCCATGTGGGGCGGCATTATTACGGGCATCGGTTACGGCATGGTGTTGCGTGCCGGCGCCAACACCGGCGGCTCGGACACGATTGGCCAAATCATTTCGCGTAACACCTCGCTGCCGGTGGGCTCGACCGTCATGGCAATCGACGTTGCCGTGTGTGCGCTGTCGGCTCCGGTCTTTTCAATCGAAAACGCACTATATGCAGGCCTTTCGATGGTCATTAGCGGCTATGTGATCGATGCCGTGGTCGATGGCGGCAACAAACGCCGTATGGTACTCATCATCTCGGATAAGTTCCCTGATATCGCTGCCGATATCATGTATGGCCTGGGTCGTGGTTGTACCAAGTTTAAGGCGACTGGCATGTATTCGGGTGCCGAGAAGCCGGTGATTATGGTCATCGTGAGCCGTCGAGAGCTCAATACCCTCAAGACGATCGTGCGCGAGCGCGATCCTCACGCCATTGTGACGGTCGCTGACGTTACGGAAGCCTTCGGCGAGGGATTCAAGGACATTAGCGCGTAGGGTCGACTGCGTTCCATCCAAAAGACGTTCACATTGATAAACCGTTTCATCAGCGGTTCTGCCTGCTAAATTGTTCAAATAATGATAAAAACTCTGGTAAAGCCATCAGTTTCCAGCATAATGAATGACGTACATGCATTGCGGCTGTGTTGGGATTACCTTCGGTGCCGTGCGCATTTTGTCTAATGAGGATGAAAGGAAGGCACAATGAGCGACGAAGAGCTCAAAAAGGTTGCCAACGAGGTAAGGAAGGGCATCGTCACCGGCGTGCACGCTGCCAAGTCCGGCCATCCGGGCGGTTCGCTCGGCGCTGCCGACATCATGACCTATCTGTACTTTGAGGAAATGAACGTCGACCCGGCCGATCCCCGCAAGGCCGATCGCGACCGTTTTGTGCTCTCCAAGGGCCATTGCGCTCCGGGCCTGTACGCCGTGCTCGCCGAGCGTGGGTTCTTCCCCAAGGAGGATCTCGAGACGCTGCGCCATATCGGCAGCCACCTGCAAGGTCATCCCAACATGAACGACACCCCGGGCGTCGATATGTCCACCGGCTCGCTCGGCCAGGGCATCTCCGCCGCCGTGGGCATGGCGGTTGCCGCCAAGCACTGGGGCGATACTTACCGCACGTACGCCCTGCTGGGTGATGGCGAGAGCGAGGAGGGCCAGGTCTGGGAGGCAGCCATGTTTGCCGGCAACCAGCAGCTCGATAACCTCTGCGTGATCGTCGACCACAACGGCCTGCAGATCGACGGCCCCGTCGAGGAGGTCAACGACCCCATGCCGCTCGCCGACAAGTTCCGCGCCTTTAAGTTCCACGTGGTGGAGCTTGCCGACGGCAACGATTTCGACCAGATCCGCGCCGCCTTTGCCGAGGCCCGCGCCACCAAGGGTCAGCCGACCGCCATCATCGCCGAGACCATGAAGGGCAAGGGCGTTTCCTTTATGGAGAACCAGGTTGGTTGGCACGGCAAGGCCCCCAACGATGAACAGTTTGAGCAGGCCATGGCAGAGCTCACGGCCGCCGGAGAGGAGCTCTAGGATGGCAGACGTCAAGAAAATCGCCACGCGTGTAAGCTACGGCGAGGCCCTCGTCGAGCTCGCCAACGAGCACGATGACTTTGTGGTCCTCGACGCCGACCTGGCCGCCGCCACGCAGACCGGCAAGTTCAAGGCCGCCTGCCCCGATCGTTTCTTCGATGTGGGCATTGCCGAGAGCAACCTGATGGGCGTCGCCGCCGGTATCGCGACCACCGGCCGCGTCGCCTTCGCGAGCAGCTTTGCCATGTTTGCCGCCGGCCGCGCCTTTGAGCAGGTCCGTAACTCCATCGGCTACCCGCATCTCAACGTTAAGATTGGCGCCACGCACGCCGGTATCTCGGTGGGCGAGGACGGCGCCACACACCAGTGCTGCGAGGATATCGCCCTGATGCGCGTCATCCCTGGCATGACTGTGATCGTTCCTGCCGACGACGTCGAGGCCCGCGCCGTGACGCGCGCCGCCTACGAGTGCGACGGCCCCGTGTACATGCGCTTCGCTCGTTTGGCCTCGCCGGTTATCAACGACCCCGAGACCTACAAGTTCGAGTTGGGCAAGGGCATTGTCATGCGCGAGGGCGCCGATGTGACCATCATCGCCTGCGGCCTGATGGTCGGCGAGGCCCTCGAGGCCGCCGAGCAGCTCGCTGCCGAGGGCATCGACGCCGAGGTCATCAACATGCACACCATCAAGCCCATCGATGCCGACCTGATCGTCAAGAGCGCCACCAAGACCGGCCACGTCGTGACCGTCGAGGAGCACTCCGTGATCGGCGGCCTGGGCAGCGCCGTTGCCGACGTCCTGTGCGAGCAGTGCCCGACGCCGCTCAAGAAGATCGGCGTCAACGACACCTTCGGTGAGTCCGGCCCGGGCGCCGAGCTCCTGCACAAGTACGGCCTGGACGCCGCCAACATCGTGGCGACCACCAAGGAGTTCTTGGCATAAGGCAAGGCGGATCTCAAGGACTGTTTCGCCAGTACTATGGAAACCCGGCAGGGGCGCTCTCTTGGAGTGCGCCCCTGTTTCAGTTGCGGTGAAATAAGGACTGTTTTGCCAGCTTAAAGGCTCAATTAATCCGTATTTCACCGCAACTCATGAAGACGCCCCTCAAGCACGGTCCCATCAGGGAAAAGGGCATATATCGGCAAAGTGCAATTCAGACCCTTCCAGCTTTGTATATGCAGCACCCCAAGATAAACGCGGCGACCCCTTAGTTATCGCAGGCCGGGCACAGGGTTACTCTCCAAATCTTTCCGCAGGACGGAGGAACCCCCGCCGCGCGAAGCGCGCAGCGGGGGCTCCGACATGTCCGAGGACGATTTGGAGAGTAGCCCTGTGCCCGGCCGACGGGATCCCTAAGCACGCCATGCTTCTTATGTGCAGCAAAGCTAATGCTGCTAAAATACAAAGCGCTCATGTAGTTTAAACGCACGACGATAAGGAGCACCAGTGGGTAACCACTTCCGTACCTCCGGTGCGGGCGATGATGCCCCCAAGACGCAGGCAGGCGTCCAGGGCAGTCGTTTCGCCACTCCGGATTCAGAGGGCCAGCCTGTTGCTCAGGTCCCCGCTCAGCCGGTAGATCAGGCACAGCCGGCATCCGATCCCTTTGCCTACAATCCAACCAGCGATGTCGCGCTTTCCGGCACGGCGGGTTTTGAGCCCGTTCAGGCCGTGACCGCTCGCGTGGAGCAGCCTCAGGCTGGTGCCGCCACGCCGCAGCCTACCATGGCCGGCATTCCCGACCCCTTGGCCCCTGCGACGCCGGCTCCTCAGCCTGCGCAGTCCGGTCTCTTTGCCGCTATTCCCGACCCCACGCAGCCTGCTGCCCCGGTGGTCGAGAGCGATCAGGCAGCCGAGGTCGCAAGCCTCGATAACGCGCTCAACAACCCCGATTTTACGTCGGTGTTTGCGCCCATCGATCCGCAGGCCAGCCGCAAGAAGATGGCCAAGCAGGCCGGTGTCGAGCCCGTCATCCTTATGGAGCATGTCACCAAGATCTATCCGGCACAGCCCAACAAGCCTGCACTCGACGACATCAACATCGAGATCTATCCGGGCGAGTTCGTCTTCCTGGTCGGTCACTCCGGCTCGGGTAAGACCACGCTGCTGTCGACGCTCAACCGTGACGTCAAGCCGACGAGCGGCCGCATCCTGGTTGCCGGTCAGGACCTCATGAAGATCAAGAACCGCAAGGTTCCGTTCCTGCGCCGCCAGATTGGCGCCGTGTTCCAGGACTTTAAGCTTCTGCCGCAAAAGACCGCCTACGAAAACGTGGCGTTTGCCCTGCAGTGCATCGGCAAGCCCAAGGGCGTCATTCGCAGCCAGGTGCCCGAGGTGCTGCGTCTGGTCGGCCTGGCCGATCAGATGGACTCGCTGCCCGACCAGCTTTCCGGTGGCGAGCAGCAGCGCGTTGCCGTCGCCCGCGCTATGGTCAACCGTCCGCCGCTGCTGATCTGCGACGAGCCGACGGGCAACCTCGACCCGGCGATCTCGCTGGGCATCATGAAGCTGCTCGAGCGTATTAACCGCACCGGCACCACCGTGATCGTCGCCACGCACGACCGCGAGATGGTCGATAGCATGCACCGTCGCGTGATCGCCCTCGAGGGCGGCCACGTTATTCGCGACCAGGAGAGGGGAGGTTACGGCAACTATGGCACCAACTAACGTGGGCTACTCCTTCAAAGAGGCAATCAGCCACTTCTTCCGTAACTGGACTACCTCGCTCGGCGCCGTCATCACGATCTTCCTTTCGCTGTTTATCATCGGCCTGTTCATCATGGGCTCCGCGATGCTGAACTCCGTGATCGGCACCGTCGAGGATCAGGTTGTCATCAACGCGTTCATTAGCGATGACGCCGATCAGGCCGATGTTCAGGCTTTTGAGGCCGAGCTTAAGACATGGAATAACGTCAAGTCCGTGACCTATAAGGACAAGGACGACGCGCTGGCCGAGTATACGAGCAAGATGTCGGGCAACGCCGACGCCACCATGAGCGCGCTCGATGGCCAGAACCCGCTGCCGGCTTCCTTCGCTATTGAGATGGACGATCCGTCCAAGGTCGAGAGCACGGCAAAGAAGCTCAAGAAGGATGCCGATTTCCAGAAGATCGCGGATGACGGCGACGTCAACGCGAGCGTGCTGTACGGCCAGGAGGAAGTGAGCCGCCTGTTCCAGGTGACCAACTACATCCGCATCGCCGCCGTGGTGCTCGTTGGCCTTCTGACCTTTATCGCATTCATCTTCATCAACAACACGATTCGCCTGTCCATCACGGCGCGTCGTCGTGAGATTGCGATTATGCGTCTGGTCGGCGCCAGCAACGGCTTCATTCGCGGCCCGTTTATCACCGAGGGCGTGCTGCAGGCCATTTTGGGCTCGCTGCTTTCCATCGGCGTTCTTGAGCTGCTGCGCAATCTGATGATTCCGCGTCTGCAGGAGAGCATCGGCTGGATGTCGTTTGCCCTGCCGATGCAGTACTACCTGGTGACCTATGCTGCGCTGATTCTGGTCGGCGTGATTATCGGTCTCTTTGGTTCTGCCATCGCCATGCGCCGCTACCTGCGCGTGTAGGCATGCCTGGAACTCATCCCTTCCAACGGGTCGTCTCTTATGGGGCGGCCCGTTTTTTGATCCCTAGGGGACGGCAGGAAAGCGAATCATTTGGGTAGACTCTTTGGAGTTCGCAATCGATAGTTAGGAGGCGCCATGGGGCGCAATAACAAGCATAAGCGTGGAGCTCGCAATAAGCGCGGGCCGGTGCGCAGCGAACGCCGTCCGAGCCTGACCGGGCGCGTGCAGCTCCATGAGCACAGTGCCTATGTCATAACCGAGAATGGCGACTACAAGGTCATGGGCCGCGGTAAGCGCGAGATCATGGATGGCGATACCGTTGCCGTGAGCATTAAGAACAGCCCGCATGGCGAGCGTCGCGCCGTGATCGAGGGCGTGGTTGAGCGCGCAACTATAAGCGTGGTGGGCACGTACCAGACCGCCGGTCCGCTCGGTGTGATTGAGCCGCTCGATTCGCGCCTGAAGGCCGACTTCTTCATTTTGCCCGAGGATACCTCGGCGGATCGTCTGGGTGTCCACCCGGGCGATGCTGTTGTCGCGCGCATTTTGACCTACCCGACGCGCCTGGAATCGGGCACTGTGACGATCGAACGCCGCATTGGCGGAGATGACGCGCCCGATTTGGGCGTTCAATATGTGATGGCGCGTTACGGCTATACCGATAGCTATCCCGAGGCCGCGCTGGCCGAGGCCGAGGGGCTTTCGCTCGATGTGTCCGCGGCGCTTAAGGACCCGCTCCGCCGCGATCTGCGCGACCGCTTTGTCATCACGATCGACCCAGTCGACGCGCGCGACTTTGACGATGCCGTTTCGTTGGAGCGCACGCCCGAGGGTGGCTACAAGCTGGGTGTGCATATCGCCGACGTTTCACACTATGTGGCTTGGGACGGACATATCGATTTTGAGGCTCGCCATCGTACGACATCGGTGTATCTGGCCGATCGCGTGCTTCCCATGCTGCCCGAACGCCTGTCCAATGACCTGTGCTCGCTTCGCCCTGATGAGGACCGTCTTGCGTTTACCGTCGATATTGAGCTCGATGCGCAGGGTCGCGTGCGGCATTACGATCCGTATCCCAGCGTGATTCGCTCGCGTGTGCGTATGGACTATGACGGCGCCGAGGCGCTGCTGGTGCGTGCCGGCGCGGTTGAGTATTCGGTGCTGGAGGGTGCAGCCGAGGATGTTGCGGCTGCCGAGACCTCGCGCGAGGAAGCGCTTGAGCGCGGTCTTGCGTGCGAGGAGGCCGCCCGCGGCTACAACATCGACCTCGGCGATTTCCTTGTCGCCGCTAACGAACTCGCCGAACTTCGCCGTCGTATTCGTCGCGCCCGCGGCTCAGTCGATTTTGACACAGCCGAGATTCGCGCTCTATTGGATGAGGACGGAGTGCCCGTGCAGATTGTGGCGCGTGAGCGTTCGTGTGCCACGTCGCTTATCGAGGAAGCCATGCTGCTCGCCAACGAGTGCGTTGCAGAGTGGCTGGCAGACCGTGATATCGAGGCCTGCTATCGTGTGCATGAGGATCCGAGCCCCGATAGCCTGCACGGTGCTGCCGTTGCGCTGGCGCAGCTAGGCATCATCGACGATCGCCGTGCTGCCGGTATTGCCCTGGGGAGCCCCGATGAGCTGCAGGCTGCAGTTGATGCTGCCGCCGGTACGGCCAACGCACCGCTCGTCAACACGCTGCTTCTGCGCAGCATGCAGCGCGCGCTGTACAAGCCGCGCAACGAGGGCCACTTTGCGCTCGCCGCGCCGTGCTACTGTCACTTTACGAGTCCCATCCGTCGCTACCCCGATCTGGTGGTGCACCGCGTGCTCAAACTGCAGTTGGCCTATGAGCAGCTCGGCGGCAAGGACGCCTTGGTCCGTACGCCGCGGCTGATCGGCAAGGGGCGCGAGTCGCTGCCGCGCATTCTGCCGCAGATCTGCCGCGCATGTAGCGATGCCGAGCGCGCGGCAGATGCCGCCAGCCATGCGACGCAAAAGATCAAGATTGCCCAGTACTATGAGGACCGTCTGGGTGAGCGCTATGCCGGAACCGTCTCGTGGGTTAGCAGCATGGGCCTCTTTGTGCGCTTGGACCTAACACAGGTCGAGGGCCTGGTTTCAATTAAGAGCCTGGGCAACGAGTGGTTCGAGTTCGACGAGGACGCGCTTACGCTGACGGGCGCCGACACGGGGACTCGCTATGAACTGGGCCAGCGCGTGATTATCGAGGTCTCGCGCGTCAATACCACGCGTGGACACTTGGACTTTAAGCTTATCCATTAGCTAAATCCCGACTCGTGGCGAGAGAGCGGAGGGCGGTCTTTCGGGGCCGCCCTCCGCATTTGAATAGTGGCTACCTTGCCGTCTGCTCGGCCGCCCGCTTACCTGCTATTTGAGAGGTAAAACCTACCAAAATAAACCTGTCCCTTTTGGCAGGTTTACAAGAAAGCGGGGATGAGATGGCGACGGTGTACGGGTATGCGCGGGTGAGTTCGCGCGATCAGAATCTTAATCGGCAGCTGGTTGCGCTGGGCGCCTATGGCGTGGGCTCAGCGAATATTTATGCCGACCATGCGAGCGGCAAGGACTTCGATCGACCGCATTATCGCGAGCTGTTGCACGTCCTGGGAGACGGGGACGTGCTGGTGGTGCTTTCTATCGACCGACTTGGTCGTAATTACTCCGAGATTCTTGAGGAATGGCGACGCATTACCAAGGAGCTCGGGGTTGCCATTGTGGTGTTGGACATGCCATTGCTTGACACGCGCGCTAGGGCCAGCGGCGCGCCGGATGTGACCAACACCCTGATTGCCGATATTGTGCTGCAACTGCTGAGCTACGTGGCGCAGGTGGAGCGCGAGAATATCCATCGGCGCCAGGCGGAGGGAATTGCAGCGGCGCGGGCGCGAGGGGTTCGTTTCGGTCGACCTCGCAAGCCGTGCCCTCCTCAGTTTGAGCTGGTGCGCGATAGCTATGAGGCAGGCGATATTACCCGCAGCCAGGCAGCAAAGTGCCTGGGCGTGTGCGTGGGGACGTTCGATCGCTGGATGCGCGAGGCGGGGTAGGGGTTTGCGTCGCTTTGTCGCTTCCTGTTGCGATTCAAATTTTGATACGGTGACGATGCCATTTGGGGCTACACTCGCTGATATTCAAAAAAGGAGGTTGGCCCTTGGCGCGCGTAAAACAAATAATCGGATGGACCGCAATTGTTCTGTTCGTTGCAACGCTGGCGGGCATCTGGGTGCTGACGGAGCAAAATGCGGTGGAGACGTCGTTGCTGAGCGAGTCCACCGCGCGTGTGGTGGAGGGTCAGGCTACGGGCGTTCAGGCTGCTGATGCCACGGGTGAAGCCCAGACAGAGAACGGAATGACCGGGGGCGCCGATTCGGCTGCCTCGAATGTCCGGTCTGGCCGACTTGCTTCCATTCGCATGTGGGTGGGCACAAACGTCCGTCGCGTTGCCCATACCGTAGAGTTTTTCTTCGTCGGATTATTCGCCTCCGTGGTCGTGGTTTGCCTTTCCAGGCGTCCGTGGAGCGTATGCTCCCGTTGCGTGCCCGTATTGCTCTTTTGCGCCGCCTGCTCCGTTGGCGATCAGGTGCATAAGATCTTTGTTCCCGGCAGGCATTTCGACGTTATCGATTTAGGATTCGATGCTGCGGGCTATGTCACCGCCATGCTGTTGGTATTGCTGGCAGCGGCGTTGGTGCGCCATGCGACTCGGCCGATCGGCGCCCATGCGAGGCGCTAGCCGGTAACAAACCCGTTTCTGATAATGCAACCTCTTTGAATTATTTTGTGTCGCGCGTATTTCCGAGCGGTCGGATTTGAGGGGCGAGCGGTAGAACGCTCGCCCTTTGTGCGCCACGATGCGGCACAATGTACCGCAAAAGCTGTTTGTATCCGGTACGAATCGTTCGTTGGTCTTTAATTCTTCTCAACGGAGGTGTTTGAGATGGCAAACGGATTGCTTTTGCGGCTTCGCGAGCGTGAGCTCAGCGCGAGCCCGGCGGAACGCAATGTCATCGCATATGTAAGCGCTCATCCGCACGAGGTGGTCGGGCTGTCCGTCCGCGGTCTTGCCGATGTCACGTTCTCCTCGCCCTCGAGCATTTTGCGCTTTTGCAAGCGTTTGGGTTTTGCGGGCTACAAGGAGTTCCAGCGCGAACTGATTGCCGAGCTGGCGCTCTTAGGTGACAAGAAAGACGTAGCCCTCGAGGACATCTCCATGGATGACAGCGTCGAACGTATCGTGGGGAAGGTGATGAAAAGCAACGTGCGCACGATTGAGGCGACGGCGCGAACGCTCGATTACACCGTCTTGGAGCGATGCGCGGCCCGTCTTAAGCGGGCACGCGCGGTCAATCTGTTCGGTATTGGTGCCTCTCGTTTGGTCGCGCACGACCTGGCGCAAAAGCTCATGCGTGTCGACAAAGAGTGCCATCTGTACGACGACTGGCATGATCAGCTCTTATGTGCCAAGAACATGCATGAGGGCGATATGGCAATCGCCTTTAGCTACTCGGGCTTGACGCAAGAGGTGCTGGACTGCACCGCCGAGGCTCAACGTCACAACTGTCCCGTTGTGGCCGTTACCAAAGTAGATGGATCATCCAAGCTTGCCACCATGGCCGATGCCGTGCTCGGCGTTGCTGCGAGTGAACCCTTGGTCCGCAGCGGTGCCATGGCTTCGCGTATGGCCCAGCTTATGGTTGTCGATGCCCTGTACGCTGCTTACGTTGCCAGCGACTACGAACGGGCGACGCATGTCATTAAGCAAAACTACATCGAGAAACAGGAAAGATGAGGTGAATGAAATGCTCGATTTAACAAAATTCACGACCGAACAGCGTAATCAAAGGTCAATGGACCTCGATACGATGACATCGCTGCAAATCGTCACGACGATGAACGATGAGGATCTTCGTGCCGTCCAGTCGGTCACGAAAGTGTTGCCCCAGGTTGCCACAGCAATCGACTGGGCTGCTGAGGCACTCGAGCGCGGCGGGCGCGTCTTTTACATGGGCGCAGGCACCAGCGGTCGTCTGGGCGTACTCGACGCTTCGGAGTGTCCGCCCACGTTTGGCGTGTCACCCGATCTGATTGTCGGGCTCATTGCCGGAGGCGAGACGGCGTTTATCAAGGCTGTCGAAGGTGCCGAAGACAGCGATGAGCTTGGCGCGAACGACCTGCGAGAGCGTGGACTCTCGGACAAGGATCTTGTCGTTGGCCTGGCGGCAAGCGGTCGTACTCCTTATGTGGTGGGCGGCCTTGTGTACGCCAAGGCAACTGGGTGCAAGACCATTGCAATTGCCTGCAACCAAGGGTCGAAGATCGGGGAGAGCGCAGATCTTGCCATTGAGCCCGTACCCGGTCCCGAGGTGCTGACTGGCTCAACGAGGCTCAAGGCGGGAACGGTTCAAAAGCTCATTCTCAACATGATTTCGACCGGTGCCATGGTCAAGATCGGCAAGGTATACCAAAACCTGATGGTCGATGTGCAGCAGACGAACGAGAAGTTGGTGGTGCGCGGCCAGAACATCGTGATGGAGGCGACCGGCTGCACGCGCGAGCGCGCTGTTCAGGCGCTTGCAGATGCCGGCGGCCATGTAAAAACCGCTATTGTCTCGGTACTGCTGGACTGCGATGCCGAGCAGGCTGCGGTGGCTCTTGAGCGGGCACGAGGCCATGTCCGTGCTGCGGTGAGTGGCCATGAGAAGAGCAATGCCGACGCCCAATAGGTGCGCGGCGTGAGCTGATATGACATCCAGACGAGATACCCAATACAAGGAGGAGTTATGACGAACAAAGAGCTGGCCCAAAAGCTGTTGGACCTTTTGGGCGGTAAAGACAACGTGCTCGCAAACGCGGTGTGCATGACGCGCCTGCGCGTGACCGTCAAAGACACGGGCAACGTCGACACGGAGGGTATTAAGGCACTCGACGGCGTGATGGGCCTGGTCGAGGACGACACGATGCAGATCGTGCTGGGTCCGGGCAAGGTGAATAAGGTGCTCGAGGAGTTCTCCAAGCTCACCGGCCTTGCGAAAGGCGTTGCTGACGAGAGCGTGGTTGACGCTGCGGCCACAAACAAGGCCGCACAGAAGGCCAAGTACGAGTCCAAGCCGGTTCAGGCCTTCCTCAAGAAGATTTCCAATGTCTTCGTCGCCCTGCTTCCCGGCATCATTGCGGCTGGCCTCATCAACGGTATCTGCAACGTCATTAACGTTTCGACGGCAGGCGCGCTTGCAGGCGAGTGGTGGTACCAGGGCATTCGTTCCATGGGCTGGGCCCTGTTTGCCTATCTGCCCATCTTGGTGGGCTATAACGCGGCACGTGAGTTTGGTGGTTCCGCTGCGCTGGGCGGCATCGCCGGCATGATGTGCATCGCCAACAGTGCCATGCCCCTGCTTGCGCCTGGCGCGGCTGATCCTGCCACTGCCATTCTGCTGCCGCTCACCAATGCGCAGTACAACCCCGCAGCGGGCGGCATGATCGCGGCTCTCATCGCTGGCGCATTTTTTGCCTGGATGGAGCGTCAGATTCGCAAGATTATGCCCAACGCACTCGACACGTTCTTGTCCCCGCTGCTGGTGCTCATCATCGGCGCCTTTGCTCTGATGCTCGTCATCCAGCCGGTTGGCGCATGGCTGACGACTGCCATCTTTAGCGTTTTGACCTTTATCTTCGAGAAGCTGGGCGTCCTGGGCGGCTATATCCTGTCGGCAGGCTTCTTGCCGCTGGTGTCCGTCGGCCTACATCAAGCGCTCACGCCGATCCACGCTATGCTCAACGATCCCGACGGCGCTACCAAGGGTATCAATTACCTGCTTCCCATCCTTATGATGGCTGGCGGCGGCCAGGTCGGTGCCGGTTTGGCGCTGTACTTTAAGACCAAGAACGCCAAGCTCAAGAAGTACGTCGCAGAGTCCATTCCCGTTGGAATCCTGGGTGTGGGCGAGCCTCTGATGTATGCTGTTACGCTGCCGCTCGTTCGTCCGTTTGTGACGGCCTGCCTGGGTGCCGGATTTGGCGGCGCGCTCGCGGCGCTGCTTCACATCGGCACGGTTTCTCAGGGCGTTTCCGGTCTGTTTGGCCTGCTGATCGTTGTTCCTGGCCAGCAGCTCGGCTACGTTGCCGCTATGCTGCTTGCCTATGCCGCCGGCTTTGTCCTGACGTGGTTCTTTGGCGTCGACGAGCAGAAGATCAACGAGTTCTTTGGCGAGTAGTTTGATATCGCGAGCCGTGTTGCTCGGGGCTCGCGGTGCGCGGCAGATTTCTTGATGCTATGGTTGTGCCGGCGGGGCTAACTGCTCCGCCGGCCTTTTTTAAAGGAGCGTTGAAGCGTGAAAACGGGTATTTCGATTTATCTTTCCAGCCCTCTGCAGGATATTGAGCGGACGATTGAGCGTGGTGCCGCGGCGGGTGCGCGCTATGCGTTCACCTCGCTGCATATTCCCGAGGATGGGGGAGCGGCGTATGCCGATAAGGTCCGTCATGTGCTGTCGCTGCTTTCCGCCCGCGGCATTGCGCTCATTGCCGATGTGGGGCCTCGCACGTGCGATTTGCTCGGGCTTGAGCGCATTGAGGGCCTGCGCGATCTGGGGTTGGAATACCTTCGTTTGGACTATGGCTTTAGCGCCCAGCGGGTCGCGGAGCTGTCCGGTGTATTTCGCATTGTGGTCAATGCATCGACGGTGAGTTCTGATGAAATCGCATCGTGGCGTGAGGCCGGTGCCGATGTGACTCGTTTTGCCGCCTGCCACAATTTTTACCCCAAGCCTTATACCGGTTTAGCTCTTGAAGATGTTGCTCGGACGAATCTTCGTCTTGCGGCGCTTGGATTCGAAATCATGGCTTTTGTGCCGGGTGATGCTAACGTTCGCGGGCCGGTTTTCGAGGGACTGCCGACGGTCGAGGCGCAGCGCGGTCGCGCGTCAAAGGTTGCTCTCAATATGCTTGAGCTTGCACATGGCGCCGATTGCGACATTGTGTTGGTCGGCGACCCCGATCTATCCGATGCGGGCTGGGCGCAGTTTGCTCAAGTTTCCGCCGGATACGTGGACCTGCAATGCGAGCTTGAGCCCGGTTATGCCTATGTGCGCGGGCAGATTCATCACGACCGGCCCGACTCGAGCGTCCTCATCTTTAGGTCTCAGGAGTCACGTACGACGCTTAAGCCGGATTCCGTGCCGACGGATTCCGGAGCCGGCCTGCCGCGAAAGGCGGGGTCGATCGCTGTGAGCAATAGCGGATATGGGCGCTACGAAGGCGAGCTTGAGATTGCGCGGGTCGATCTTCCCGGTGACGAGCGCATGAACGTTGCGGGCCATATCACGCCCGAGGCAATGGAGCTGCTGCCGTTCATCAAACGCGGATTCGGGGTACGGTTCGTTTAGCGTGTGACCCGTGGGCTACAATTGGCCCATCATACGAAGGCGCCTCGTGTGGCGTGTGCCTGCGTTGGCCGATCTATATTCGGAGGATTTCCGTGACCGTACTGTTTGTTGAATATCCCAAGTGCTCGACCTGTAAGAAGGCCAAGGCATGGCTGGACGAACATGGGGTTGAGTATATCGACCGCGATATCGTTTTGGACAATCCCACGGCTGATGAGCTTGCGACCTGGATTGCTCGTTCGGGGCTGCCGGTGCGGCGTTTCTTTAATTCGTCGGGCATGAAATATCGAGAGCTGGGCCTGAAGGCGCGTCTGGACGCGGGCATGACGGATCGGGAGTGCTACGAGCTGCTGGCGACCGACGGCATGCTGGTCAAGCGTCCGCTGCTGGTGGGCGACGACTTTGTGATTCCCGGCTTTAGGGAATCGGCTTGGGCCGAGGCGTTGCTGTAGCGGCTGCGGAAAGTGCGACCCGGAATTCGCTTCCAGAATGGGATGCACTTTCCCAAAGTGGCCGGTTGCGGAAAGCACGTCCCATTCTGAGCTTCGATTGCGGGACACGGTTTCCGGTTGAGGGCTCGACGGGAAAGTAGGGACCAGTTTGAGCTTGAAATCTGGGACGCACTTTCCGCCGGCGGGCCTGCCCCAGTCAGTTCGCCAGCTGTGCCCATTCGTGCGGATCGTAGACCTTTACGTGTTTGTTGGGCTTGCCGCTCCAGTACTCCTCGTCCATAAAGGGCAGATATGCCTGAACGCCGGGGCAGATAAAGGGAATCCGCTGCTGTTGCAGTCGCTCGCGCTGGCGCTGCTCCAGGTGCGCCTCGGATATGACGGTCGGCATACCGGACAGCTCGACGAGGCTTGCCTGGATTCGCTTAAGGTCGGGGAGTCCCGCGTGCCATGACATCCGCATGATCAAAAAGGATGCACGGCGGTATTTTGCCTGCACCACAGTAATGGCGGGGCGCAGTGTGGGATGGATTTTGTCCCGTTCGGGCCAAAGGTCGGCAGTGATCTCAAGGCCTAGGGTCTCCCATAGGTAATCAAGCTCTTCGTCCATGGCGCCTCGATATCTACGCGATCATTGATACTTCGATTGTGTTGCCTGGTGCTATCGTTTTCGCGGTAGAATCTGCCAACGGTTGACGGCTACCGCTCGCGGCGTTTTGCCCTTCGTGTACAGCGGTCGGCTTCACAGGTCCTTCACGGGTTGGACTAAATTAGGCCAATTTGACTGAATTTCAAAAAAGTCAAAATTGGGGCTTGCGTCACGGCGAGACTTCCCGTATATTTCTTTCTTGCGCAAAGGCACAGCCGAGCGCAGCGATGCAGTCATTGGGATGTCGTCTAATGGCAGGACAGCGGATTCTGGTTCCGTCAATGGGGGTTCGACTCCCTCCATCCCAGCCATTGCATTTGCTACATATGGCCCGTTCGTCTAGCGGTTTAGGACGCCGCCCTCTCAAGGCGGAGATCACCAGTTCGAATCTGGTACGGGCTACCAAAATTGAACGCCCGGGCCTCGTAAGAGACCCGGGTTTTGTGTATTGACCGTATATACGGCGCCTGCCGTGTTTCGCTCAGATCGAGGAGTAGCCATGGATCTGCCCATCAGCTTGCAAGACATCACGTATGCCGAGAACTATCTGGCGCAGGGCGACCTGGCTACGGCGACGCCGCTGCTGGAGCGTCTGGTGGAGCTCGCCGAGGAGTATATCGACGCTGAGTGCAAGACGGAGGAGAAGCGCCAATACTTTAGCTTCGATAGCAAGTTTGAGCGCTTGGCCTATCGCCGCGTGGAGAAGGATCCGCGCGAGCTCGTGCAGGTCGAGGTGCCGTTTGACCGCCTGTACTCTGACATGGCGTTTGCCTACATTCGCCAGCAGGATTATGTGAGCGCTCGTAATGCCCTGATGCAGGCTGTGCGTTGGGACCCCATGAACTGCAACTATCGCCTGGATCTGGCCGAGCTGTTCCGTGCACTCGAGGACAAGCAGGAATGGGCATCGCTCTCGTTCTCGGTGCTGGAGCGTGCAAGCGATGGCAAGTGCGCCGCCCGCGCTTACGCCAATCTAGGTCAGTACTTCTTGGAGCCCGAGACCGAGAACGTTTCGGCTGCCGTGGGCTGCGCGCGTCTGGCGCTGCGCCTGGCGCCCAACGATGCGCATACGACGCGCCTGCTCAACAAGATCCATACCACCTATCCGGATGCCGCCGATGAGAGCGACGACCACGCGATGGGTGAACTGGCCCTGCAAGGCGTGCCGACCTCGCCTTCGGCCGAGATTGCCATCTGCCTGATCATGTGCGCGACCGATGCTGCAAGCGACGGCGACAAGCAGGAGGCTACGCGTCTGACGGTCCGTGCCCGCGACCTGGTGGGCGAGGAGGCATGCGCGGCGATTATCAAGCTGGTGCGCGAGAGCGATGCCGAGCTTAATGCCGAGCGCAGGGCAAAGCGCGAGGCTGCGGGCTCAAACGCCGATGGCGCCAAGGAGGCCGGCGATGCCCAGTAAGCGCGAGCGCAAGCTCATTTCCAAGAATCGTTCGGCACATCACGAGTACTTTATCGATGAGACGTTTGAGTGCGGTATTGAGCTGAGCGGTACCGAGGTCAAGTCGATTCGCGAGCGCGCGTGCCAGATTACCGATACCTTTGCACTGATTCGTGGCGGGGAGTGCTGGCTCGTCGGCCTGCATATCCACCCTTATAGCCATGGTGGCGTGTGGAATCGCGATCCCGACCGTCGGCGCCGTCTGCTGCTGCACCGCAAGGAAATCGACTTTCTTGACGGCAAACTTCGCAACCGTGGTTATGCGCTGGTTCCGTTGGAACTCTACTTTAATACCGACGGCCGCGTAAAGCTGCTGCTGGGTCTGGGCCGCGGCAAGAAGCTCTACGACAAGCGCGAGGACATGGCCAAGCGTGATGTCCAACGCGAGATCGACCGCGCCCTTAAGGAACGCAACCGCTAGGCACTCTGTATAAGTTGCGGTGAGATACGGACTGTTTTGCCTGTTTGAGGGGCTATTCAGTCCCTATTTCACCGCAACTGCGGGCGTCTTATCTTTCTTACTGTTCTGACACATATGTCTCAAAGGCGGCGTCCGTTATGGGTGCCGCCTTTTTTGTGGGTACATACATTCATGAGGTTCCAACCCGAGCTAGGGGAGTGATCGTTATGGACAAAACTGCGTTCTTTACCATGCCGAGCGGTCTGTACGTGGTGAGCGCTGCGGCAGAAGGGTTGCGCGCCGGCTGCGTCATCAACACTGCGGTGCAGGTGACGTCCATGCCGCCGCGTATTTCGGTTGCCGTGAACAAGGACAATGTCACCTCGGGCGTCATCGCATCGGCCAAAGCGTTCGCGCTGACCGTGATCGATCAGACCGCCGACATGCTCTACATCGGTAACTTTGGGTTCCGCACCAGCAGCGATTATGACAAGTTTGCCAAATACGAGACCCGCGAGACGGCTCTGGGCATGCCCTATGTGCCTGAGCACGCGGCGGCCCTGTTTAGCTGCCGTTTGATCGACACTGTGGATGTGGGCACGCATCTGCTGTTTATTGGCGAGGTCGAGGATGCCGAGCGCCTGAGCGACGAGACGCCGCTGACGTACGACTACTATCACAAGGTGCTAAAGGGCAAGACGCCGCCCAAAGCCTCGTCGTATCAAGGCTAGAAATGTTCTAAAAATACTTGCATTATGTTATTGAGAATATATACTAATAAGTAAGTACACCAGCAGTCACGTTCGAGAGGAGAACATCATGGCTGAGGAGAAGAAGACGTATAAGTTTGTGTGCACCGTTTGCGGTTACGAGGTTGAGGTCGACACGCCCGAGCTGCCCGAGGACTACGTGTGCCCGGTCTGCGGCGTCGGCCCCGATGAGTTTGAGCTTGTCGAGGAGTAGCTCGTAGACACACGACTTGCAACAACATATAGCTCTGTCCAAGGGTCCCGGTCGAATTCTCGGCCGGGGCCCTTTTCCTCCGCCCCCAAGGGATCACTGTTGCTGTTGGCCGATCCTGTCTGTTGTGAGTTCGGCCGACCTTTTGTCTCAATCTGTAACATCTAACGGTGGAAATTGGGTCCACTTGTTACAGATTGAGACAAACGGAGCTGTCCCTCGGAATGATCTCGATCTGTAACATCTAGACATCAAAAGCGGGTCTAGATGTTACAGATCGAGACGTTTGCCTGGGTAGGTGCCCCGTCCCATTACATCCCTGTCAACAACACGACATCGAGAATCGTCACGATGGCACCGATTCCTACGAGCAGCGTGTTGAGCGGGCGCGAGTTGGCGTATTTGCCCATGACGCGGCGTGAACTGGTGAGCCGTATGAGCACAAAGACCGTAATCGGCAGCTGAAGCGACTGCAGTGCCTGACTCCAGATGAGACCTTCAAAAGGATTTGGGACGACCAGACACGCCGCCACTGCGCCGGCGAAACAGGCCGCCACCCCGATCGAGGAATGTCGGTCGTGGATGTCGTATTCCTCGTCGAACATGCCCGCGGTGATGGTGCCTGCCGCCATGCCTGCCGTCACACTACTCGAGAGGCCCGCAAACAGCAGCGCCACCGCAAAGATTGTCGAGCTTGCTGGGCCCAGAATGGGGGAGAGCGTGTCCGCTGCGACGGCGAGGTCGTCTACGACAATGCCGTGCGCAAAGAAGGTCGTTGCGGCCAGGATGACCATGGCCGAGTTGATTGCCCAGCCCACGCCCATCGAAAAGAGTGTGTCGAAGAGCTCATAGCGCAGACGCTCTTCGATAATCTGCTCGCCTTGGCCTTCGAAGTGCATGGATTGGATGACCTCGGAGTGTAGAAAGAGGTTGTGGGGCATAACGACCGCACCCAGGACACTCACGATAATCGCGGCAGAGCCAGTGGGCATACTGGGCGTGATCCAGCTTGCGGCGGCTTGCGGCCAGTCGACCTTGACTAGTGCAAGCTCGGCCAAAAACGAGAGTCCTACCACGCCTACGAAGGCGATGATCCAGCGTTCGGCACGCTTGTAGGAGTTCGTCATGAGCATCGCCATCGATACTGCCGCTACGATGACGCAGCCCGCACGCACGGGCAGCCCAAAGAGCATTTGAAGGGCAATCGCGCCACCCAGGACTTCGGCCATGGCGGTGGCGATGGTCGCGAGATAGGCACTGGCGAGCACCGTGCGTCCAACGAAGCGGGGGAGGTAACGTGTCGTGGCCTCGGCAAGACAGGCGCCCGTGGCGATGCCCAGGTGCGCCGCGTTGTGCTGCAAGACGATCAGCATAATCGTGGACAGCGTGACGATCCACAGCAGCGCGTAGCCAAACTGCGAGCCCGCGGCCATATTGGAGGCCCAGTTGCCCGGGTCGATAAAGCCGACGGTCACGAGCAGCCCGGGGCCGATATGCCGCGCAATGTCTAGGCCTCCGTGACCACCGGTGCGTCGGGAGCCAAAGTGTTGTTTGAGATGGTTGAGCATGGTGCGCTCCTGCGTATGGGCGGCATGACGTCGCATCTGGGTCGTGCGGCGCCACGCGTCGGATTTGGGTTGGGGCTACTTGTGCGCTTTGCCCTGATTGGCCACGGCGTCGATCTTGGCGGCGATGGTCGCCGGATCGCCGATGTAGCGCTTGTCGAGGACATTGAAATCGGTATCGAAGGTGTAGACGAGCGGCACTCCGGTGGGGATGTTGACCTTGAGGATCTCCTCGGGCGTGAGGTGCTCGAGCTTCATGACGAGTGAGCGCAGGGAGTTGCCGTGCGCGGCGATGAGTACGCGCTTGCCGGCGAGCATCTGGGGGCGAATCTCGTCTTCGAAATAAGGCCAGGCGCGGGCTATCGTGTCCTTGAGGCACTCGGTATAGGGCAGCTGATCGGGCGCGACGTCGCGGTATTGCTCCTGGGTGTGGGGGTCGCGACTGTCGCCCGGCTCGAGCGCCGGCGGGCAGACATCGAAGGAACGGCGCCAGATGAGCACCTGCTCGTCGCCGTGCTCCGCCGCGGCATCGGCCTTGTTGAGACCCTGCAACGCGCCATAGTGGCGCTCGTTGAGCTTCCAGGATTTGATGATGGGCAGCCACTCGCGATCCATCTGGCCGAGCACGATGTCGAGGGTGTGGATCGCGCGCTTGAGACGCGAAGTGTAGCAGACGTCAAAGTCGAAACCGGCTTCTTTGAGGGCGCGGCCGCCTGCCGCCGCCTCTTCGCGGCCCGTGTCGGTGAGCTCGACATCGGTCCAGCCGGTGAACAGGTTGAGCTTGTTCCACTCGGACTCTCCGTGACGGATAAGGACAAGTTGCATTGTCTGTTGGTCTGTCTGGTGTGCCATAGGGGTCTCCTTGATCTGGCACGGTGTGCGTGCCGTTTGCTTGACGCCGCAAAGGATACCCGTTTTAGGCCAAAAAGTTAACCAAGACTAACAAAATTGTTATATTTGAATGGGATGGTGAAAGGGGGCTGCCGAAATGTCTCGATCTGTAACAACTAGGGATGGAAATTGGGCCTAGGTGTTACAGATCGAGACAAACCAAAACCGTCCCGCAGAAAATCTCAATCTGTAACATCTAGGCGCCAAAATCGGTTCCTCCTGTTACAGATTGAGATGTTTGAAGCGGTGAGCTTACAAGCCGAACTTGGGCGCCTTGTTGCCGCCCTTGAGGTCTGCGGTGTCGAGTCGCATCATGCAAAAGTCTGCGTGGCCCTCGTTTCCAGAATAATTCAAAGGGGGTGGATGCATATGTGCCGGCTGTCCCTGCACTAAAACGTGTGCGTCAGCCTCCAAAGATGTCAAATTTCGACGTGTTTGGAGGCTGATGTACGCGTTTGATAGCAAGACGTTGATGGGTTACGTGCGTTACGCGATTGTTTCGAAACGGGCGGGAAACACAACGATGCCCCGATGCTCCTACTATGCCTATTCAACTGACTGTCTAAATATCTAGGGGAGGATCGCGATGCAGGCAGATTCCGCTCAGCAGCAGGGCCTTTATCGCCCCGAATTCGACCACGATGCATGTGGCATCGGCGCGCTTGCCGATATCAACGGTGAGCGCCATCACCAGATTCTGGACGATGCGCTGTCCATTCTGGTCAACTTGGAGCACCGCGGCGGCACGGGACTCGAGAAGAACACCGGCGACGGCGCCGGCATCCTGTTCCAGGTTCCGCATCACTTTTTTCGAAAAGAGGCCCAAAAGTGCGGCCAGATTCTGCCGGCAGAGGGCGACTATGGCGTGGCCATGCTGTTCTTCCCGCAGGACGACAAGGGCGTAGAGGATGCCCGCCGCGTGTTTGAGGAGGGCTGTGCCGAGGCCGGCGTGCCGCTGCTCTTTTGGCGCGAGGTGCCGGTCGACCCGCACGACCTGGGCGAGACGGCTCGCGCCTGCATGCCTACTATCCTGCAGGCCTTCCTGGGACGTCCGGACGACACGCCCGCCGGCGATGCCTTTGAGCGTCGCCTGTACGTGTGCCGCCGCACCATCGAAAAGAAGGCCGACGCTGAGTTCGCCCTGCGCGACAAGATCTTCTACGTGTGCTCCATGAGCTCGCGCACCATCGTGTACAAGGGCATGCTGGTCGCCACGCAGATGCGCCGCTTCTTCATCGATCTCAACGACGCCGCCGTCAAAACGGCCGTGGCGCTCGTACACTCGCGCTACTCCACCAACACCACGCCCAGTTGGGAGCGTGCGCACCCCAACCGCTTTATCATCCACAACGGCGAGATCAACACCCTCAAGGGCAATGTCAACTGGATTCGCGCCCGCGAACCCAACCTGTACAGTCCCGTGTTGCAGCACGATCTTGAGCGCGTGATGCCCATCATCAACCGCGAGGGCTCCGACTCCGCGATTCTGGACAACGTGCTCGAGTTCTTGGTCATGAACGGTCGCCCGCTCACGCGTGCCGCATCCATGCTGCTGCCCGAGCCGTGGGACCACAACGACAATCTGAGCGAGGAGCGCCGCGCCTACGACGCCTACCAGTCCATGCTCATGGAGCCGTGGGATGGCCCGGCGGCCATCGCCTTTACCGACGGTCGCACGCTGGGTGCCGCCCTCGACCGTAACGGCCTACGTCCCGCCCGTTACTATGTGACGCGCGACGGCCGCTTTATGCTGGCAAGCGAGGTGGGCACCATCGAGGTGAGCCCCGAGAACATCCTGACGAGCGGCTGTCTGGGGCCGGGCCAGATGCTCGAGGTCGATTTTGCCCGTGGCCGCGTGATCTACAACGACGAGCTGCGCGCCCGTTACGCCAAGGAAAAGCCCTACCGTGATTGGATTGCCGAGGAGACGCTGACCGTCGACGCGCTCGATAGGCCCGCCGCGCCCGCGCCCGCCGAGGACGCCGAGGTGCCTGCCACCGTGCGCATGGCCAAGCTCGGCTACCACTGGGATGACGTCGACGAGGTCGTGCGTCCCATGGCCCAGCAGGGCAAGGCCCCGCTTGCCTCGATGGGCATCGATGCGCCGCTGGCCTGCCTGTCCAAGAAGACGCGCTCGTTCTTTGACTACTTCTATCAGCTGTTCGCCCAGGTCACGAACCCGCCGATCGACGCCCTTCGCGAGCATATGGTCACCTCGACCACGCTCTACCTGGGCAACCACGGCAACCTGCTCGAGGACTCCCGTACGGCCTGCCAGCTGGTGCGCCTGGAGCGCCCGCTGCTGAGCGAGGAGGAGTTCGACCGCATTTGCGCGATTGACCGTGTTGGCTTTAAGACCCGCCGGTTCCGTGCCGTGTACCGCCGCGACGCGGGTGAGGGCGCGCTGCAGGCTGCGCTCAAGCAGCTTGCCGAAGACGTCGAGGCTGCGGTTCGCGATGGCGTGAACATCGTGGTGCTGAGCGATCGCGCCGGAGCGGGCGAGGTGCCCGTGCCGTCGCTGCTCGCCGTGGGCTGCGTGCACAACCACCTGATCCGTGCCGGCGTGCGCACCTTTGCCGATATCGTGGTGGAGTGCGGCGATGCCGTGTCTCCGCACGACTTTGCGGCGCTGGTGGGCTACTCCGCAAGCGGCATCTACCCGTACAACGCGCATGCGTGCATCCGCAATCTGGCGGCATGCGGCGACCTGGACGTGACGGCCGAGCAGGGCATCGCCAATTACAACAAGGCCGCGACGGCGGGCATCGTCTCCATCATGTCCAAGATGGGCATCTCCACGGTGCAGAGCTACCACTCCGCGCAGATCTTCGAGGCCGTGGGCTTTACGCCGGAGTTCGTCAACGCGTACTTCGCCGGCACGGTGAGCCGTGTGGGCGGTATGGGTGTCGAGGATGTCGAACGCGAGCAAAATGAGCGCTATGACGCCGCGCTTGCTATCCTTAAGAGCCCGGCTCCCGATCAGCTGCCCACGTTGGGCCTGACCAAGTGGCGCCCGCTCGGCGGCGAGGATCACCTCATCGATCCGCAGACTGTCTACTTGCTGCAGACCGCCTGCCGTGAGGACAGCTACGACACCTTTAAGGAGTACAGCGCCCGCCTGCACCGCGCCGGCCGTGCCGTGCGCCTGCGCGACCTGCTGGACTTTGATGCCAGCGGCCGCACTCCGGTGGCACTCGACGAGGTCGAGCCCGCGCTCAACATCGTCCGCCGCTTTAACACCGGCGCCATGTCGTACGGCTCCATCAGCAAGGAAGCACACGAGTGCATGGCCATCGCCATGAACCGCCTGCATGGCCGTTCCAACTCCGGTGAGGGCGGCGAGGACCCGCGCCGCGAGACCCCGCTGGCTAACGGTGACTCCAAGAACTCCGCGATCAAGCAGGTAGCAAGTGCGCGATTTGGCGTGACGAGCCGCTACCTGTGCAGCGCCTTCGAGATTCAGATCAAGATGGCCCAGGGCGCCAAGCCCGGCGAGGGTGGCCACCTGCCCGGCAAGAAGGTCTACCCCTGGATTGCCGAGGTCCGTCAGTCCACGCCCGGCATCGGCCTGATCTCTCCTCCGCCGCACCACGACATCTACTCCATCGAGGACCTGGCAGAGCTGATCTTTGACCTTAAGAACGCCAACCCCGGCGCGCGCGTGTCGGTCAAGCTGGTCAGCGAGGCCGGTGTCGGCACCATCGCCACCGGTGTGGCCAAGGGTGCCGCCGACAAGATCTTGATCAGCGGCCACAACGGCGGCTCGGGTGCCGCGGCGCGCGATTCGATCTGGCACGCCGGTCTGCCGCTGGAGCTTGGCCTTGCCGAGGCCCAGCAGACGCTGCTGCAAAACGGCCTGCGCTCGCGCGTGGTGCTCGAGGCCGACGGCAAGCTCATGGACGGCACCGATGTTGCCGTCGCCTGCCTGTTGGGCGCCGAGGAGTTTGGCTTTGCGACCATGCCGCTCATCTCCATGGGCTGCCTCATGCAGCGCGACTGCCAGCAGGATACCTGCCCCGCCGGCATCGCTACGCAAAACTGCCGCCTGCGTCGCGGCTTCCGCGGCAAGCCCGAGCACGTTGAGCACTTTATGCTCTTTGTTGCCGAGCAACTGCGCGAGGTCATGGCGAGCCTGGGCTTCCGCACCGTCGACGAGATGGTCGGTCATCCCGAGTGCTTGCGCCAGATTGAGGTCCCGGGCAACCGCAAGGCTAACCTGCTGGATCTGTCGCCCGTGCTGGCGAGCGCGACCTGTGAGTTTGGTGCCCACATCCCGGGTGCCGACGGCCGTCACTTCCTGCCCCAGATGGCTGCGGACAGCGAGCTCGACAAGACGCTCGACTCCACGTTGTTTGTGCCCTATACGGCCGATGCCCGTGCACACCTGCGTCCGATTCGCGTCCGCGCCGATATCGCCAACGTCAACCGCTGCGTGGGCACCATCTTGGGCAACGCGGTGACCAAGGCGCATCCCGAGGGCCTGCCCGCCGGCTCCATCACCATCGATTGCGATGGTTCGGCCGGTCAGAGCTTTGGCGCCTTCCTGCCGCGCGGCATTACGCTCAACGTGTGCGGCGACGCCAACGACTACTTTGGCAAGGGCCTTTCGGGCGGCGAGGTGTCGGTGCGCCCCAACCCGCATGCGACCTACAAGTTCGATGAGAACATCATCGTGGGCAACGTTGCGTTCTTTGGCGCCACGAGCGGCCGCGGCTTCATTAACGGCCTGGCAGGCCAGCGCTTTGGCGTACGCAACTCCGGTGCCACGGTGGTGGTCGAGGGCTGCGGCAACCATGGCTGCGAGTACATGACGGGTGGTCTGGCGCTCATCCTGGGCGAGGTCGGGCAGAACTTCGCCGCCGGCATGACGGGTGGCGTGGCCTATGTCTTTGACCAGTACGGCACGCTCGATGCCCGTGTGAACCACGAGAGCGTTGAGCTTAAAGCCCCGACGGCCCGCGAGCTGGCGCAGATTCGCGAGCTCATCCAGGAGCACGTGGACGCGACGCAGAGCCCGCGCGGCATTAAGCTGCTCTACAGCTTTGAGACGATGAGCAAGCACTTTGTGAAGGTCATTCCGACCGAGTACGAGCGCGTGCTGGCGATTGTCGCTGCGGCCGAGGCCGTCGGCAAGACGCATGCGCAGGCCGAGGAGCTGGCGTTTGACATTGTGACCGGTCGCGCGAGTGACGCGGATGTTGCTCGCTTCGATGTTGCGGGCGGTGCTGCGGGTGCTGCGTCCGTGGCTGCCAGCTCTGTTGCTTCGACCAAGAAGGAGGCGTAAGTGCCATGGGTAAGCCCGGTGCTTTTCTTGATATCGATCGCGTGACCCATGAGCTGCGCCCCGTGGAGGAGCGCAGCCGCGATTTCGATCCGCTGTACGTGGAGCTCGACGATGACGCGCGCCGTGCCCAGGCGAGCCGCTGCATGATGTGCGGTGTGGCGTTTTGTCAGATGGGCGCGAGCTTTGGCAAGGCACGTCCGAGCGGTTGTCCGCTGCACAACCTGATTCCCGAGTGGAACGAGCTGGTGTACCGCGGCCGTTGGGACGAGGCCGCCGAGCGCCTGTCACTCACCTCGCCCATGCCCGAGTTCACGAGTCGCGTGTGCCCGGCGCTGTGCGAGGCCGCATGCAACCTGGGCTCGGTCGATGGCCAGCCCACGACGATCCATGACAACGAGCGTGCGATCAGCGACCATGAGTGGGCCAACGGCGGTCCGCGCCGCTTTGAGCCGGCAGGGGAGGGCGCGCCCACGGTTGCCGTGGTGGGCTCCGGTCCTGCTGGTCTGGTGGCAGCATGGGAGCTTGCGCGTCGCGGTGCCCGCGTGACGGTGTTTGAGCGTGACGACCGCCCGGGCGGCCTGCTCATGTACGGCATTCCCAACATGAAGCTCGAGAAGTCCGTTGTCGAGCGTCGCGTGGCACTTATGCGCGAGCTGGGCATCGTGTTCGAGCTGGGTGCTGACGTTACGAACCCTGCGGTGGCGGCCAAGCTCAATGGCTTTGACGCCGTTGTGGTGGCTGCCGGTGCTCGCGCCCCGCGTGGACTGGCTGCTGAGAATATTGACGCACCCGGCGTGGTGTATGCCGTGGACTACCTGACGGCCTCGACCGTCTCGGTGCTCGATGGCGGCGAGCCTGTCGTCGATGCACGCGGCCTGGACGTCGTGGTCATTGGCGGCGGCGATACCGGTAACGACTGCGTGGGCACCGCGGTACGTCAGGGTGCGCGCAGCGTGCGCCAGTTTGAGTTCTTGCCGGCGGCGCCTGATGCGCGCGCGGCGAGCAACCCCTGGCCGCAGTGGCCCAACGTGAAGAAGACCGATTACGGCCAGCAGGAGGCCATCGCTGCCATGGGCGGCGAGATGCGCGCTTGGGGCGTGGATACGCTCGAGGTGCTGCTGGACAAGAAGGGCGCGGCCGCGGGCCTGCGCGTGGTCGATCTGGATTGGTCGGCTGGCAAGCCCGAGCGCATCGCGGGCTCCGAGCACGAGGTACCGGCGCAGCTGGTGCTCATCGCCTGCGGCTTTACGGGTCCTGAGCATGGCGTGTTCGATGCGGTAGGCGTACCTGTTGCCACCGCTGGTCGTCCGCTGCCTGTGATGGCCGCCGAGGGCTCGCATCTTGCGGCACGTGTCGACGGCGTCTCCGCGGATGCCGTGCCGGTGTATGTTGCCGGTGACGCTCGCAACGGCAGCTCGCTTGTGGTGAACGCTATGGCCGACGCCCTGGCCTGCGCTGCCGAAGTCGCCGAGGCGCTGGAGCTGTAAAGTAGTCATTTAAGAACGTCCCCAATGACTGGTCATTTTAAAGTGCCGGCAGTTGGGGACGTTCCTTTTGGGCCGGCACCCGGGGACACTCCTTGCGGGTTTACGACCGATTTGTCCGTTTGTCGACGCGCGAGTGTCCATTCGGCGTCTTCTTGAGTTGCGGTGCTCTGCTGTTTCTGTGGTGGCCGGGGGCGCTTGGCTCAAAAGGGCGGGTTGGCCGTCTATGTTTACCTGCGGTTTTGTTGCGGTGCGCATTTTCGGTCAAGCATCCCGTCAAGTGTTTGGTCAGCATCTGGTTTGCGGCCGGAGGCCTATTTTGCCCGCGCTGGTCGTGGCTGCCCACCCTCCTCGTAAGCTCAAATTGAGGTCCATCGGTTTGAGGAGGATGCCATGACTGACCACGCTTTAGACCGAGCGCAGCTAGCCGGAGCCGTCGGCAACGATATTGCCGACATGGCCCATTTTTGGATGCTGCGGAAGTTCCAGTTTTTGGAGCCGGCGCGTGAACAGTTCGAGATCATTGTCGACCCGTGGCTCAGCTATTGCACCGAGCCTTCGCAAAACGAAATCATGGCCTACAACATGGCATTTACCGATTGGCTGCTCTTCGAGCGCCCCTATCGCCATGGCAAGACGTTGCTCGAGCTGTATGTTGAAGAGCCGCCGACATTGCTTTCGCCTGCCTCGCTCAAGCGGCTCGAGCAGGTACGCGACACACAGTATTTCTCGCGCTTTGGCATTTTGGACAAGGATCCTGCGAACGGCATGGTTGCGCTGAAGGATACGCGCACCGACCGTCGCTTTGATGTCTACGACCCGCATATCGTGCAAAAGGAGCATTGGAGCGACGGCGCGATTGCGGTGCGCCTCGCCTGCGTCGACGATGTCTGGCTGACGGCGGGACAACTCTATCTGTATGACATCGCACGCCTGAGTGACACGGCGGTCGATGGGCCTGGTGCGGTGCATCCGGAGGACCTGCAGGATGGCTTTGACACCTTGTGCATCAGTTTCTTCTTGCGTCTGGTCCGCGACATCATGGGCGCCCAGGGGCGGTACGTAAAGTCGCTCAACATCTACGAGCAGGAGTGGGAGTAGGGGATGTTACTGGTGTCGCCCTACAGCCCTGACTTTGTCTCAATCTGTAACGTTTAGCGGCTGTTTGAGCCCGTAACTGTTACAGATTGAGACATTTCCCTGGTGTCGCTGGGGTGGGACTGCAACGTATTCCGTCCCCCACATCCCCTCTTCCCTCCGTTAACCGATGCGTCTGCAGCAATCCAGCGGGACTAGGTGATAATGGACAAATGTTCAAGTTAATCGTGAGGGAGGAGCTCGATATGGCGTCTGCCGATCGTTCCACGTTGTTTATCAATGCGACCATTCTGGATGGCTCGGAGCATATGGAGCCGCAACCCGATATGGCCGTGACTGTTGAGCGCGGCGTCATCACCTGGATGGGGCCGAGTGCTGTGGCGCAGGCGCCCGCGGGTGCCGAGGTTATCGACCTGGGCGGTGCGTATCTCATGCCGGGTCTCATCAATATGCATGTGCATCTGTGCGGTTCGGGCAAACCGGTCTCGGCGGGCGATGCGGGCGCACTCATGAAGAAGCTCGACAATCCCGTGGGCCGGGCCATAGTCCGCCACATCCTCAAAGGCAGCGCTCAGCAGCAGCTGGCAAGCGGCGTGACCGCGGTGCGCGGTGCGGGCGACCCGCTGTTTGCCGACATCGCCGTGCGCAACGCCATCGACGCCGGTAAGTATCAGGGTCCGCGTCTGGTGGCACCAGGAACGGGTGTCACGGTGCCGGGTGGCCACGGTGCGGGCCTCTTTGCGCAGGTGGCCAACAGCCCCGCAGAGGCGGCCGAACAGGTGCGCGACCTGTATGCGCGCGGCGCCGACGTCATCAAGCTGTTCGTGACGGGTGGCGTGTTCGATGCGACCGAGGTAGGCGAGCCGGGCGTGCTGCGCATGCCGGTGGAGGTTGCCGCTGCGGCGTGCAAGGCGGCGCACGAGGTTGGCCTTCCGGTCATGGCCCATGTCGAGAGCACCGAGGGCGTACGCGCCGCGCTTCAGGCCGGCGTCGACACAATCGAGCACGGCGCTCCGATGACCCCCGAGATCCTGGAACTGTACCGCGGCGCCGCGGGTACGCAGCTCGAGGGACGCGCGCCGAGCGTTACCTGCACGATCAGCCCGGCGCTGCCGTTTGTACTGCTCGATCCGGAAAAGACTCATTCGACTGACACGCAAAAGAAGAACGGCGACATCGTGTGCTCGGGCATTATCGAGAGTGCTCGTGCGGCGCTAGAAGCCGGTATCAAGGTAGGCCTGGGCACGGACTCGAGCTGCCCGTTCGTGACGCAGTACGACATGTGGCGCGAGGTGGCCTATTTTGCCAAGTACGTGGGCGTGAGCAATGCCTTCGCACTGCATACAGCCACGCAGGTCAATGCTGAGCTGCTGGGCCTGGGTGACGAGACCGGTACGATCGAGTGCGGCAAGGCGGCCGATATTCTGGTGACGCGCGAGAACCCGCTCGATGACCTGTGCGCTCTGCGTGAACCGATGCATGTGATGTGTCGCGGTGACCTGGTGCGCAAGCTAAAGGTCAAGCGCATCCCCGAGGTTGACGCCGAGCTCGACGCGATTATGGCCATGCCGGCAGAGGCGCTGGCCGAGGAGCTCGCCCGCGACGGAGTGGCGTAGGCGCCGGCGTGACGGAAACGACAGCTTCACCGTCGCATGCTGTCGCCCCATGCAAAAAGCCGAGGTCTCAACACGAGGCCTCGGCTTTTTTATCGACAAATATGTAAGATGCAGGACAAACACTTCTGATGCATTTGTCCCATGTGCGGGCGCTAGGAGCGCGTCTCCATCTTGGCGTGGCACTTGGGGCAGGTGACGCGGATCTTGCCCTTGCCCTTGGGGACGGACAGCATCTGGCCGCAGTTGGGGCACTTGAGGTACGCCGTGGTCTTGCGGCCCTTCCACATCTTCTTGGCCGTTCGCTTGGCGCGCTCAAAGTCCTCCTTGCTGGTACCAGCGGCACGCGAAGCGTTTGCGGCCGCAGTCCCGCCGCCCAAGCTGGCGACAAACTTGCCTAGGCCGGGGACGTTTGCAGTCGCCGTAACAAAGGCATCGTTCTCCGTGCGGCGCGCGTCGATGTTTTTGGACAGGCCGCGCAGCACGCCAATCACGATAACGGCGATGGCGATCCAGCTGAGCCACTGAATACGGGCCATCGATCCGATCATCGCGATGATAATGCCTGCGAAGCCCAGCACGACGGTGAGCTCGTCGGCGCCGTTGCGACCCTTCATAAAGTCATTCATGCGAATTGCCTTTCGTTCGATACGCTGCACGCCTTTATACCCCTTTTGGTGCATTGGGGACAGGTTAATCTGCGCCAATATGGTGCAAAGTACCTGTCCCCCTTGCACCAATTACTTGGCGAGTTTGTCGACGACGCGTTCTATCTCGGCGAGCTTGGCGGCTTTGAGCTCCTCGTCGCCCGATTCGATGGCCGAGGCGACGCAGCCCTCGATGTGTGCCTTCAACACATCGGCGTTGATGCGGGCGATGAGCGCCTGCGTGGCCATGAGCTGCGTGGAGATGTCGACGCAGTAACGGTCCTCCTCCACCATCCGCAGGATGCCGTCGATCTGGCCGCGTGCCGTCTTGAGCATGCGGGTCACCGATTTATGGTCTGCCATCATGGCGGGTCCTCGTTTCTGGTCGATCTTCCGGATGCCCCCGTCAGTTGCGGTGAAATAGTTCTTGTTTGCAGGCTTGAAGCGCTAAAACAGGAACTATTTCACCGCAACTTCTGAGGATTGAGTAGGCGGCGTCTGCTACGCGGCGGCCACGGACAGGGCGTGGAACTTCTCGCCCGCGCCCTCGACGGCGGCGGCGAGCTGCTCGGCGGTCACGGTGTCGGCGCACTCTACCTGGACGGTCTGGGTCTCGTGATCGGCGTCGGCATCGGTCACGCCTGCCACGTTGAGCAGCGCCGTCTCGACAGTGGCGTCGCAGTGGCCGCACATAAGGCCAGACGTTTTAACGATGTAGTTCATGATTATCTCCTTTTCGTTGAGTACCTAAAGTTGCGGTGGAATACGGACTAAATAGCGGTTTAGCTAAGCATGTTACGCCTTATTTCACCGCAACTGATGGTTTAAAGTGTCGCAGGCGCAGCGCATTGGACACGACGCACACGCTCGACAGGCTCATGGCCGCGGCGCCGAACATCGGCGAGAGCTGCCAACCGGTGAGGGGGAAGAACACGCCTGCCGCCAGCGGAATGCCGATGCCGTTGTAGAACAGCGCCCAGAACAGGTCCTGCTTGATGTTGCGGATCGTGGCGCGCGAAAGCTCGATGGCGCGCGCAACGTCCATGAGGTCGCTGCGCATGAGTACCACGTCGGCGCCCTCCTTGGCGATGTCGGCGCCTGTGCCGATGGCAAGGCCCACGTCGGCGCGCGCCAGGGCGGGGGAGTCGTTGATGCCGTCGCCCACCATGGCGACCTTACTGCCCGCATCCTGCAGCTCGCGCACGTGGCGCTCCTTGTCGGCGGGAAGCACGTCGGCGATGACCTGCTCGCTGGTCAGTCCCACGCGGTGGGCGATGGCCTCGGCCGTCACGCGGTTGTCGCCGGTGAGCATGCGCACGTCGACGCCAAGCGAGCGCAGTGCGGCGATGGCCCCGGCGCTCGTCTCCTTGACCTCGTCAGCCACGGCAATGGTGCCGGCAAGCTCGCCGTTCTTGGCAAAGAACAGCGGCGTCTTGCCCTCGGCGGCAAATTGTTCGGCAAGACCCGCGGGCACGGTAACGCCCAGCTCGTCCATCAGGCGTACGTTGCCGGCTGCAATGGCGTTTTGCCCCTCGCGCGCCGTAACGCCTCGTCCGGGCACGGCGGCAAAGTCCTCGACCATGCGCGCGACGATCCCGCGTGTCTCGCACTCGGCCATAATCGCCTCGGCCAGCGGGTGCTCGCTTGAGCGTTCCAGCGCGGCGGCCAACTTGAGCAGCGCCTTTTCGCTCATGGCGGGCGAGCCGTCAGCGCGCGTGGCTACCACGATATCGGTCACGGCAGGCTTGCCGCGGGTGACCGTGCCCGTCTTATCGAGCACCACGGTGCCCACGCTGCGCAGGTTCTCCAGCGCCTCGGCGCTCTTGAACAGAATGCCCATCTCGGCGCCCTTGCCGGTGCCCACCATAATGGCGACGGGCGTGGCCAGGCCCAGCGCACACGGACAACTGATCACCAGCACGGCCACGGCGGAGGTGAGCGCTTCGTTGACGCTTCCGGTCAAAACCATCCATGCCACAAAAGTTACGGCAGAGATTGCGAACACCACGGGCACGAACACGCCGGCGACCTTGTCGGCCATGCGGGCGATGGGCGCCTTGGTTGCGTTGGCGTCCTCGACGAGCTGGATAATCTTGGCGAGCGACGTGTCGGCGCCCACACGCGTGGCGCGGAAGGTAAACGATCCGGTGCGGTTGACCGTGGCGGCGTTGACGGTGTCGCCGGCGGTCTTTTCCACGGGGATGGACTCGCCGGTGAGCGCGCTCTCGTCCACGGCCGAGCTGCCCTCGAGCACCACGCCATCGACGGGGATGGACTCGCCGGGGCGCACGCGCAGGACCTGGCCGGGAAGGATACTGTCGACGTCGACGGTGGTCTCGCTGCCGTCCTCTGCCACGACGGTCGCGGTCTTGGGCGCCAGGTCGATCAGTGCCTCGATGGCGCCGCCGGTTTTGGACTTGCTGCGCGTCTCGAGGTATTTGCCCACGGTGACGAGCGACAGGATCGTGCCAGCGCTCTCAAAATAGAGGTTGTCCATGCTCGTCATCATTGCCTCGTGCACCTGACCCGCGGCTAATTGGTCGGCCATGATGAACATGGCGTAGAGCGACCAGGCAATGGAGGCGGTGGCGCCCACGGCAATAAGGGCGTCCATGGTGGGCGCGCCGTGCGCGAGCGATTTAAACCCGTTGATAAAGTACGCGTCGTTGACATAGACGATGGGGATGAGCAGGACGAGCTCGGTGAGGGCGAGCGTCATGCTATGGGTGTGATCGGTGAAAATGTCAGGCAGCGGCCAGCCAAGCATGTGCCCCATGCCTATGTAGAACAGTGGGATGAGGAAGACAATCGAGACGATGAGGCGGGTGCGCATGGCAGAGGCGGCGGCCTCCAGCTTTTTGGTGGGCGACTCCATGTGGGCGGCGCCGGACCTGGCTTGCGCGCTGCCGTTTGAGCCGGCGGCACTGGTGCCCGCATCGACGGGTGAGGCCGAGTAGCCCGCGCGGTCGACGGCGGTGCAGATGTCGTCGGTGGTGACCAGCGCGGGGTCATAGTCGACCATCATGGAACCGGCGAGCAGGTTGACCGCGACGCTTTGGACGCCGTCGAGTTTGCTTACGGCGCGGTCCACGTGCGCCTGGCAGGCGGCGCATGTCATGCCGCCCACGTCGAACTTATCTTGAGCCATGGCTTCTCCTTTCTGTTGTTCGGTGTCGGAATTGTTAACCTGCCGATACTATACACCCATACCCCCTGGGGGTGTCTAGTACAGAAAATATATATGAGATTTCGCTACAGATGAGGGTAGTTGGCTGGCCGATGGACCGTCTCTGCCAAACATCTCAATCTGTAACATCTGGACCGGTTTTTGAACCATAGCTGTTACAGATTTAGACGAACATTTCGGCCGAAAACTAACGTCTCGATCTGTAACATCTAGACCCCGGTTTGCCGAGTATTTGTTACAGATCAAGACAAACAGTTGGCAGGAAACTCAATGTCTCAATCTGTAACATCTAGCAGGGAAAATGACCTCTAACTGTTACAGATCAAGACAGACTGCCCGCGGTCAACTCAAATGTCTTGATCTGTAACATCTAGAGAGGTTTTTGACCCCTTACTGTTACAGATTGAGATGTTGTCTCGCGGGGCTGGGGTTTGTCTCGATCTGTAACATCTAGACCGGTTTTTGGGTTCTAACTGTTACAGATCAAGATAATTGCCGGGAAGGGGTCCCGTCACGGCAAGACGCCCGCTGCTTAGATGCAGAATCCAGGAATCACGCAGGTTCGCTTGTTTGGATTTTCCGCAGGCGTGGCGTACGCAAAGGCGTCGCCGTCGTGTCCCACGCGATTCATATAGAGTGTGCCTTCGCTCTCCGATGTGTCAGGACTCGCCGTTCGTTCCCACCAACAGGCGTCCTTGCCCTTCCACTGGCGAACCAACATCTCGTTCGTGGTATACGGACTCACCTTAAGCTCGCGGAACAGCTGGTACTCCTTGCCCTCGCCGTTATAGATGTCTGCCAGGTACTGAAAGTCCTCGGCAAATGACTCGGGCGGCTGCGCTCCGCACAGCTCGACCATGGCGGGCAGCCAAAGGGTCGCGGGCAGCTCGCTCAGACACGACGCGCTTCTGGTGGCGCCAACGTTATTCGAGATCTTTTTGACAGATTTAATGAGTGCGCGCAACTCGTTGGGTAGCAGCTTAAGGCCGTCGCCGTCGAGCCATTCCCGCAGCTCGCAATCTGCCCAGCCGGCGCTCGGCGGTTCAACCGCAGCGTTGCGCTCGGCAATACCCGCATCGAACATAAACGTCAGTCCGGCCTTGCCCGTACCGTCTAGAAGCTCGTCGTGACGGATGCCCACAAGCTGCGCGCCGATGTGCAGCCCGTTGGTGAGCCTCACGCGCTTGGTACACGGATAGGGGATATGCCCGTTGTCATCGAGCAGATGGTAGCGCTTGGCAATCTCGCGTGCCTCGCTACGGGTCTCGGCGGCCTTAATCTTGAGCGAAATCTCCTGCAGCTGATCCCAGGTGTAGTCGTCAAGTGAACCGCGGATGCCGTCCAGGTAGTCGGGGATGCCAAAGCCATGGGTTGCCGCCCCGATAACGCCGAGCCCCGCAACGGCCGCGACAACGCCACCGATAATAAAGCGGCGGCGGGTCATGGCGTCGTGCCGGGCCTGCTCCAGGATTTCTCGCGCGCGCTCGCCGGCGACGTCGACCTTAAGGTGCGTGCCAGAATCGATGTCAATCGCGGCCTCGTCTCCTGCGCCTTCGCGGCCCTCGGATTCGGCATCGGTGAGGTATGCCGAGAGCACCTCGAGCATCTGCTGCTCGGTGGGACGATCGCACTGCTCGACTGAGATGCCTTTCATGATGATCTGGACGAGTGCCTCGTCGTCATTGCATCGCGGCTCGAGCGGTGCCGGCTTGGTCTTGGTCTTTATGAGGTAGAACGAGCCGGTTGCCGCGGCACCCGTCGACTCGACATCGAACGGCTTGCGACCGCTGTAGAGCTGGTAAAGAATGCTCGATAGCGCATAGACGTCGATTGCCGGCGAGCGGCGAAGGGCCGCGATGCCTTCGATATCCTGCGTGAGCATCTCGGGCGCGGCGTATGCGGGCGTGGCAAAGCGCCAGATGTCGGCGCGCCGGGTGATCGTGTCGTCGCCGAGAGCCATGGTCGCGGAGCCCATGTCGATGAGGCAGGGGTCAAAGGAGCAATCGGCAATCTGCTGCTCGAGCGTTCGGCTGGTGGTACGGAACATAATATTGGCAGGCGACAGATCGCGATGGATGACCGGGTTCACGAGGCCTTGGGTCATCAAGAGCGCACGAAGCACGGCGTTTCCGACGGCGGCGACCATCTGGGTGGTCAGCCCGCCCGAGGCGTCGTGCGGAAGCAGGGGCAGCGCCTGCTTGAGCGAGGTACCCTCGACCCACTCCATGAGGATGAGAGGGTCATCCTCGCGCGATCCGTAGCCATAGACGCGCGGAAATCCGCGCAGGTGCGAGACGGTACACAGATGACGGTACTCCTCGAACAGCGCGGCGGTGTTGGCCAGGTGCGCTGCCGATTGCTCGGCGGAGCGGTCGGGGGCTTGGCCGGAAAGGATGGCGTTGTCCTTGAGTAGCTTGACGGCAAAGACCTCGCCGCTCGTGTTGGTCGCGCGCAGCACGTGCCCGATGTTGCCGTTGTTGCGGTGGGCCGTCTGGAGAATAAGCGTCATAAACCGGCGCTTGGCGTCATCCTCGGCGCTGGGGTCGACCGCCACGGCGGTATCGAACGTGTCGAGACGGATGAGTTTGTCGCCATAGGCGCTATCGGTAGTATCCATGGCGTTCCTTTGTCTGGCATGGGTTGCCGCACGTATACGTGAGCAGTGCGGATATCGGTAAAGTACCATGATAGCCGCACTGCCCACGTATACCGCTGAGCATTGTCGTTTACGACGCAGAAGGTAGAAGACGAAAGACGGACGGCGACCGTCTTTCGATCGCCGTCCGTGCTAGTCCACAATGACAAGGAATGTCGTGTAGAGACCCAGATGGAGCCTGTCGCTGTTTTCGATTTCCACTGGGGGATAGATCTTGCCGGGCTCGCGTTGGTCGCGTGGCGGTTCAATCACAATATCGCCGTCGCCTGCACCCGATTCGAGTACCGTGCCGTTGGTCGATCCAAGGCCCTGGGCGTACCAGTGCTCACCCTCAAGCCAAATGCGAAGATGCTCGCGCGATGCGTCGGCGCCCACATCGGTGATGCTGGGCGAGGTTTTGGGCAAAGAACCAATTACGGTGCCGCGCGGATCGCGTGTGAGGGGATGGATTTGCATGTCGGCGCAGTTGTCGGCATGGGTTCTGAGCAGACCGAGGTTGGGGGCGACGGTGCGCGGCTGCTCCAGGCTGCTCATAAAGCCACGTCCGACGGTAGTTTCGGTGGTGCCAAAGTGCTCGCCCGTCTTGCTGTCGCAAAAGCGCTCGACGGTGGCCACGCCCTGAACGGGATCGGCGAGCGCCCCCGTTGCCACAAAGAGCATAAGGTAAAGCGTGCTTTTCTCGCGCACGGCATTGCCGTCAAAGTTGTCGATGCGATTGAGGGCATTTGCATATAGGCGGCTGTCCAGCTTGTAGCTGGCGAGAGCCGACATCATTTCGTTGGCGGCCGGACCGCGATAGTGCTCGGCGATTGCCCGATAGGCGGACTCGCCGCCGCCGAGCTTGCTGCAGATTGCCGAGGAAAGGTTGAGCGTGGTGACGGTAAAGTCGCTGTAGATGGAGGGCGCGCACTGGTCAGGCTTGCGATGGACGATGTAACGGGTGAGATACGAGCGGTTGGAAGAGCATTTCTCGAGCAGGGTACTGCCGAGATAAGAGTTTCCATTGATGAGCATTCGGGCGATCTCGAGATGTTTAAGACCGCCGAACGAGCGAATATCGTTATAGAGGACCGAGCAAGGCGTCTCTGCTGCCACGGATACCTCCTTTGATTGCTTCCTAGCCAATATGGCGATAGGAATTAATGGCCCCCGGTGGGCGACGTATTAAATGGCTGCGCAATATATAGCGTAACCAAAGCAACATTATAGGCCACATGTTCGAAATTGCAGGAAGACTGAGAGATTTGGTTTGGACTGGACGGAAATCCCCCTCTGTCTTGATCTATAACAATTAGGGCCGATTTTACTCGGTAACTGTTACAGATTGAGACGTTTCTGAACCGTGTCGACCGTTTGTCTCGATCTGTAACACGTAGAGGAAGATTTGCCCTGTAGATGTTACAGATTGAGACAATCAGCCGGGCCCACCTCGTCCACCCCGTCATCTGTGGTTTACGTGGGGGCATACGGAGTACGGGTATACTAACCCGCGGCGAATCTGCTCCATCGCTTAGAGCTGCTGCGTCTGGACGGCGCGTGATAGGGCTGCCAAAGCGATCGCCAGCGTGCTGAGCAACGTCCTCTCTGTGCGCACCTGTTTTTGTATGTATTAGCGCACTACCAAGCACGCCCGCGCGGTCGCATGCCGTGCCCATTGCGCGTGCAGATAAGGAACAACAACATATGCGTAATTCTGTATCTGACGTCACGGACGCCGAGATTCTGGACGAGACCCGCGAGGCCATGACCCAGGCTGCCTTCGATGCCGCCGACGAGGCCAATGCTGCCCAGGCCGTCGAGTCCGCTACCGAGAGCCTGCCCGCCTTTGACGAGCTGGGACTTTCCGACGAGATGCTTCGTGCTATTGAGAACCTGGGCTACACGGCGCCGACGCCCGTGCAGGCCGGCTCGATTCCCGTGGTGCTCGAGGGCCGCGACTTGCTTGCCGCCGCTCAGACCGGCACCGGCAAGACGGCCGCCTTTTTGCTGCCGACCATGAACAATCTGGAGCACATCGCTCCTCCCAAACCCGTGCGCGAGCGCGGCGGCCGCAACCGTCGTCGCGGTGCTAAAAAGCCCGAGGGCAACGGCCGCGGCCCCGTGATGCTCGTCATCACCCCTACGCGCGAGCTTGCCCAGCAAATCGACGAGGTCGCGAGCAAGATCGCCGACGTCACCGGCCATGTTGCCGTGACCGTCGTGGGCGGCGTGAGCTACAAGCCGCAGACCGCGGCACTCAAGTACGGCTGCGATATCCTGGTTGCAACGCCGGGCCGTCTGGTCGATCTGATCGAGCAGGGTGCCTGCCACCTGGGCGAGGTAAAAGTGCTGGTACTCGACGAGGCCGACCGCATGCTCGACATGGGCTTTTTGCCCGCCGTCCGTCGTATTGTGCGCGAGACGCCGGCCGAGCGCCAGACGCTGCTGTTCTCGGCGACGCTCGACGAGGAGGCCGTGGGCGAGATCACCGACCTGGTGAGCGACCCGGCTCGCGTGGAGATCGCGCCCGCCACGTCGACCGCCGACACCGTCGACCAGTTTGTGTTCCCGGTGTCTATCGAGGCCAAGAACAACCTGCTGCCCGAGTTCCTCAAGAAGGAGGGTCCGGAGCGCACTATCGTCTTTGTGCGCACCAAGCACCGCGCCGACAGCTGCTGCCGTCGTCTGGAGCGCAAGGGCATCAGGGCCGCCGCGATTCACGGCAACCGCAGCCAGGCCCAGCGCGAGCGCGCGCTTTCTGCCTTCCGCGACGGCACCGTCGACGTGCTGGTGGCAACCGACGTGCTCGCCCGCGGCATCGATATTAGCGACGTGCGCTACGTCGTGAACTTTGACGTGCCGGCCGAGCCGACCGACTACATCCACCGTATTGGCCGTACGGGCCGCGCCGGCGAGCTAGGCTGGGCCATCACGTTTGTGACCGAGCAGGACGTCGACGAGTTCTACGAGATCGAGAAGCTCATGGACAAGACGGCCGATATTTACGAAGCCGGCGACCTGCACGTGGGTCCCAACCCGCCCGCCGTTGACCCCGAGCGCGATCCTGCCGCCTTTAAGGTGAAGAAGAAGACCAAGCGCGGCAAGTCCAAGAGCAAGAAGAAGCTTGAGCAGGCGCGTCGCGACGGCAAGCGCAACGGCGACGATTACGGCGACGTGGCTGGTCGTTCCAACCGCGGTCGCGACGAGCGCCGTGGCGACGGCGAGCGTCCGAGCCGTCCCAAGCGCGGTGGCAAGACCCGCGTGCGCGAGGGCGTTCAGGCTCGCGTGGACGAGGCTGTGGAGAGCGTGGCCCGCGAGGTGGCTGCCGAGGAGCGCGGCGGTGCTGTCGAGCAGGCCCCGCGTGGCAACCGTGCCGAGCGTCGTGCCAAGCAGTTCCAGGGCGAGGCACATCGCCGCCGCCGCGAGGACGAGGATCGCGGTGGCCGTCGTCGTGTCGAGCGCGAGGACGAGGGCCGCGGTTCGCGCGGTGGCAAGCGCGGTTCGGGCGACCGCCGTCGTTCCGGTCGTGATGACGAGCGCGGCGGCCGTGACGAGCGTCGCGGCGGCGAGGGTCGTGGTGAGCGTGCTGCCCGTGGCGGTGAGTCCCGTGGCGGCAAGCGCTTTGAAGAGCGCGGTAGCCGCGGCGGCGAGCGTCGCGAGGGTGCTCGCGGCAATGGCGGCCGCGGCGGCGCTGGTCGTTCTAACGAGTTGCGCGATCGTCGTGACCCGCGTGCCAGCCGCGATCGTCGCGATGATTGGCGCAACTACGACGATACCCGCGAGGAGCGTCGTGGCAGCTATCGTGGCGGGCGTGGCGGCAACCAGGCCGGCTCCCGCGGCGGCCGTGCCGGCGGTCGCGATAATCGTGGCAGCTATGGCAATAGTCGTGGTGGCAAGCGCGGCAGCAGCTCCCGCCGTCCCGGTGACGGCGGCGGCAAGCGCAAGTAACATACGCATCGCACGCTAGCGTGAGGTGAACCAAGGGCCCCGAGCAACTACGCTCGGGGCCCTTTTTGTTTGCCGTATCCGATCGCTAGTTCAAATGTGATTTCCTCGGGAATGCATCTAGAGGATGCCGTGGGCCTGTTTCCTGCCATGCGGCAATGGGTCCCATGGGGTGCTCCGTGCATTTTTTGGAGTATTCAGCAGCTCTAGTTGGCTGCATACGATTCGGTATTGCCAACGGTGGCCTTCAGATATCCCTTATGAGCGTTTTGAGTTAAATTTCGCCGTTTTCCGGAGCAGGGGCGCGTCATTCTCGCCATGTCGTGACTTAGAATGATACGGCGCCCTACAGTTTTGCCCACCCGCGGCGGTGCTGGCGTGGTCACGTTGCAGAATACTCCGTTTTTTGCACGGGCCAGGATGGGGTACCTCGGGAGAACACAGCGGTATCCCGTAAATATATACAATCTGTACCGTAATTTATACAAAACGAAGAGGCAGACAGCGTAGGGTGGGTGCATTGGGGTGCTTGGTGCATCAAAACGGGGACCCCACGTGCCGTATACTCTGGCTGGATGTGAAAGCGGCTTGACGCGTTGCCAGGCGTAGGGGAGGGTGCCTCGATGAGCGTATTCGAAATTGTGTTTAGTCCGACGGGTGGAACGCGGAAGGTGTCTGGCCTTGTGGCCGGGGCACTGGGCAAGAATACCGTTACCGTCGATCTGACCGATAGCGGGCTAGATTTCAGCGCTGTCTCGATGACTGAGGACGACGTGGCCGTAATCTCTGTGCCGGCGTATGCCGGTAGAATACCGGCTGTGGTGGCTGACCGGTTGGGCATGGTGCGCGGCAACGGAGCGCGGACCGTTCTGGTGTGCGTCTACGGAAACCGCGCGTTTGAGGACACGCTCGTAGAGCTGGAGGACGTTGCGAAGCGCGCCGGATTTAGGGTGGTTGCAGCGGTTTCTGCTATTGCTGAGCATTCCGTTGCTCGTCAGTTTGCTGCTGGGCGACCGGATGCGCAGGATGCGGCGCAGCTCGCAGAGTTTGCGCAGCAAATTCAGCAAAAGCTGTTGGCTGAGGATACATCCGAGCCCTCTATTCCCGGCAATCGTCCTTATAAACAAGCCGGAGGTCACCGCATGGCACCCGAGGCAACAGGGGATTGTGTCTCCTGCGGTGCATGCGCCGCGGCGTGCCCCGTTTGTGCTATCGACAAGGGTGACCCCAAACGAGCAGCTGGCGAGGCGTGCATCTCCTGCATGCGCTGCATTGCCGTATGTCCGCGAGGCGCTCGTAAGCTTGATCCCAACAAGCTATCCGCTGTTTCCCAGATGCTGAGCAAGGTTTGCGTCGCGCGGAAGGAATGCGAGCTCTTTATCTAGCGCATACGAAATTGGTGCAATGGGGCCAGGTTGATCTGCGCCGACCTGGTGCAAACAAACCTGTCCACAATGCACCAGAGTGAGGAGTGTCCCCGAGTGCCGGCAGAAAAGGAACGTCCCTAAGCGCCGCTTAGATACCGTTTATCGATGAAAAAATACCGTTCACCGGTCATAATGATTACTCTGGCTTTGCTGTTGCCTACAATAACCCCCGTAAAAGAAATGCGGAAGGTTACCGAGTCCCCTCGGACATGGGCCTAACCAAAGTCTTTGAACGGGTGCGTCTCAATGGGCGCATTCGATTGATTTTGGTTGGGCTATATTTATGAAGGGACATGCCATCATGGGTTTCTTTTCTCGCCTTATGGGCGGCTCGGACAAGCAGGCGACTGCGACTTCCGAGTTCGAAATCGTCGCCCCTGTTTCCGGCGAGCTTGTTAATCTAGAAAATACCAATGATCCCGCTTTTAGCAGCCGTGCAGTGGGCGATGGCGTTGCCGTGGTTCCCCAAGAGGGAACGGTGTGCGCTCCTGTTTCCGGCACCGTCGCCGCGCTGTTTCCGACTGAGCACGCGTTGGGCATCATGTCCGACGACAGCTCTGCTCAGGTGATGCTGCATATCGGAATCGACACTGTTAAACTTGAGGGCAAGGGCTTCCATGCGCTTGTTGCCCAGGGTGACCATGTCGACGCGGGCCAGCCCCTCGTCGAGGTCGATTTCGACGTGGTTCGCGCTGCCGGCTTTGATCCCACGGTCTTCGTTATCGTGTGCGAGCGTTCGGAGAACTCGACTCTTCGTGAACATGCTTCCGGCCCTGTTGCTGTTAAAGAGCCTGTCGTCTGGCTTTCCGAGTAAATTCTTGTGGTGGGTACCGTGGTTATCAAGCGAGTTTTTAACAACAACGTCGCAATGGTCACTTCGGACGATGGCTCCGAGCTCATCGTCATCGGTCGATGCCTCTGCTTTGGTCGTCATGCCGGCGATACCATCGATGAGACGTCGGTCGAAAAGACCTACGCGTTGCAGGAGGGAACTTCTCAGGATTCGCGTACGATTGACCGCTTGGCTCATCTTTTGGAGTCCATCCCCACCGTCAACCTCGTAATTTCCGAGGACATTGTTCAGATGCTTCGTCGAGAGCTCAATGTTGACATCAACGATAAGATTCTCATTGCTCTCGCAGACCATATCAGCCTTGCTTTGGAGCGCGAGCGCAAGGGCGTCCCCTGTGAGAATCCGTTGCTGCTCGAGATCCAGCAGTTCTATCGCAAGGAGTATGCGCTTGCGGGCCGTGCGCTGCAGATTATCAAGGAGTATATGGGCATCCAGATGAGCGAAGAAGAGCAGGGTTTCATTACCTTGCATATCGTCAACGCCACCATGCCGCAGCGCTCTGACCGTCTGATTGTTTCGGTCCAGCTTGTTCGCGACGTGCTCGCGATTGTTTCCGAGCGCTATGCCACGACCCTCGATGACACCTCGCTGCCTTACGAACGTTTCGTTCGTCACCTACAGTTTTTCGCACAGCGAGCGCTCGATCCTACGGCCGGGCAAATCAACGGAGACGCGCTGTTCCGAATCGATGAAACGGCGTATCCGTGCGCATTCTCGTGCGCGGACGCCATAGCCGCCCACTTGTCGTCTACCTATAACGTTGTCGTTACCGATGCCGAGAAGAGTTATCTCGCATATCACATTGTTAACCTGCTTGGAGAACCTGGTCTCTAGGCATAACGTGCCCACACATCGATTGGTATAAGGCAAGGCTTACGGTCTTGCCCAGGGCACATCTGTCTTAATTTGCGGAAAAGGAAGGGGAGTACCGCTATGACCGCAAAAAAGAAGTTCAATTTCAAAGCGCCGTTGGAGGTGTTCGCGAAGTCGATCGTTCAGCCGATGATGTATCTCTCGGTTGCCGGCATCCTGCTCATCGTGGGCATCATTCTGACCAACAAGACCATCTGCGCCATGATCCCCGTGCTGGGCTTCGGTCCGTTCCAGCTTGTGGGCGCCGTTGTCTATCAGTCGCTGATGTTTATCATCAACAACCTCTCGATTCTGTTCTGCGTGGGCATCGCCGGCGCCATGGCAAAGAAGAACAAGGGCCATGCTTCGCTGATCGCCCTGATGTCGTTCTTCCTGTTCCTGCAGGCTAACAACATCGTGCTCAACGCCACCGGCTCTCTTGCCGATGCGAGCGGCATGCTCGGCCTTACCGGAACCGGCCAGGCCACCGTTATGGGCATCCAGGTACTCGATACCGGCGTATTTGGCGGCATCATCCTCGGTTGCATCACCGGTGCTGTGTTCAACAAGTACTCGAACAAACAGTTCCCCATTGCCCTTTCGATGTTCTCGGGCGTTCGCTTTCCGTTCCTGATCATGATCATCATTTCCTGGATCATGGGCGCTGGCTTCTGCATCGTTTGGCCTCCGGTTCAGGGTGCCATCTCCTCCGTTGCCGGCATCATTAAGGAGTCGGGCAACATCGGTCTGTTTATCTACGGCATGCTCAACAAGCTGCTTGTTCCCACCGGTCTGCACCACCTCATCTACACCCCGTTCCAGTTCTCCGATGTGGGCGGCACCCTTACGCTGGGCGATCAGGTTATCGCCGGCGCCTATCCCATCCGTGTTGCCGAGATGGCAATGACGGGCCAGCCCTTCTCCGATAGCACCTATTTCAACAGCTACACCTTCAACAACCTGTGGCCCTACATCGGTATCGGTCTCGCCTTTATCGTCACCGCTTACAAGGGGAACAAGGATAAGACCAAAGCCGTTATCATCCCGCTGATCATCACCGCTGTGCTCTCCTGCGTGACCGAGCCCATGGACTTCCTCTTTGTCTTTGCCGCTCCCGTGCTCTTTGTCGTTCACTCGGTTCTTTCCGGCATCTTCCTGGTTCTGCTCAAGGTTCTCTCCGTGCCCGCTTCGACTGCAGGCGGCATCATCAACATCGTGGTTTCCAACCTGGTCCTCGGTGTCGACAAGACCAACTGGCCGGTTATGCTCGTGCTCGGAGTCGTCAACGCCGCTCTGTACTTCTTCCTCTTCACCTTCCTTATTAAGAAGCTCAACCTCCATACGCCTGGTCGCGAGGAGGAGTCCGAGCTCGCCGAGTCCGTTGCCGAGGGCGAGGCCGCCGCGTCTGTCGCGGTGAAGCAGGGCGCTGTTGCCGCAGCTCCCGCAGAGGGCGTCGATGCAGGTATTGCCGACCTGGTCGCAGGTCTTGGTGGCAAGGACAACATCGAGGAGCTCGAGAACTGCTTTACGCGTCTTCGCGTGAACGTTAAGAACCCGGACCTCATCAATGAGGACCTCATCAACCACGTGCCCAACAGCGGCATCAACCGCAACGGCAATAATATCCAGATCATCTTTGGCATGAAGGTCGCCGAGATGCGCGACAAGGTCGAAAACGCAATTGAGAAGGAGCAGTAAACAATGATCATTACTCTGTGTGGTGGCGGATCCACCTTTACCCCCGGCATCGTCAAGTCCATCGCCCTGCGCAAGGACGAGCTCGATGTTGACGAGATTCGTCTGTACGACATCAACGAGGAGCGCCAGCGCAAGATCGGCGTGCTCGTGGACTGGATTTTGCACGAGGACCTTGGCCTGGACATCAAGCTCACGGTGACCACCGACAAGAAGACGGCTTTCACCGACGCGAGCTTCGTGTTTGCTCAGATGCGCGTGGGCGGCTACGCCATGCGCGAGCAGGACGAGAAGATTCCACTGCGTCACGGCTGCGTGGGTCAGGAGACTTGCGGTTGCGGCGGCCTTGCCTATGGCATGCGCACCATCTTCCCCATGGTCGAGCTGATCGATGACGTTGAGAGGTACGCCAAGAAGGACTACTGGATTCTCAACTACTCCAACCCTGCCGCCATCGTCTCCGAGGGCTGCCGTGTGCTGCGTCCCAACGCTCGCATCATCAACATCTGCGACATGCCGATCGCGATCATCGACGTGGTTTGCGCCGCGCTCGATATCGACAAGAAGGATGTCGAGTACGATTACTTTGGCCTCAACCACTTTGGTTGGTTCACCTCGATTCGCCACAAGGGCGAGGAGGTGCTCCCGCAGCTGCGCGAGTACATCAAGGAGCATGAGATCCTGCTGCCCGATTCCTACCTCAAGGGCATGGGCTCGCTCATGGCAAAGAAGCCCGAGGAGGCCACCGACGAGCACCCCGAGCAGAACCGCCACACTAAGGGCAGCTGGTACTACGTCTGGAAGGGCGAGTACGAGATCCTGGAGTGCTTCCCGGAGTACCTGCCCAACACGTATCTGAACTACTACCTGCAGCAGAAGGAGTTCGTCGAGCATTCCAACCCCGAGCGCACCCGTGCTAACGAGGTTGAGGAGACGCGCGAGAAGAACCTCTTCGACGGCATCGACCACTACGAGAAGACGGGCGAGATCGACGAGAGCACGTTCTATGCGGGCAGCCACGGCGACTGGATTGCCGACCTGGCTATCGCTCTGAAGAACGACACCAAGCAGCGCTTCCTGGTCATTTGCGAGAACAAGGGCGCTATTCCCAACATGCCCTACGACGCTATGGTCGAGCTGCCTGCCTACATTGGCAAGAACGGCCCCGAGGTCATCAGCCGCGACAACATTCCTCTGTTCCAGCAGGGCCTCATGATGCAGCAGCTGAACTCCGAGAAGCTCGTGGTCGAGGCTACGATCGAGGGTTCGTACGAGAAGGCGCTCAAGGCCTTTACGCTGAACAAGACCGTGCCGTCGATGAAGGTCGCCAAGGAGGTTCTCGACGACATGATCGAGGCTAACAAGGGTTACTGGCCCGAGCTTAAGTAAAAGCAAGGCTTATAGGACAAAATGTGTGTCCACGTTGGGGGCATCGGCGCAGGTCGATGCCCCTTTTTCAGCCGTTTAAATTCCGTGCCCGCTTTTAACCGCTCGGACAGAATGTGTGTCCGGTTGCCTATCGTTCCCGCAGGTAGA
>DBFEQD010000031.1:0-41995 GCA_048326155.1 Collinsella sp.
TATGAGCATAAAGAGTGGCTCGAATTGAGGGATTACCTCAGGAAGCATCCCAAGGTTCGCGAGGCGAGGCATATCAGCACATATGAGAGCGAGCACCTTCCTTACGGATATTCGGGCCTATCGAGCCACACCGCTACTGCCCGCTACTGCCCGCCAGCTTCCGAACCAGCGGGCGGTAGCAGCACCCCGAACATCTCGCCGACAGCGCAGAGAGTCGTCGACCTGGCGGCCAAGGCCGACATCGAGGACGTGATGCTGTGCGACCTGCCCGGCGTCCTGTCCTTCCTAGGGCTGCCACCTGAGACGGAGATGCCGCCGGGCAACAAGGGGAAGACGAAGCTCAAGAAGCTCTACAGGAAGGTGGCGCCGAACAAGGCATACCACTCCGGCGAGCGCGCCAAGGATTTGATCTCGCACCTCGACATGGCAGAGATCAGGGCATCGGCGCCCGTCCAAGAATTGGGATGCAGTTCAATACGAGCTCGGGGCTCTTTTCGTCTAGATTGGGGACGCATGGCCGGACGAAAACAATTTGCGTCTGGTAATAAGCGTACGAAAGCGCAATTTACGTCTTAATTCCGTACGCAAATCAAGACGAAAATCGTTTACGTCTGCTTTAATCCGTACGAAAACGGTTTTCGTCTTGCAGGGCAGTTGCCGTTTCTACAGTTCAACTTCCAGTTCGGCTTTGTGCTCGTAGAGGTAGTCGCGCATGTAGGGGATGGCAAATGAGACCTTGCCGTACGAGGGAGCCTCGATAATCGATTCTCTTAACAGGCGGCTGCGGACGGAACTCACCTGTTGAGGCGTTTTGTTTAGGGCATCGGCAACCATGCTGGTCGAGCTCGTCTGCCCCAAAGATGCCATGCTCAGCAGATAAGCGATGCACGTGGGCGGAATGCGCTGTAGCGCGGGCTCAATCACCATGGCACAGAAGCGTTCGCGTGCCGTTGCAATGCCGCGCTCGGCTTCTTCTTCTCCAATAATCGGTGTATGTGCGCGTCTTGCCAACTGCCATGCGTAGTATCCAACGAGTTGGATCATGAAAGGATAACCTTGCGTTGCCTCGGCAAGTTGGCCGGCAATACCTGGCTGCAACTCCATGCCAGACGCTTCAATGGTTTCCTCGAGGGAGTACGACACTTCGGTTACTGCCACAGCCTTCAGGTCAAAGGGGAGGGCACGGCGCAAAAACGTAAGTGTCTTTCCGTTGATGATGCTTTCAATCATCGAAGGCAGCCCCGCAAAAACAAAGGCGATATCAAGGTCTTCGCCGATAACCTGCTGAATCGCAATGGAGAGCGTTCGGACCTCATCGAGCTCTGCGTCTTGAACCTCGTCGAGAGTGATGAGCAGGCCATTTTCATTCTTGGATATTGTCTGTCTCATGGCGTCGCGTAGCGATGGACCGATTCGCTCAATGTCTATGCTGCCGATGGATATGCCAGCTACGGTGGGCTCAAATCTGGCGTGTTTGGCCTGGAATTTGGGCTGCAGCTGTTCGAGAATGCGTTGGCAAAGTCCCTCGGTTGCGACCTCTTTTATGACCGTCCAGCCACGGCTTTGCGCCAAACGTGAGCACTCGTCAAGGAGGACCGTCTTGCCCGTTCCACGGACGCCGGCTATGCGCATTAGGCGCCCCGGGGCACCAGGCCCGTTGACGAGGCCCTCATTGAATTCTTCGAGCACATCTTCGCGGCCGATAATCGTGGGAGGTGTTTTACCTGCTGTGGGCTTAAAAGGGTTTGTTTGCATGTGAGCCACCTTTGCTCAAGATATAGCAAGATATAGCAAAGTATAGCAAGATATAGCAAAGTATAGTGAGATATAGCAACGTATAGCGCTGTTTGCGGGTTCTTACGGTGGTGCTATTTCCTGAATGCCGCGCGCACAAAGCGCTGAGCGAACAGCTTATTAGCGATGTTGATGACATGGGCCAAGAACAGCGCCGAGATGGCGGTGGTCACGCCAAAGCCGCCCAGGTTGTGCATGAGCGCGAGCGACAGAACGAGAGACACGGCGACATGCGAGCAGTCGAACACGACTTTTACGTCGCCAAAGCGGCGTTTAATCTTTTCGGCAATGACCTGCACCAGGCCGTCGGGCGCGTTGGGGACAACGCCCATGTTGACGACGAGACTTACGCCAAATGCAGTGACAGCGAGGGAGAGCAGCATGGTCTCAACCTGTATGGGGAGTACTGCGGGATGCAGCGGGTTGACCGCCGTGAAGAAGTCGGTGAAGCCGCCGATGAGCGTTGAGAAGCACAGCTCGAGCAGGATGCGCGGCTGGAACTCGCTTCGCAAGATGGCTAATTGCGCCACGATGTAGGCGACGTAGGCCGCGGTGATCCAAAAGCCGAGCGTCTTGCCCTTGAGCATGGATAGGGTTGTGGCAAAGCACGTGAGCGCGACGACGCCCAGGCCGGATGCCGTCTGGAGACTCATACCGAGTGCCAGTACTGCAACGCCCACCAGATACATCAGCATCCTGATGACGATATGGAACCAATCGATCTTCTCGCCATTCATGATGATGAGCGGTCGCATGTTGCTACCCGTCCTTTCGGTTGTGTGAAAAAACTGACCCGGACCGGCAAAAGAGGGTTATCGGAGGCACTGCTGCAAAAGCAGAAAAGCCGGCCCCACGGTCAGTCGTCTAGGAAGTGTCTCGCTGTGCCGGAATGGGACTAAAGGTCCAACGAGACGGGAAGAAAGCAAATGGCATTGCGTGGGCGATAAGATGCCAAGATGGTAGGGTGCGTCTTAGCATCATATTGCCCACGCTCAACGAAATCGGTTTCGTTTGAGCCTAAGTATACGACGGGATTTTATTTGCGAAGAGAAAAACAATAAAAAGGTGAACGTTCACCTAATTGCAACAACTCGTTGGCTGTAGTTGCGGTGGAATAGTTCCTGTTTTTGCTGCTGAAGGCCTTGAACAGGAACTATTCCACCGCAACTTATGAGGGGGCGGGGGATGCGATAGTATTGCATGGTGGTATTCGACTAACCGAGGACTTATCCGAGGGCTTTATGGAACAGCACCAGCATTATCAGAGCCTGCAAGACCAGGCGTACAACGCATTGCGGTCCAAGATCATCTACGCCGAGCTCAGGCCCGGCACGCGCCTTTCGGCGATTGGTCTGGAAAAGGAGACGGGAATCGGGCGCACGCCCATTCGCGAATCCTTTGTGCGCCTGCGTGAGCAGGAGCTGGTGGAAACGCGTCCCAAAAGCGGCACCTACGTCTCTAAGATCAGCATGGAACGCGCCGAAAACGCCTGCTTTTTGCGCGAGAAGCTCGAGAGAAGCGTGCTTATTAAATGCTGTTCGGCCGCCTCGCCCGAGCAAAAGCAGCGGCTTGAGCAGATTCTTACCGAGTCCGAGTCGCTCGACCATGGCGAAACGCGCCGTTTCTTTGACCTGGATAACCTGTTCCATGAGACATGTTTTGAGATTGCCGGTCGTCACATGTTGTGGGATTGGATGAAGAGCATCAACACGCATTTTGAGCGATATAACTGGTTGCGTATGGTGTCGCAGGATTTGGATTGGGAGCCGATTCGTCGGCAGCATCGCCGGATTCTCGAGGCCATTAAGAGGGGCGATACCGACGCGGCGAGCTATCTGGCAGAGACACACCTGCACCTGATGCCCGAGGAGCAGGGCCCGGTTATCGCCTTGCATCCCGACTATTTTGAGCTGTCCAAAGACTCGTTCATCTAATCAATCCCCATATAAGTTGCGGTGAAATAGGGACTGTTTTGCGGCCTAGGTGGCGCAAACAGTCCCTATTTCACCGCAACTGCGTTGGGGTGTGACCGGGGCACAAAGATGCGGTGCCGCTTGGAGGAAAAGACCGGAAGCAAAGGTCCATTCCTCCAAGCGGCGCCGCAGCTGTTTTGATGGCTCGGCTTTTACCGAAGTGGCTCAGTTGAGCGCGACTGCCAGCCGATTATACAAAGCGGCTCGGGGGCGTGTCGCTTCCGTCACGTTCTATCAGCATACAAGACGGTTTTGGTTCTTGTTCGTGACGGAAACGGCGCGCTTCCGAGCCGCTTTAAAAGAAAGGGGGCGAGGTCTAGGGCACGCCCCCTTTCACGATAGAGAGCTAAACCTAGCCGCGGACCTTCTTGACGACGTCCATGGCCTCGCGGGCGATCTGCTCGACCTTGGAGAAGTCGCCGTCGGCAAACAGGGCCGGCTTGACCATCCAGGTGCCACCGCAGGCGATGATGGCGGAGGAGCTCAGGTACTCCTCGACGTTGGCGGTGCTCACGCCGCCGGTAGGCATAAAGCGGTGACCGACAAACGGAGCGGCGAGGGCCTTGATAGTGTTCAGGCCGCCATACTGGGACGCGGGGAAGAACTTGGTGACCTTGAGGCCCAGGTTCTCGGCTGCGGTGACCTCGGAGGGGGTCACGGTGCCGGGAAGGACGGGCAGCTCGATGTCGATGCAATGCTTCACGACGTCCTCGTTGTAACCCGGGGAGACGATGAACTTGGCACCGGCGGCGCGGGCCTGCTCAACCTGCTCGACGGTCAGGACAGTGCCGGCGCCAACGCACATCTCGGGCTCGGCCTCGGCCATAGCGGCGATGCACTCGGCGGCGCAGGCGGTGCGGAAGGTGACCTCGGCGGACTTCATGCCAGCTGCCATAAGAGCGTGGGCGAGCGGGGCGGCGTCCTCGACCTTGTCGAGCACAACGACCGGCACGATGCCCAGGGACTCAAGCGTGGTGTAGAACTGATCGAACATGATGTTCCTTTCGATGTGTGGCGCGCATGGGCGCGTGATTACCAAATGTGCTGGTCAGGAGCCGATTTTGGATTGGTTATCGGAGGCACCGCTTGGGGTTCAAGCAATTCCAAAACCGGCTGCTCGACCAGTCATGTAGGGAATGCCAGGCAAAACCGGAATGGGACTGGTGGTTTTGCCCGGCCGGAGGAATCGGGGAGCGGGCCGCAGGGGTATGGGATTGGAAAGCTGCGGCCCGCGGAATGGAGACGGACTAGCGCGCGACGCGGGTGCCACCGTCGGCGGCGGATGCCACAGCGGCGATCTCGTCGGCGGTCACCAAGTTGGAGTCGCCCTTGATGGTGAGCTTGAGGATCGAAGCCGCAATCGCGTAGTTGACGGCAGCCTGCGGATCGAAGTCGTTGATGAGGGCGTGGACCAGGCCGGCGTTGAAAGCGTCGCCGGCGGCAACACCCTCAAGCACGTGCACATCGTGAGCAGGGGAGAACCAGTGCTCGCCGCTCTCGGCGTCATAGAGCATGCCCATCCAGATGGAGCGCTCGACGCAGGAGATGTTGCGGACGACCGAAGCGACCTTCTTGCAGCCGTACTCGGCGCAAATCTGACGGGCCATCTCGACGTAGGTGTCGCGCTCCTCGATGCCGTGGGCAAGGGAGCCGGAGACGCAGGTCATGCCGAGGCCGGCGGGTGCGTCCTCGTCGTTGGCGATGCAGATGTCGACGAGCGGCAGGAGCTCCTTCATAGTGGCCTGCGACTTCTCGGGCGACCACATCTTGCCGCGATAGTTCACGTCGCACACGGTCGTGATGCCCTTGGCGCGGCAGGCGGTGAGGGCATCCTTGCAGGCGGCAGCCATCTCATCGGAGACGGCGGGGGTCACGCCGGAGAAATAGAAGACATCGATGCCCTTGAGGATCTCGTCCCAGTTAAAGACGTCGCGCTTGGCCATGTTGATGGCAGAGTACTTGCGGTCGTAGACGCAACCGTTACCGCGCTGCGAGGCGCCGACTTCAAACACATAGGAGCCAAGACGGTCGCCCTGACGCACGACGCGCGTGGTGTCGACGCCGTAGGCCTTCAGCGAACGCAGGGCGCACTCGCCCAGACGGTTGGCCGGGACAACGGAGACGTAAGCGGCCTTGTCGCCCTGGTAGGCCAGGGAAAGCGCAGTGTTGGCCTCGGCGCCGCCGTAGCGGACGTCAAACTCGGTTGCCTGCTCAATACGCAGGTGGTCTTTGGGCGAGAGTCTCATCATGATCTCGCCGAAGGTAAGAACCGTTTTACCCATGGTCGCGCAGCTCCTTTTACTCGTGCGTACACCTTTGATATGGCGTTGGCACGCAGGTGCCAAGACGGTAGGGTGCGTCTTTGCACCTGCGTGCCAACGCTCGCCGAAATCGGTTTACGAAATCGGTTTCGTTTCGAGTTGTAGTATACTCACCTACAGCGTTTTGCAACCGAGATTTTTAAAAAATGCCTAAAATGGCTCAGACTGCCGACATTGGGAAACGGGGTGTGCTATGGCGCAGATGAGAATCAAGGACATTGCCGCCGAGGCGGGCGTGAGCCCGGCCACGGTCTCGCGCTATCTCAACAACCGCCCCGGGCAAATGACCGAGGAAACCCGTGCTCGCATCGCGGCGGTTATCGAGCGCACCGGCTATCGCCCGCGTGCCGCCGCGCGCAATCTGCGCAGCTCGCGCACCAACCTCATCGGCGTGATTCTGGCCGACATCGCCAACCCGTTCTCGAGCGCCATGCTCGAGGGCCTTTCCGCCAGTGCCGCCGCGCGCGGCTGCTCGCTCATGACGGCCATTAGCGGCAACGATCCTGCCAAGGAGGCCGAGTCGCTCACCAGACTTATCGACGCTGGCGTGGATGGCCTGGTCGTCAATACCTGCGGTGGTAACGACGAAGCCATCGCCGCTGCCGCGGGACGCCTGCCCGTCGTGCTGCTCGACCGCGACGTTGCCGACGGCGGTGTCGATCTGGTGACATCTAACAACCGTGAGCTGGTCGCTGGCTTGGTAGACGAGCTCGCCGCCGTTGGCAGCGAGCGCCTGTGCCTGCTCACCGAGGCAAGCGACGACAGCCCCGTGCGTCGCGAGCGTGCCGAGGCCTTTGCCGACGAACTTTCGCGACGCGGCCTTGCGGGTGAGGTCGTCACTCTGGCCGACGGTGGCGCCTCGGGCGTCGGCCGCTTGGACGAGACCATCCGCGGCTATGCAGGCAAAAAGCTCGGCCTCATTGCTGTCAACGGCCTGGTTTTCCTGCGTCTGACCGAGGCACTGGCGCAGCTTGGTCCCTCGCTGCCGGCGGGGCTCAAAATCGCGACGTTTGACGACTACCCCTGGAACCATGTGCTCTTTGGCGGCGTGACCACGGCCGCGCAAGACACCCTCACCATTGCCGAGCGCGTAGTCGAGCGCCTTTCCGAGCGCATCGACGTCGTTACCACCACCGTGGGCGAGGCCGCAAAGCTGGCGCCCAAACGCATCGAGATCCCCGGCCACATCGAACACCGCGCTTCGACCTCGCGCTAGTCTGTGTGATAATATATAGACAATGTCATACAGGAGGTATCCATGGCTGCGTCTGTGCTGAGTGTGCGAGTGGACTCGTCAATTAAAGACTCATTTGCCGAACTGTGCGAAGAGCTTGGCATGACTTCGTCTGTTGCGGTCAATATGTTTATGAGGCAGATGCTGCGCGAGCGCTCTCTGCCGTTTGTTCCTTCACTTGGTAAAAGCTCTGCGAGCGAAAGCGCCGCGGCGGGCATTTTGGATACTGCCCAGATTGAGTCCGCCGTCCGCGAGGCAGCCAGCTCGATTCCCGCCATCAAAACCGTGATTCTATTTGGTTCGTATGCCCGTGGCGAGGCGCATGCCGATAGTGATATTGACTTGCGTCTCGAAGTCGATCGCGAGCGGGGCTTTGGTCTTTTCGCGCTGTCGGCGTTTGGCGAGGCGGTGCGCAAAGAAACCAGGAAGCAGGTTGACCTCGTCTCGAGTGACTATCTTGATGACGATTTTGCCGCGGTAATCGAGCGCGAAGGAGTGATCCTTTATGATCGCGCGTAAGTCAGACGGTCTCCGCGCCCAAGAGGTTTTGGAGGCCATCTCCGAAACGAACGAGCGCATCAAGGCTTTTGATATCACCGAGGACCAGTTTCTGCATGCGAATGACGTGCGGACGAGGGCGTTGGCGGACTCCCTTTTGATGTGTGCGCTTAGGGTGACGGAAGAAGCGGGCAAATTGTCGGAACGCTCGCAGCGGCTTCATCCCGAAATCGAATGGCGTGGAATTGTCGGCATGAGAAATTATCTTGCGCATGATTACGGCAATGTCGACCGCTCGGTTGTTTGGGATGCAGTGACGATGGAGTTCCCTACGCTGGAACGAGCCTGTAGACAAATTGTTTCCGAATCTGAACGCTAGCCACTCGTTCGCAACGGCCTGTTCGCGCACGTTTTTTGAGCGCTTGATACGCTTTAACCCTGCGGAAACATTTTTCTGCGATAGTATCTGCGATATAGACCAGTCGAAACCCGCCCGAAAGAAAGGGGAGCGACATGAACCAGCAGAACATCGATTACGTACTCCGCTCCGTAGAGCAGCGTGACATCCGCTTTGTGCGTCTGTGGTTTGTCGACATTCTCGGCCGCCTCAAGAACTTTGCCATTAGCCCCGAGGACCTCGAGGTCGCTTTTGAGGAGGGTATTGGCTTTGACGGCTCCGCCATCGAGGGCTTTGCCACGCCCGAGGAAGCCGACATGTTGGCGTTTCCCGATGCTTCGACCTTCCAGATTCTGCCGTGGCGTCCGAGCCACAACGGCGTCGCCCGCGTGTTCTGCGACGTGTGCACCCCCGACCGCAAGCCCTTTGCCGGCGACCCGCGCGATGCGTTGCGCCGCATGTTCCGCAAGGCCGAAAAGGCCGGCTATCTGCTCAACGTGGGCGCCGAGCTGGAGTATTACTACTTCCCCGACGAGCACACGCCCGAACCGCTCGACAACGTGGGCTACTTCGATCTTTCGGTGAGCGACGCCGCCCGCGACCTGCGCCGCAACACGGTCCTCACGCTCGAGAAGATGTCCGTGCCGGTGGAGTACACCTTCCACGCCGCCGGTCGCTCGCAGCACGGCATGAGCCTGCGCCACGCCGAGGCCCTGAGCATGTCTGACGCCATCACCACGGCCAAACTCATCATTAAACAGCAGGCCTACGAGAGCGGTTGCCACGCCTCCTTTATGCCCAAGCCGCTGGCGGGCGAGGATGGCAGCGCTATGTTCCTGTGCCAGTCGCTGTTCGACCACGACGGCAACAACGTCTTTTGGGGAGAGGACGACGAGAAGTACCATCTCTCCGACGTCGCCAAGCACTACATGGCCGGCATTCTGGCGCACGCGCGCGAGATCAGCGCCATCACCAACCCCACGGTCAACTCGTACAAGCGCATCACCACGGGTGGCGACTCCGTGCCGCAGTACGCCACGTGGGGCTTGCGCAACCGCGCGAGTATGGTCCGCATCCCGGTCTACAAGCCCGGCAAGCAGCTGTCCACGCGCATCGAGCTGCGCAGTCCCGATCCCATGGCCAACCCGTATCTGGTCAACGCCGTCACGCTGGCGGCTGGTCTGGACGGCATCGAGCGCAAGCTGGAGCTCCCGCCCGAGGCAACGGCCGAGACGCTCAAGCTTACCGACCGCCAGATGGTCGAGGCCGGCTACACGCCGCTGCCGCGTTCGCTCAAAGAGGCGCTCGACGTGTTTGAGGACTCGCAGTTTATGAAGGATGCCCTCGGCGAGCATATCCACAGCTTCTTCCTCAAAAAGAAGCGCGACGAGTGGCATAAGTTTGAGTCTACGATCACCGAGTGGGAGATCAAGCACTACCTGGCGAACTCCTAATCGCGCTGGCTTGTTCCAGTACGATTGAGCTCATTTTTTTGGAGGCCGATATGTCCGAAAAGAGTGCCCTGTTCATGGCGCGCACGACGCGCTTCCACGAGTTTGCCCGCAGCTTGACGACCACCCTGGGTGTCGAGGTGAGCCTGGCCACCCCCGATTCGCCGACTGCGGCGCACGACTTTGACCTGCTGATTCTCGATTCCGATGGCATCCGCAGTGACCGCATCGATCAGATTGCCAAGTGGCTTGACGATCGTGGCGGCGTCCCCATGCTGGTGATCGTCGACGACGAGGCCCTTGGCACCCTGCGTCTGCCCAATCATGCGCATGCCGACTTTGTATGCCCCACGGCGACGCCCAACGAACTCAAGGCTCGTGCGCAGCGCCTGATGGGCGAGGAGGAGACCGTCACCGCCGACGATGTGCTCAACATCGATAACCTCGAGATTAACCTGGCTACCTACCAGGTGACGCTCGATAACGAGCCTATCGACCTGACGCTGATGGAGTACTCGCTGCTGAGCTTTTTGGCGACGCATCCCAACCGCGCCTACAGCCGCGAGGTGCTGCTGCACCGCGTGTGGGGCTTTGAGTACTGCGGCGGCACGCGCACCGTCGACGTGCACATTCGACGCATCCGTTCCAAGGTGGGCCCGCAGATCGCAGCACATATCACCACCGTCCGTGGCGTGGGTTATCTGTTTAAGGACTAGATTTCCACCACAAAGGGGACAGGCACCTTCGTGGTGGTTTTGACGCAGGCCGGGTCCTTTTGGGTCTGCAGCAGAACTTAAGCCTTCCTAAAAGATTGCGTTCTCATACACGTTCGCCCGCATATTGGGGTACAACTCAACGTGAACAATGATGGCCCGCCACATGTTTGGCGGGCCTTTGGTTATTTGACGAAAGGATTGCAGCTATGAGCGAGAACGATTCCCAGCTCCCCCAGGATCCGGGCAATGCCGGCGATACTCAGCAGCAGCCGCGCGTACAGGTGGAGTCGACGCCTGCCGACGGCAACATTCCCTACGTGCAAGCCTACGACACGCAGACCGGCAAGCCGCTGGGCGGCCAGCAGGTTGTAAACAAGCACACGGTGGTCAAGACCAAGACCAAAAAACTGCCGATCTTTATTACGGCGCTTGCCGGCTGTGCCTGTGGCGCTCTGCTGGTCATCGCGCTCATTATGAGCGGCACGCTCGATATCGGCGGCGGCAGGAACGCCGTGACGGCGGGTGCTTCGGGTTCATCGGCGCAAAAGATCACCATCGACTCCGAGGATACCACGCTGGCCGAGGCCGTTTCTGCCAAGGCCCTGCCCTCCGTGGTTTCCATTACCGCCACTTCGAGCGGCAGCCAGAATGGCTCGCTTTCGCAGTCTGCCGACGAGTCGGACGGCTCGGGCAGCGTCGGCTCGGGCGTTGTGCTCGATACCGAGGGCCACATCCTCACCAACAACCACGTGGTCGATGGCTATGACCAGTACGTGGTTACCATGGACGACGGAACCACGTACGAGGCCGAGTTCGTGGGCAACGATGCCTCGAGCGACCTGGCCGTCATCAAACTCAAGGATGCTGACGCCTCAAAGCTCACACCGATCGAGATCGGTGACTCCTCCAAACTCAACGTGGGCGAGTGGGTTATGGCCATCGGTTCGCCGTTCGGCAACGAGCAGTCTGTCTCCACGGGCATTGTGTCGGCGCTTTATCGTTCCACGGCCATGAGCTCTACCAGCGGTAACACCATCTATGCCAACATGATTCAGACCGATGCTGCCATCAACCCGGGCAACTCCGGTGGCGCGCTCGTTAACGACAACGGCGAGCTGGTGGGCATCAACTCGCTCATCGAGAGCTACTCGGGCTCCAGCTCGGGCGTGGGCTTTGCTATTCCCGTTAACTACGCCAAGGACATTGCCGACCAGATCATCGACGGTAAGACGCCGGTGCACCCGTACCTGGGCGCCACGCTCTCGAGCGTCAATGCGCTTAACGCCCGCACCAACAAGCTGAGTACCGATAGCGGCGCGTATGTGGCGAGCGTTGTCGAGGACGGTCCTGCAGCCAAGGCCGGCATCCAGGAGGGTGATGTCATTACCAAGCTGGGCGACGATGAGATTACGAGTGCCGATGGCCTGATCATCGCGCTGCGCAGCCACGAGGTGGGCGAGAAGGTCGAGATTACGCTCGTGCGCGGCAAGGAAGAGAAAAAGGTCACCGTCGAGCTGGGCTCCGACGAGGAGCTGCAGAACCAGCAGCAGGACGATAGCGCGACCGACACCGGCAACGGCGGGATCACCGACGAGCAGTTGCGCCAGTACCTGGAGGAGCTGTTGGGCCAGCAGGGTCAGGGTCAAGGCTACGGTCAGGGTTTCTAACGGGCCGTATTGCACATATCGAAGCCAGAGGGGTTGTCCCATCAACGCGGGACAGCCCCTCTTTTCTCATTGATCCGTTGGGGACGGAGGAAAACGGATCATTTAGAAATGGCAAAGGCATGGTTTGATCGCGCGATCAACCCCGGTCCGTTGGCTGCCGATTCGGTGCGGTTTGAGACCGCTATTCGGCCCCATCGTGACCGGTGGTACTCTAGTATCCGTTTGAAATCGAGCGAAGGAGTGCCGCTATGGAGCAATCGAGCCTGTTTGGTGACGGCGTGGACATCGATACCGAAACGCCCGCGAGCGCGGATGCCGCCGCACCGACCGACGCTCGTGCCCAGGCGGCAGCGCGCGCGGCCGAGCTGCGCCACGAGCTCGATTACCACGCCTATCGCTACTACATGCTCGATGCGCCCGAGATCACGGACGCCGCCTTTGACAAAATGCTCGTTGAGCTGCAGGAAATCGAGGCCACCTACCCCGACCTGGTGACGCCCGACAGCTATACCCAGCGCGTGGGCGGCTACGTGAGCGAGCAGTTTACGCCGGTCACGCACATGGCACGCATGTATTCCATGGACGATGCCATGGACCTGGACGAACTCGACGCATGGCTCCAGCGCACCGAGGATGCGCTCGGTGCCGGCAGCGTTACCTATACCTGCGAGCTTAAGATCGACGGTCTGGGCGTGGCGCTTACCTATCAAAACGGCACCTTCGTGCGCGCTGCCACGCGCGGTGACGGCACAACGGGTGAGGATGTGTCGCTCAACGTGCGCACCATCAAGGACGTGCCCATGCACCTGTCCGAGCCGGCGCTCGCCCACATGGGCGCCGACCGCGAGCGCACCATCGAGGTGCGCGGCGAGGTCTATATGCCCAAGGGCAGCTTTGTTCGTCTGAACGACGAGGCCGATGCCGAGGGCCGCGACCCCTTCGCCAACCCGCGCAACGCCGCCGCTGGCAGCCTGCGCCAAAAGGATCCCAAGGTCACGGCGCGCCGCGACCTGGCCACCTTTATCTATGCCATCGCCGATACCGATCCGCTGCACGTTCACAGCCAGCGCGAATTTCTCGACTGGCTGCGCAGTGCCGGCTTTAGTGTCAACCCCAACGTGGCCCGTTGTGCCACGCCCGCCGAGGTCCACGAGTTCTGTGCCCAGGCGCTCGAGCACCGCGGCGACCTGGACTACGACATCGACGGAGTAGTCGTAAAGGTGGACAGCTTTCAGCAGCAGCTCGACCTGGGCTTTACCGCCCGCGCACCACGCTGGGCCATTGCCTTTAAGTTTCCGCCCGAGGAAAAGCAGACCGTCCTGCGCGAAATTCGCATCCAGGTGGGCCGCACCGGTGTGCTCACGCCGGTCGCCGAGTTCGACCCGGTGACGGTTGCCGGTTCCACCATCGCGCGCGCCACGCTGCACAACATCGACGAGATTCGTCGTAAAAACGTGCGCGAGGGCGACACTATCATCGTGCACAAGGCGGGCGACGTAATCCCCGAGGTCGTGGGCCCGGTGCTCGACAAGCGCCCGGCCGATTCGGTCGACTGGCACATGCCCGAGGTCTGCCCCGTGTGCGGTAGCCCCGTGGTCCACGAGGACGGCGAGGTCGCCTACCGCTGCGTCTCCATCGACTGCCCCGCACAGCTCAAGGAGCGCTTGCTCCACTGGGTGAGCCGCGGCTGCATGGACGTCGATGGCCTGGGCGACGAGATCGTCGACAAGATGATCGCCGCCGGCCTGATCCATGATGTCGCGGACTTCTACCAGCTCACGGTCGATGACATCGCCGGCCTGGACACGGGCCGCACCTATGCCAGCTCCAACAGCAAAAAGGGCGTCAAGAAGGGCGACCCCATTCCGGTGGGCCTCAAGACGGCCGAAAAGATCGTCGCCGAGCTCAACAAGTCCAAGAGCCAGCCGCTCGGTCGCGTGCTGTTTGCCCTGGGTATCCGCCATGTGGGCAAGAGTGTGGGCGAGGTCATCGCCGAGCGATTCCTGTCGATCGACAAGCTCATCTTGGCGAGTGAAGAGGACATTGCCGAGTGCGAGGGCATCGGTCCCAAGATTGCGGCGAGCGTCAAGCAGTTCCTGGCCGTGCCCGAGAACCTTGCCGTGCTGGAGCGCCTGCGTCAGGCGGGTCTGTCGCTCGAGGTCGACTTGGGCGCCGCGCACGCGCAAGCCGCAGCCGACGCTGGCGTGGCGGGCGAGCTCGCCGACGCACAGCCGCTTGCGGGTTTAACCTTTGTGCTCACTGGTACACTCGTCAACCGCACCCGCGACGAGGCAGGCGCGGCGCTCAAGGTGCTTGGTGCCAAGGTCTCGGGCAGTGTTTCAAAGAAGACGAGCTATCTAGTCGCCGGCCCCAAAGCGGGCTCCAAGCTCACCAAAGCCGAGCAGCTGGGCGTACCCGTGCTGGATGAGGACGCACTCGAGCAGATTCTTGCGACCGGTGAGGTGCCGGTGGCGTAATGGATATAGAGAATCGCAATTGCTCGCAGGCGGAAGGGCGCACGAAGCACGACCAAGTGCAGGCAAAAGAGCACCTGATGGCGCGAATTCGCATTGCGGAACGTGAGCGCTTGGCAGGTGTGTCTCGCGATGCTTTTGAGGCGTTGACCGAGCTAGAGACGAGGTTCGGTCTAGCCTAGCGATACGGGCACCGTGATTTGCGTCACGTAGGTCGCCGGGTCGTCGCTGATGATGTCATCGATAAGGGCGATCTCGCGCGAAGGCCCGGCGGGTGTCAGGCAGTGCTCGCGCATATAGCCGAGCAGCTGCTCGTAGCGCGGACCCGCTTGCCCGTGCGTGCCGCGGAAGCTTATAGTCAGGCAGCGTGCGGCGGGCCGTGTCTCGACATCGCCCAGGTATTCATCGGTATCGTCGAGCAGCAGAAAGACCTCGTCGTAGCCATCAAAGTCGCCGGCGGCCAGACGCTCGGCGCCAATCCCAACGCCCAAGTTGCCCAGGAAGACAAAGGTCTCGTGCTGGCCCTTCTGCAATTGACGAATCTGCCACTCCAGCGCATAGGCGTCGGTAGGGTTGACGCGTTCGCGCAGCACGGCGCAGCGAAGTTCGGGCGCATCGATTGTGCAAATGGTATCGAGCTTGGTGTTCAAGGCATCGTGCAGCAGCGCAAGCCGGTTATCGATCTTGCGCGACACGCGCTCCAGCTCGCGGCGCTTGCGCTCGATGAGCTCCTGCTGCTGAGCTAGCTGCCGCTGCATGAGGTCCACATCGCGCGTGGTCACGAACTCGCGAATCTGCGCCAACGGCAAGTCGAGAACACGCAGGTGGCTGATGGTGTTGAGGGTGGAGAGCTGCCGCGATCCGTAGTAGCGGTACCCGCTCGCCGGATCGATGTGCGCCGGGTCCAGCAAGCCCATCTGCTCGTAATGGCGCAGCGTGCCCACACTCAGATTAAACAGGCGTGCAACTTCGCCAATGCGGAGCAGGCCCTCAGTATGTTCACTTGGCGTGTCGGTCACAGGACCGCTCCTTTCAATAGGGTCGGGGAGAGGTGCCAGGCCCGCGTCGTCCCGCTACGCTGCCAGCTTGTCAAAAGCCCCGCGTCGGTTGAGCACGGTAAACGCGACAACACAGATGACCGCCGACAAAATCGATCCGCACGGCGAGGCGATACCCATGGGAAACAACGTATCGGAATAGGCGTTCGACAGCAGCCACGCGCCCGGCACGCGAATGAGCGCCACGGCCAGCACGTTGTGCGCAAAGCCGATGTAGCTTTTGCCATACGCAGCGAAAAAGCCGCTAAAGCAAATGTGGATGCCGGCAAAAATCGCGTCGAAAATATAACTGCGCATATAGCCGGTGCCGGCGGCGACCACCGCGGCGTCCTTGGCAAAAAAGCCAATAAACGCCGGTGCCACCAGCCACATCAGCGCCGTGATCAGGCAGCCGTACACCACCGAGATCGTCATGGCATCTTTGAGTACCTGACGCGCGCGGTCACCCTTGCCCGCGCCGACGTTTTGCGCCGTGAGTGCGCTGACGGTGGCGCCCATGGAGCTCGGCACAATGAACAAGAAGCTGATCATCTTCTCGACCAGGCCCACGGCGGCGGCGTCGACCAAGCCGCGGTGGTTGGCGATGACGGTGATAAACATAAACGCCACCTGGATGCAGCCGTCCTGCACGGCTACGGGCACGCCGATCTTAAGAATACTGCCGAGCACCTCGGGCTGGGGGCGCAGGTCGCTGCGCTTAACGTGGATGTTCGTGCGGCGGCTCTTAAGCCACACGAGCGCGAGGGCAACGCTGGCCGTCTGCGCGGTCACCGTGCCGAGTGCCGCGCCCACGGGGCCGAGCCCCATGTGCCCGATAAACAGAAAATCGAGCGCGATGTTGATGATGCATGCCACGCCGATCACGTACATAGGCGAGCGCGAATCGCCCAGCCCGCGAAAGATGGCCGAGAGAATGTTGTACGCGGCGATGCATGGAATGCCGATAAAGCAAATGCGCAGGTAGGCGGCGGTGCCTTCGACTGCCTCGGCCGGCGTGCCAATGAGTGTCACGATCTGCGGGCACAGTGCGAGCAGGACAGCGGCCAGCACCACCGAGACACCCATAAAGAGCGTAATGGTGTTGCCGATGGCGGTCTCGGCGCGGTCAAACCGGCGTGAACCCACAGCGTGGCCGACGATGACCGTCGTTCCCATGGCCAGGCCCACGAGCGCCACGGTGATCATATAGAGCGTCTGCGTGCCATTTGCCACGGCGGTGATGCCGGCGGCGCCGCTAAACTGCCCCATCATGTACAGGTCGGCCATGCCGTAGAGCATCTGCAAAAAGTACGAGAGCATATAGGGCAGGGCAAAGACCGCGATGGTCTTAAGGACATTGCCGCGTGTGAGGTCGTGTTCCATGGGCGGGGCTTTCTGGCTTGGTTCGTTTAGCTACCAGTGTAGTGAAAACCCTACAACGATTGTAGAGTCAAGCTTTGTGTTGACGCCGGAGCGAAAAAAGTCTCGCGCACCATTATTCCGAGTGAATATGGACACACATCACGAGAACTCGCCGCCGGCGCTAACCTTGCAGAAAACGATTTCGGAATACTTGACACCATTATTCGGCGCGCAATAATACGTGCGTTTGCGAACAACGTTTGATGGGGGTTGAACCTGCGTGCGCAATCTCAAAATACTGTTTTCCTATCTAGGGGCATACCGTCGCGATGCCATCCTCGGCGTGTTCTTTGTGTCGGTCGAGACGGTGCTCGAGCTGTTTATCCCGGTCATCATGGCCAACATCATCGATGTGGGCGTGCCTGCGGGTGATATCAACTACATGCTGCTACAGGGCGCGTACATGTTGGTGTGCGCTGCGCTTTCGCTGGTACTGGGCTTGGGTTATGCCCGCACGTCCGCCCGCGTTGCCTCGGGCCTAGGCGCTAACCTGCGCGAGGCCGAGTACAAAAAGATTCAGACGCTCGCTTTTGGTAACCTGGACAACTACGACGCCAGCTCGCTCGTCACCCGCATGACCACGGACATCACCGTTATCCAAAATGCTGTGGGCAACGGCTTTCGCCCTATGGTGCGCGGCCCGGTGACGCTTATCGTCGGCCTTATCTACGCGCTGATGCTGTCGCGCCCGCTCGCCACCGTCTTTGCGATCATCTTGCCCGTGCTGGCAATCGTACTGGGCGTCATCACCTATCGCGTCAGTCCGCTCTACCGCCAACTCCAGACCTCGATGGACCACCTCAACGGCGTAGTACAGGAAGACCTCACCGCCATGCGTGCCGTCAAGGCCTACGTTCGTACCGAGCACGAGGAGGCCAAGTTCGACACCGTCAATACCGAGCTCGCGCGCACTGCGACAAAGACCTTCGGCACCGCCGTGCTCAACCTGCCGGTGTTTCAGCTGTCGATGTACGTGGCTGCGCTCTCCATCCTGTGGATTGGCGGCCGCATGATTCTCGCCGGCAAGCTGGGCGTGGGCTCGCTCACGGGCTTTATGAGCTACGTGCTGCTGATCATGAACTCGCTCATGATGATTTCCAACGTGTTTTTGCTGCTCACGCGCGCTCTCACGAGTGTGGGCCGTATCGCAGAGGTGCTCGATGAGGAGCCCTTTATCGCCAGCCCTGCGGGAGACCTCGCGATTGCGGCGCCAGCGGGCGGCAGTATCGAGTTTCGCGATGTTTCCTTTAAATACCGCGCGGATGCAGCCGAGGATGTGCTCGAGCATATCGACCTTCGCATCGAGAGCGGCTCGACGGTGGGCATCCTCGGCGGCACGGGCTCGGGCAAGAGCTCACTTGTGCAGCTGATTGCGCGCCTGTACGACGCCACCGAAGGCGCCGTGCTTGTGGGCGGACGCGACGTGCGCGACTACGACCTCGCTGCCTTGCGCGACGCTGTGGGCATTGTGCTGCAAAAGAATGTGCTGTTCACGGGCACCGTGCGCGAGAACCTGCAGTGGGGCAATCCGCAGGCGTCGGACGATGAGCTCCTCGCGGCTTGCCGCGCGGCGTGCGTGGACGAGTTCCTTGATCGCATCGGCGGGCTGGACGGCGAGTTGGGCCAAGGCGGCGCCGGTGTCTCGGGTGGCCAGAAGCAACGTCTGTGCATCGCGCGCACGCTGCTCAAGCATCCGCGCGTGCTCATTTTTGATGACTCCACCAGCGCGGTCGATATGGCGACCGACGCAAAGATTCGCGAGCACATCGCTCGGATTCCCGATGCGACCGTGCTCATCATCGCCCAGCGCATCGCGAGTGTCATGGATGCCGATCGCATTGTGGTGCTGGACGACGGTCGTGTCCACGGCGTGGGCACGCACGAGGAACTGCTGGCGGGCGACAACATATACCAGGAGATTTACGCCTCGCAGATGGAGTTTGCGGGGAACGCGGACGCCGGCGATGGCAACGACGGTGGCTGCGCGAATGATCCGTTTTCCTCCGTCGCATGCGGATCACCCTTGGAAGGGGGTGAGCGCCATGCCTAAGACCGCAGCCCAAGCACGCCCGGCCGACCTCAAACGCACTGTGCGCCGCCTGCTCTCCTACATGGGGCATGCCAAGTTCTCGTTGCTCGCGGTGGGCGTGCTCGCCTCCGTCGCCGCCATCGCGAGCCTCGCCGGCACCTACATGGTGCGCCCCATCGTTAACGGTTTGGCTACGGGCGGGGAGGAACTGCTCGCCAAGCAGGTCATCCTGACGGCGATCATCTACGCCGCGGGCGTGCTTTCGGCCCTGGGCTACTCGCAGATCATGGTGCGCGCGGCCCAACGCGTGGTGTCCGATATTCGCCGCGACCTGTTCGCGCACATCCAGACGCTGCCGCTCAGTTATTTTGACAGCACGCGCTCGGGCGACATCATGAGCTTTTTCACCAATGACGTCGACACCGTCTCCGAGGCGCTTAACAACAGCTTTGCCAACGTGATTCAGGCCGCCATTCAGGTTGTGGGCACCACGGCCATGCTCATCATCCTTAACTGGCAGCTCACGATTATCACACTCGTGTGCGATGCGGCCATTGTGCTGTATGCGCGCTACTCGGGCGCGCGCTCTAAGCGTTTCTTTGCCGCCCAGCAGGCATCGCTTGGCGACCTGGACGGATATATCGAAGAGATGGTCTCGGGTCAAAAGGTCATCAAGGTCTTTAACCGCGAGGCGGCGAATGTTGCCGGCTTCACCTGCCGCAACGACGAGCTTCGCCGCACCGGCACCGCCGCCGTGAGCTATGCCAACTCCATGGTGCCCATGACCGTCGTGATTGGCTACGTCAACTATGCCATCGTCGCCGTGGCGGGCGGCATGCTCTGCATCAAGGGGCTCGCCGATGTGGGCGCACTTGCAAGCTACCTGGTCTTTGTGCGCCAGGCCGCCATGCCCATCAACCAGTTTACGCAGCTCGGCAACTTCTTGCTCAACGCGTTGGCCGGTGCCGAGCGCCTGTTTGCCGCCATGGACCTTGAGCCCGAGGTGGACGAGGGCTGCGTGGAGCTGGTGCAGACGGGCGACGCCGCGTGGGCGTGGAAAATTCCCGAGGGCCAGGGCGTGGGCGCGTATGGGCACCTGCATGACGTGGCAGCCGTTGATGAGTCGGGCCGCGCGGTGGCCGCCGACGGTACCGAGCTCACGTGCGGCTTGGTCCCGCTTGCCGGCGACGTGCGCTTCCATGCCGTGGATTTTTCCTACGTGCCGGGCACCCGCGTGCTCACGGACCTCAACCTGTTTGCCAAGCCGGGGCAAAAGATTGCGTTTGTGGGCTCCACGGGTGCCGGCAAGACGACCATCACCAACCTCATCAACCGCTTCTACGAGGTCGATGACGGCGAGATCACGTACGACGGCATCGACGTCAAGCACATTGCCAAGGCCAGCCTGCGCGGGTCGCTCGGCATTGTGCTGCAGGACACGCACCTGTTTAGCGGCACCATTGCGCAGAACATCCGCTTTGGCAAGCTCGACGCGACCGACGAGGAGGTACGCGCCGCTGCCGAGGCCGCCTGCGCCGACTCGTTTATCCGCCGTCTGCCGCGGGGCTACGACACACCGGTCACGGCCGACGGCGCCAACCTGTCGCAGGGTCAGCGTCAGCTGCTCGCCATCGCGCGCGTGGCCGTCGCCGATCCGCCGGTGCTCATCCTGGACGAGGCCACGAGCTCCATTGACACGCGTACCGAAAAGCTCATCGAGCGCGGTATGGACCGCATCATGCGCGGTCGCACCACGTTTATGATCGCGCATCGCCTGTCCACTGTCCGCGACGCCGACGCCATCATGGTCCTCGAACACGGCCGCATCATCGAGCGCGGCACGCACGAAGAGCTGCTCGCCCAGCACGGCGAGTACTGGCAGCTGGCGCATGGCTTAAAAGAGCTGGATTAACCCGTTCGAGCACGATGCTTGATCCCTCCGTGCCCCTCACCTCGCCTCAAACCATCACAACATTCAACGTTTTTTGCCAAAATCGGGAAAAGTATCGAATGTTGTGATGGTTTTTCTGCCACTCGACCGGGTGGAATCGCTTTCTTGCGCACGAAGGTGTGCGGACCCGTGGGCAGGGGAATAAGGTTGGTTATCCGACTCCATTGGAGGGCTCATGGACCTGCCGATCGTCCTGTCCCATAAGACTGCCTGGCTGTACCATAACGTGGCGCGCCCGTCCGAGCCACTCTCGCGAGCAAGCAGCCTATACGATGAGGACTCGCCTGCTAACGAGGCGGAGCCGACCGCGAGCCTGCCCAAATTGGGGCTCGATGCCAAGGGACTGAGGGCTTCAACGGCAGTTGAGATCGTTACCGACTATCTGGTTTCGCTTGGTATTCCACGAGAAGAGCTCGATCATATCGATACGCTCGTCAACTTTGATTTTGAGCGCTCGACGCCGGCTGGATTTAGGTGCCACGTGTTTGGAGCGCCGGTACCTCCAGGCCATCTTATCGAGGTGGCGGAGGGCCTTCTGGTGGTTGATGAGGCCATGTGCTTTGTCCAGGCGGGTTCGTGGATGAGCGAGCCCGAGCAGCTGGAATATGGCTACGAAATCTGCGCCCGATACCATTTGAATCATCTGTCGACAGGCGATTATATCGAGATGGGGCAGAGGTATACCGTTGCCGACTTGATCGCCTATTGCAATGAGAACCGATCTCGTCAGGGGGCTATACGCGCGGCCGCCATGCTCAAGCGCATGCACGATGGCGCGCGGTCGCCCATGGAGACGGCCACCGCAATCATGGTCGTAGCAAAACGTTCCCAGGGAGGGCTGGGATACGCCAAGATCGAGCTCAACCATCGGGTCGATGTTCCCAGCGAGTTCAAGTATCTCGCAAAGGCCGGGTATTTCGAGATCGACGTATATGCGCCTGCGAGCGGTACGGGGATTGAATACAACGGCTCGGACCATCTTGATAAACAGCGCAGTGCGTCGGATGCGGAGCGTATGGCCGTGCTGAGCGCGCTGGGCTTTAGGATGATCGTCCTCACCGGGACTCAGTTTGCCCACCAGCTGCAATTGCACCGGGCGATGAACGCTATCGCGCTCGCTATGGGCCTCAAGTGCGACCGAAGCGAAGCGTTTCAGAAGCGGCAGAACGACCTGCGAGAATTCGTGATTCGTCACTGGGACGGTGGCCTTTAGGGGTGCTTTGGTCCTTCTACGGGGTACCGTGGGCAGGCAAACCATCACAACATTCGACGTTTTTCGCTAAAAACGGGAAAAGCATCGAATGTTGTGATGGTCTGTGCTGAGGATGGGCGTGGGAAGTCCGTTTTGCTCGAAGTGACCCGTCCTGTCGTACGGGTGTCGGCATGATTTTCTCGTGGGGTATTATGTTTTCCGAAGAATAAAACGCCGCGTGAGGGGAGGGCTGCGTGGACGGGCGCGTGCAACATGACGGCTTTGGCCGCGATATCAACTACCTGCGCATTGCCGTTACCGACAAGTGCAATTTCCGCTGCATTTACTGCATGCCGGCCGATGGCGTGGCGCCCCGTGCACACGACGAGCTGCTCAGCGCCGAGGAAATCGCCCGCTTTGTGCGCTTGGTGGCGGGAGAGGGCATTCGCCGCGTGCGCCTGACGGGTGGCGAGCCGCTGGTCAGCCGCCGCATCATTCCGCTCATTCGCGACATTCGCGCAATCCCGCAGATTGAGGACATCTCGCTCACCACCAATGGCGCCCTGCTGCCCAAGCTGGCGCCGCAGCTCAAAGATGCCGGGCTTAACCGCGTTAATATCTCGCTCGACACACTCGACCCTACGCTGTTCGGAAAGATCACGCGCCTGGGTCGACTCGAGCAGACCATGGCCGGCATCGACGCGGCGCTGGCTTGGGGCTTTGAGCCGGTTAAGGTGAACTGCGTTGTTGTGCGACGGCTCAACCAGGATGTGGCGGCCCTCGCGCGGCTCACGCTCGATCGTCCCATCCACCTGCGCTTTATCGAATACATGCCCATCGGCGACGAACGCACGAGCTCGCATTGCGCTGTGGACCCGCATGCGCCCGCGCTCAATCCCGAGCTGTGGGACGCGAGCGATACCGTGCCGAGCGACGAGCTGCGGGCGCGCATCAATGCAGGGGCCGCCGCGGTGGGCCTGGACGAGCTCGAGCCGCTCGACATCAATGACGCTCCTGCCGGCGCGGGCCCTGCGCGCTATTGGCACTTTCCGGGTGCGGCAGGAACGGTCGGCTTTATTAGCGCCATGTCCAACCATTTTTGTGCGAATTGCAACCGCCTGCGCCTGACGGCGGACGGCAGCGTGCGCCCCTGTTTGTTCAGCGATGCCGAGTATTCGGTTCGTGAGGCACTGCGCCGCGGTGATGATATGCAGGTACTTTCTATTTGGCGCGATGCCGTGGCCCACAAACCGCAGGAACACGCGATAATTGAGGGCACGCAACGATTTATGTCCCAAATCGGAGGATGATCATATGGCCAAGAGCAGGTACGCCGACGCCACCAAGGCCGCTCGTAGGGCCGCGATGTCTGCCCACAAAGTCACGGCTGCGGCGAATGCTGGCGATGCCGTCGCGGCAGCGCAGCCGACTGCCGGCGCTGTCGCCGAACCCGCCCGCGACGCCCGTCGCGACGAGCTGACGCACGTGGACGCCAAGGGCGAGGTACGCATGGTCGACGTGTCCGACAAGGCCGAGACCCATCGCATCGCCATCGCCGAGGGCACCATCCTCATGCACCCCGAGACGCAGGCCATGGTGCTGCAGGACCGCGCCAAGAAGGGCGACGTGCTTGCCTGCGCGCGCGTGGCGGGCATTATGGCCATCAAACGCACGAGCGACATCATCCCCATGTGCCATCCGCTGCTCATTACCAAGAGCAAGTGCGACATTGCGCCCATCGCTCCGACGGGGACGCCTGCCGAGGACGTGCCCGAGGGCTGGGCACCGGCGCGCGCGGACGGACAGGTCGGTTTTCACGTACTGGTCACGGCGGGCGTGACGGGCAAGACGGGTATTGAGATGGAGGCCCTGACTGGAGCGAGTGCTGCGTGCCTAACGATCTATGACATGTGCAAGGCGGTCGATCGCGGCATGGAGATCGTCGACGTTCGTCTGCTGCACAAGGAGGGCGGCCGCTCGGGCGTGTGGAATCGTGCCGAACGTCAAGCCGCTGCTGTTGAGGCCATGGCTGCTGACGGTGTTGCACCCGCGAGCGCACCCGTCGCCGCGCCCGCAACTCTGGCACCGGCCGTCCCCGCGATCGCGTTTATCGGCTACCAAAACTCGGGCAAGACCACGCTCGTCGAGAAGGTTATCGCCGAGCTCACACGCCGCGGCCTGCGCGTGGGTTCGCTCAAGCATCATGGGCACCACGGCTTTGATATCGATGTGCCCGCTAAGGACACCTGGCGCCATCACCAAGCCGGATCCAAGCACGTGGGGCTCATCTGCGCCACGCGCTGGGCAGAGTACGCCGACACGCGCGAGGAGGACGAGATGCCCGCGCGCGAGCTGCTGTCGCGCTACAACGATGTCGACGTGGTGATCATCGAGGGCTACAAGACCGAGGGCTTCGACAACATCGTCGTCGCGCGATCGGGTGTCGACCGTCTGCGCGGCAAGAGCTCGCTCGACCTGGTCGACGGCCGCACGCTGGCCCTTGCCTGCAATGAGGCCCTGGCACGCCAGGCCTTCGACGCCGGCTTTGCGACCCGAGCCATCAACATCAACGACGCCCGAGCCATCTGCGACCTCATCCAAGATCATCTGGCCTAAAACCTGCCAACAAGGGACAGGTTTATTTTGGCAGGTTTTATCCTGGCAAACGTCATTTCCACCACAAAGGGGCCAGGTACCTTTGTGGTGGTTTTGTTTTGGTAGATTCTTGGGACATGCCTTAGAATCTACCAAGTAGTTCATGACGGGCGAAAAACGGAGAGAAGGGGGCCTGATGCGTCCTTAATGTTTCATGCGGATTGATTGATTTGATGGACGGTGGCGAATACCCATCGCCCGTATTCGTATAAAACAAGGAGTCTCCATGCTCGCACCTCTTTTCTCAAAACCTCAACCATCGCTGTCCGTACAGGCCAAGCGCCTGGTGGCGATGCGTTTCCTCATCTACACCGGTTTTCAGACCAGCTACTTTATCGGCGTTATCGGAACGCTCACCTATGCGGACGATGCCTCGGTCGTGGCGACATCGTTGGCCGTCCTGTTTATGAATGTTTTTGTAATCCTGGGATCCTTTGCGGGTGGCGCGGCGCTCGACGCCTGGGGCCCGCGCCACCATTTCTTGCTGAGCATCGTGGGCACGCTGACAACCGGCGTGGCGATTATTGCCTTTGGCAGCGCGACCGGCATCGTCCTGCTCGGCGCGGTGCTCCTGGGCTTTGTGATGGGGTTCGCCCAGCCCATCGCCACATCCTATCCGGCTTACCTCACTGACGATCCTGTCGAGCTCAAAGACATCAACTCCGCCATCGCCATGCTCTCAAACGTGAGTATCATCGTTGGCCCCACGCTGGGCGGCTTTGCCGCGGCGGCTGCGTCGTCGCGCGCGGTGTTCGTGCTCATGATGATCTTTACCGTACTGGCGCTCGTCGCCGGTTGGGGCTTTAGGCCGCAGACCAGCCATGTCGCCGGAGATGCGGATGCCGATTCGGCAGAGGAAGGGGGGCGTGCGGGACAAAGCTCCAACCCCAGCACATCCACCCGCGCCACCTTCGCGACCAGCATCAAGACGGTTTTTACCAACAGCGTCCTCGCCCTGCTGTTCTGCATTATTTTCCTTTCAAACTTTGGCTACGGCGCCTTCGATCCACTGGAGTCGTTCTTCTACCGCGATGTCCTGCACGTCGGTGTCGAATGGATGGGCTGGCTCTCGTCGGCCAGCGGTGTGGGCGCGGTGCTGGGCGCCGTGGCCGCGCTCCGCTTGCCGCCGCACTTGGTCAACCTTAAGACGCTGCTCGGGGCGCTTATGTCCGTGGGTCTGGGAAGCCTGCTCTACGTGGGAACGCCGTACGTGGGCGTAGCCCTTGTCGGCCAGATTGCCCTGGGCGTGGCCTGGGGCGTCGTCAACCCGCTCCACAACACTATCGTGCAGACGACGGCCCCGCTTGAGCAGCTCGGCCGCGTCAACTCGGTCATGGGCTTTGGCAACATGTTCGCCGGCGTGGCGCCGCTGGCGATTGCCCCGTGGCTGGCGGCGACATTTGGCGTGCAACAGACGCTCGTAGGGGCGGGCATGGTCGTGACGGCAGTTCCCGCGGCGTTGCTGCTGTTTGGACGCCGGCATTTGGATCGTGCCGCAAGGCAGTAAAAACCATCACAACATTCAGCGAAAATCGCGATTTTGACGAAAAGCGTCGAATGTTGTGATGGTTTGCGCTCCGGGCAGGCCGCCCTTCGGGTCCGGCCACCACAAAGCGGCCAGGCTCCTTTGTGGCGATCGGGTCCCAACGGCCTGCGCCTTGGTATACCATGTACGCCGTTCACGAATACACCCCACACCGCCGCACAACCCAGAAAGGTCCCCATGGACACCACCTTCAGCCACATCAAAGCCGTGTTCTGCGATATCGATGGCACGCTGCTCACGAGCCAGCACACGGTGTCCCCGCGCACCGTGGCGGCGATCCGCGCCCTGCGCGAGCGCGGCGTGCTCTTTGGCCTGTGCACCGGGCGCGACGCCCACGCGACCGAGGTCATGTACGAGCTCTGGGGCATCGAAGGCCTGGTGGACGTGCTCGTGGGCTGCGGTGGCGCCGAGGTCATCGACCGCGCGCACGACATCAACGAGCTGAGCTATCCGCTGCCGGGCGAGACCATCGCGCGTATCTGCAAGCACATGGCGGACCTTCCGGCAACGCCCGTCTGCCCCCGAGACGGCGTGTTCTACGTGCCCGAGAGCAACGCGTGCGTCGAGCACCTGTCGCGCGTCGATGGCGTGCCCTATCAGGTGGTCGATTTTGCCGAGTTTTTGCGCGAGCCGCAGCCCAAGGTGATGTTTACCATGGCGCCCGAGGTAATGCCGCGGGTGATTGAGCGGGCGTCGACGTTTGCCGACGACACTGTTAAGGCGGCGGCTCTGCAAACCACGCAGCGGCTCTACGAGTTCATGGATCCGCGCGTGTCCAAGACGCGCGGTCTTGTGCGCGTGGCGGAGCTCAACGACATGGAGCTCCAGAACATCTGCGTGTTTGGCGATGCCGATAACGACACCTGCATGGTGGCTGACGCCGGCGTGGGCGTGGCCATGGCAAACGGCAGCGACGCCACCCGTGCCGCCGCCGACTTTGTAACCGCGAGCAACGACAAAGACGGCATCGCGATCTTTATCGAGGAACATCTGCTGTAGCGCTGGGGGGAGAACCACCGCAAAAGGGGGCAGGCTCTTTTGCGGTGGCCTCAGGCGATTTGGGCGAATTGATGCCTAAAAACTGCGCGAAAATTCAGATATGGTTGTCTGAACATTACGCTTCTAACCACCGATGGGTTAAAGATATTCCCATCAAATTGGTAGTCTATTCCTCCCGGTTAATGACCTACCGTTCACGGTCGATTTTCGACCGTTCACAGGATGCTTGCTCTTGAGCAAAATGTTGTGCAAATAAATAAAATGCTATTAAAAAACTGATAACTAACTTAATTACCAGTAGAAACAGATATTTCAGAGCGAATAAACGAAGGCAAATCTGAGTAAATGTCAAGAGAATTGAGAACTGGCTACAAAAATGTCGGTTTTGTTGCTCGGATGTTTAAACAATAGTTACAATAGTATTACTAAGCGTGCGCAATTACAGATTGCGCAGATACGTTTGATAGTGAAAGAGCAAGATCGCGGTCTCTTGGGGAGGAGACATCGATGAAAGCGAATTCAGAAAAAACTAAGCAGAGTAAAAAAGCGACGCGCCGTGTACTGGCAGGCGTTTTGTGCGGAGCCTCCGTTTTGAGCCTTGTACTGTCGCTCGTCATGCCTCCGATCTCGCAGGCCATTGCTAACGATGGCCAGGCGGGTTCTACCGAGGAAACTGTGATGGAGGATTCCTCAAGTGAGTCTACTGGTGAAGAAGACACCAACAACGGGGATACCGAAAACCAGAATAGTGACGACGCCGGGAAAGGCAAAGTCTCTTGCGATGCTGATGCGGCGAGCCAGTCGTCCGATGATGCGGGCGCCAAAAGTGCCGAGCAGCCTGCGGATGACGGCACTAATGGTGAAGGCGCAATCGCGCTTGCCGCAGAGAATGAACCGACTATTAAAATTAGCAGCGGGACAGAACTGAGCTCAAAGCTCGTTGACAAGAGCCTACGCACAAACGGTGCTGCTACTTTTGAGCTAACTACCGATATTGAGTACGACGACGAGATTAAGCTCGAAGGGGCAGACACCAATATCACCTTGAACTTAAATGGCTTCAAGATTAAGCACACGAGTTCAAATCAGCCTTTGTTCAGTATCACCGGTGGCGCGAAACTGACCGTCAGGGACGGCAAGCAAACCAATCCGACGGAGATCTCGGTTAATCAAGAAAAAATGAACGGCAATCTCGCTTCAATGGAATGCGACAATTCCTACATTCCGAAGAAACTTACCTACTACGTAACCGAATCGGTCGCAAATGGAACCGGTACAACCGAGACCCTTAAAGAGTATAAGGTTGATATCAAGGGTGCTATCGTGGCATGCGGTGGCAGTGACGACCTGAAGCTCGTTAATCTCTACAAAGCCGGTACGTTTAACCTCGAGAGTGGCACGATCACGCAACAGCAAAATAGCATAGATCAAAATAACAGTGTTAACAGTTTGGTTTATGCCGAGGAAGGTTCTATCGTCAATATGAGCGGCGGCTACGTTTGCGGTGCAACCTCTATGAACCATGGCGCAGGCATCGAACTTGGCACCAACCAGAACAGCGGCGCGACTCTTAACCTCACCGGTGGCGTGATCGCCGGCAACTACGCTCCCATTGGCGGCGGTGTGAACGCTTACGGCTCTAAAATCAACATGACTCGCGGTACTGACGGTACGACTGGTACGATTTCCGGTAACGGTACGTTCGAGAATTTGCCGGGTTATGGCGCGGGCATCTGTGCGCAGAACTCTGATGTGACCGTCTCGGATGGCTACGTGACCAATAACAATTGCCAGTTCGATTACATAAAACAGCGCAATGAGAATGTTCACAAGGGCAACGGTTGTCACGGCGGCGGTGGTATCGCTGCTTTCAATGGTGGCAGTCTCACAATTAACGGTGGTTACATTACCGGTAACTATTCTGCTGAGGCTGGCGGCGGTATTTATGCTGGCGCTTGGGGTCTGGCCCTTTCCTTGTTTAAGTTCTCTGGTGGAACCATCGCCAGTAACGTGGCGCAAAACTCGGAGGGCGGCGGTATCCGTATCGGTGCGCCTACCGCGGGTGTGTTTGAAGTGCCGAAAGGTTCATACGCTTATATCACTAACAATACGACCAATACCACCAACGACTGGGGCGGCGGTGGCGTGTTCGTTCAGGGTAGCAGTGACCAAGGCGCTAAATCGGCGAGCCTCAATATATATAACGCTCTGATTACCAACAATCATGCCAATGGCTTTGGCGGCGGGTTTGCCGCTTGCCCGACTGGTAAGACTGCCATTACCGATACCAATGGCATCGCGGTTTTCGGTAATTCTGACGGTAATCCTGGCGGTGGTTATAACCGATCGGGCGGCACACACGAAAAGACCGATGACAAGGATTGGGTCCCTAACAACAAAGGCGGCGAAATAACTGAAGATTTTAAAAATGCCGGTCACAAGGATCTTTTTCTTATTCGCGATAGTGCTAACGCTGAATCGCTGCCGTATATCGCTGCCGTAACTGGACAAATGCTTGGTGGCGGAGCTGCTAACTGGTCGGGCACGATCGACAATACACCAACGTCTATCGGCAAGTATGAGGGCGCCCAAGCTAAGTACATGATTGGCCTTAAATCTGAGCCGATTCAGGAAGATAAAGATGCTGCTACCGCGGCTGCGTCCCTCTTCATCACGGGCAACAGATCCAACATTCACGGTGGCGGCATCATGACCAACGGCGACGTAATCGCTGGCTCCACCACGGAGGTGAACGTGTACCCCAAGATGAAGCTCAACGGCATTAAGAAACTGACGGGCCGCGCGCTCGAGAAAGACGAGTTTGAGTTCGAGCTGCTCAAGCAGAATCCGATTGTTGACGAGAATGGCAAGCCGATTGTTGACGAGAATGGCAAGCCTTTATACACAGTTCCGAGCTTTGACTCCAAAGATAAGCTTCAGCTCAATGGCTGCTCGGTTGTCGGTACGGTGAAAAACGACATAGATGGAAATTTCACCTTTGATCTGGGTGAAGTTTATGCCGATGACGCTCTTGTTTACTACTTGGTAGAGGTTCCGGACGCGAAAAAGGGCGTGACTTGCGACGAAAAAATCTACAAAATTGATCCTAAGGTTGTGCCGGATGAGGGCAATTCGCACTGGGTGCTTGACATTAAATACGAGTATTACAAAGTCGAGAGCGTTTCGGTAACGGTAATAAATGAAGATTCTGGCGCAAATCCGCCAGAACCAGCAGCCATCGCAGCAACTGAAGGCGAAAACGCTGTTATCGTTAAGCTTACCAGTGGTGCAACTTTCACCAACAAGTACGACTCGAAGGGCTCCTGGACGCCTGCAGCGACTAAGGTCGTTGAGGGCGGCGAGATGAAGGAGTTTACGCTTCAACTTGCGAAAGACAGCGAATTTAAAAACATCATCGGTACTGCCGTGACCTCTGGTAAAGATAAGACGCAGACGCTTTCGTTCAAGGGCACCACAAATAAAACGGTTGAGCTCGAGTACTCGCTCTCTGATATCAAGGATAATCCCGACGACTCGGGCGACTCCACGGGTGGCCCTTCCAAGACCTTCACGTACTACGTGCGTGAGATGGACGAAAGCACGACCTATCCGCATTACAAGTTTGATCAGTCGGTCTATCGATTTGATGTCACGATGGCGGACCAAAAAGACGGAACAATCAAGGCTACGAATGTAACCTACACCAAGATCAAGGACGTCCGCGGCAAGGATATTGCCGACCCGAAGCCCATTAACTTTGTCAGTACCAAGCCCGAGTCCACCCCCACCTTCACCAACACCTACTCCACCTCTTTGCCCCTTTCTGGTATGTCGGGCGTCACTCTGACGTACCTTGCCGGCGCGGCGGTGCTTTGCGCTGCTGCGGCCTGGATGCACATTCGTCGCAAGGCGAATGCGAAGGGAGGTAAGCGTCGTGAATAAGAAAGTTTGCTCCTTCCCGATCTTGTTTGCGCTGTTTGCCCTCCTGATCGGCACCTGCGCGGTTGTGTTCCCCGCTTCCGCGCAGGCCGCGCCGACCTCGACCGGTTCCATCACGGTGAGCGGCACCGTAGCGAGCAGCTACGACGCCTACCAGATCTTTAGCGCTAACGTCGTCGACGGCGACAGCGACGCCAAGATCGCTACCGACCTCGCCTGGGCAAGCGACGCCGTGCGCGACGCCGCGCTGCCCGTGCTGCACAGCGCCGGCATGCGCAATTCTCAGACCACCGCGCAGGAAGCTGCCGAGTGGCTCAACGCCGATTCCCACCTTACGAGCGCGCTGAGCGCACAGCTCGCTCGTTCTCTCCAGAGCTCTGGCGCCGTGTCCGTGGCCCTTAACGCGGGCACGGCGGCCGAGCTGCCCTGTGGCTACTGGCTCATCGTTGCCGACGACGACGCCATTTCCCAGAACGAGGCCGGCACCGCGCCGATCATGGCCCTGGTGGGCGGTAGCGCCGTCACCGTCAAGCCCAAGGCGGCGACGCCCAAGGTGTCCAAGCATGTGCTGGAGGACAGCACCGCCGCCTGGCAGAAGGCCGCCGACGCCACGGTCGCCGATGACCTGTACTGGCGCCTCTCTGCCACGGTCCCGGCGGGTCTTACCGCCTACGACACCTATACGGTGCAGTTCGTCGACGCCATGGGCGCGGGGCTCGACCCCTCCAAGGTCGCCGCGAGCATGCACGTGTACGTGGCAGCGGGCGCGGACGGCGGCTTCGACGCCGTCTCGGCCGGCAGGGACGGCCGCGCCGGCACCGAGCCCGCGAAGGGCTGGACCGACATCACGGCCCAGTGCGCCACCAAGGTAGCGGCCGACGGTAAGACCTTCACCGTGCGCACCGCCGACTTGATCGCCGCGCTCGGCGGGGCCGACGCCTTCACCGCGGGTGCCCGCGTGGTCGCCGTGTACAATGCGCCGCTCAACAGCGCATGCAACCACGGCATCGCGAAGGGCAACCCCAACGAGGTCTACTTGCGCTACCCGCGCTCTCCCTTTGCCGACCAGTCCGGCGACGCCGGCTTCACCCACACGCCGAGCGACGATGCGTGCGCCTACACCTGGGATCTCGCGCTCACCAAGCGCGGTAGCGACGGCGACAAGCCGCTGCCCGGGGCGGTCCTGAACATCGCCGACGACCGCGGCCGCACGCTAGCGGCTGACGGCACGTGGGATGCAGAGGGTAAGGCCACCGTCACCACGGGCGAGGACGGTCGCGTGGCCGTCTCGGGCGTGGACTCGGGCAAGCTGGAGGTCCGCGAGCTCAAGGCGCCCAAGGGCTACACCGCCTTTGAGGGCACACGCTCCGTGACGGTCAAGGCCGAGGGTCTGGACGTCGACCAGGTGGCCGCCGCCAAGCCCAAGCTCACCATCACGGCCGAGTCGCCCCTGCGCGCCGACAGCGCGGACGGGTCGACGGGCAGCCTGGAGGCGTCGCTCATCAACACGCCCACCGGCACACCCCCTAGCATTATCACCGGAGGCTTTATGCCCTCGACTGGCGATATGGCAATGTACGCCGCGGCCGCCGCAGCGGTCGCCGGAGCCGCGCTCATCGTGGTCGCGCTCCTGGTCAAGCGGGGAGGTGGCAGCCATAAAGAGTAGCTGGCAGCCCCACAGAGAGCGGGGCGAGACGTAGCGAAGTAGATGCTAAGACACAGACAGACAGATTTAGATCAAATGGAATTCGAGCAGAAAGCAGAGGAAAAGAAGATGAGCATGAGCAAGAACATCGCACGCCTGGCAGTAACGGCAGGCCTCACCGCAGCGTTGAGCTTCGGTGGAGTCATGGCTCCGGTGACCATGGCGTTTGCAGCTGAGGGTGCGACTGCAACGGCCAATGGCTCGGTGAAAATCGCGAACGTTAAGGACAACCATACCGAGTTCTATGGCTATCAGATTTTTACGGCTGATGTTAAGGACGGTAAAGTTTCCAATATCACTTGGGCAAACGAGGAAGTGGAGGCGGCTGTCAAGAGCGTTATTAAGACCGTAGAACCGAGCTACGCTGTAACTACCGCTCAAGATGCTGCGGACTGGATCACGAATCAGGTAAAGGGAACCAGTGATACATTTCGCGTCGGTCCTGACAACGTTGCCTATAAGATTGCTGCTGCTGTAGACAATCTTACAGAGCAAAAGACAACGACCAATGGCGTTGCCTCCGGCCTTGAGCATGGCTACTGGCTCTTTGTGACCAAGGCTGACACTATTGGTGATGGCGAGGCGGGTACGTCCCCCATTTTCACTGTCGTGGGAGACACGCCCGTTGAGGTCAACGAGAAAACTGGTATCCCCACCGTCGAGAAGAAGATCGTGAGCGATGCCGATGGCAAAGAGCACGATGCTGCCGACTCCCAGATCGGCCAGAACGTGACGTACAACCTTTACGGCACCATTGCCGAGAACTATGACAAGTACGACACGTATTTCTACGAGTTCTCCGATCAGATTTCCAAGGGTCTGACGCTGCAGAAGAATAGCGCCAAGGTCTATCTGTACGCTTCGTATACGGCGGCGAAAGCTGATCCGAACCATGAGAATAATACGGCTACAGACATTACAAATGCCTTTACCGAGGCGTCCTCTAATGCTGATCCATCTGACGGTAGCGTTAAGACGACATGGACCCGCGACAACCTTAAAACTATCCCAGACGTGACCATCACCAAGGATTCTTGCATCGTTGTCTCCTATACGGCACAGATCAATAGCCATGCGGTCGTCGGTAAGAATGATAGCGGAAAGGGCAATCCCAACACCGTAACGCTTTGCTACTCCAACAACCCCATGACCACGGAGCGTGGTAAAACCGTGCCCGATACGGTCAGGGACTACACCTACGGCCTCAAGATCAACAAGGTCGACCTGGGCACCGAGAAGGCCCTCAAAGGCGCCAAGTTCACCATCGCGACCAATGGAGACAAGAACGGCGCCGTTAAATATGTCAAGGATGATGGCACTCTGAGCGCCGACCGTGTTGAGCTTACGACGGACAACAATGGTGTTCTTAAACTTAAAGGACTCGATGCCGGCCTCTATACCGTCAAGGAGGTTACTCCCCCCTCTGGTTACACCGCGATCGACCAGTTCACCTTCGAGATCAAGCCGACCATGAAAGACAATGATCCGAATACAGGCCTTACCGGCCTCACTCATGATCTTGATACCAACAATCAGGCAGGCAAGGTCATCGCTGGCCTCACCGATGGGAATGCTGGCGATAATACGTTGACGGCAGTGGATGAGTCGGAGATAGATGATGAGGGCTACTACAACATCACCGTTGGCGATACCAAGCAGGTTGGCCTCCCGCTGACCGGCCTTAACGGCGTGACCTTCACTTGGATCGCTGGTGGCGCGGTGCTGTGCATCGGCGTGGCGCACCTCATCCGCAGCCGTAAGCAGGCTGAGGAGTCCGAGCAGGAGTAACGCTCGCTCACCCATCCCTTTGGCAGGTGGGATGTGATGGCCATGAGACTTGCGGACACTTTTCTCGTCCATCGACGTTCTTGCTTTGCCATTCTCTTTTCGGGGCAGACTCCGCGCTGGAGTTTGCCCCGTTCTTTTTGGACAACACAGGCAGCCTCCACCGTCCGATGCGGACTCATCCGTCATCGCGTTTCTTGACTCGTATGAGGTTCGGTTTAAGGTCCGTAGGCGCACGCGCGGTGCGGACGGTAGAAGGCATTTGCGCCGCAACAAGCGCAAATAAGAATGCCCGGGGATTGGATCCCGGGCATTTAACAAAAGCTGAAAACTAGGCCGCCCGCGCTCTCGTGCACTTACGCGGGGTGCGTCGTTTTCTATTGACATTGTATCCCGAATCGCTCAGCCGATTCGGGACATTTTGAAAACTCAAATGTTGGCCTACGCACGAAAGGAATCTCGTTAATTCCGAAAATTATGTATAATTCCAATTAAAAATGGAATCAAACGAAAACGATGGAAATGAACGAAGCGCTAATCTACTTACAAGAAGCACTAGGTCTCTCCGCCAAGACCAAAACTTGGCCTGGATTCGCACGCTTGCCGCTGCATCTGCGGGCGATTGAGGTCCGCGCTGTTGACGCAAACGGTTTTTCGTTTTTGCTTGCAAGTTTGCCTACTGGCGTCGGGCTTCCCGAGGCTAAGAGAGTCTATAGTCAGCTAGCCTTGCGCGCGGAGACTCCTGTTGTCGTTTCGTTTCCTGATGCCGATGCACGTCAGCGCAAAGCATTGGTCTCACAAGGGATTCCCTTTGTCTGCCCCGGTAGACAGGCTTTTCTTCCATTTATGGGTACAGCCTGCACGGAGAGGGGCGGTGCCCGGTTTCGCAATCACGCGACCAAGATGTCGCCCAACGCGCAGGCTGCCGCAATCTGGGGAGCAACCCAGGAGCCATATCGTCCCTATGACCTTTGTCGTGCGCTTGGGATCTCGGCAAGCCGTGCGAGTGAGGCCATAACCGAGCTTGTCGACAGGGGGCTCGCGAGGCGTGAGCGTCGCGAGCGACGTGTCGTCGTGTTCCCTGTTGCCGTTGATCTTCTGCTCAGTGAGCACATGTCAGAGCTCTCCTCGCCTGTCTCGAAGGTCTTTTTTGCAAGGAAGACGCCGAAGATCGACTATCTTGTTGACGCCGGGGAGACGGCGCTCGCTGCGCGTTCGATGCTCGCTGCGCCGGGTATGGAACAAAAGGCCGTCTTAAGAAGTGCATGGCGTCAACTGAGCGACCTCGAAGTCGCAGACGGGGAGTTGCCGGATAACGAAACGGCGATGATCCAAGTGTGGCGCTATGCGCCCGTGTTTGCCGACTCCTCCCGCGTCGATGACATTTCGCTTGCGCTATCTTTGGCGGCAATCGACGATGAGCGAATTCAGCTCGAAGTCGATTGCATGTTTGGAAAGGAATATCCATGGCAAGAAGCGCTGTAGAAGGTCTCCAAGAATTTCAGCAGCATATGCAAGAAGCCGCAGGATCGTATGCCCTTATCGGCGGCACGGCATGCGACATTTTGCTCGCGGAGGCGGGACTTCCGTTTAGGGCGACTCACGATTTTGATGTGGTAATTGTCGCCGATGACCGGTTGCCTCAGACGGCAGAAGCTATATGGACTTTGGTGCGTGATGGCGGTTACCGCTGCGGCTGGGGCGAAGGCAAAGGCTCATGTTTTTATCGGTTTACAGAGCCTAAGATGCCGGGTTACCCTCATATGATTGAACTCTTCGCGAAGTGCCCCGACTTTCTAAAGGGTCGTGAGGGGATTGATGTGGCGCCAATTCACGTTGATGAAAACATAAGCAGTCTTTCGGCAATTTTGTTGGACGATGCTTACTACAGCTTGTTCCTTCAGGGAATTCGGACCGTAGGCGGCGTTTCGGTCCTGGGTACGGAATACATTGTCCCGTTCAAAGCGAAGGCGTATCTCGACCTAAAAGCTAGAAGGGAAGCGGGGGAGAACGTTGATTCGAGGAAGGTAAAAAAGCATAAACGCGATGCGCTGAGACTTGCTCAGCTGCTTGGCGAGTCGGAAGGTGTCGATCTGCGCGGAGAACTGAAGGACGATATGCTTGCGTTTGTCAAAGATTGTGAGGTGGGCGACGTCAATCTGAAACAGATTGGGGTTGCGGGCGTAACGATGGCGCAGTTGCTCGAGACGATGAAAGCAACATATGGCTTGATTGGTTGAGTGGGTGCGTGGCCCGGACGGTGCGGTCTAGCTGCGTTGTCTGGCGCGGAAGCTCGCTAATCGGCTATTATTTGTTTAGACAACTTGAGTTGTAGAGGAGTGACCGGCGATGGTGCAGGGCGCCAAACATATGAAGAGCAATAACGCCGCGGACAACGGCGGCTCAAGCCCTCAGCCCAAACCTCAACCAAAGTCCAAGCGCCGCCGCAAGCGACTGCCGCGCTGGGCCGATCGGCTCATCACCATCGTCATCATCCTTATTGGCGTGGGCCTTATGACCTGGCCGTGGATCTTGGACCGGCTCGAGGCCTCGGGCGTGTTCAACCAGATCAGCACGGTGTCCAGCACCGTGGACGCGCTGTCTGCCGAGGAGCGCGAGCGCATCCTGCTCCAGGCACGCTCCTTTAACGAGCAGCTGGCGGGCGAGGCCACCGAGCTTCCCGCCGACCAGATCGAGCCCTACGCCCAGCAGCTCATCTTTGACCGCGACCCCATGATGAGCTGGGTCGAGATCCCCTCCATCGACGTGAGCATGCCCATCTACCACGGCACGAGCGAGGAAGTCCTTATGGCGGGCGTCGGCCACCTGGAGGGCACGAGCCTGCCGGTGGGCGGCACCTCGACGCATTGCGTGCTCACCGCGCACTCGGGCATGCGCAATCTGAGTATGTTCGACGACATCCACTCGCTGGAGCCCGGCGACCTGGTGCTGCTGCACACCATGAACAAGACGCTCGCCTACAAGATGGTGGACTCCGAGGTCGTGCTGCCCGAGGAGATGGAGTCGCTGACCATCGAGCCCGGCGCCGACAAGGTGACGCTCGTCACCTGCACGCCCTACGGCGTGAACGACCATCGCCTGCTGGTGCATTGCGTGCGCACCAAGTACAGCAAGAAGGACGTCGACAAGCAAAAGTCGCTGGCCGGCCGCCACTGGGGCAAGCGCGAGTTTGCCGTGCTCATTGTGGTCGTGGCCATTGTGCTGTTGCTGCTGGACATCGTGATCCACGCGGTCCGCAAGCGCCGCAAGGCCAAGGCCTCGGCATAGAGCATCGTTCAGAACCACCACAATGGGGACAGGCACCTTTGTGGCGGTCGGGGCTTCCAAACCATCACAACATTCGATGAAAATCTCGATTTTGACGAAAAGCGTCGAATGTTGTGATGGTTTTCGTTGTGGGCAGGACGGTTTTCGTTGCGGGCGGGACGGTTTTCGCTATGGACGGTGCGGTTTCGCTGCAGAACCGCCGGCCCGCCGCCTGCCAGTCGCCGGCCTCGTTACGTTTTCGCTGCATTTGGGTAAAGCACCTGCTCCAAGCGGCGTTGCCTTGTATACTAGAGCGGTTTATCTGTTATGCGGAAGGGAGCGCCTATGGCACTCAGCGAGAAAGACGTGCGCGGCATAGCCGAGTACGCAAAGATCGCACTGACCGATGACGAGCTCACCCAGATGACGTCCTACCTGAACGACGCCGTCCAGATGCTCGAGCCCGTCTTGCAATATGACTTGCCCGACGTGGAGCCCACGTTCCATCCCATCGGAAGCCTGTCCAACGTGATGGGCGATGACCTGCGCGAGCCCGAGCGTGATCTGCCGCTCGACGTCGCGCTCGAAAACGCCGGCAGCGCGCGCGACCGTTACTTCCGCGTGCCGTCCATTTTGGGAGAGGGGGAGAGCGAGTAATGGCGCTAAGCTTCGATTCCCTTACCGCCGCCCAGATCGCCGCGGGCGTTGCCGCCGGCGACTTTACCGCTACCGAGGTGGCCCAGGCCTCTCTTGCCGCCATCGAGGCGCGCGAGGGCGGGGTCCAGGCATTCCTGCAGGTGGCGCCCGAGCTTGCGCTCGAGGCCGCCGCGCGCGTGGATGCCGACCGCGCCGCAGGCAAGCCGCTGCCCCCGCTCGCGGGCGTGCCGCTGGCCATTAAGGACAACATGAACCTCGTGGGCACGCGCACCACCTGTGCTTCCCGCATGCTCGAGAACTACCAGAGCGTCTACACCGCCACCTGCGTCCAGCGCATGCTCGATGCCGGCTGCCTGCCCATGGGTAAGGCAAACATGGACGAGTTTGCCTTTGGCAGCTCCACCGAGAGCTCGGCGTTCCACCGCACCAACAACCCTTGGGATACCGAGCGCGTGCCCGGCGGCTCCTCGGGCGGCTCCGCTGCCGCCGTCGCCGCGGGCGAGGTCGCGCTCTCGCTGGGCTCGGACACCGGCGGCTCCATTCGCCAGCCGGCGTCGCTGTGCGGCGTGGTGGGCTTTAAGCCCACGTATGGTGCCGTGAGCCGTTACGGCGTGGTTGCCTTTGGCTCGTCGCTCGACCAGGTGGGCCCCTTTGGCCGCACGGTCGAGGATGTCGCGCTGGCCATGAACGCGCTTACCGGCGCGGGCCACGATCCGTACGACTGCACCAGCCAGGATTGCGCCGTCGACTTTACCGAGCATCTCAACGACAGCATCGAGGGCAAGCGCGTGGGCATTATCCCTGCGTTTATGGAGGCCGAGGGCCTGACGCCCGAGGTCAAGGCCGCTGTTCAGCGCGCCGCCCAGGAGCTGCAGAACCAGGGTGCCGAGCTGGTCGAGGTCGACCTGCCGCACCTGGATGCCGCCATCGCCGCCTACTACGTCATCGGCCCGGCCGAGGCGTTCTCCAACCTGGCACGTTTTGACGGCATTCGCTACGGCTATCAGGAGGAGGGCTGCGCCAACCTGTCCGACCAGAGCTCGCTGTCGCGCGCCCACGGCTTTGGCGCCGAGGCCAAGCGCCGTCAGATGCTCGGCGCCTACCTGCTGAGCTCGGGCGTGTACGACAAGTACTACTACGCTGCGCAAAAGGCCCGCACGCTCATCACACAGGACTACGACGCCGCGTATGCCAAGGTGGACACCATCCTCATGCCCGCCTCGCCGCGCACGGCCTTTAAGTTTGGTGAGATCAGCGACCCCACGCAGATGTACCTCTCCGACCTGTATACCATCTCGCTCAACATTTGCGGCAACGGTGGCATCTCGGTGCCGCTGGGCCTGGGCGAGGATACTCAGCTGCCCGTTTCTGCCCAGCTGGTTGGTCCGGCCTTTAAGGACCGTCAGCTGCTTATGTTTGCCCGCGCCCTGGAGCGCGGCTTTGCCGATGCCGCTACGGGTGCGCCCGCGCTTTCCGTCGCGCCCGATTTTGCCGGGAAGGGGGGCGAGCTGTAATGAAGGAGCTTTCTGAGGTCCTGCAGGATTGGGAGGCCGTGATCGGCCTGGAGATCCATACCGAGCTCACCGCACTCGATACCAAGATGTTCTGCAACTGCAAGCTCAGCCACGATGACGAGCCCAACGCCAACGTGTGTCCGGTGTGCCTGGGCCTGCCCGGTGCCCTACCGGTGCCCAACAAGCGCGCCATCGAGAGCATCGTCAAGGCCGGTCTCGCTACCAACTGCGAGATTCAGCGCCACTCGATGTTCTACCGCAAGCACTACTTCTATCCCGATATGGCCAAGAACTTCCAGACCACGCAGGGCCCGGTTGCCTTTGCCATGTACGGTCACCTGGACCTGGACGTGACCGGTCGCGGTGCCGCCGAGCGCCCCGACTGCGCGTTTGGCGAGGCCGAGGCCCAGAGCCTGGCGAGCGCTTCGGCCAATGCCGAGGGCCTGTCCACGTCCATGTCCTCGACCATGCGCGAGGGCAACCAGCGCGCCGGCCACCTAGCCAGCTACGACGCGTCCAACCTGCAGATGCCTGAGCGTCGCGAGGACGGTTCCTACACGGTGCCCATCCGCATCCTGCGCATCCACATGGAGGAGGACGCCGCCAAGATGGTGCACGTGGGCGGTGCCGAGGGCCGCATTACCGCCGCGGCCGAGTCGCTCGTCGACTACAACCGCTGCGGCACGCCTTTGATTGAGCTCGTGACTGAGCCCGACTTGCGTACGCCCGAGGAGGCTCGCCTGTTTATGGAGAAGCTCCGTCGCATTTTTGTGACGCTGGGCATTTCGGACTGCTCCATGGAGAAGGGTTCCATGCGCTGCGACGGCAACGTGTCGCTGCGTCGCCGCGGCGAGACCAAGCTGGGCACCAAGACCGAGCTTAAGAACCTCAACTCGTTTAAGAGCTTGCACGACGGCCTTGCCTACGAGATTTGCCGCCAAGCCGAGGTGCTCGAGGAGGGCGGCATCATCTATCAGGAGACCCGTCACTGGGAGCCCAGCCGCAAGCGCACCGTGGTCATGCGTGTGAAGGAGACGGCCGACGACTATCGTCTGTTCCCCGACCCCGATCTGGCGCCGTTCGATCTGGACGACGAGTTTATCGACCGTTGCCGTGGCGAGATTCCCGAGCTGCCCGATGCCAAGCGTGCCCGTTTTGAGGCCGACTTTGGTATTAAGGCGGCTGACGCCGAGCAGATTGCCGGCGACCCGGAGTTTGCCGAGTTCTTTGAGGCCGCCGCTGCCGGTATGGCCGGCAAGGAGGCCCAGACGGTTGCAAACTTGCTGGTGAACGAGATGATCGCCTACCTTAAGGGCGCAGGCGTCTCACTAGCCGAGTCCGGCATTGCGCCGGCTCAGGTGGCAGCCCTTGCCAAGCTGCTGGCGACCGATGCCATCAGCTCCAACCAGGCGCACGAGGTCTTTGAGGCCATGGCCCAGACCGGCGACGACCCCAACAAGATCGTCGACGAGCGCGGCATGCGTCAGGTGAGCGATGCCGGCGCGCTGCAGCCGATCGTGGACGAGGTGCTGGCAAACTGTGCCGATCAGGCGCAGCAGTATCGTGACGGCAACCAGAAGGTCATCGGCTTTTTGGTGGGCCAGTGCATGAAGGCGAGCCGCGGCAAGGGCAACCCGAAGCTCTTCAACGAGTTGCTGAGAACGTCGCTCTCGTAAACGGGAACCGAGGGGCCGGGCGCAGGGCCTTGCCTCTCAATTTCGGACAGTCCTGACTCACGACGGAGGCGCCACTGGCGCCTCCTGTTCGTGCGG
>DBFEQD010000032.1:0-43427 GCA_048326155.1 Collinsella sp.
TCGAGCCGAGCATGGTATTTCTTTTCCCGAAACGCGATGAGAAGAAATCTGCTGCAATGTAGGCCGTCGCATTTACTGCATAGGATGCACCGAAAAAGATTCCTATTATGGAGACGGGAGCATCAAATGCGTCGAATACCAACTGATTCAAGTTGTAATAACTCCCATAGAATCCATCGAGCATGCTTGTGCCGATTAGAAGAAGCAACACCGCAAAAGCGGATTCTCCAATGCACCAGGTTTCGCGTCTGAAGACCTTGGCTACGTCAAACCTTTCCTCCCCAGAGTTTTTGGAATGGGTCGTTTCCATCCTCTCAATGGGATACAGAAGGAAAAGCTGCAGGAGATAGAAAACGGAAACGCATACGTAGAGGGCACTCCAAGATACTTGGGCAATGAATGATCCAAGTACGATTGCCACTCCTGTCGCGATTGATTGCGCGGCAAGCAGCCGAGCGTTGATGGTGAGGAAGCGCTCTCCTTGACCGGCATTTCGGGCAATTTCATATAAAAGTGCTTGTTCGGATCCCGATTGAAGGGAGTAGGCGAGTGCCTCAACAAGGGAAAGCGCGACGAGAAAGGGGCCTGAGAGCAACAGCATGCCAGCCGTATGGAAGAAAAGCAGCAGCACGCCCACTTGAATCGAGAACTTCTTTCCAAAGAAATCGCCTATCAGCCCTGTTGGCAGCTCGAGGACGACCGTTGCAATGTTAAACAGGGCTTGATAAAGCGCGATTTCCGTGACAGACATTCCTTTCTCCGCAAGGAAAAGTAGAAACACTCCCCGATTTAAAACAAATCCAGCGAGAACGAAAAAGGCGGAATAGATGTGCAGCTGCGCAGTGGCATTCTTATTCATTTGGCACTCCTAACGACTATTTTTGTCGGGGTGCTCGCCACTGATTCGAAGCCTGAAATGTTCATAGTCTCAATGAAGAGCTGATAAAGCTTTTGAACAGGGTATCGATAGAATAGGACATCCTGCGCTCTTTCTTCTCGACGAACTATTGCCAGCCGGTCGATTTCGAAACAAGAAACCGCATAATACACACCAGCTTGATCTAGAGTTGCCGTATAGCTTTCTGCAACGGCAAATGCATCACGATCGCGACACATTTCAAAAATATCTTCAATGCTTCTACCATCTCGATGAATCATAAGGTAGGTTGCGAATTTAAAATGGTTTATCAAATCAAAATACGTATCGGCACGCGCGAGCACGTCAAGAATGTCGTAATTTTCATTTCTGACTGTGTACAGATGATTGAAATGAAGAGGTGACAGGCTGTTTGGGTCAATTCCGGCAGCAAGTAAATCTAAGTAATACTGAGATTCTTTTACGATGATATAATCCTCTTTATTCACCCCTTGAGCAACATCAGTAAGAGGCTCTGGGCTCATATAGGAAAAGTCAACGTTTGACATAAAACTGGTCGACGCGACTTCTTGAGCAAGGGCAAGGGTGTCGAGTACTTCGGAATATGTTTCTTCTGGAAAACCGATGATAAAATTGGTTTCGAATCTCATGCCAGAGGAAATGATGGATTTTACGGTAGGAATTACTTTTTTAAGATTCAAGTTTTTCCGGCAGATTCGCTGTATTCTTTGCGAGCCAGTTTCCAAGCCAACAAATACGGAGATACATCCGGTTGCCTTAAGTAGGCCAATGATCTCGGGAGTTATCGTATCGATTCGTCCCTCACAGTTGTATTTGAAATCATAATTCATTGCATATTTTTTGACTGCAAATTCAAAGAAGTACTTGTGCGATGCTAAGAAGTTATCATGATTATAGTTAATTGAAGAAAGAGCGCCGGTTTTTGCCATGCAATCGTAGACACGCTGCGAGGTTTCGAGCAGTTTGTCGACATTAAGAAATCGCGCTTTCTGACCGAGAAGCACTCTGGATGAGCAATAGTAGCAATTAAACGGGCAACCTCTACCTGCCTCAATGTTGACCACGTTCATGCCGTATGAATTGGAGTAGTCGAGTTCCGGAAGGTTGTTAATGTCGTATTCAATCAACTCGCATAATCCAGAATCCCCGGTTTTAGAAATCGAATTTTTAGGTAAATCGCCCTGAGCGCCGCAAGCAATATATTCGAGTAGAAGCGGGAGGGTTTCTTCCCCATCAAAGATCGATAGAAAGTCAACCTCGGGACAATCCTGAAAAACCATTTCTCGAAGTGAAGTGATCTGGGGACCACCAAATATGATAACCGATTCGGGATGCGCCCGTTTAATAATCTTCGCTATCATGATGCCCCAGATATAAGAGGCGTTCATGATCGAAACACCAAAAACATGGGAGTCGATTGCTTTTATTTCGTCGGAGAACCACCGATAGATTTCTTTTGAAAAAGTCTTTTCTTCTTCGAGGAACTTACGCTGAAAGTCAATAACGTGAGTTGAAAATCCCGCTGCTTCAGAAACGGCCCTTAGATTCAAGATGGCCAGATTATCAACAAGGGTCTTCCTGTAGTGATTCACCGGATTGATCAGAGTGAAATCAACCTTCAACTTGAGCTCCTTTCTTTCGGGCGAATAGGAATCGCCTCCGTCACATTAAACGGAGGCGATTGTGTTATCAGACCTTAGCAGCGGCGCTGTATAACCTGATCAACATCAATGCCGAAGTCCAGAAGTTCTTCAACAGTGATCTCGATGTCGGAAGCCGATTTATCGCTGGCCAGCTCGATTTCCTCTTTCTCCATTTTCGTCACCTCCTTTTCATGTATGAGTTAAAAAACTAGTGGCTTTCTGGAAACAGCCAGGATCAATGCTAAACGATGATTTTAGATTCAACGTCGGGACCGGTTGTTTTTATGAATATGATGCCAATGCACGAACAAAAGCAGTTAGCCTTTTCAGCACTGTTGCGGCTTATGCAATCACATGAGTCCTAGGCCCTTTCGACACCACCTGTATTGCGAATCAGCACCGCTGCCTTCCCGACTGAATATTGCCGTCAGGCACCGCTATTAAATGCATCTCCAGGCACCCCGTTACACTCGTGCCGCCATGCGGTCGACTGAACGAGGAGGTTCAACATAGACGCGATCTGAGCCGACATGGGAGAGACCATCATGCGGCTTACGCTGCTTTCTGATGATTTCGAGGCCGACAAACTGAATCGGATGCTTGCCATATTGGGGTTAGACAAAATGATTGCCGCTGCGGAGAACGGGGCGGCAGCGATGCTTGGCAGCAAGAAAGGAGGGGTGTCCGGCGGGGAGAAGCAGAACATCGCAATTGTGCGGCAAAACGGGAGTTTTGAAAATCGATAGCGACCATCGGTCGCGATCATAGGCGGCTTTGCCGCCGCATGAAAATCGGATCGCCATTCGAATCGTAATGCGAACCGCGTCACCTTTCGACAAATCCAACAGCGCTACGAGCCTCGCCCAAGGACTCTACGCGCCATTGAAATTGTCGAAAGCTGCCTCAACTTTTTCGCAAGCGTCACGAAAACGATTCGACAAAGTCGAATGTTTGCGCCGCGGGCGTCGCAAACCCGCTGCGCGATATTGCAAATACTCGGCATCCCCCGCATTCGCAATATCGCTTCGCTCTCGCTACAGCGAACTTCTAACGCTCAGCATCCTTCGCGTTAAAATTTCGCTTTCGCTCACGGTCTTCACGCGGTTACGACGCCGCGAGGCCTCTCATTCCACGTCTACACTGCGTTTCGCCCAATCACCGTTCCGGAGATTGCAAGATGACTGTGGGTGTCGTTTTCATGGGCCCATTCGGACCCCAAAAACACCACGCCACAGACCTTGCTTATCGCCTGCTACGGCGATAAGGTTGTTGCGAAGTTGAAACTTCGCGATGAAGAATCGTGGAGTCGATTCTTCATTTTTGGAACGACGCCAGCCGTTCCCCAAGGAAAGCGAATCGCATAGCAGGTTTTGATCGGAGGCCTCTCCGATCGCTGATTCGTTTCCGGAGGAATCATGAGCAGGCTTCGCCCGCACACCGTCAAAGCATCTCTTTCCGATGAAGAGAAGAAAGCAATCGCTTCAATTGCAAAACGCCATAAGTTAAGCGAAGCTGAACTTATACGGTTTGTTTTATGCAACATCAACGAGTTTGATATTGATTTCGGTTCTGCAGAAAACGTCGACCAGAAATCTCGATCTGAAGAGATTCACATCAAGGTTTCCCCAGCAGAGAAAAAGAAAATCGAAAGCAACGCGAACTCGCTCGGTGTAACCGTCAGTTCATACGCCCGTCGCGTTCTTATCAGTGGGAAAGTCGAAAAGATAGATTTTGATCGCGGAAGTGCCGAGAAAATTTATCACGAACTTTTGAAGCAGGGCACAAACCTCAATCAGCTCATGCATTTCATAAATGCTAACGGACTTCCCTCTTATAACGAGATAGCGGTTTTCAGAACCGTTGACCACGTTACGAAAAGCGCGGATCTCGCTTTTCGATTCCTGAAAACTCTTGAGCGTCGTTATTTCATCGAAGGTGGCGAAACGAAATGACGGTTATCAAGCAGAAGAGCGTTTCGAGCGATCGGTACGCAAAGAATGTCCGTAAGTACATCAACGGAAAACATGCCTTGGCCCGTGACGGTTGGAACATCGAATGCGACAAGTATTGGTTTTCTAAAATGGCGATGACCAGAAAGGTTTTTCATCACGACAAACCTTCGAGAGCCGGTGTCAAGAACGTGACTATCCTTCACCAGATTCTCGCGTTCCTGCCCGAAGAATGTTCGTGCAACGGCGGTAAGATGACTCCGGAAAAATGCATGTCGTACGCGAAAGAATGGGTCGCCCAGCATTATCAAAATCAGCAAGTTATCTTTGCGTTGCATGAAGAAAGCGATAAAGCTGGCAAACGTTATGCCGTCCACATGGCGATAAATCGAACCGATTTGCTGACGGGTAAACGCTGCGACACCGGTGGCCATCGAGGCAAATACGAGCGTGCTTCATGGGTTCGTGAACTTGATGACAAATGGAACCTCGTCCAACTTGAGAAGGGAAAGAAGAATTCGAAGATTCGTGAGCGCCAACCTCGCGAGATCGAAAAGGAAATCATCGACCGCGACGAATACAGTTACAAAAACAATCTGCGCGAGCTGATCCATATCGCAATTGACGAAGGTCGCGCAAAGAACATGGAGCAGTTCAAAAAACTACTTGCATCATGGGGTGTGGATATTTTCATCAAGAACAATCGAGTCTATGCGACAGATCTTGATATCAAAGAGGCCGGCAATCCGAAGTGCACTTTCAACCTGACTCGACTTGACGGTCGGTTTACGGTCAAGCAACTTGAGGCGGCCTTCGAAAATAACGTGAAAGAAGCCGAACGAGCCCTTCCATATGAGAAACGCTGTGAGATTTACATCCAACGTCTCAAGAAAGCGTACTCGGCGTGGGTCGAGCAGGCGAAAGCGAGTAAGGGCGTGGCCTACAATTCATTCCCCAGATTCATCGTACCGAAGTGTGATGAGGACCTGCTCGAAGATCCCGCCGTACGCGATGAACTTCTTGCGCGTCGCGGTTATGCAAGGGAGATTCGCAACCGTTACGCCGGTGCCGTTCCCGATGCCGGCGACGATCGCGTTCGCGCCGCCGGCCAGGCGCACGGCGGTAGCGCCGTGTCGCGGCAGATGGACGATCGCGTTGTCGATCGCGGTGACTACTCGCGTGGCGACGCGCCTCGCTAGCTTGGCCCTGCCCGAGTTTTCGGTGAGGTGGTCGCTATGTCTGAGTTCCGTCTTATGATCGTCGCTCTTCTTCTGGTGACCATTCTGGCCATTTTTGGCTAGGGTAAAACCTGGCCTTTAAAGACCAAAGCCGCCCCTGCCTGGGACGGCTTTGTTTCCTCGATTACCAACTCCATCCGGACACTTCCCGCATTCATCCGCGTGTGTACGGATGAATGCGGGGCTCGATAGCTCGGCGGCCTGATCGGCAGGCCGACGGGAACTCTCACTCCTCGATAAAAGCCGGCACCCGGTTAGTTCTGCGCATCTTGAAATCGCCAGTCTCGTGGGAGACGTAGAGAATGCCGTCCATCCCGTCTCGCGATGCATATGACAGGTGAACCGAACCGCAATCCGCTCCATCATCGTCGAGAAGATCGAACGAATTCGGATCGCTCGTTGCGGCCAAACGACCACTCATGCAAGAGCCATCGCCATTACAGATTTGCCATTCCATGTCTTCGCCTGCGAGAATCGCCATAGACGGCCCGGTCGCGCCATCGCTGACATACATCCCGTCTATGCCAAACCCGTTTTCAGCGCCATCGATAAACGATTGCTCGGACCTATACGTCGCGAATGATGCGCACAGCGCCATTGCAAGACCGATCGCAAGGCCAACAGCCGCTATCTTTGCATAGCTCCTGCCCATCATGTCATCCTACTTTTCGCTTGCCCAGGGAAAGGCGGAAGAAGTTATTCGTCGCTGCTTTTTTGTACACCTTCTTGACGCCGTTGACGGTCTCGTAAACAACAAACGGCTGAACCTTGTGCTCGACGTTCGCCGTCGCTTTCCAAAAGCCGGCACCGTCGATGTGAATGGAATACCCAGTCGCCGACAGATTGCGCTTTGCCAGCGGTATCGATACGCCTATGCTTCCGAGACCATTCGGGAGCGGCACCGATACACTCACCGAACCGCCGCCAGACGGCTGGACGTTTATGGAACCGCCCCCGTCGATGTGAACGCCCCCCGGGGGCTGCCCAGCAACGTCGTGCCATCCGCTGGCTTTCGTTTGCACGCTCCCGTATACGGTGCTGTAGCTTGGGCGCCCGCGTGTCGCATAGGGCTCAACACCATCAGATGACATCGCCTCTTCTATGATAAGGGCCGCTTCTTGCTCTGCACGTTGACGCACAATCGCCTCGACATCAGATTCACTCAGATCCGGGAACGCTAGGAATTCTACGGTTTCAGAATCGCAACCATCAGCAAATGCACCATTTGGGGTGATTAGCGACAGTCCGCCCAATGCGGCTGCCGTCAGGATTGACCTGCGAGTAATAAACAGGTTTTCCATCGCACTCATCTTCGCCTCCAAACTTCTCACCGGGGTCTTCTTGCCAATTTTTGCCCCGGCTCGGTTACTTCGGTTACTTGAGAGCTCCCATATACGCTTGTTACCCATGTACGTAATATTAATTTCGGACATATCGAAATTAATCAATGGTTGCGGGAGTTTCCGACTTCAGTGAAATGCCACCCTATACCCACAGAATCAGTCTGGCTTGACATGTGCCATGCGCATGAGAAAGGGTCGAACCGAAGTGTCTGGCCGGACGCCAATTGTCCGGGAACTGCTTCGGATTCGACCATCTTCTACTTTACACCATGGACATGTAGCGGTCTAAACCTCCCTGACCGGATGCTTCTTACCGAAACCACCGTCGATGCCGAAGTGGCAGAGCATGTCGATGGCGCGAAGATGCTCGTCGATGGAATTGGCGATTTGGGTGTCAACGATGCTGTCATGGTCGTTGAGACCACGGACCGCCTCATCGGCGGCCATGAAGGCCTTGATGGCTTGGTTGAGCTGCGCCTTGAAAGCATCAACCTTCTCAACTGCGGCAGCTCGCAGGGCCATTTCATGTTCGAGTCGTTGAACGATTTCCTGTGTGTCGCTCATGGCTATTCCTTTCCCTCGGGTGTTCTATTTAATATATCGCCCCGTGCGGACACGATTCTCACCTAAGGTATGGCAGTGGCGTATGTTCATAAACCCGCAGGTAAACGGCTCAATAGGATTCGATTTACGGGCCGATTAGACCCAGGGTGGTGCTGATGTTCACGACACCCCTTTTCCGTGCCTTAAAACGCATCTGGTGAGGTTGATTTTTCGGCCTTGAGCTGCGTGGCGGCACTTTGGGGTGCTCATAGCCGCGGCATGTTCTTGTAGACACCCTGGCGGTGGCCCACCCTTACGACTTCGATGATGGCTTTTCCATCCTCGATCCTTGCCAGGATGCGGTAGACACCGACGCGCCAGCGCCAACCGGAATCGGTGCCCTGAAGCTGTTTTCCATTCGGTGCGCGGCGCGGATCCTCGCATCCGTCAAGGTGCTCCTGAACCCAGGACAGGATTATGAGCCGCTGCTTCTTTGGGATGCTGAGGAGTTGCTTGGTCGCCGCCTTAGACCATTCGACGCTGAAGCTCACTCGGCCTCCATTGCCATACGCATGATGTCATCCATCGAATAGCGGGTGCCATCGTCTTCCATCAGCGCCTCGTTGTACGCCTTGATGTCGGCTGCCTCCTCGACCTTATCGAGGGCGGCGTTCCTCACGAATTCGGAAAAGGACATGCCGAGGACGCTCGCATAGGACTGGATCCAGTCCTTCTCGCCATCATCGAACCTGATGGCAGTGGCACTCATGGCCATAGTTGCTCCAATCAACGTATTACACTGTAGTACGTTGATTATACCCGTTTGCGCGGGAGCCAGTTCCAAAACGTATGCCGCCAGACACTAGGAAATCAAGTCATCGATGCCATGCAAATCGAGTGCCAAAACCTAGTGCCAAAACCTCCTCTTGCATTCCCATGAGAAAATCAAAAGACAAGGCAGGAGGCTGAAAAATGACACGGTACGGTTATGCCCGTGTAAGTACGAAAGACCAGAAGCTTGACCGCCAAATCGAAGCGTTGGTGAACGCCGGCATTGCTTACGAACGCATCTACAAAGACAAGGAGACCGCCGCTCGCGAGGGCGACCGCGCACAGCAAAAAAGTTGTTCAAGAAAATGAAGCGCGGTGATGAAGTGGTGGTCGAAAGCTGGAAACGGCTGTCGAGGTCGGCCAGACAACTGCTCAACTTTGACCTGATGTTCCGCAACCTAGGGGTCAAGCTAACCTCTCTGAAGCAGCCCGTAGACTTGGACACGGCATTCGGTCGGTTTGTCTTGGGAACTCACGCTTGCACCGCAGAACTTGAACGAGATTTGATCAAGCAGCGCCAAGCGGAGGGCATCGCCATAAAGCGGAGCCACGGCGGCAACGTCGGAGGCCGCCCGCGTATCGCCGATGTCAAAGCGGACGCCGCCGTGAAACTCTACCTCGCTCGGGAAACGCCAATTCCAGATATCTGCTCTGCCATGGGCATTTCAAAATCAACGCTATACCGCATTCTCAGAAGCCGCGGCCTGGTGGGCGTCAGGAGGAAGTAAGTAAAGGGGGCGGAGATTTTCTCCGCCCCCTTGTCGTTCTAATGGGTTCTATGCCGACCTGAGGATTTTCTCGGCCTTCTCGATTGCGGCCGAGCGCAGGAACTCAGACTTCTGCATCCCGCACGCTGCGGCCGCCCTCTCGATGAGGTCGGCATCCGTTTTCGGGCACTTGAAGGACAAGTCGGCGCCGTCCTCCCCATCGGAAAGCCCGGGGCGGCCGATGGGGAGGCTCGTCAGGTTTCCCGACCAAGAGCCGGATTCATACTCTGCGCACTCGCGCTCGATGCCCCCGTCCGTGATCGCGGTTCCGTCTGCAAGCCCGAACTCCATCGGTGTCCCCTCATCCTCGTTCATGCCGCCCCCCAACCGTTCCATAGAGAATCACGCCGTCCCTGGCGACCTCGGTGGCGAAACCTCGGCCGTGTCGGACCGCGGCCCTGAAATCATCCACGTTGCCGATGAGGAAATCCAAGTCCCTCCCGAATCCGAACAGTTAGACATGGGCCGCAATCGAGAACTCCTTGAGCTCCCTTCCGGTCAGCTCGGAAAGACCGAGGATGTCATAATCGCCATTCTTCCCGGCCTCGCCGCGGGCTCGCGACCCGTAGGCGATGACGGCGACCGGCTCGCCGGCTCGCCTGATGTCGTCGACGAGAAAATCGATGTCCTCCTGCGAGATTTGAAGGGTGTCGCGCGCCTCTTCAAGGGTTCTCATGGCCTACCTCTCCTTAATCCCTCCTGTAGATGAGACGTCCCTCTCTTTTCAGGTTCTCGATGAAACTGCTCTGGGCCCCACGAAGCGTCGTCAGCATGTCCACGTCCCTCCCGAGCTCCTCGGCCAAATCGAGGCCGATGCCGATGGCCTCGAAGGCATCCTTTTCGTCAAAATGGAGAAGCAGGTCGACATCGGAGGAGTCCTTCTGCTCGCCACGGACAAATGAGCCGAACATGGCGGCTTGTCTCACTGATGGATGAGAGCCGAGTACCTGGCGGACGATTTGCTTGGCCTCGGCGTAGTCTTGGACGGGATCTGCCGGATCATCGCAATCCTCGACGAGATATTTCAAAGCGGCACCTTCTTAAACGGCGGACGTGACGGCGGCCTTCCCTGAATTCTATAAAATCACGGCCTGACTTGGGCGGCGAATTGGCGGAGCTCGTCATCGTCCATATCGTCGAAGTGCGGCAACTACGCCAGCGCGGCCCTCTGCTCCATCAGGTACCTGACGCTCGGAGACTTGCGAATCGTCTGCAAGATGACCTCGGGGGCGAGAGCTGGGAAATCCACGCCCTAGGGAGCGACAAAAGAGATGGATTCAGCTGTCCCTCCCATGTGTCGGGACCTCATTCAGGGCATCGGCTGCATCCGGCCTTTCGCATTCGCCGCCCGGCTCTCCGGTCCCGCCCGGCCGACGGGTTTCCCATCTACGGCAAAACGATCGCACTTATATGTATGCATTCCCGGATTGGGAATATGATTCAGCCCACGCGAGCAAAGCCTCGGCGTACTCCGTGGCATCTCGGCTTTGCACCCTGCAATGCCGCGCAGCGGAGATACCACCTGAGACGGATGTCGATGCATCGAACCCGAGACCGGGCGCTGCGGCGGGAAGCCTCTCGCACGGACAATCTGCTCGACCTTGCCGCACCCGTCTTAAAAGGTTAGACAAACGTTTAATCGTACGACATCCGTCGAACAGTCGGGGGTACATACCACTACAGAAGGCCCATGGAACGGGGAGCAAGATGGTCGGCGACGGGTTCAAGGCACTCTCCGGCCCCACGCGCCGCCAGGGAGGGCGTCGGGAGGGAGGCCGTAATGGGTGAGAAGGGCGAGCGGCCGGAGCGGGTGTTCACCGGCAGGACAGACCCGTGGTTCATAGCGGCCATGGTGATTGTGGCGGGCGGTTTATCCGCGGCGTGTATCGCGTGTTTCCTGAGCTCAAGTCCCGCGCTCCCATGGGGCTGGCTCGCGCTGGTGCCCGTCCCGGCCCTCGTGGCCCTGGCCGCCCTTCCCGTCCGCAGCAACCGCCTCGAGCTCTACGGCGACCGCCTCGTCGTCGTGTACGCTGGGACGCGTTCGGTGATACCCTACGCCCACGTGAGGGGCGTCCGGCGCACCAGGACGCTCTGGGCGGGGACGGCCAACTCGCTCGACCGCGTCTACATCGAGGCGCCCTACGACGGCGACGCCATCGTCTCGGTGACCGACAACGATGCCCTCGTGGCGGAGCTGGGGCACAGGTGCGGCCTCGGGCCATGCTCCCATTTTTGAGGGAGGTGCCGTCGGGGCCTCACGAAAGCCGTCTGCATCTGCAGGCCTTTATTCGAAATCGGGCGGCGCGGCTGAAAATCCACGCCTGAGACGCGGGACCCCATCTGCATTCCCGCAGACGCATTGCGCAATCGTAAAAAGAAGGGCACGGGCGTCCGCGTTCGCGGAAACCCGTGCCGCATTTGCGTAACCGAGATGACCGGGTAGAATATATCTAAACGCTATTCCACATTCCCGTACTTGCACTACGGATTTGGGAAAGCGCATGTCTCAGCCTCTACTCGACCACGGTCGCCTCGGTCGGGATGGCCCCCAGCACTGCCGCGTACTCGGTGGGGTAGAGGCGGCTGATAGTCTGGACGTCGCGGATGAGGACGTTGCGGTCGTTGGGCTCGGAGATGCCGTAGCCGAACGCCTCGAGCGTCTCGATCGCCTCGCGGATCTTCTGCTGGAACATGGGGCCGGGGTCCACCCTCAGGCCGAGGTAGCCGCGCCACAGGCTCGGCGACACGCGCAGCATGTTCTGGATCTTGGACATCGGCTCGATGTCGGCGTAGACGTTGAGCGTGACCATGGCGTCCTTGTGCCCCAGGATCGACTGCAGCGCCTTGATGTCGCCGCCGTGGCGGATCCACTGCGTCGCGAAGGTGTGGCGCAGGCCGTGGAACGTTATCAGCTCGTCGTTGGTGCCCATGAGGCCGTTGGTCTCCGAGAACGTCTTGAACGCCCTGCGGATGTAGCTGGTGGTGGCGAAGGAGCCGTCCGGCCGCGACACGACGTAGCTGTCCGCGAGGTCGCGCAGGCCGAGGGTCGACGCCTCCCGGAGCCTCTGCGAATCGATCTCGTGGATCTCCTTCAGGAAGGGGAGCAGGCCCACCGGGTCGATGGGGATCGTCCTCAGGTCGTGGTTCTTGGTGTCCTTGATGAAGGAGCCCCTGTCCTTGACGTAGGCCACGGAGTGCCTGACCGTGATGATCCCCGACTCGAAGTCGACGTCGCACCAGCGCAGGCCGCAGACCTCGCCGATGCGCATCCCGGTGTGCAGGGCGAGCACGACCGCCCTCCTGAAGGTCGAGTCCGACATCATCGAGGTCACCGAGTTGAGCTTCGGCACGAGGTCGGAGCGCAGCGCGTTCCTGGGCCTGGCGATGACCCTGGGCGCGAGGGCGCCGTCGAACGGGTTCCTCCCGATCGTGTCGTTGCTCCTCTTCAGCAGGACGGCGTAGAGCCGCTTGCCGAGCTTGAAGGACTTGTTGAGCGTGTCCGGCGCCGTGCCCAGGGCGATCCTGCGCCTCGACCACGCGTTGACGTCGTCGGTCGTCACCTCGTTCACGGGGACCAGACCCAGCTCGTCTCGCTCGATGTGCAGGGCGCTGTAGTGGTAGTCGTCGCGGGTCGTCGGGGTGATCCTGTTCATCTCCAGGCAGAAGTCGATGAACTTCTCGAGCGCCTCGGAGAGCGGCAGCGCGGCGTAGTCATCCCGCTGTTCGGCGGGAAGCCCGGCGCCGATAGCGGCCCTTGCCTCCTCGGCCTCGGCGAGTTCCAGCTCGACCTCCGACCTGAATTCCGCGAGGACGCGCATCGCCGCCGCCTTTCCCCGCGTGCTCTGCTTCAGGCAGGGCACGCCGGTGTTCCTGGTCCTCTGGACCTTCTTCCCGGTCATCTCGTCGGCCACCGTCACGACGGCCTGCCATTTGCCCTTGTTCTTCCTCACGCCGCCGGCTCCGCATACGCGTAAGGTTTTATTGCTGCATTTCTCGTTCTGCATGTCTGCTCCTAAATCCGCAGTTGATTAGAAACAGGCGGGCCCACCTGCGGGAACCCGGAGAGGCGACGATTCGGGGCTCCTACCCCCGTTGATTAAATCATCGGCTGCACCGCGCTCCTCGAAGCCGATAATATGCTATCTGGACAGACCACGCTGAGCTGGTAAAATTTACTTATGCGGAAATGCGCTACTTGCGCTATTTGAGCGTGTTTTAACAAAATAAGCACAGGTCAGGGTCATTCTGACCCCGCTGGGGGTCAAGGGGTCGCTGGTTCGAATCCAGTCGTCCCGACCAGAAGTTTGCAGGTCAGGCACTTAGTGCCTGACCTTTTTTGTTTTTAATCACTATGATTATTTTGCTTAAAGCAACAACGTTCCCGCTCGATGTGATTACCGAATCAAAACGTGTACATCAGCCACCAAAATCGACATTTTTCGACATGTTTGGAGGCTGATATACACGAATGCGAAATCCCCCGCCGCCTAAAAGCGCCCTCCACATGTCTGGACTCTCTATGCTTACGCTGGATAGACATCGCCGGAACGGGTATAGTATCGAAAGTTTTGTCGTTAACCAGCGGGGGAGTCCTGTGGGCATCAAAAAGAAGATCAAAAAGGAGCTTATCGGCACTTCCGATTACCCGTCGAATAAGATCTTTACGATCTCCAATTTCATCACCTTTACGCGCCTGATCCTCACCCTGGTATTTCTATACCTGTTTGTGACGGATAACAACCGCGTCATCGCCATCGTTATCTACGCCGTTGCCGCCTCCACCGACTGGATGGACGGTCAGATCGCCCGCATGACTAAGACGGTCTCGTGGCTCGGCAAGGTCATGGATCCCATTTGCGACCGTGCGCTGCTGTTCACCGGCGTGCTGGGACTGGTGGTCCGCGGAGAGCTGCCCATCTGGGTCTGCGTGCTCATTATTGGCCGCGACATCTATCTGGGCATCGGCACGCTTATCGTGCGTCATTATCACCGTCGCCCCATCGATGTCGTCTTTCCCGGAAAGATTGCCACAGCGCTGCTCATGACCGGCTTCTCGCTCATGCTGCTCGGTTTCCCCGTTATTGACGGCCTGCATCTTTTACCTTCATCCCTTACGGCCTTCCCAGGCCTCAACGGAAGCTCGGTGCCCCTCGGCATCTTCTTTGTGTACGGCGGCGTGATCTTCTCCATGCTCACGGCTGTCATCTACTCCATTAAGGGCGGAGTGGCCATTAAACAGGCTCTCACGCATCCCGAGGACGAGGACATCGACTTTCTGAACCCTGAAATCGAAGACTGATTCGTTGGGGTATGATTACGTACGGTTCATTATTTGCGGCACGTCCGCGATAAGTTAGGGGTTGTCATGGACAACATGGTTAACAATATGCCTCAGAATGATAAGACTGCTGACGCTACCTGCGTATTCCGCGTGCCTTCAAGCGACGTCACCGTTCCCGACCTCATGGCCAACGTGCGCATCACCGCCCCCGTTCTGTCCATCGTCAAGGGCCCGCAGACTGGTGCCGCTTTTGAGCTCGAGGACGACGTGACCACCATCGGCCGCGATCCTGCAAACGGCATCTTCCTCAACGACATGACCGTTTCGCGCAGCCATGCGCGCATTATTCGCGAGGGCCTCGGCGCTCGCATCGAGGACCTGGGCTCGCTCAATGGCACCTGGGTCGACGGCGCCATTGTCAACGCAGCCCCGCTGCACGACGGTTCTTCCGTCCAGATCGGTACGTTTACGCTCATCTACCACGAGAGCACGCCGGAGCGCATCGAAACCGGTGAGTAGGGCATGGCCGAACGCAACTATCTGAGTATCGGCCAAGTCGTCAACCTACTTCGAGGCGCATACCCCGATCTTTCGAACTCAAAAATTAGATTTCTAGAGGATGAGGGGCTCATTACCCCTCATCGTACGCCTAAGGGATACCGTCAGTACTCCAAGGAGGACGTTGATCGCTTGGAGGTCATTCTGCACTTGCAGAAGACCCGCTACATGCCGCTCAACGTGATTAAGCAGCGCTTGGAAAACGCCACGGACCTGTCAACGCTCGCCTACGAGGTGGGCTTGCTGTCCGATGTTCCGCTCAAGACGGAGCCCAAGGAGACTAAGCAAAAGCTGCATCCCATCGAGACCATTCCCGATATGCTGGGCGTCGAGATTTCGTTTATCCGCTCGCTCGCCGAGAACGACCTCATTCGCATCATCAAGAGTCCACAGAATCGTGAGCTCGTCGATGGTCGCGATTTCCCGATCATCCGCTACTGCTCCGAGCTGTCACGCTTCCATATCGAGCCGCGCAACCTGCGTCAGTACGTGTCTTCCGCCAACCGCGAGTCCTCGATGTTTGAGCAGGTGCTCGTGAGCATGCTCGGAATGGATACCTCCGATGACGAGCGCGACGCCAAGCTCGAGCGTGCGTTTAAGAAGCTTCACGACCTGACGGAGGGCGTGCACACCGCACTGCTCAAGAACCGCGTTTTTGAGTCGCTCAACGCCGTGGTCGAGGACGCCGACATCGATGCACTCGATGAGGAAATCACTCGCTCCGAGTCCACCAAGGCCAAAAACGAAGAGACAGTCGCGCCGGCTTCGCACGAGGATTCTCTCGTAAAGCCGCTCAAGGTCGTCGCCCCTTCGCAATCCGGCACCGCCACCGCGGGCATATAACCGCTGCTGAAATTTCGGCAACCCATTGAAAGGTCATGCAATGTACGACTTCGAATCTCAAATCGTCGATATCCCCGACTATCCCGAGCCCGGAGTCATCTTTAAGGACATCACGCCGCTCTTTGGCAATCCCGAGGCGCTCAAAGCCATGACCGATGCCCTCGCCGAGCACTTTGCCGGCATGGGAATCACCAAGGTCGTGGGTCCCGAGGCTCGCGGCTTTATGGTTGGCGTACCGGTGGCTGTAGCCCTTGGCGCCGGCTTTGTTCCCGCACGTAAACCGGGCAAGCTACCGCGCGAGACCGTAAGCCAGAGCTACGAGCTCGAGTACGGCACCGATTCAATTGAGATCCATGCCGACGCTATCAGCTCTAAAGATACCGTGTTGATTCTGGACGACTTGGTCGCGACGGGCGGAACCGTCGAGGCAACAGGTAAACTGGTGCGAGATATGGGCGCAAAGCTTGTCGGTTACGGTTGTATCCTTGAGCTTGCGTTTCTCAACCCGCGCGAGAAGCTCACGCCGTCTGATGACGATGTGGAGCTCTTTAGCCTGGTGACGGTGGACTAGCCGTTACCCTTAGTTACTGGAAAGGAAGCTACATGCGCACAGCAAACAAGCACAAAAACATGGCACGCTGCGCTGCTACGGCAACCCTCGCTTGTGTTTTGGGCTTGGGCCTCGCGGCTCCTGCCTACGCCGATACCGCATCCGACCTTGCCGCTGCTCGTACGAAGCTCGAGCAGATCGGTACCCAAACCCAGCAGATTTACGATGAGCTCGCCACGCAGACGCAGGCGCTCGATCAGACTGCTGGCGAGATCACGCAAAAGCAGCAGGAGATCGCTGACGGTCAGGCCAAGCTCTCGACCTATGTCGCCGGCGAGTACAAAACCGGCGGCCTGAGCCTGCTTCAGGTTCTGACGGGTGTCGATGACCTGAGCGATATGCTCAACCGTCTGTTCTACTACGGCAAAGTTTCCGATAAGCAAGCTCAGACCATTCAAGAGGTCAAGGAGCTTAAGCAGCAGCTCACCGATAAGCAGGCCGAGCAGGAAAAGAACGTCGCCACCACGCAAAAGAAGGTCGACGAGCTTAACGCCCAGCAGGCTGAAGCCCAGAACGTCGTAAACTCCCTGGATTCGCAGCTGCAAGCCGAGCTTGCCGCCGAGGCCGAGGCCAACGCCGCGCTGCAGGCCGGCATCAACGCCAGCACCGCCGAGAAGGCCACGGTGAGCAACGAGACTGCCGGTGCGACCGAGAACACCAACAACGGTGGCCAGACCAGCAATAACAACAACCAGGGCGGCAACACTCCGGCGCCCACGCCGACACCTGCTCCGACGCCGCAGCCCTCCACACCTGCTCCGGCTCCGACGCCTTCTGCTCCGAGCCAGTCCGTCGATGGCGGTTCTGTTGTCTCACGTGCATACAGCAAGCTTGGTTGTGCTTATTCCTGGGGCGGAATTGGCCCGAACAGCTTCGACTGCTCTGGTTTTGTTAGCTATTGCCTCACTGGTCGCTATTGCCGCCTGGGCACCACGGGTACCTTTATGGGCTGGACGCGTGTGTCCGATCCGCAGCCCGGTGACGTTGTGGTCAACTCGTACCACACCGGCATTTACATCGGCGGTGGTCAGATGATTCATGCTTCCGACTACAACACGGGTGTTATCATCAGCTCCGTTGCCGCCGGCATGAACAATAACTACATCTTTGTGCGCTACTAAGTATTCAGATAAAGCAAACGGATATGGACCTCGTGGCTTTGAGTCATGGGGTCCATTCTTTTGCCTTCCGTGCAGGCCGCTATCTAGTTTTGAATACTAGATAGCGGCCCAATCGGTCTGCAAGATGGCTATAATTGTTAGAGAACAATTAGAAAGGACCCTCTATGAGCTGGGCACTTATCTCCGATTCAAGCTGTAACCTCCGCGATTGGCAACCGACCGCACCCCATACCACCTTTGCATTTGCGCCCCTCAAAATTCGAGTGGGGGAGCGTGAATTCGTCGATGACCTTTCTCTCGATGTTCATGAGCTCAACTGCGCTGTTCAGGCGGAGACGAACGCTTCTTCGAGCGCTTGTCCCAGCGTAGGGGAGTGGGCCGAGCTCTTCAAATTGGCAGACAAGACCATCTGCATGCCGATCTCTGAGGGCGTGTCGGGAAGCTACAACGCAGCAGCCACGGCTCGCGATATGGTTCTTGCCGAGGAACCGGACCGACAGATTCATCTAGTCAATTCACGCGCAGCTGGCGGCAAAATGGACCACATTTTCCTGTTGTTCGACCGCTATCTTGCAAGCAACCCGGATGTCTCATTCGACGACGCATGTGCATACTTCGATAGCCTTGAGCAGAACAGCAAAATCCTCTTCAGCTTGTGCAATTACGAAAACCTCGCCAAAGCCGGACGTATCCCTAAGGCAGCCGGCGTCATTGCCAACAAGCTCAATATCCGCATTTTGGGCACGGCGAGTGAGGCCGGTAAAATCGAACTCGTCGGGCACACGCGTGGCGAAAAGAAGATGCTCAACAAGATCATCGACACTATGGAAGCCGAGGGCTTTACGGGCGGTGAGGTCGTCATCGATCACGTTGAGAACGAAGCTGGAGCCCAGGCGCTTACTGACCGCATAGTCGAGCATTGGCCCGGCTCCAAGACCATCATCATGCCCTGCAACGGCCTGGATTCCTATTATGCCGAGATGCACGGCCTGATCATCGGCTACGGCATGGGCGTAGCTTCGGGCAAATAAAGTCCAACCAAGCAAAAAAAACGGGCGGGACAAAGCGACAGATGGCTCTTTGTCCCGCCCGTTTTATACGTCGGCTAGCTATTAAACCCGTTGAACTTGAGATAGCTCATCAAGTAAGCCTTCGAAACAAAGGATGAAACCGCGCTGCGCACAAGCAGCGACTCACGCGTTACCTGATGCGCCGTATCGGGAACCGGCGTCTGCTCGACGGAAAACGCCGAACGAATCGATGCCTCGAGCTGATCGACCACATAATCAAAGGCAGTCGGGGCATCGTAGCTCAAACGCTGAATGTTAAAGAGTGCCTGCACCGCAGCAATAGGTAGCACCTGCTTAAAGATGCAGATAGCGATCAGGCGGGCAATCTGCTCGCGGCCATATTGCTTTTTGACCGGAGCAGGCACCAGGCCAACCTTTACGTAGTTATTGATCATCGATGGCGTAATGATAGGCTGCTCAACGCAAAGGGACAGCGGCTCCATCCACAGCGCGACATACTCAATGACCTGGTCGCGGTAGAGCGTCACATTGGGCAACTGGTCATAGCGCGGCAGACTCAACGTATTGAGTTTGCGTACGATATCGGACTGAATAAATGCATCGGGCAGCACAGTGGGCTGAATATCCTCAGGCTTAATGCTGACCGATGTATCGGACATCGGGATAACGCGTTTGGCGTGGTTCATAAGGATCCTCCGTTCATTTATATATTGTATTCTACGTTATCTAGTTTTGCATACCACATAGTCGCCAAGTAAAAGTGGTTGGACAGCACATTGTTGCACCGTCCAGCCACTTTGTTTAAAGATAACAACCTTACATAAGATATATTATCGTACTTATCCGCGTAGGAAAGCGTATGCACTGGTTGCCGCTATGGCTCCGTCAGAAACGGCGGTCACAACCTGGCGTAAACGCTTGGAGCGGATATCGCCGGCGGCAAATAGGCCAGGCGTGCGGGTGGCCATAGAATCATCGGTAAGGATGCCGCCATCGGGCCCCAGATCGACCAGATGCTCAACAAGCTCGGTATGTGGCTGCGTCCCCGTAAAGACAAAAATGCCAAACGAGCCAGGTTCAAAGGTCTCAGTATGCGTTTTGCCACTCGCATTGTCCTTGAACGTGATTGTCGTGGGCATCGTTTCGCCAGAAAGCTCAACAATACTAGTTTGGTACCTAACTGAAATATTGTCCTTAGCAAGCACCTTATTCACAACGCCCTCGGGTGCACGGAACTGATCGCGACGCAGCACGATGGTCACGCTGCTGGCAATGTCGGACAGGAACAGCGCCTCCTCGCATGCCGAATTGCCACCTCCAATAACAAAGACCTGTTTGCCACGGAAGAACATGCCGTCACACGTCGCGCAGTACGAAACGCCACGACCGCGATACGTGTCCTCGCCAACAAAACCCGCAGGACGCGGCGTGGCGCCCATGCACGCAATGACGCTCTTGGCCGCTGTGTCGCCCATGTCATGATGGATGGTAAATTGAGCCGCATCGGCATCGTAATCGACGCCCGTCACCATACTCCATTCAACCTGAGCCCCCAGGCCTTCAGCATGCTGTTGGAACCGCTCACCAAGTTCGGCACCGCTCAGTAGCGGAATGCCAGGATAATTCTCAATCTCATTGCTCGTGGCAATCTGTCCGCCCGACATGCCCTGCTCAAGGACAGTCGTCGTCAGGTTGGCGCGCGCCGCATAAATGGCGGCAGCATAACCCGCGGGACCGCCACCGATAATCGCAACATCGATCCTCTGGTCGGTAGTCATAAAGAGTCCTCTCGTCGAAACGTTGTCGTTCTTTGCGCTCATACCCAAATTTACGTGAACGTGACACTCATGCACTACAATGATAAAACCGTGTTACAACGTCGAAGGGGAGTTATCGATGGATCAGACGCAGACGAGCGACGACGCTCCCCTGCCCATGCCGGCCACTCCCCAATCGGAGCAAACCACGCTCTTGGCTCAGCAAAAACCTCTCGTGACCATCGTGCACGCCTCGGTCGGCTCGGGTCACAAGGCCGCCGCAAATGCGATTGCGCAGGCATTCGACCTCATCCGCGGCACCAATGGCATCCCCGAGGACGTTGAGATTGAAGTGCTCGATATCCTTGATTTTGGACGTATTAAATTCGACGGCAATAAGACCGCGGCTTCTTTTACAGGAGCCACGCGCCCCATTTACGATCTGACCTGGAGATATACGCTTACGGGACATCTTCTCTGGGGTGGCGGCACGGCATGGTCGCGAATTATGTTCCCCGCCTTCAACGAATATATTCGTAGCCGCAGGCCCATAGCCGTGGTCGCAACGCACATCACAGCAGCCAATGTTGCCGTGGGTGCCCGCGTAATTACGGGTATCGATTATCCGGTCATCTGCGTACCGACCGACTACGAAGTCGAGGGCTGGTGGCCCCACAAGGACACCGATCTGTTCTGTGTTGCCAACGAATTTATGGCCGAAACGCTGCGTCCGCGCAAGGTACCCGAATCAAAGATTCGCATTACCGGCATTCCTATTCGCGCCGGATTCGACACGGATTACGATCGCGAGGAAGAGCTCGCAAAGTTCAACCTCCCCACCGACAAGACCGTCGTGTTGGTAATGGCCGGTGCCAGTTTGCCTCAGCCTTACGTCCGCTTTCGCGCGGCGATGGACCACACACTCCCCTTCCTGCGCGGCTTCGAAGACATGCACTTTGTCTTTTTGCCCGGCAAAGACGTGGAGTATGCCACCCGGCTGAAGACGCTCTTCGATGCCATGAAGCTCGAGAACGTCACGGTTCTGGACTACGTGGACGACATGGCAGCCCTCATGCACGGCTGCGACCTGGCAATCCTCAAATCGGGCGGGCTCACCGTCACTGAGTGCCTGTGCGCGCATCTGCCGATGATCCTACTGGGCAAATCATACGGTCAGGAAAAGGCCAACACCACGATGCTCACCGGCATGGGCGCCAGCATGCATGTCACCACCGCACGAGAACTCATCGTAACCCTACGTCACTTGCACGACCATCCCGAATCACTCAAAGCCCTACTCATCAACGGTGAAGTACTACGCCGCCCTCACGCTGCCAAAGACATCGCCATCGCAACCATGGAGCTCGTAGGCAAGCCCCAAAAGCGCAAACGAGCCTTCTGCCGCTTCTACTGGGGCGATAAACCCGCGCATATTCGCTAGGGTCTTAATGTCCGCTAGCCTGCGGGAGGCCCTATATATCATCCCGTGCTCAAACATTCTCGCTTCGCTGCGAAACTGCGCGCGGGACGATATATAGGGCCTCCCGCAGGCTAGCTGCGTTAACGTACTAGCAGCTATACCAGATTCCCCACCAGTAAAATCTGCAAAGGGGAACCAGAAAATATAAATACAGTAAGCCGACGCTACAAAGGGACGGTCCCTTTGTAGCGTCGGCTTACTAGAAAAGTAAATATTGTTTCAAGCGAGTAGCCGCCCGCCCGTCTCTCACACATATCGTTCCACGCGCAGTTTCGCAGCGAGCGAAGCGAAGCGAGAATGTTTGAGCATGGAATGATATGTGTGAGAGACGGGCGGGAGGGATACGAGCGCCCCTAAGCGACGCCGCTGGAGCCGAAGCCTCCGTTGCCTCGGTCGGTTTTGTCTAGTTCTTCTACTTCTACGAGGTTGACCGTGGGGACTTCTTGGATGACAAGTTGGGCTATGCGGTCGCCTTTGTTGATTTGGATGTTGTTGGAGGGGTCCAGGTTGATGAGGATAACCTTGAGTTCTCCTCGGTAGTGGGCGTCAATGAGGCCCGGCGTGTTGACTATAGACAGGCCCTGCTTGATGGCCAAGCCGCTGCGGGGCTGCACGAAGCCGGCGTAGCCATCGGGCAGGGCGATGGCCAGCCCAGTAGAGACCAGACGACGTTCGAAGGGCTTCAAGACGCAGTCCTCGTTGGAGCGCAAATCCAAGCCGGCATCGGTGGGATGGGCGTATTTGGGAAGCTCGACGGTGGGGTCGAGACGCTTTATGTTGACGGTAATGTTGGACATGGAATCACCTTAGCTTGTCGAGCTCTTGCAGAAACTCATCGACGTCTTTGAAATCGCGGTAGACCGAGGCAAAGCGGATGTACGCCACCTTGTCGATCTTGGCCAAGCGCTTGAGCACCATGTCACCTAACTCATGGGACGTGACGGCCGTCAGCGTACGAGAACGCAGCTCGACCTCGATATCGTCGATAATCTCATTGAGCTTCTTAGTGTCGATATCACGCTTGATGGTGGCGCGCATCAAGCCGACGAGCAGCTTATTGCGATCGAACCGCTGCTTGGTTCCGTCCGACTTAATGACCTCGATTGGGTCTTCGCATCGCTCGAACGTTGTAAAGCGGTAGTTACACGAGCAACATTCGCGACGGCGCTTAATGGTGTTATTTGACTCCTGCATACGGGAATCAACGACGCGGGTATGTGCCTTGCCGCATTTGGGACAGCGCATGGTACCTCCTCTTAAACGATAACAAGGGTACCATGCGCAGCGCGATAATGATTACGAACGAGCAGGAACCTTAAGATGCGCACCGGCGGCGAGCGAACCATGCTCCAGATGATTGACGTTACGGATCATGTCGGAAGTCTCTTGCGTGGAAAGGCCTTCGATTGGATATTCCTCAGCAAGCGACCAAAGAGAATCACCAGGCTGAACGCGAATGGTCTCATAGGTAACGTTAGAAACGGACTCGGCATACGCGGCGTGACGAGCACTAAAGACCGACGTAGCGAGGACAAAGAAAAGCGTAAGCGCAACGGCAACAGCGGCAATCGTCGGGACCTTCAGGGCAACGCGGGCCGGCGCGACTGCAGCCTGCTGATTGCGAGTAGGCTTTACGGTCAAAGGCTGAAAGCCGGAGCGGCCACCCTGAACAACCGTAAAAATGGGTTCCGCAGGCGTCTCGAGCTTAAGGGCGAGGTTTCCCTGGACCATATTCGTTGCGTTCATCATGTTCTCCTCTCGCGTGTTTTGCTGAGAACAGTTTTATCAAGCCGCGCGGACAAAAAAGTCTAGCGCGAGAACGAATGTTCGGTTATTATTATCTTCGAACAGTTGTTCCTGTCAAGCAAAATTCGAACATTTGTTTGACATGGGTAGAGAGGATGCCCTGATGGCTCGCAAAATTACCAAGCGTCAGCAGCAAATTTACGACTTCATCAAGGAATATCAGCAGGAGAAGGGTTATCCGCCCAGCGTGCGCGAGATGGCTTCTGCCGTGGGCCTTTCCTCCCCCAGCACCGTGCACGCCCATCTATCTGCCCTGGAGGCGCGCGGGCTACTCAAGCGCGATGCCACCAAACCGCGCGCCCTGGAACTCTTTAACGAGGACGGTTCCTCTGTCTCAATTTCTAAATCTGACGAGCCCACCGCACCTCGCGGAACGGTCTCGCTACCGCTCGTTGGTCGCGTCGCGGCTGGGATTCCCATTCTGGCCGAGCAGAATATCGAAGACACTTTTACGATCCCGACCGAAATCGCCACTGATCAGGGTTCCTTTATCCTTGAAGTGCATGGGAGCTCAATGATCAATGTCGGCATCTTCAATGGCGATTACATCATCGTCCGTGAACAAAAGAATGCCATGAACGGCGAAATTGTCGTGGCCATGATTGATGGTTCAGCGACCGTCAAGACGTTCTACAAGGAGCAGGGACGCGTACGCCTGCAGCCAGAGAATGACACCATGGAGCCTATCTATGCAACGAATCCCGTTATCTTGGGCAAAGTCGTCGGCTTGATGCGCCGGTTCTCGTAATGCAAAAACGCATCACCATCTTTGATACCGTCCGCGGGTTTACGATGATTTCAATGGCAGGTTTTCACGCTTGCTACGATCTCGCCTACCTGTACGACTGGGATATGCCCTGGTTTACCCAGACCGTCTTTCAAGACATCTGGCGCGCCAGCATCAGCTGGGTATTTTTGTTTATCGCGGGTTGGATGTGCACGCTCTCACGCAACAATGCCAAACGAGCGGCCAAGTACGCTGCCGCAGCTTTGGTCGTCTGGATCGCAACAACGCTCGTATCGGTCGACGATTCAGTGAAGTTTGGCATCATTTATTGCATGGCGGCGTGTACCGCTGTGACAGCCGTAGCACGACCGATGCTTAAGAAAGTGCCCAGCACGTGGGGCATTGCGATATGCCTCGCTCTCTTCGCGGCGACATGGGGCATCCCGAAATCGACCTATTCATTCCCCTATTTGGCGTGGCTAGGATTTCCCGGCCCCCGGTTTGTTTCAGGTGATTACTACCCCATCATCCCGTTTTTCTTTATGTATCTTGCAGGATACTTCGCCGCACACATAGCGCAGGGAATCGATAAGACCATCCCAAGCTGGGCCTACGCCAATCCCATCCCGGCGCTCGCCAGCCTTGGACGTCATGCACTCCCCTTTTATCTGCTGCATCAGCCCATCATTCTGGGCATTTTGGAGCTCGTCTACTCGGTGCGATAACGCTCGAGCCGTGGCGCGATACGGGCCGGCAGCTTCGCAACAATACGAACGCCGCCCTCAAGATATTCCTCGTGCAAAAGGGTTCCCTGTTCATGCACCAGCGTGATGAGGGCGCCCTCGCGATACGGGATATCAGCGGAGAGCAACACATCGGTGGCAGCCGCCTCACGAGCAATACGGTCGACGAGATCGTCAAGTCCCTCGCCCGTCTGGGCCGAGAACAGAACGGCTTCCGGATAACGACGACGGAAACTCAATCGATCAACGCTATCGAGAAGATCGATTTTATTGAATACGGTCAGCGTTAGGCGCTCTCCAGCGCCGATCTCATCAAGCACGCGGTCGACAGCCTCCAGCTGCCGCTCATAGTCCTCGTCAGAGGCATCCACAACTTTAAGGATCAGATCGGCACCAAGAACCTCAGACAGCGTGGACTTAAAGGCATCAACGAGACCATGCGGTAGCTTTTGAATAAAGCCAACGGTATCGGTAATCGTCATGCCGCGACCGCCGGGCAGGCGATACGAACGCGTCGTCGGGTCGAGCGTAGCAAACAACTTGTCCTGCGAAAGTACCGTAGAGCCGGTCAGACGATTGAGCAACGTCGATTTACCGGCATTGGTATAACCGGCTAACGCGACGCGAAACGCCGGTGACTCAATGCGGCTCTTGGATTGAACATCGCGACGCTGTTCAACCTGCTTGAGCTCACGACGAAGCGCAGCGATCTTATTACGAATGAGGCGACGGTCGACCTCGAGCTGACTTTCGCCCTGACCAAAGCGTGAGCCGATGCCGCCGCGCGTCTGTTCCTTGGCGAGGTGGCTCCACATGCCACGCAGACGAGGCAACAGATATTGAAGCTGTGCCAGCTGTACCTGTAGGCGTCCCTCACGCGTCTGAGCATGCAGGCCAAAGATATCCAAGATCAGTGCCGTACGATCGATAATCTTTACCGGCTCGCCCACGGCTTTCTCCAAATAGGATTGCTGCGAGGGCGTCAGGTCGTCGTCAAAAATAACGACATCGGCATCCATGCGATGTACCAGACCGCACAGCTCCTCTACCTTACCGGAACCGATAAATGATTTGGGATACGGCTTTACCAAACGCTGAGACAAGCGAGCCACACACTGGGCGCCAGCCGTGTGGGCAAGACGCTCCAGTTCATCAAGCGAGCGATCGAGCGGCCATGCATTGTCGCGCCATTCAACACCAACCAAAATGGCACGCTCGGGCTCGGGTGCCGTAGGAACAAGGGGAAAACGGGCCATTAGACAGCCTCAATACGAAGTAGGATGTCCTCAACGACCTCATCGATCGTAAACTCGTCCATATCGAACCACACGATGCGGTCATCGCGTTTAAACCACGAAAGCTGACGTTTGGCATAGCGACGCGAACGCATCTTGATGAGTTCACGAGCCTCGTCCATAGAAATCACGCCATTGAAAGCATCAATGATCTCTTTATAGCCAATTGCCTGCATCGAAGTCAGGGCATCTCCCAGCCCCTGGTCCATAAGACCGCGAACCTCATCAACAAGACCCTGTTCAAACATCAGATCGACACGCAGGTTAATGCGCTCGTAGAGCACCTCGCGATTACGCGTCAGACCAAACCATAGGGCATGATAATGCTCGCGCGGAACACTAAACTGAGACTTTTGCTGCGCGTAGGACACTCCATCATCGTGCATTTCGAGCGCGCGAATCACGCGACGAACATTATGGGGGTGGATGACCGCAGCGGACTCGGGGTCACGCTCGGCAAGCAGCGCGTGCAGCGCTTCCTCGCCTATGCGCTCGGCAAGTTCCTGATACCCCGCGCGACGATCGTCCTCAAGCTCGCCCGAGGGAAAATCCATCTCATCCAGAGCGGCCTTGAGATACAAGCCTGTGCCCCCGCAAAACACTGGTAGGCGGCCCTCGCCAAGCAAACGCTCAACATGCACACGAGCGTAAGCCTGATAAAGGGCAGCAGAATATGCCACACCCGGCTCTACAATGTCGACGAGACGCAGCGGCGCCGTACACTCATCGGGCGCCATCTTTGCAGTACCGATGTCCATGCCGCGATAGATTTGCATCGCATCGCACGACAGCACTTCGGACGAAAGACGAGCTGCCAAACGGTCGGCAACATCGCTCTTACCAACCGCCGTCGGACCGACGATCGCAACGGCGGAAAGACCTGCCCCGGGAGAAACCATTAGCGCGGCTCGCCCACAACGGAGCCAGACAAATACCAGGTCTTGGCAACGTCAACGTCAACATCAACGATCTTGCCAACAAGCTGATCAATACTGTAGCCCTCGGGGATAGGCGCATGCACGGTCTGATTCTTGGGACTCTTGCCCAGCAGGACCGCGTCGTTCTTTTTACTCGTTCCCTCAATGAGCGCCGGCACCACAGTATGAAGCTCACCCTGGTTATACTCGTGTGCCGTGGTCTCGATAACCTTAACCAGGCGGTTGAAACGCTCGAGAATAACCTCATGCGGCGTAGGATCGTCAATCTCGGCGGCCGGGGTACCGGCGCGCTTGGAATAGATGAAGGTATAGGCCTGAGCATAGCGGACCGTCTCGGCAAGTGAGAGCGTCTGCTCAAAGTCTTCTTCAGTCTCGCCCGGGAAGCCAACGATAATGTCGGTCGAGAGCGCGATATCGGGCATGCGGTTGCGAATGCGATCGACAAGGCCCAGATAGTCCTCGCGTGTATAACGGCGATTCATCTCTTTGAGGATCCGTGTCGAACCTGACTGGACGGCCAGGTGCAGCTGCGGCATAACGGCAGGCGTCTCGGCCATGGCGTCGATGGTCTCGGGGAGCAGATCCTTGGGATGCGAAGACGTAAAGAAGATGCGCTCCACACCCGTATCGCCCACGGCACGCAGCAGATCGGCAAAACGCGGCTTGCCAAACAGATCGCGACCATATGAGTTAACGTTTTGGCCCAGCAGCGTAATCTCACGCACGCCCTGGCGCACCAAACCGGTCACCTCGTCGACAATCTCATCGAAGGGGCGGCTTTTTTCGCGACCGCGCACGTACGGCACGATGCAATAGGTGCAGAAATTATTGCAGCCCGTCATGATGGGCACCCAGGCGTGATACTGGGTCTCGCGATGCCACGGCATGCTCATGGCATCCGTATCCTCATGCTCATTGGTGCGGATATGACGCTTGCCGTCAAGGAATGCCTCGGCAATGAGCTCGGCCACATGTGCGATAGAATGCGTGCCAAAGATGACATTGACGTTATCGACGTTGGTGAGCAAGCCCTCACCATCACGCTGCGCGATACAGCCACCCACGGCAACCACGCGCTTGCCCGAAGGCGAAGGCGGCAGGCTTTTGCAGGAATTGCACTGACCGTACAGGCGAGTATCGGCGGCCTCGCGCACGCAGCATGTCATGAAGACAACAATATCGGCATGCTCGGGATCGAGCGCCATGAGGCAACCATACGAATCGAGCAGACCGCTCACGCGCTCAGAGTCGTGCTGATTCATCTGGCAGCCAAAGGTGCGGATAAAGTAGGTTTTACCGGCAAGAATATCGCGTACGGAACGCTGGTCCATGTGCATAAGTCCTAACGATGGAGGGGGGGCGAATCGAGGCAACCAGAAGCTATGCCACAGGCTTAACATCATCCATGACGACGTTATCCATAGCAGCTCGATTGATCTGGTGAACGTAAATAGAAAGACGGATGGCCGTGCGCGACTCCCCGTTAATAAGGATGTCGGAGAACACGGGCGCGCAGGAAATATCAAACCCGGTTGGAATCAAAAAACCGCGCGCGATAGCCACGGCCTTTATGGCCTGGTTGACCGCACCGGCGCCGACACACTGAATGTTGACGGGAACACCATCCTTGACCATGCCGGCGATGGCGCCGGCAACGGACGCGGGCGATGATTTGCTTGATACCTTCAGGCAATCCATGAAGAAACTCCTGCGTTTAAAAGTACGTTTTAACTGCAATAACTGTATCGTACCGAGTGGACTCGGTAAAGGCACTATTCCTCTTTGGCAAGATCGAATGTCACGGTGATTCGATCACGCGAAACGCGAATCTTTGGGTCGCCGCAAAGGTTGAGATAGTACCGGGCGGCAAGGTCATTAAAGTCGCGCTCCACAGCACGCGAAAACTGTGCCATGTCATCCTTGGCAATACGTAGCCCACGACGATCCTTCGCGAGATCGACAGGAGCCGGCGCATGCGAGGATGAGTCACGCTCGCGCAGCAGACGCGCAGTCACACCGCGAACGGGCTTAATCTGCCCTGCCAAAATGCGATGGGCCGTGCGCTCGGACATTTCAAGACCCAAACCCGAACAAATACGGATAAAGTCCTCGGCATCAGAGGCAAGGCCTAGACGATCAACAACCGGAAGCTCGCACTCGTCATCAATAAACAGGAGACGAGACGTATCGAGCCGACTTGACGCCTGAGCATAAAGGGTCGCGGCAATCTCAGACGGAGAACCAAGATAGACATCGCAACCACGCAGCTCCTCGAGCGCAAACTCACAGGCAGCGCGAATAATATTATGCGGACCGCGAGCGCAGACATAACGTCCGTCCTCATCCTTGACGGCCTGGGGCCAGCTGGACTGATCGGCCCGCTCACTAAGGCGGTCGGCCGCAACGCTCACCTTAAAGGCTGAACCAAGATCGACGCCGGATGTGACCACACGGGCCTCGTCGGTGTTCTGCTTGATCGAAAACAATGCCATGCCACGACCATGAACGCCCCAACGGTCCATCTTCATGCTCTCGAGCTTTGAAGTAACGCGAGCATCGAAGATTCGCTCTTGCATATCCTGCGGAACACCCGAGCCGTTATCCAGAAAAACAAGCGTACGGACGCCATCTTCCTTGGTCGTAGCGAGAAAGACCTTGTCGGCGCCGGCATCGCGAGCATTGCGGAGCATTTCGATGACGATATCCTCGACATGCTGAATGTCGTGCTTTGCCTGGCGCCGCTCGGCCTCCGAAACGCGGAGGCGGACATACCCCTCGCCAAGGTTCTCCTCGACGCGAAGGTTGCCCTCCCCCGACATCGACGCGATAAATGAGATGAGCTCGTTCGCGTCGCTCATGTTATTTAGCGAAATCGACAGCGCGGCTCTCGCGAATCACGACGACGCGCACCTGACCGGGATACTCCATCTCTTCCTCGATCTGATGGGCGATATCGTGAGCCAGAACCGTGGACTGGGCATCGGAGATCTTGTCCGGCTGAACCATGACGTGGACCTCGCGACCAGCCTGCATGGCATAGGTACGCTCGACGCCGTCATGGGAGTTGGCAATCTCCTCGAGCTTCTCAAGACGCTTGATGTAGTTCTCGGCAGACTCGCGACGGGCACCGGGGCGAGAGGCAGAGACAGCATCGGCGGCCTGTACCAGGACATCGAGCACCGTGTTGGGGTCGACATCGGCATGGTGAGCCTCGATAGCGTGGACGATAACGGGCTTCTCGCCATAACGACGGGCGAGCTCGGCGCCGATGACGGCATGCGGGCCCTCGACGTCGTGGTCGATTGCCTTGCCCAGGTCGTGCAGCAGGCCGGCGCGCCTGGCGGTCACAACGTCCAGGCCAAGCTCGGAAGCCATCACGCCGCACAGATCAGAGACCTCAAGGGAGTGCTGAAGCACGTTCTGACCAAACGAAGTACGGTAGCGCAGGGCACCAAGGGTCTTGACGATCTCGGGGTGCAGATCGTGGATGCCGGTATCGAAGGCAGCCTGCTCGCCAGCCTCGCGTACGCGCTGCTGAACCAGGTCGGCAGCCTTGTGATACATCTCCTCGATGCGGGCAGGGTGAATGCGGCCGTCGGCGATGAGGTTCTCGAGGGCGACACGGGCGGTCTCACGACGGACCGGATCGAAGCTCGAAAGAACGACGGTCTCGGGCGTGTCATCGATCACGAGATTGACGCCGGAAACCTGCTCGAAGGTCCGGATGTTGCGACCCTCGCGACCGATGATACGGCCCTTGAGGTCATCAGAGGGAATGTGCACGGAGGTAACGGTGACCTCCGCAGTGTGATCGGCAGCGCAGCGCTGAATCGCCAGGGACAGAATCTCCTGGGCGGTCTTGTGGCACTCGGCGCGAACCTGCTGCTCGGACTCGCGAATGATCGTGGCGGCCTCGTGGGTGACCTCGCCGCGAACCTTATCGAGGAGCTCCTTGTGGGCGTCCTCGCGGGTAAGGTCGGCGATACGCTCGAGCTCGGAGGTCTGCTTTGCGCAGAGCTCCTCGAGCTCACGAGAACGCTTCTCGACCTGACCGGCCTGGCTGGACAGCTGATGCTCGCGCTTGTCGAGAGCGTCGTTGCGGCGATCGAGGGATTCCTCGCGCTGCATCACGCGGTTCTCGAGCGTACGAATCTCGTTCTTACGCTGCTTGTCCTCGGCCTCGGCGGCCTGCTTGTTCTTGATGATCTCCTCTTTAGCCTCGAGCAGAGCCTCTTTTTTGAGGGTCTCGGCCTGACGCTTTGCATCACCGATCAGGGACTCAGCCTGTGCGTGTGCCGACTGGATCTTTTCGTCGGCCTCGTGAAGACTACCCTGCTTGGCGGTGCGCATGTAGGCAATGGCGGCGATGGCACCCAAAACGATGCCAACGAGCGCTGCGATGATAGGCATGCTCACTCCTTTTTATGGATTCGTTACACAACAAAGCGAACCGTCCTTACGAACGGCTCGCGACATTTGAGTAATATGGGCGCAGCTTATGCGGGTCGGATACAGATAAACATATAAACAAACTCATCACAGATGAGCACATATCACAAAGCAAATGACAGTGTTTATCGTACGTTGAACCACAACAACTGTCAAATAAATGGCCCCAGCACGGCGGCTAAAACACGGTGAACGGCAGGGCCACAAAACGCATACGCCTAAACCGCACATTCCTCGCGTTCGGCATCGAGACGTGCCTTAACGGCATCGGCGGCGATATAATACGAGAAGCCCTTGCCCATCAAAAACCGAACCAGTTTTTCGAATCCGCGCGTCTCTGGAACACGCCGCTTGGCAAGCAGGGCTGACGCACGCGCCAAATCGTCTTCGACGGCAAAATAATCCTCGGGATAACCGGGAATGTCATCGAGCACGACATGACGGCGCTTGAGCTCGGTCTCGATTTTGCGCTGTCCCCAACCGCGCCGCTTGCGCTCCTCGATAAAGTACGAGCAAAAGCGGTTCTCGTCTAAAAAGTGATACTCGGTGGCGCGCTCGACGGCGAAATCGATCGCGGGCTGGTGAAAGCCGTAGCGAGCCAGCTTGTCACGGACCTCACCCGTCGCATGGTCGCGGCGCGATAACATCTCGGTCACCATGGTAAGCGCACATTTACGCTCGATGAGCTGTACCGCATCACGAAAGTTATCCCAATCACAGGGAAGATCGGGGCGGTTTTTGACATACAGCCGCGCAACCCGCACGGGAATCCAAATGGACCGCTCAAAACCGCCCTCAAGCTCACAATCGATATGTGCGCAAGGCTTTTTGGACGCATACCCGCTCGAGAACGAGGAGGCCGCCTTCTTATCAGGAAAGACGACCGTGGCCTCGGTCACCGTATACGACATGAGCGTAACCGCTACTCGTCGTCATCATCGAGCATGGCGGAACCATCGATGGCGTAAAGTTCGTCAAACTCCTCAGGCGCAGGCTGATCGGTCAGCTCGACCTCGGACGGAGCATCGTCATCAAACTCAAGTCCACAGGCAAGGCGGACCTTATGCTCAATCTCGTCGGCACAATCGGGGTGTTCGCGCAGGAACGCCTTGGCGGCCTCGCGACCGTTGCCGAGCTTATCCTCGCCATAGGCAAACCAGGAGCCCATCTTCTTGCAAATGCCGCACTCGACAGCCATGTCCAGAATCGAGCCCTCCTTAGAGATGCCCGTACCGTACATGATGTCGAACTCAGCAGAACGGAACGGAGCTGCCACCTTGTTCTTAACGACCTTGGCGCGCACGCGGTTACCGATAACCTCGTCCTTAAGCTTAATGCTGTCGATGCGGCGAATGTCGATACGCACCGAAGAGAAGAACTTAAGGGCGCGGCCGCCCGTCGTGGTCTCGGGGTTGCCGAACATGACGCCGATCTTCTCACGCAGCTGGTTAATGAAGATGCACGTCGTGTTGGACTTGGACAGCGAGCCGGCGAGCTTGCGGAGCGCCTGGCTCATCAGGCGAGCCTGAAGACCGACCGTAGTGTCGCCGATTTCTCCCTCGATCTCGGCACGCGGGGTCAGCGCGGCGACGGAGTCGACGACGATGGCATCGATGGCGCCGGAACGCACGAGCATGTCAACGATCTCGAGCGCCTGCTCACCCGTATCGGGCTGGGAAATCAGTACCTCGTCGATATCCACGCCGATGCGCGCGGCATACGTGGGATCGAGCGCGTGCTCGGCATCGATAAATGCCACAACGCCACCCATTGCCTGGGCCTCGGCCAGGATCTCAAGCGAAAGCGTCGTCTTACCAGAGGACTCAGGACCGTAAATCTCGACGATACGGCCGCGCGGCACGCCGCCGATACCCAGCGCGGCATCGAGGGCCAGGGCGCCCGTGGGAATGGCCTCGACCTCGAGCTCGGGACCACCGTCGCCGTACCTCATGATGGAACCCTGGCCGAATTTCTTCTCGATCTCGGCCTTGGTGGTGGCGATCATCTCATCGCGCTCTTTACCCGTCGTGCGAGCATGAACGGTACGTACGGGACCTGAATTCTTGGCCATGAATAGCCCTCCTCTTAACAACCTGCATCGATAATAAACGAACGGCTGTTCGTGGTCAACCGTTCAGGCCAATCATATGCAGGCGGTCTTTCCAAAACCCAACCAAACGCCGACCAAACACTGACCAAATGCTTGACCACAAAGGACCAAATATGAACAAGGCAGGCAAAAATACATCTACAACCAGCACAAACGCCAAATGAGCCTAAGGTCCCTATCTCCACAATTAAGGGGCTCGGAGGCCCCTTAAAACACGTCTATTCCATAGAATCGAGCACGCAGACAATGCGACCCAGTGCCTCCGCGACCGCATGGGCACGAACACACGAACGGTCGCCCTCATAGTGGCAGCGCACAGAGTCCACGACCGGCACGCCCCCATCGGCGGAACGATACGCCCAGCCAATATAGAAAGAGCCCGCCGGATCGTCCTCAGTGCCACCGCCGGGGCCGGCATAACCCGTTGCGCTCACTGCAATATCGCTCTGGTACAGCTCCAGCGAACCCACCGCCATCTCGCGCGCGGTCTGATGCGACACCGCGGTATAGCGGTCGAGCGTCTCCTGCTCAACACCAAGAACGCGATGCTTAATCTCATCGCAATAGGTCACCGCACCGCCACGCAGCACCGCCGAGGCGCCCGGGATATCGGTAATCGTCGATGCGATCATACCCGCCGTCAGCGACTCAGCCGTCGAAACCGTCACGCCCCGAGCGCTCGCGCGCTCGACAATATCGCGCGCCAGCTCCTCGTTGTGTGCGGAAATCTGCTCAAAAGAGTCCGTCATACCCACCAGGACCTAGACCGAAAAGACGATCTTGCGGCAGTTCCAGAAGTACTGGGCGCCCGAGATAACGGTCAGGACAACGGCAACGGCATACAGGAAGCGCGACACCGAGTAGATGCCGAGCGTCAGCGCCACCGGGCCAAGGTGCAAGCCGGCCATAGCAAAAACGCACAGGTAACCGCAAATGGAGACCATCGTGGTTGCCGTCTTGTACTTGCCGAGCTTATCGGCCGCAACGACCACACCGGCCGCACTCGCGACCATGCGAAGGGCGCTCACCAGAAGCTCACGGAACAGGATAATGAACACGGACCACACGGTCACCGCGCCAAAATCCAAGAACAGCAGCAGGGCCGAGAACACGAGCAGCTTATCGGCGATGGGGTCCAAGAATTTACCGAAGTCGGTGATCTCGTTGCGCGAACGCGCCAGATAACCGTCGACCTTATCGGTGCACGACAGGATCACATACAGAATGAAGGCAGCGGCGGCGAGCGGGCCGTCGAAGGTGCTCCAATCCGTACCGGCAACACTCGTGTGAGAAAGCGCCGACACGATCATGAACACCGGGATAAAGACGATGCGAACGCACGTCACGATGTTGGCGGGCGTCCAGACACTCGTCAGTTCCTTATTGCTCTCGTTAGCCACGACGCTCTCCTACTCCACAACATGACCGATAAGCTCATAGCAGAAGCTATCGGTAAACTCGACAGTCAGAATATCGCCCACGGACGCCTCGCTGGCGTCCAGATGCACCGCTCCATCGGAATCGGGCGCCTGGAACCAGGCATGGCCGATCAGCTCGGCGCCGTCCTCGGTCTCTTCGATACCGTCGACGATCACCTGGGCGCGCTCGCCCACATGGGCGGCGGTGGCGGCAAAGCCGAGCGACTCGGCCAGGTCCATGGCCTCCTGGGCGCGCTCGAGCTTAACCTCCTCATCGACCTGACCCTCCATCTTAGCGGCCAGGCTGCCCTCCTCCTGCGAGTATGCAAAGACGCTCGTGTAGTCAAAGCCGACGGTGTCCATAAAGTCGATAAGATCACGAAACTCGTCGTCGGTCTCGGTCGGGAAGCCGACCATGGCCGTGGAGCGAATCACGATACCGGGGATGCGCTCGCGAAGGTCGCGGAACAGATCCTCGAGCTCCTGGCGCGAACCGGAGCGACGCATGGCCTTGAGGATGCGCGCGTCGCAGTGCTGCACGGGGATATCGATATAGGGCAGCACCTCGGGCGTATCGCGTATCGTCTCGATGAGTTCGTCAGTCATGCCCTCGGGCTGCAGGTAGAGCACGCGGACCCAGACGTTGTGCGGACGCACGGCCTCAGCGACGGCACGCAGCAGCTGTGCCAGATTGCGCGGCGAGCCATCGGCGACGTCCTCGTCGGCAAAGTCGGTACCCCAGATGCCCGTGTCCTGGCCGATCAGCACGATCTCGCGCACACCGCCGGCAACCAGGTCGCGCACCTCGGAGATGATGCTCTCGGCATTGCGCGAATGATAGCGACCGCGAATATAGGGGATCATGCAGAAGCTGCAGAAGCGGTTGCAGCCATCGGAAATCTTGACGTAGGCGACAGCACCCTCGACGGTACGTTTGACCTGCGGGATATAGGCTGCAATCTCACGCTCGACACCCAGCACGCCATCAATGACCGCCACGATGCCGTCTTCCTCGTCGGCCTTCACAAAGGCAGCGACCTCGGGCAGCTCGTCAGGCAGGTCATCGCCATAGCGCGACGGCACGCAGCCGCACATGACGATGGGGCAAGAACGAACGCCGTCCTGAACCTCGTTGGCGAGCTCGAGCGTGGTCTCGATGCTCTCGGACGTTGCGGAGGCGAGGAACGAGCAAGTATTGACGATGGCGATATCGGCATCCTGCGGGTCGAATGCCTCCTCGTAGCCCGCGGCGGTCAAAAGAGAACGCATGCGGTCGGTGTCAACCTCGTTCTTAGCGCACCCGAGGGTGATGTAGAGCACGGAGCCCAACGGTGTATCCATGTTGGAGAGCGGTCCTTTCGATTGATATTAGCGGTAGTTGGTGAACTGCAGCGGCTGGCCGTAGTCTTGGTCGCGCAGGAACTGGATCACGGTCTGCAACGCGTCCTTCGAAGCAGAGGAAACACGCAGCTTGTCGGCCTCGATGGTCACCTTGACCTTGAGCTTTTGGTCCTTGATGTCCTTGTTGATCTTCTTGGCGGTCGCCTGGTCGATACCCTCGACGATATGGCCGAGCACGCGCACGGTGCCGCCCGATGCCGCCTGCGGAGCATCCCACGAGACAGCCTTGAGGTCGATGCCGCGCTTGATGAGCTTGGAGCTCAGCACGTCAATAATCTGCTTGGAGACAAAGTCGGCCGGGGCGTTAATCGTAAAGAGCTTGTCGCCCTTCGAAAGCTCGATCGTAGCGCCGGAATCCTTAAGGTCATAGCGCTGGGAAATCTCGCGCGTGGTCTGCTGAAAGGCGTTGTCGACCTCTTGCATGTTGACCTCGGACACGACGTCGAAGCTGGAATCTTTAGCCATGATGTTTCCTTTCGCGTACGAGCGGCTTAGTAGCTATCGTACGAATAGTCGGTAGAATCGGTGGGCGTCTGACCGTCAGTTGCGGTATCGGCGCCATCCGCGGACTGGGCATCGGTAACGTCGGTGGTATCGGCACCATCGGTGGTGTCGGTACCATCAGAACTTTCACCATTCTCGGAATCAGTCGTCTCCTTCTTGGGAACGGTGATCGTCACACGCGCCACGCCCGAGGTCTTGGTGTCGTAACGGACCTTTTCACCGTTCTTGGTAACGGTGACATCGGAAGGCTTGGACGTGGTGATCTCGATCGAGGACTCGGGCGTGTACTCCTGCTCAAAGGGGCCAGTCGCTTGGGCGCCATAGACCGACTTGCCGTCGACCTTGACCTCAATCCACGCGGTCTTTCCCTTGGCAACGGAGACTTTGACCTTCGTGACCTCGTTCTCTTCCTTCTTGGCCGTCGTCTTGGTAGCGTCCGAGTCAGTCGACTCATCCGTCGCCTCATCGGTGTCTTCGTCCTCGTCGACCGTTTCGGTCTTCTTAGAAGACTTCTTGGTCGTCGTCTTGGTAGCAGTGGGCGTCTCGGGCGTGGTCTCGGGCGCCGAAGATGCGCAGCCGCGCAGAAGCACCACGATGAGCACAATCAACAGCAGCGCAACGGCACCGATGCCGGCGTAGACGATACGCGGATCGAGCCCGTTGTTTTGAGGAGTACGTGATCCGCCGCGTCCACGACTGGAACTGCTGCGGCCGCCTCCCTGAGGCATACGACCACGATTGCTATCGGAACGGCCACGATAGCCACCCTGGCCCTGAAGGCTGCGCTGACCCGAGCGGGGCGCAAGTTCACCGCGGCCTTGATAGCCACGCTGTCCCGCACGCGGAGCCGAAGAGCGCTGGCCATACGGCTGCGATTGAGAGCGAAGACGCGGCGTCACCTGTGTGGTATCGGCATCCGCATAGCCACCGCGAGAGCGTCCGGTGGAGACACCACGGTAACCGCGATCGGAATAGCCGCCGTCGCCGTAGCCGGCACGAGGGTCACGCGCCACGCCGCGAGCAGCGGGGAGTGCGCGGTCCTCGGGCATCGGCGTACTGCGGAACCGGTCACGCTGCGAGCGAATCTCCTCGCCCGAACCCGTCTCGGTAATATAACCGGCCTGCTGAGGACGCTGTCCATAGCGGGTCGAACGACCGCCCTGAACCATCAGGAAGCGCCCGTTATCGACCGAGGAACGCGAATTAACGTAGCCGGCGGCGTCCTGAAAACGACCGCCCTGCTGCGACGTCTCGCGTTCGTATGCCATCAGATCGTCAAAGTAGGCATTGACGACCTCGCGCGGATTGAGGCCCAAAAAGCGAGCATAACTCGAAATCATGCCCTGCGCATAGCCGCGCGGCGGCATCGAAGCAAAGTTACCGGTCTCGAAAAACTCGATGATCTGCGGCCTGATTTTGATGGTGTTGGCGACTTGCTGAATGGAAAGGCCCATTCGGCGACGCTGCTCAAGCAGCATGTCACCAAAGCGTGCAGCCATCAGAATCCTCCAAACTCACGATCTTCACGTGCCATCTCGGCATCGACAGACTCCAGCGCGGCAAGCCCCTCCTCGTCCAACAGGACCTCGCGCGGCTTAGAACCGTCGGGCGGGCCGACGACACCCTTTTCTTCCAGCATATCCATAATACGCCCGGCACGCGCATAGCCAACCTTCAGACGACGCTGCAGGCCAGATGTGGAGCCAAGCTGCGATTCCACCACAATATGGGCGGCTTCCCAAATGAGCGGATCATCGTCTTGCGGCTCGGCGACTCCGGTACGGACAATGCCGCCGCCACCCGCCATGGACATGGAAGCGGGCGCCACGGCAGACAGGATCTCCTCGTGGTAGTCGGGCTCGCTCTGCGACTTGACGAACTCGACGATCTCGTTGATTTCATCATCCGAGACAAAGCAGCCCTGGATACGGCGGGGCTTGCCCCAGTCGACCTTAGAGAACAGCATGTCGCCCAAACCGGTGAGCTTTTCGGCACCCATCTGGTCGATGATGACGCGCGAGTCGATGCCCGTGGCGACGTTAAAGGCGATGCGGTTGGTGATGTTGGCCTTGATGAGGCCCGTCACAACGTTGGAGCTCGGACGCTGCGTAGCCACGATGAGGTGAATACCGGCAGCACGGCCCAGCTGAGCAATACGCACGATCGAGGCCTCGACATCCTTACCGGCGACCATCATCAGGTCCGAGAGCTCGTCGATGATGATGACCAGGTAGGGCATCTTTTGCGGCGGGTTATCGTAATGCTCAAACTCGCCGGCGGCCTGCTTTTCGTTGTAGGTCGAGATCTTACGCACGTTGAGACGCTCGAAGACCTTCAGGCGACGCTCCATCTCGGACACGGCCCATTGCAGAGCGCTCGCGGCCTGCTTGGGCTCGGTCACTACAGGCACGTAAAGATGCGGCAGACCGTTATAGCCCGCAAGCTCGACGCGCTTGGGGTCGACCATGATCAGGCGAACGTCCTCGGGAAGGGCGCGCATGAGCAAGGTCGTGATGATGGAGTTGATCATGACCGACTTACCGGAACCCGTGGTACCGGCGATCAGCAGGTGGGGCATCTTGGCAAGGTCGGCGACGACCGGCGTACCCTCGGCATCTCGACCGATGGCGAGCTCGAGCGGACCGCCCTTCACATAGGGAAGCACGTCGCCCAGGTTGACGTTCTGGCGCTTGCGATTGGGGATCTCGATACCCACAAGCGAGGTGCCGGGGATCGGGGCAAAGATACGCACGGACTGGGCAGCAAGCGATAGCGCGATATCGTCCTCGAGGCTCGAAATCTTGCTCACGCGCTCGCCCTCGCCAGGTTGCAGCTTAAAGGTCGTCACCGTGGGGCCGGCGATCCAGCCGACCACGCGGGCACTACGACCAAACTCCAGCAAGGTGGACTGAAGCGACTCGGCAGTCTGTTCCAGCTCCTTGTCAGAAGACGCAGAGGAAGCCGACTGCGGGTTGGCATGCAGAATCTCAAGTGGCGGAAGTTTGAGGCCGTCCTCTTCTTCGCCCTCGTTATCTGCGGCGCCGCCGTCCGCTCCCCCATCGCTAGCCGCAGCCGATTCGACAGCACTCAAGGCAGGCGCATCGGCAACCTTGGGATGCTTCAAGAAGTCGGGGATCTGAGGTGCTGCCGAGACAGGATTCACGGCAAACGGCGGCTCGGACTCGTCGATCTTATCGGGGTCGTCTTCCATCGAAAGCTGACCGGTTACCTGGTCGCGCTTTGCATGGCGACGCGGCAGCAAAGTTGTCTTTGCGGTCTCAATCAGACCCTCGTCGTCCTCGTCATCGCCCTCGGTGAGCTCAATCTCGCTATCGGACCAAGACGGATCGGGCTCACTTGTATTCAACTTGGGTGTGGCCTTGCTCTTCTTGGCATGACGGCGCGGCAGCAGCGTCGTCTTAGCGCGCTCAGCCTCCACGGCATCGGACACGTCGACAAACGGATCCTCGTCGTCATCGTCCAAAACCGGGTCCACATCATTGCCCATGACCGTGGTCACGGCCGCATCGGAGCCCTTTTGACGAAAAATGCTCAGGTGCGGACGGGCGATACCAGGCACCGACAGGGCCTCATCGTCACCCCACGGACTCGCGTTGACGTCGGCACGACGGCGCTCGGCAAAATCTGCCGCACGGTCGCGGGCAGAGCGCAAAACGCCGCCCACCGAAAAGCCAATGATGACCAAGCCCACGACGACAAGGCCCAGCAGGACTACCATCGCGATAGGCTTACCCAGGGCATTTTGCAGCGCACTCGCAATAAACGCACCGATGTAGCCACCCGAGGCGGACAGATTTTGCGGCGTGAACATAAGGTCGCACGAGTCGCTCGTACCCGGCACCATCAACGAAAGAATGGAGACGACGGCAATAAAGACCACGGCGCCGCCCGCAACAGAGCGCGCGTTGAGCGGCGAGTCCTCGCCTAAAAAGAGCGTGGCGGCAAACAGCAAAATGACGATCGGCAGCACGTAGGCGCCCAGACCAAAGCCCAAGTGGTAGAAACCGGCAACCGCAGCCGTAACGGGCGCAGTCGCCGGCGAAATCACGGCAATAAAGGACGCAATCGCCAAAACGGCAATGACCACGCCGGCGATATCGCGGTTGGCCGAGGGCTCGACCAAGGGCTCGAAATCATCGAACTCGGACTCGTGGCCCTTATTGGCACGCAGATGGGAACCGGCACCCTTAGCAGATGCCGGTTGGTTGTTGGCCTTATTGCCTTTGGCGTTTTGTGCAGATCCGCGCGCCAAACTAAACCTCCATGACGACCGGGATGATCATCGGACGAGTGCGCGTACGGCTCCAGATAAAGTTGGAGAGCGAGTCGCGCACGGCCTTGCGAATGGCATCGGAACCGCTGCTCGTAAAGCTGAACTTGCCCTTCTCGATCGTCTTCATAATGGACGCGGAGGCATCCTCGGAGAACTGGTCGTCGATGGCAAACGAGACGCCGCGGCCCGAGAACTCGATGGCCTCGATCTTCTTGTGCTTGAGCGAGACGATGGCAACAGCGGTAACCATACCGTCGTTGGCGAGCTTCTGGCGATCGCGCAAGACGATGGGGTCGGTATCGCCGATACGCAGGCCGTCGACGTAGACGACGCCGGACTCGACGGGCGTACCGCGCTTGACGATACCGCCGCGCATCTCGAGCGTGTCGCCGTTATCGAGGATAAAGATATGATCGTCCTTGAGACCCATCTTGCGGGCCAGCTGGGCATGGGCGCGCAGGTGCACGGCCTCGCCGTGAACCGGCATAAAGTACGTGGGCTTGGCCATGGCCATCAGGAGCTTGAGCTCCTCCTGGCTGCCGTGACCGGAGACGTGAACGAGAGCGCGGTTCTTATCCCACACGTCGCAGCCGAGCTTGGCCAGGCTGTTGACGACCTGCTGGACGGCCTTCTCGTTGCCGGGAACAGGAGTTGCCGAGAGGATAACGGTATCGCCCTCGTGGATGGAGAGCGTCTTGTGCTCGCCATTGGCCATGCGGGACAGGGCCGACAGCGGCTCGCCCTGCGAACCGGTGCACATGACGACAATCTTGTCGTCGGGCAGGTTATCAATGTCAAAGGCATCGATGATATCGGCATCATCGATGTTGAGATAACCGAGCTCGCGCGCCACGCGGGTGTTCGTGAGCATGGAACGACCGGTCACAACGACCTTACGGCCGCACTTGCGGGCGGCATCGCAGATCTGCTGCAAACGATGGATGTGGCTCGAGAACGATGCGACGAACACGCGACCCGGGGCGTTCTTGATGGCGTGCAGCAGGTTGGGACCAACCTCGGCCTCAGACTTGGTAAAGCCGGGAACCGTGGCGTTGGTGGAGTCAGAAAGCAGCAGGTCGATGCCCTGCTTGGCAAAGCGGCTGATAGCGGCATAGTCGGGCGTGACGCCGTCGATGGGCGTCTGGTCGAGCTTAAAGTCGCCGGTGTGCATAACGGTGCCCTGATTGGTGCGGATGAACACGCCCAGAGCGCCGGGGATGGAGTGCGTCATCGAGAAGAAGTCGAGCGAGATGCCGCCGAGGTTGACATGGCTGCCACCCTTGACCTCGCGGAACTTGGGCGCGCGGATGCGGAACTCAGAAAGCTTGCCCTCGATAAAGCCAAGCGTCAGCTTGCTCGAGAAGATGGGCACCTTATTGTTGAGGTCCTGCAGCAGATACGGAAGCGAACCGGTGTGGTCCTCGTGGCCGTGGGTGACGACGATACCGCGGAGCTTCTCCTCGTTCTCCAGAACATAGGTGTAGTCGGGAAGCACCAGGTCGATACCAGGCTGGGAGTCATCCGGGAACATGAGGCCGGCGTCGACGAGCACCATGTCGTCGCCGCACTCGAAGACCGTCATGTTCTTGCCGATGCCGTCAAGGCCGCCGAGCGGGATGATCTTCAAGGGAGATGATTTTTTAGCTGCCATAGGTGAGTGTTGTTTCCTTTCTTCGAAACGGGTCTGGAACAACCGACGGGGCGCTTCTGGCAAACCGACCGCCGGGCACATACAACAATGCATCGTAGAGTCGATGCAATAACCACAGTATGATACCCATTTGCACAACAACAGACCACCCATGCATCAAAGCCCCATCTGAACTGGTCTATCCCGCCGGTCTGGGGC
>DBFEQD010000033.1:0-80510 GCA_048326155.1 Collinsella sp.
GGCCAGGCGCGTGAAGGCGGTGTTCTGGTGGTGCCTCGCGCACTCGGGGGACGCGAGGACGGCGCGCGGGAAGCCCGCCGCGATGCCGACCGACGCGGACATCGACTTCCTGTTCAGCGTCTACTCCGCCTCGCCGTCGCGCGAGGACGGAGGGCCGGAGTGGGGCGACAGGGCCGTGTGGGAGGACCTCCACCACAGGGACCCGTACCCGTTCTGGCTGGATTAATGGATGGAAACGGATGTTCTATCGGGACACACATTTTGTCCTATAAGCCTTCTTTTAGCGATTGAGCACGACGGCAAGATAAAAGGGCAGCCTCGCATCCCCCCAATCTGGAGAAATGCGAGGCCGTCCCGCATATCGAACTACAAGCGAAATCGTAGATTAACGACGGGCAGCTTTCACAAGCTCGGCAACCTTGGCGACGACCTCGTCGATCGCCACATCCTCGCGCTCGCCCGTGGCACGGTCCTTGAGCTCGACGGTGCCGTTCTTAAGACCACGCTTGCCGAGCACTACCTGATACGGGAAGCCCATAAGGTCGTTGTCGGCAAACTTAAAGCCAGGACGCTCATCGCGATCGTCGACGACGACCTCGATACCCTCGGCGCACAGACCATCAACAATCTGCTCGCAGACGGTCGCGCACTCCTCCTTCTTGGGATCGAGCGGAATCACCGCGACCTCGTACGGAGCAACGGAGACCGGCCAGACAATACCGTGCTCGTCGTTGTGCTGCTCCACGACGGCAGCGAGCGAGCGAGACACGCCCACGCCGTAGCAACCCATGATAAGCGGCTTCTCCTTGCCATCCTCGTCCATAAAGGTGGCACCCATGGCCTCGGAGTACTTGGTGCCCAGCTGGAACACCTGAGAAACCTCGATGCCGCGGGCAGCGGAAAGCGGCTTGCCGCAGTGCGGGCAGGGATCGCCGGCAACGACGGTTACCAGGTCGGCCCACACGTCGACGGTAAAGTCGCGCTCGGGGCAGGCGCCGGTAAAGTGATAATCGACCTCGTTGGCACCGCAGGCCCATTGCTTGGACTCGCGCAGACTCTCGTCGCACACTAGACGGATGCCCTCGGGCAGGTTAACCGGTCCGATAAAGCCCTTGTGCAGACCGTAGGTCAGGAGCTCCTCGTCGGTCATCATGCGATAGCCCTTGCCAAAGACGTGCTCGGCCTTGCAGTCGTTGAGCTCATGATCGCCCGGAACGATGGCCACAACAGGCTTGCCCTCGGCGTCGATGAGAGCCAGGGACTTGCGCGTACCGTTCTCGGGGAAGCCGAAGAACTTGGCAACAGCCTCGATGGTTCCCATGCCCGGAGTCTCGACCTTGGTGAGTGTGCCGTCGCCGGGGCCCTCGGTCACAACGACCTTGGTGCTTGCAGCCTCGTCATCGGCAGCAAAGCCGCAATCGTCGCAGTAGACCAGCGAAGCCTCACCGGCGTCGGCCAGCGCCATGTACTCAACGGAGGTATCGCCGCCGATCTCACCGGAGTCGGCAACAACGGGCAGGGCCTTGATATAGCAGCGCTCGCAGATGTTGGCGTAGGCCTGCTTCATCTTGTCGTACTCCTCCTGCAGACTCTCCTGCGTGGCGGAGAAGCTGTAGGCGTCCTTCATGATGAACTCGCGGCCGCGCATCAGGCCAAAGCGCGGACGGAACTCGTCGCGGAACTTGTCCTGGATGTGATAGAGATTCACCGGCAGCTGCTTGTAGGAACGCAGCTCGTTGCGCACCAGGGCAGTCACGGTCTCCTCGTGCGTGGGACCCAGCACAAACTCGCGGCCGTGACGGTCATCAAAGCGCACGAGCTCCTTGCCATAGGCATCGATACGGCCGGACTCGCGCCACAGCTCGGCATCGACCATGATAGGCATCATGAGCTCCTGGGCGCCGGCAGCGTCCATCTCGTCGCGCACGATATTCTCGATCTTGCGAATCGAGCGCCAAGCAAGCGGCAGATAGGAATAGAGACCGGCGGCCTCCTTGCGAATCATGCCGGCACGAAGCAGCAGGCGATGGCTCGCAAGCTCGGCGTCGGCCGGATCCTCTTTGAGCGTCGGAGCATACAGCTTAGACATATACATTGCTCGAGTCATTTATTTCTCCTCAATAAGCTTGTCGACCTCGGCCATTAGCGCGTCGACAATTTGGTCCTCAGCTACTTTACCAATGATCTGGCCGTGCGAAAAGAGCAGGCCCTGACCTCGTCCGCAGGCAACACCCAAGTCGGCGTCAGAGGCCTCGCCGGGGCCATTGACCGCACAGCCCATCACGGCAATCGAAAGCGGCGCGGAGTAGTTCTTAAGCCGCTCGGTGACCTCCTCGGCGATAGGAATGAGGTTAACCTGGCAGCGAGCGCACGTGGGGCACGAGACGATCTCGGGACCACGGCGGCGAAGGCCGAGCGACTGCAGAATACCCCAGGCGACCGGCGGTTCCTCGACCGGATCGGCCGTGAGCGAGACGCGCATGGTGTCGCCAATGCCCTCGGAAAGCAAAATTCCCAGGCCCACAGAGCTCTTAATGGTGCCCTGGAGCTTGGTTCCGGCCTCAGTCACGCCCAAATGAAGCGGAACATGGGGGATTTCGCGCGACAGGGCACGATAGGTGTCAAGCGTCGTGGACACGCTATGAGCCTTGGCGGAAAGCACGATATTGGTAAAGCCGCGATCCTCAAAATGTTTGACGAAACGCTCGCTCGACATCACAAGCTTTTCGGGCTGCGTAAGGTCATCGCGCTCGGCGATATCCTGCTCAAGCGAGCCGGCGTTCACGCCAATGCGAATCGCGCACCCAGCGGCGCCCGCGGCATCGATCACGGCATCGACCTTGGCCCAATCGCCAATGTTGCCGGGATTGATGCGGAGCTTAGCGGCACCGGCCTCCACGGCGCCAATGGCGAGCTTATGGTTAAAGTGGATATCGGCAACGATCGGCACCGGAGACTCCGCACAAATCGTGCGAAAGCCCTTAAGCGCGGCCTCGGTAGGCACACTCACGCGCACAACATCACAACCCGCCTGGGCAAGCGCACGCACTTGCGCAAGCGTTGCCTGGGCGTCGGCGGTATCGGTACAGGTCATGGACTGAACCACCACCGGAGCGCCGCCGCCTATCTGCACGTCGCCCACAAATACGGGGCGCGTCATCTCGCGCGGCAAAGGATGGGACAAAGACAATCCAAACACTCCCCTACAAAATAAATCGAAGGACGTCGGAACGAAGCATATAGACAAACAGCAGCGCAAAGAGCGCGATGCCGACATAGCTCACGATCGTCTGCACCTTCAGCGGCAACTCGCGACCGGCGACCTTTTGGATGATCTCGATAACCAGCTTTCCCCCGTCGAGCGGCGGAATAGGCAGCAGGTTCATAAAGCCCAGCGAAAACGAGATGAGCGCGGCAAACGTCAAGAACGTCGCAGGGCCGGCTGCCGCCGCCTGAGAAGACATGACACTGATGCCCACAATCGAGCTGGACTGATCGAGTATCTCCATCGTATGCTGCGGCTGCAGCAGGCGCATCACGCCCTCAGCTGTCTGCTGAACATAGGAGAACGACAGGCGCGCCGACGTAATGGGGTCCAAATGGACCACCTGCGTAGAGGCATAAACGCCCAAACGCTCGCCCTCCTTGAGCGCGACCGAGGTCGAAAGATTCTTACCGTCGTGCTGATACTCAATGGCGATATCGTTCTGACCGGCAGCCTTGCCGATGGCATCATACACATCCATCCAGCTGGAGCAGGACACGCCATCGACACTAAGAATTGCGTCGCCGGCCTCGATGCCCGCCTTAGCGGCTATCGAGCCTTCTTCGACCTGACCGATCACATTGCTATCGACCGGCGCCGATACGCCGGCGATAGAGTAGATGCTCATAAGCAGCAAAAAGCCCGTCAGGATATTGACGAGAATGCCCGCGAGCAGCATAAAGGCACGCTTGAGAAAACCCTGGCCCAGATAGGTATGCGAACGCTCCTGCTCAAGAAACTCCGAAGCAGTGACCGGCAGCTCCCACACATCGCCCTCGGCAGTCGCATGCTCTCGATCGAACTTGCGGCCGTCAAAGGTGGTATATCCTGCAGCATCGCGCGGCAGCGTCTGGTACCTAACCGGATAGTAACTGGGTGAAGGCTTCTCCCCTTCCTCGTACCAAGGCGCAATGGAACCCCAGCCCAAAAGCAAGGCACAAGCCTCGAGAACATCCTCCTCGGGCAGCTCCAGCTCGACGGAAAGGTCTGCAACCGAAACGCGACCATGACGATAGATCGCCGCAAGCACACGGTCGGCGCACGAGACATCGGTCGGGTCCATACCGCAGATAGCGGCATAACCACCCAGCAGCAGCGGCGTCACGCCAAACTTGGTACCGATGCGACGCGACGTATGGTGAATGTCGAAGCGACACGGCAGACCCAAGAAAAACTCGGTGACGCGCACGCCGCACGCACGAGCCGCTAAAAAGTGGCCGCCCTCATGTAGAAACACAAGGACGGATAGCATCAGCAGGCCCCAAAAGACCGAGGAGAGAACGCTCAGAACAGTATCCATAAAACGAAAAGCAATCCTTATGATTAAGAGCGGGTTGCAGCGAGCACCTCGGCGGCCTTGGCGCGAGCCCACGTATCGACATCGCGAAGCTGCTCAAACGATGCGACCGCCTGCGTATCGTGTGCATCCATGCACGACTCGACGATACGGTCGATATCGGTAAAGGTACAGGCATCGTGCAGGAAGGCATCGACGACAACTTCGTTGGCGGCATTCAACACGCACGGCATGGTGCCGCCTGTCTTGCCGGCACGCTCGGCCAGCGCCAGGCAGCGGAATGTGTCCGTATCGGCCGCATCGAAGGTGAGCTGCCCGAGCTCGCGGAAATCGATTCGAGGAGCTGGGGTATCCCAACGCTCGGGATACGAGAACGCGAACTGGATGGGAATGCGCATGTCGGACGCACCGAGATGCGCCATCACGGAGCCGTCGGCATACTCGACCATCGAGTGGATCTTTGACTGGCGCTGAACGACCACGTTGATAAAGTCGAGATCGCACCCGAACAGGTGCATCGCCTCGATACGCTCCAAGCCCTTATTCATGAGGGTCGCAGAGTCGATGGTGATCTTGGCACCCATGGCCCACGTGGGATGTGCGAGGGCATCGGCACGCGTCACGCGGTCGAGCTCGTCGCGGGTGCGGCCAAAGAACGGACCGCCCGAGCAGGTGAGCCAAATACAATGAGCCTCGCGTGGGTTCTCCCCCAGATAGCACTGGTAGATGGCGGAGTGCTCGGAGTCGACCGGAATTAGCTGACCCGGTTGCGCCAACGGCATCAGCAGGTCACCGCCGACAACGAGAGACTCCTTGTTGGCAAGTGCGAGACGCTTGTTCGAGGTCAGGGCCGCATGGCTCGCTTCGAGCCCGGCAGCGCCCACAATGGCAACAAGGACACAGTCGACGTCATCGCGACGCGCGAGCTCACAAACCGCCTGCGCACCAACACCGAGCTCGGTGCCCTCGGGCAGCTCCTGCAGTACAGCGTCCGCACCGTGGGTGGTGTCGGCCACGGCAACGGCCGGGACCGAAAACTCGCGGGCGGCGGCAACGAGCTCCGAAGTGCTGGAGTTAACGGACAACGCCGTCACCTGCAGTCGATCGGCATGCTGACGGCATACATCGAGTGCCTGCGTGCCGATAGAGCCCGTACAGCCCAGAATGGCAACGCGAAGACGCCCATCGGGGCCGTACGTCGTCTGAAAGGCCATTACAGCACGCCTCCGATCATCAAAAGCAGCTGCGCGGTAATGCAGCCAAAGATAAGCGAGTCGCTACGGTCGAGCATGCCGCCATGGCCCGGGATAAGGTTGCCGGAATCCTTGACGCCCACGCCACGCTTGATGCGTGACTCAATAAGGTCGCCGATAACGCCCAGGATGGACACAACCACGCCGCACAGCAGTGCGTAGGGCAAGCTCAGCTTATAAAAATGCGTCGCCCACAAAATGAGCCAGATAAGAACCGAGCCCAAGATGCCGCCGACAAAGCCCTCCCAGCTCTTTTTGGGAGAAATCTTAGGGACCATCTTGTGCTTGCCGATACGGCTGCCCACGATGTAGGCAAACGAATCGGAGACCCAGAGAGACGCGCAAACACCCACCGAAAGCAGGGCGCCGGCGAAACCGGGCACGGCATCGCGCAGCAGCACGATGGCCGACAGCATAAAACCGGTGTAGATGGGACCCATGAGTGTCACAGCCACATCGGATATGCGAGTACGCGACGAACAGACATACCAAATGCCCACCGCAAGCATCAGAGCAAAAAGCAGGGCATTCAACAGCAGCGAGTCGCCCAACGCCGACAGCGGAAAGAGTACGGCGGCAGCGATACCCATGCGCTCGTTAGCCATCTTGCCATCGAGCCTTGTCATACGGAAAAACTCATAGCAGCACAGACCGCTCATGACGGAAACGAAGATGGCCGTGGGCACGATACCCAAAACCAGGCACAGGATAAAGACGACGGCGTAGACGATACCGGCGGCGGCACGGGTAATAAAGCCCGCCAGCCACGAACCGGTGCCGCTCTTCGCTGCAGGCGCTCCCGCAGTGGCAGCTTTGCGCGCAGGCGTCTTGGGAGCAGTTGCCTTGGGACGATCGGACACGATTAAGCCTCCTCAGTCTTGCTCAGACCACCAAACCTACGGTCACGGCCCTGATAGGCCAAAATGGCGTCGACAAGGCCCCAACGATCAAAGTCGGGCCAATAGGTATCGGTGACGTAGAACTCGGAATAAGCCACCTGCCACAGCAGATAGTTCGAAAGGCGCAGCTCACCAGAGGTGCGAATCACAAGCTCAGGATCGGGAAGGCCGGCGGTATAGAGGTGGGAAGCCACCATGTCGTCATCAATTGCGCCAGGATCGATCTTACCGGCGGCAGCGTCGAGTGCGATCTGACGGACAGCGCGGGTAATCTCGGCACGCGCGCCGTAGTTGACGGCAAGCGCCAGCGTCATGCCGGTGTGATCGGCGCACTCGGCAAGACCGCGTTCAAAAACGTCGCGGGTCTTCTTGGGCAGCGCGGAAATGTCACCCAAAAAGACAACGCGCACGTTTTCGCGCTTCAGAAGCGGCAGCTCGTCGATAAACGTCTTGGCAAACAGATGCATCAAGACGTTGACCTCATGCTGCGGGCGGTTCCAGTTTTCGGTAGAAAACGCATAGGCCGAAAGCACGTCGACGCCCAGACGCACGCAGGCGGTAATAATCTCACGAAGGGAGACGATACCCGCCTTGTGGCCCTCGGTGCGTGCAAGACCGCGCGATGTGGCCCAACGACCGTTTCCGTCCATGATGCACGAGATATGGTGCGGAATGTTATTGAGGTCAAGGTCGGAAAAACCGACGCCCGCAGGGGCGTCGGCAAAGTACTCGACCAGTTTATGCTCGTCGTATTGCACCTTAGATCTCCATGACCTCGGCTTCTTTTTCCTTCAGAAGCTCCTCGACCTTGGCGACATACTCATCGGTGTGCTTCTGGACCTTGGCCTGCTCGCGACGGACATCGTCCTCGGTGAGCTCCTCATCGCGCTCGAGCTTGTTGTTGAAGTCGCGACGGATGTTACGGATAGACACCTTGGCCTGCTCGGCGTACTCGCGGCACTCCTTGACGAGCTCGCGACGGCGCTCCTCGGTGGGAGCCGGGAACGGCAGACGAACGACGGTGCCATCGGAGTTGGGGGTAATACCCAGATCGGAAGCGCCGATGGCCTTGACGATAGCGTTGATGAGTGCCTTGTCCCACGGCTCGATGAGCAGCATGTGGGCCTCGGGGGTCTTGACGGCGGCAACCTGCGTGACCGGCGTGGGAACACCGTAATAATCGACGGTGATGTCGGACAGAATGTTGGCATTGGCGCGGCCGGTACGGACCTTGGAGAAGTTATGCTTGAGGGACTCGAGCGACTTGTCCATGTGGGCGGTGATGTTCTCTGCCATGCTTAATCCTCCTGATAGACGAGCGTGCCGACGGGCTCACCCGAAAGCGCGCGCTTGACGGTGTCCTCGCCATCGATGTTGAGGACCAAAATCGGCATACGGTTATCTTGGCACAGTGCCGTAGCCGTGGAATCCATAACCTGCAGGCCGCGGACGAGAACCTCGTGATAGGTAATCTTGTCAAAACGGACGGCATCGGCGCACTTGACGGGATCCTTGTCGTAGATGCCGTCAACCTTGGTGGCTTTAATCAGAATCTCGGCGCCGATCTCGCACGCACGAAGAGCCGCGGCGGTGTCGGTCGTAAAGTACGGATTGCCCGAACCGGCGGCAAAAATAACGACGTTGCCCTTGGAAAGGTGGTTGATGGCGCGACGGCGAATATAGGGCTCGCAGATCTCGTTCATCTGGATAGCGCTCATCACGCGGCAGGGAACATCGTTATGCTCGAAGGCATCCTGCAGGGCGAGCGCGTTCATAACGGTTGCCAGCATGCCCATATAGTCGGCCTGAGCACGCTCCATGCCACCGGCAGCGCCGGCCATGCCGCGGAAAATATTGCCGCCGCCGACAACGACGCCGACCTCATGACCAACGGCGAGCAGCTCCTTGACCTGCTTGGCAAGATGGTCGGTAACCTTGGGGTCGATGCCATATTGGCCGTCGCCCATCAGTGCTTCGCCAGAAAGCTTAAGAAGCACGCGTTTATATCGGATGTCGGACAAAGCGATCCTCCTTTAGATTGAACTCTCAACATTCTATCAAAGGCTCTAAGAAGAGCCATGAAAAAGCAGGCTGTGAGTAAAACCCACAGCCTGCTCATTACCAGCTACAAGAGCTTATTTACTCGCCACGGACCAGACGGTCAAAGGCAACGACGGTAATGGTGTCGCCGAGCTCCTTGGAGACCTGCTCAGCGTACTTCTTGATGGTGAGGGAGCTGTCCTTGATGAACTCCTGCTCGGTGAGCACGGACTGCTTGTAGAACTTCTCCAGACGGCCGACAGCCATCTTCTCCTGAATGGCCTCGGGCTTGCCGGACTCGGCAGCCTGAGCCATGTAGATCTGCTTCTCGTGCTCGACGGTCTCGGCCGGAACCTGATCGCGGGTAGCGCAGATCGGGGCGACGGCGGCAACCTGAAGGGCAACGTCGTGAGCGAAGGTCTTGAAGGACTCAGCCTGAGCGGTCTCGGCCTTCTCGAAAGCAAACTCGACGAGGACGCCGATCTTACCACCCATGTGGATGTAAGAAGCGAGCGCGCCGTTCTCGGCCTTACGGGCGGCGAAGCGGGAGATCTTCATGTTCTCGCCCATGATGTGAATCATCTCGGTGAGCTCGGAGGAAACGGTCTCCTCGCCCATCGGCTTCTCGAGCAGAGCGTCGACGTCAGCAGGCTCGGTGGTAGCGACAACCTCAGCGACCTTGGAAGCAAAGCCGGTGAACTTGGCGTTGGAGCCAACGAAGTCGGTCTCGCAGGAAAGCTCGAGCAGAGCGCCGGTCTTGCCATCCTCGGAGACGAACGCGGCGACAGCGCCCTCGTTGGTCTCACGGCCAGCCTTCTTGGCAGCCTTGGCAAGGCCGTTCTTACGCAGAACGTCGACAGCGGCGTCCATGTCGCCGTCAGCCTCGACGAGAGCCTTCTTGCACTCCATCATCGGGGAGTCGGTCATCTCGCGGAGCTGCTTGACCATAGCGGCGGTAATCTGGGCCATTGTGGTTCCTTTCAAAGAGATGAAAAAGAATTAACTAAGACTGATTTACTCGGCCTTGGGCTCAGCGGCCATCTCGGCCTCGGAGACCTGCTCCTTGCCGGAGCCAGCGAGGCAGGCGTCAGCCATGAGCTCGCACATAAGGGTTACAGCGGAGATAGCGTCATCGTTACAGGGGATGCCGTACTCGACCTCGTCGGGATCGGAGTTGGTGTCGATCAGGGCGACGACGGGGATGTTCAGGCGCTGAGCCTCCTTGATGGCGTTCTCCTCGCGCTTGGTGTCGATGACGAAGAGAGCCTGGGGCAGACCCTTCATGTCGCGGGCGCCACCGAGGTTGGTCTGGAGCTTGGTAAGCTCCTTGCCGAGCACAGCCTGCTCCTTCTTGGGCAGAACAGCCATGCGGCCGTCCTCGACCATGGCCTCGAGCTCCTCCATGCGGTTGATGCGGGAGCGGATGGTAACGAAGTTGGTCAGCATACCGCCGAGCCAACGCTGGTTGATGTAAGGCATGTTGGCGCGCTCAGCAGCGTTCTTGACGGCCTCCTGAGCCTGCTTCTTGGTGCCGACGAACAGCACGTTGCCGCCCTTGGCGACGTTCTTGACGAAGGTGTAGGCCTGGTCGGCGTCGAGGATGGTCTGCTTGAGGTCGAGGATGTAGATGCCGTTGCGCTCACCGAAGATGAACGGCTTCATCTTGGGGTTCCAGCGACGGGTCTGGTGACCGAAGTGGCAGCCGGCCTCGAGCAGGGTGCGGATATTAATCTTGGTAGCCATGTTAAACCTCCTGTGGTTTGCCTCCGCGCGGGGTCATCCTCCAAAACCAACCCGGACATGTGCTACCAAAGCCCGGGCACCACGGTATGAAGTAGCCGCGCGTGCGTGATAAAAACATGTTGCCGTGAAGCAACCCGATGAATGATAGCAGGAATGCTTCTTCCTGCCAACCCGCAATCAAAACCACACACCTGAGTGCGGCGCGGGACGTGCCAGCCACTATTCGCCGCGGGGATGGGCTTGAGCCACAGCCCGCTTAAGCCGATCGGGTGTGAGATGCGTGTAGATCTGCGTCGTGGACAGGCTCGCATGGCCCAGCAGCTCTTGAACCGAGCGCAGGTCCGCACCGCCCTCGAGCAAGTCGGTCGCAAAGGTATGGCGCATCGCATGCGGGGCGATGTCGGCCGGAATGCCGGCGAGCGTCGCCAGCGTATGGAACCGCCGCCTGAGCATGGCGGCGCTCATGCGATTGCCGCGCGCCGATATAAGCAGCGGATGAGGCCCGGTAGAGGGGTCACGACGCTTTGCCTGAGCGAGCAATTCCGGCCTCCCCTCCTCAATATAGAGACGCGTCGCCTCGAGCGCACGACGATACAGAGGGACGATACGCTCCTTGCTCCCCTTGCCCCAAAGTCGCAGCGTTCGCTCGGACCAACCAATAGACTCCACGTTGAGCGCCGCGAGCTCCGAGATTCGCGCGCCGGAGGCATAGAGCAACTCAAGCATCGCCGCATCGCGCAGTCCCGCAGGCGTCGAGGTATCAGGCGTCTTGAGCAGCGCCTCAACCTGCTGGGTCGTAAGGACACCCGGCAGGTCACGCGGCAGCTTGGGCGATGCGATCGCCGAGACCGCATCGCCCTCGACAATCCCCTCGGCAGCCATCCAGCGATAGAGAGATCGAATAGCCGACAGGTGCGCCGCAAGCGTTCGGGGAGCCACCTGCTCACGCGAAAGCTCGGCAAGATAGCGACGAATGGTGCGCACGTCGGCAGCGAAAGCATCGATATCCTCGCGCTCGCACCAGGCAGCAAAGCGCTCTAGCCTCGAGTCATAGGCCGTCACCGTGTTGGGAGAAAGTCCCTCGACGCGTGCGATATAGGCGATAAACGAGTCGACGGTGTCGTACAGGTCAAAGGCTATGACTGGTCGCCTCCAAACAAGTCGGAACGCGTGGCCAAGTAGGCATCGAGGGCCTCGAGCGCACGGTCTGCATAGGCCTGGTAGCGGTCGCGCTTGCTGCGGCGCTTACCATCCTCGAGTGGCGGCACCAGGCCAAAGTTGACATGCATGGGCTGATAGCCCACGGTGGCAGGATCGGTCGCATAGCCCACGAGCGCACCCAGGGCGCCCACACGCGGCAACTCGACGCCCGCGGCACCGATAGCCTCGGCATAAGTGTTAAGCGCCGCGAGCAGACCTGTCGCCACGGCTTCCATGTACCCCTCGGTGCCGGTGATCTGACCGGCCAGGCGCACACCGGTACCGGGCACGGCAAAGGTGCCATCGAGCACATGCGGGGCGTCGACAAAGGTATTGCGGTGCATGACACCGTAGCGGAAGAACTCAGCGTTCTCCAGGCCCGGCACCATATGGAAGACGCGCTTCTGCTCGCCAAAGGTCAAGTTGGTCTGGAAGCCCACCAGGTTATAGGCGGTCTTCTCCTTGTTCTCGGCACGCAGCTGAATCGCCGCCCAGGGGCGACGTCCGGTACGCGGGTCGGTAAGGCCGACGGGCTTCATGGCGCCAAAGCGAATGGCGTCCTTGCCGGTGCGCGCAACTTCCTCGGCAGGCTGGCAGGCCTGGAACAGATCGCCGCCCTCAAAGTCTTTGAGCACCACGCGGTCGGCCGTGGTAAGCGCCTCGATAAAGGCCTCGTACTCCTCCTTATTGAGCGGAGCGTTGAGATAGTCGCCGCTCCCCTGCTCCTCGTAGCGCGACTGCGAGAACAACACGTCCATATCGAGCGTGGAGGCATCGACAATCGGCGCCGCCGCATCAAAGAATGCCAGGGCATCGCCACCGACGAGCTTCATAACCTCTTCGCTCAGCGCCGGTGAACACAGCGGGCCCGCGGCAATGACCACGTGACCCTCGGGAATCTGCGTGACCTCGCCGTGCACGACCTCGATATTGGGACGAGCGGCAACCTCGGCCTCGACAAGCTCGGAAAACTTGACGCGGTCGACCGCCAGGGCGCCACCGGCGGGAACAGCCGCGCGATGGGCGCAATCGAGCAGGACTGAACCCATGCGCTCAAGCTCAGCTTTCAGCAAACCAGCCGCGGAATCCGGACGGGTCGACTTAAACGAATTGGAGCAGACGAGCTCTGCCAGGTGATCGGTATGGTGGGCCGGGGAGCTCACCTGGGGGCGCATCTCGCACAGCTTTACGGCAAACCCGCGATCTGCCAGCTGGATCGCGCACTCCGAACCCGCCAGACCGCCACCGATAACTGTCACCTGATCGAACTGCATCTGCAAACACCTTTCTAATTGACACGTTTCCCATTGTGACCGAAGGGTGTCTGGGCGTGAAGGGCAAACTTGGAGGGCGCATACCTTCCATCCATCATGCGCTCGATAAGACCCTCGAGTTCAAGCGAACCCAAGAGTTTGAGTACGCCGACAGCATCGAGCGAGACGAGCGCCGCGATGTCGTCGACCTTGAGCGGAGAGGCGATGAGCGCATGCATCACGGTCTGCTGCGTTGGATCCAGATCGGCAATGCCGGGAGCATCGGGGCGCGAGTAGCGCAGGGTTCCGTAGATGCGTGAGATAGCCATCTCGATAGATTCCTCGTCGACGATGCAGCAGGCACCGTTCGCAATGAGGTAATTCGTGCCACGCGACTCGGGCGATAGGATCGACCCCGGCACGGCAAGAAGTTCGCGCCCCAAATCCATAGCAGCCTCGGCTGTAGAAAACGTCCCAGAAGGCATACCCGCCTCGGATACAAAGAGGGCTTGCGACAGGGCCGCGATCACGCGATTGCGGCGCGGAAAGGCGAACTTGCGCGGACCCATGCCCCACGGAGAGATCGACACGACCGCGCCGCCCGTATCAAGCGTGCGAGTAATAAGCCCCGCGCTCGAGCGCGGGTAGACCACGTCGGCGCCCGTCCCCAGCACCACGACGTGTTTGCCGCCGGCGTTGACCGCAGCCCAACCCGAGGCCTGGTCACAACCGACCGCGCCGCCCGAAACAACCGTCACGCCCGCCTCGACCGCAACCTTTGCCGCAAGCTCTGCCACGGCAAGGCCATACGGCGAGGCCTTACGCGCGCCGATGATGGAGAGCGCGGGCGTCGAAAGAACCTCGGGGTTGCCGCGCACATAGAGCGTCTGGGGTACATCAGAAAGCTCCAAAACGGTCTCGGGATACAACACATCACCTGGATGCAGCTCGAAGGTCCCCTCGGCCATCATTGGTCCCTCCTTCCCTGGTACATCGCCGCCTCGAGCACGTGGTCCTGCGTCACTTGCTCGCTCTCGGCGACATCCGCGATCGTGCGCGCAATGCGCACCAGGCGCACGATGCCGCGGCCCGTGAGATGCGTGCGCTTCGACAGGCCGAGCACGCACTTCTCCGCCGCATCATCGAGCTCAAAGGTCGAAACGACGCCGTCAATGGACCGCGTCTCGTCATCCTCGGCCTCGGCATCCGCATCGTCCATACGGGATTCGCGCCAAGTGCGAAAAGCGCGACCGCGCACAACGTAGTCACGTAACTCAGCCGACGACATACCCTCTGCACCCTCGATAATCACTTGGGGGTCGGGACGGGTCACATCGATCATCATGTCGATACGGTCGGCCAAAGGACCGCGCAGCTTAGACCGATAGCGCTCGACCATCGCCGCCGAGCAGCGGCACGGCACCTCGCGATCGCCCAAAAAGCCGCAGGGGCAGGGATTGCTCGCAGCGAGCAACTGAAAGCGCGACGGGAACGTAAAGGCCCCGTCGACGCGTACGATCCTTACATAGCCGCGTTCGATGGGCTGACGCAGCGTCTGCAGCACACCCGTGGGAAACTCGGCAAGCTCGTCCAAAAAGAGCACGCCGCCATGAGCCAGGCTGATCTCACCCGGATGCACCGGGCGTCCGCCGCCAATGAGGCCCGCCGTTGAAATACTGTGATGGGGACTGCGGAAGGGCCGGTGCCCCGCTAACAAGCCATCAATGTTCTCACCCAAAACCGAATGGATGCACAGCGCCTCCTGCTGATCCTCAACGGAAAGCTCAGGCAGGATGCCGGTCATACGGCGCGCAAGCATCGTCTTGCCCGATCCCGGGGACCCAATCATGAGCAAGCCGAGTTCTCCTGCCGCCGCAAGCGCCATGCCGCGCTTGGCGACCTCCTGCCCCAGTACGTCGGCATAGTCGAGCTCGGGCTCAAAGGTCGCCTCGACGCCCTCGGAATCCAGATAGTGCCGAGCCGCCTCGCCCATGCCATGGGCAAGCTGAGACAAATGATCAATAAAGCCGCAATCCACGCCCGCGAGTGGCACATGCTGGTCGGACCTGCCGGCAATAAAAGACAGCCCCATGTCGCGAGCCAGCAGCTGAAACGCCACCTCGCCCTTGACGGGAAGCACCGTACCGTCCAGACCAAGCTCGCCGGCGATAAGGCAGCGATCGAGGTTGTCACGGGGAATCTGCCCATCGGCCACCAGAACCGCGATGGCGATGGGCAGATCAAAGCCGCTACCGGTCTTGCGAATATCGCCGGGCGCCAGGTTGACCGTAATGCCCGAGCGTGGGATCTCGAACCCGGCGGAGCGCATCGCGCAGCGAATACGACCGCGTGACTCCATCACCTCCATACTCGGAATACCGAGCATCTGAATGCCCGGAACGCCACCGGAAAGCGAGACCTCGACCGTGACGTGAATCGCCTCGACGCCACGGATGCAGGCCGCGTGAACGGCAAACGTCTCGAACGCCATCACGACACCTGCCAATCGAACGCGTTGTACTGGTGCTCGATCTCGGCGATATGCCCGCCGCGGATGGTGACACCCACGGCATCGAAGCGAATCGCCTTGAGCGGATAATGCTCCATGAGATAGCAACTTGCGATGCGGCGGTAGCGGCGTTGCTTTTGGGCGTCCACGGCCTCCTCCGGAAAGACCCTCGTGCTGCAATCCAGTGCGACGCGTCTGGTCTTGACCTCGGCCATTACCACGACATCGTCGAGCTCATCGAGCAGCACCAGATCGGCCTCGCCCTCGGTGCAACGATAGCCCTGCTCCAGCAAGGTGTAGCCGCGCTCGTTAAAGTAGTCGATGGTAATCAGCTCGCCCAGCATGCCCAGCTCGCGGGGACTGAGCCCCTTGATAAACTCGGGCATCATCGCCCCGGAGTCGAGCTCGCCGTTTTCCCAACGCTCCTTGAGCTGCTGCGTCTTGCTCTTTTTGCTTGCGGCACTCATGGGGTCTCCTTTCCCGCGCACTGCATTGCCCCGATGATGAGGGCACCTTTCATGCGGGTAAGTACCGGAAGCAAACCAAAACCTGACCAAATGCCGTCAAAAAACGGGCCGTACGCAACAATGGTGCTGCATACGGCCCGCTACCAGCAGGTTTATAAAACCCCAGAGGTCGCTGTCTCCACAATTGACCTAGAAAAGGCGCTCAGTCTGCAGAAAGTTTCCGCAAAAGCTCACGCGGTGCAGTGGACAAAGTCCATGTTTGCGAATGGCCTCGATGTGCTCGGGGCTCGCATAGCCCTTCGACTCGGCCAGATGGTACTCGGGGTACTCGGCGTCGTACTCGACCATCATCTCGTCACGCGTGACCTTGGCCATGATGGACGCCGCAGCGATGCAGGCGATCTTGGCATCGCCCTTCACCACATCGCGCTCGTTAGGAACGGCGCCCAAGGGGTTGCCATCCATAAGCACGCAATCGGGCTCGAGCCCCGTATCGGCCACGGCGCCCGCAACGGCGGTACGGATAGCACGGGCCATGCCCATCTCATCGATATCCTTAGGCGCGATATGGCAAAAACCGATCGCCGTCGCCACCTCGGCAATCTTCACTGAGAGCAACTCGCGGCGCGCCGGCGTGAGCTTTTTGGAATCGTTGATGCCCCAGACGCGCGGCTCCATAGGAAGGCACACGGCGCACACCGTCAAAGGACCGGCCACAGAGCCGCGACCCACCTCGTCGACGCCCACGACCACGCCATCCCCACCGAGCTCGTGCATCAGCTCGTACATGCCGTCGACGCGCTCGCGCTCGGCAAGTTCCTTGGCATGGCGCTTAAGGGCACGCTCGCAAGCCTTGATCACCTGCTGGCGCGGATCCTCGCGATAATGCTCCACGAGGGCGGGAATCTCCTCGAACGTGGCGCTCGCCAGCTCGCCGGCAACCTGCGATGCCGAAACCGAGCTCGTCATATTGGCCATACCAGGCCCTCCTTGCATGCAAATCAGATAAAAAGAAGGGCCACCCGAAGGTGACCCTTACGTCCAAGCGAGTGGACAGACGCTGCGATCTTCTTAGCGCTTCTCGGGGATACGAGCAGCCTTGCCCACCTTATCGCGGAGGTAGTACAGCTTGGCGCGACGGACGCGACCATGACGAACGACCTCGAGCTTGGCGATCTTGGGGCTGTGAAGCGGGAAGGTACGCTCAACACCGACACCGAAGGACATCTTGCGGACGGTGAAGGTCTCGCGGGCACCGGCGCCGGCCATGCGGATGACGTCGCCCTGGAAGACCTGGATGCGCTCGCGGTCGCCTTCCTTAATGCGGTAGTGAACCTTGACGTTGTCGGCGACGCGAACCTGAGGAATGTCCTCGCGGATCTGCTGACGCTCGATTGCGCGGATGTAATCCATGTGCAATTCCTTACTCTTCTAGAGGTGCCGTACCACCTTGGCCGGCACGTAGTTGAACAAACGTATTCGAGTATACACGCGCGGGTTTCTGCTGCAAGAACAATTTTTTACGCAGACAAAAAGACAAAACCAGCACATGATAACCGCCCGCCTCACGAATGAGACGGGCGGCATGAAGGGGGCTACGTTAGACGCCCATGCGTAAAACGTTAGGCGGAACGCTTGGCCTCGAGCTTGGCCTGAGCGGCGGCCAGGCGCGCGAGGGGCACGCGGTAGGGCGAGCAGGACACGTAGTCCACGTCGGCCACGTTAAACAGGCCCTTGATGGACTTGGGGTCGCCGCCGTGCTCGCCGCACACGCCAAAGTGCATGTCGGGGTTGGTGGCGCGACCCTTCTCCACGGCCATGCGCACGAGCTCCAGCACCGCCGCGTCGATGGTCTCGAAGGGGTTGTCCTTCAGAATTTTCTTATGCATGTACAGCGGGATGAACTTGGCCTCGGCATCGTCACGGGAGAAGCCGAAGGTGGTCTGGGTCAGGTCGTTGGTGCCAAAGCAGAAGAAGTCTGCGTGATGGGCGATCTCGTCAGCGACCATGCAGGCGCGCGGCAGCTCGAGCATCGTGCCTACGGGAATATTGAGCTCGACACCCTCTTCGTCGGAAACCTCGGCGATTACGCGCTCGATGACCTCGCGAGTCTGGACATGCTCAGCCGTGATGGAAACGAGCGGAACCATGATCTCGGGATGCGGGTCGACGCCCTCCTTGATAAGGCGGGCAGCGGCCGTGGCGACGGCGCGAACCTGCATGAGCGGCAGATCGCTAAAGACGACGGACAGGCGAACGCCGCGCAGGCCGAGCATGGGGTTCGACTCGACCATGCCGTCGATACGACGCAGGCGGGCGCGCAGGGCTGCAAGCTCTTCCTCGCTGGCGCCGGCGGCTTCCTTCTTGGTGATGGCGACCTCGAGTTCGCGAGGATTATCCAGGAACTCATGAAGCGGCGGATCGAGCAGGCGGACGACCACATCGCGACCGGACATGGTCTTGAACATCGCCAGGAAGTCCTCGGTCTGAACCTTGAGCAGGTCGGCCAGGGCCTGCTGCTTCACGGCCTCATCGTCAGACAGGATAAAGCTCTGGATGATGTTCTTGCGGTCACCCAGGAACATGTGCTCGGTGCGGCACAGGCCAATGGCCTCGGCGCCAAACTCGAGGGCGAGCTCGGCATCCTCGGGATTGTCGGCGTTGACGCGCACATGGTTGGCATGGCCACAGGTCTCGTCCAAGCGAATCTCGTCGGCCCAGGACAGGATGGTGTCCAGGTCGCCGGTGAGCTCAGCCGAAACCAGATCGACGGGACCGTCGACGACGATGCCCTGGGTGCCGTCGATGGAGATGACATCGCCCTCGTGCAGTACGCGGTCGCTGCCCTCGATGCGCACGACCTTCTCGGCGGCGTCGATGTGGAAGCGCTCAACGCCGCAGACGCAGGGCGTACCCATGCCGCGGGCGATAACGGCGGCATGGCTCGTCTTGCCACCGTGGCTGGTCAGGATGCCCTCGGCGGCGACCATGCCCTTCAGGTCGTCGGGGTTGGTCTCCCAACGAACCAGAATGACCTTGTGACCCTCGTTGGCGCGCGCGACGGCGTCGTCGCTCGAGAACACGACCTCGCCCACGGCGGCACCGGGGCTGGCATTAAGACCGCTGGCCAGCGCCTCGTACTTCTTGGAGGCGTCGAACTGCGGGTGAAGGAGCTGGTCGAGCTGCGCGGGATCGATGCGGCTCACGGCCTCTTCGCGGGTGATCAGGCCTTCCTCGACCATTTCAATGGCGATGCGCAGGGCGGCGGTGGCGGTGCGCTTGCCCACGCGGGTCTGGAGCATCCAGAGCTTGCCCTGCTCGATGGTGAACTCGATATCGCACATATCGCGGTAATGATCCTCGAGCGTCAGGAACACGCGCTCGAGCTCCTCACCTGCGGACTCGAGGCCCGGGGTGGTCTTGAGGTCGGCGATGGGCTCGGTGTTGCGGATACCGGCGACGACGTCCTCGCCCTGGGCGTTGACCAAAAAGTCACCGTAGAACTCCTTGGTGCCATCGGCCGGATTACGCGTAAAGGCGACGCCCGTCGCAGAGGTCTCGCCCTTGTTGCCAAAGGCCATGGCCTGCACGTTGACGGCGGTGCCGAGGTCGTCGGAAATGCCATGCTGCTTGCGGTAGATGCAGGCACGCTCGTTCATCCAGCTGCCAAAGACAGCCTGGATGGCAAGGCGCAGCTGAAGCTCCGGGTCGTGCGGGAAGACGGGCTTGCCGTCAGCGACCTCGAGCTCGGGATACAGGGAGGCATCGACGCTCTCGGAGAAGATCCCCTTGAAGGTCTCGACGAGCTCCTGCAGATCCTCGGCCGAAAGCTTGGAGTCGACGCGGACGCCAGCGACCAGGCGTGCCTGGGTCAGCGCGTTCTCGAACAGGTCGGCGTCAACGCCCATGACGACGTTGGAAAACATCTGGATAAAGCGGCGGTAGCTATCCCAGGCAAAACGCGGGTTCTGCGTCTGCGCGATGAGGCCCTGGACGGAATCGTCATTGAGGCCCAAGTTGAGGACCGTGTCCATCATACCGGGCATGGAGAACGGAGCGCCCGAACGAACCGACACAAGCAGCGGATCGGAGGCGTCGCCGAGCTTCTTGCCGCAGCGGGCCTCGAGGTCCGCCTCGGCGGCAACGATCTCATCGAGTGCGCCTTCGGGCCAGACGTTGCCGGCACCGGAGTACTCGACACAGGTCTGGCAGGTAATAGTAAAGCCACCGGGAACCGGCAGGCCGATGCGGCTCATCTCGGCAAGGTTTGCGCCCTTTCCGCCAAGCACGAAGTTCATGGACTTGTCGCCCTCAGTGACACAGATGCCCTGGGCGTCGGTTCCAAAACGGTAAACCCTCTTGCAATCGCTCACGATACTTCCCCTTCCATGCACTTACGCGCACGACCGTGGTAACGAATCGACCCGCCAGATGCGGGCCGTGAGGGAACTATACGGCGGGCATTAAGCGAGCTTGCGTAGAGGGCGCGGGGTTTGGTAAACGTGGTAAATGTGGCGGTAAACGGTAGGTAAAGGTGGTTACCTTATGAAGATACCAATGCAAGAGAATTACAGGTCAAATGCAAGTTCTTTGCTAAATCGCTTTACCATAAGTAGCTAATTTGGGACGGGGCTTTTTTAGCTGCCCCCGCAGGCAATCGACCAAAAAGATCGCGACCTCAGCCGGGGTAGCTAAAAAAGCCCCGTCCCAAATTAGCTACTTTTGTTGGGCTCGACGGGCGGCGCGGCGGGCGCGGGCTTCTTGGATTTCCTCCAAGTGGCTGATGATCTCGGAGGCGCTCTCCTCGATCGCCTTGCCGTCGGTACGCACCACAAAGCAGCCTAGGCGCTTCATGAGCGCACGGGCTTCCTCAAGCTCGCTGCGCACGCTCTCGGGCTCGGCATAGGAGCCGGCAACGGCACGAGCGTAGTCATCGCCCAAGCGGCTATCGCGAATCTCAGAAATAACGTCGACGGTCGAAATCAGACCGAACAGGCGCATCGGGTCGACCTCGTAAATCGACTTGGGCGGCTCCATGCCATGCGCCAGTGGGACATTGGCGACCCTGTAGCCCTGATAGGCCAAATACATCGACAGCGGCGTCTTGGACGTGCGCGATACACCCAGCAGCACGATATCGGCACCCGACAGATCGTCGCAACCGCGCCCGTCATCATGCTCGACAAAATACTCCATGGCCTCGATGCGATGGAAATAGTGGTCATCCGTCTTGTGAATCACGCCCGCAACGCCCTTGGGCGGCACACCGATAAGCGACGACAGTACGGCAAGCGTCGGACCGATCAGATCGACCGAACGAATATGCAGCATACCCAGGTAATCGAGCACGCAGGCGCGAAGCGCCGGATCGACAATGGTGTGAAACACGGCAATATCGCGATGGTCGGCATCGACGCGCGGCCCCACAAATGACTTGACCTGCTCCACGGAAGTCACCTTGGGCAGACGTAAAACGCGAAAAGCCCCTTCATCAAATTGCCCGGACGCCGCAAGCACCACCTCACAAGCGGTATCGCCGAGCGAGTCGGAGATAACGATAACGGTGGGACGAGCGGTGACCGGGCAATCCATGCGGGGCTCCTTTTGCGCTTATGCGCAGGCTGGCTTACTTTTTGCGGGCAAGCTCACCGATGTTGGCGATGCCGGAGAAAACGGCCTCGAAGCGGTTGAGCAGCTTAAGGCGATTATCGCGGAGCTGCTCGTCCTTGTCCATGACCATAACCTCGTCGAAGAAACGGTCGATGGGCGCGCGCAGGGCGGCGAGGGCAGCAAATGCGGCCGGGTAATCCTCGGCAGCGAGGGCGGCATCTACAGCGGTCTGAGCAGCCTCGGAGGCATCGGCAAGCGCGAGCTCGACCTCGCCCATCAGGCTGCGGTCGTACTCCACGCCCAGCTCGGGCTTGGAGATATGCGCGGCGCGAGCATAGGCGGTCGCAAGGTTGTCAAAGGTCTCGGCATCGTTCTTGCGGGCCTCGTCGAGGGCGGCGCAGCGGGCGAAGAAGACGGACGGGGCGATGATGTGCACCGCAGAGACGGCGGCAACGGTATCGGCCGGGATCTTTTCGTCGCGGGCCATGCTCACCAGGCGGCCATGGAAGAAGTCACGAACCTGCTGGGCGACCTCGGCGGCGTCGAACTCAATGCCCTGCTCGCTATAGAGCTCGAGGGCGAAGTCGATGAGCGACGTGGGGTCGATCGGCAGACGGTCGCGCAGGATGTTGATGATGCCGATAGCGGCACGACGCAGCGCGTAGGGGTCGGAGGAGCCGGTCGGGGGCTCGCCGATGGCAAAGATACCGGCGATGGTATCGAGCTTGTCGGCGCAAGCCACGATGCAGCCAGCGGTGCCCTCGGGCAGCTCGTCACCGGCAAAGCGAGGACGATAGTGATCGCGAATAGCATGAGCGACCTCGTCGTTCTCCCCCATCGCGGTCGCGTAATAACCGCCCATCACGCCCTGCTGGCTCGTGAACTCGACGACGGCGTTGGATACCAGGTCGGCCTTGCACAGGTGCGCGGCGCGAGCGGCATCGGCTGCCAGGTGAGCACCCAGGTGTGCCTCACGGGCAATAGCGAGCGCGAGCTGCTCGATGCGCTCGGACTTGGCGAGCACGCTACCGAGCTTCTCCTGGAAGGCAACCTTGGCCAGACGCTCACGGAACTCGTCGAGGGAGATCTTCAAGTCCTCCTCATAGAAGAACTTAGCATCGTCCAGACGGGCGCGCACGACGCGCTCGTTGCCGTCGATCACGCGCTCGGCGTTCTCGGGCTTGCTGTTGGAAACGACCACGAACTCACGCGTGAGCTTGCCTTCGCCGTCATAGATCGGGAAGTAGCGCTGGTTGGTGAGCATGGACTCGCAGATGATCTCGTGCGGGACCTTGAGGAACTCCTCATCGAAGGTACCGACGAGCACCGTCGGCCACTCGCAGAGGTTAATGACCTCCTCAAAAACCTTCTTGGGCGTGTCAACATGGCAGCCGGGGCGAGTAGCCTCGACCTCGGCGATGCCGGCAAGGATGGCCTCACGACGATGCTCGGCAGAAAGCACGCCGGCGTCCTCGAGCACCTGCTCGTAGACGGCGGGGCTGGCAACCACATGGTCGCCAGGGCCAAGTACGCGATGACCGCGCGTGGTGTTGCCACTCGTCACGTCGGCAAACGACACGGGCACAACGTCCTCGCCCAGAAGGCAGCAGATCCAGCGGACCGGACGAACAAAGATCGCATGCTCGTGACCCCAGCGCTGAGAGCGGTAGTTGGGCCACTGCAGGCCAGCGATAGTCTTCTCGCACAGGGCCGTCAGGATCGGGGTGGCCGGGGCGGAAGGGATGTTCTTCTCGGCAAAGACGTACTCACGGCCGTCGGTGTCCTCGCGACGGACCAGATCCTCGGCAGCCACACCGCACTTGCGGGCGAAGCCCTGGGCGGCCTTGGTGGCGTTACCGTCGGCATCGAAGGCGATGTTGGCCGCGGGGCCGCGCTTGACCTCGTGAACCTCGTCGGTCGCGGTGGCGACGTCGGCAACGAGCGCAGCCAGGCGGCGCGGGCTCGAGATCACGCGGACCTCGCCGTGGGCCAGACCGGCCTCGTCGAGACCCTTGGCGATCATGGTGCCAAGCTGCTTGACGGCATTATTCAGCGGTGCGGAGGGCATTTCTTCCGTACCGATCTCAAACAGGAAATCCTTAGCGTCTGCCATGGCTTACGCCACCTCGCCTTCCTGATCGGCATTCTCGTTGACTCCGGCGACCTCGGCCATGTAGGCCTCGCAGCACGCCTTGGCGACGGCGCGGACGCGCAGGATGTAGTTGGCACGCTCGACCGCGGACAGGGCGCCGCGAGCATCGAGCAGGTTGAAAGCGTGGCTGCACTTCATGACGCAATCATATGCCGGCAGCGGCAGCTTGCGCTCCAGGCAGGAATGGCACTCGGCCTCGTAGTCATCAAACTTCTGACGCATCATCTCGACGTTGGCGACCTCAAAGTTATAGGCACTGAACTCGCGCTCGTTCTCGAGGAACACGTCGCCATAGGTCATGGGCGTGCCGTCGGGCAGGTAGCTCCACACCAGGTCGTAGACCGAGTTGACGCCTTGGGCGTACATGGCGATACGCTCCAGGCCATAGGTGATCTCGACGGGCACGGGGTCGACCTCGATGCCTCCCACCTGCTGGAAGTACGTAAACTGCGTGACCTCCATGCCGTTGAGCCAGACCTCCCAGCCAAGGCCCCAGGCGCCAAGGGTCGGGCTCTCCCAGTCATCCTCGACAAAGCGGACGTCATGGTCGTTGGGGTCCAGACCGATAGCGGCAAGAGACCCCAGGTAGAGCTCCTGGGCGTTAACCGGAGAAGGCTTGATGAGCACCTGGAACTGATAGTAGTGCTGCATGCGGTTGGGGTTCTCGCCGTAGCGGCCGTCGGCGGGACGGCGGCAGGGCTGCGCATAGCAGGTGCGCCACTCGGCGGGACCGAGCGAGCGCAGCGTGGTCGCGGTATGGAAGGTACCGGCACCGACCTCGGAGTCATAGGGCTGCATAATGACGCAGCCCTGCTCGCCCCAGTACTGCTGGAGGCGCAGGATGATGTCTTGGAAGGAAAGCGATGAAGCGTTCATGCCTCTAATATCCCCTCGTCGAAACGATTACACGGTTAGGTACTGTACTATAGCGGTTTTTAGTCGATAGCGCCCAGACGGTTGAGCGGCCAGTAACGCACGAGCGTCACGGCGATCAGGTCCGAACGGTCGACGGGACCAAAGTAGCGTGAGTCGGCAGAGTTTTCGCGGTTGTCGCCCATCACCCACACGCACCCGTCGGGAACGGTGTAGGGATAGCTTACCTGAGCGCCGGGCGCTTGGACCGAAAGTGGCCAGCTCATGCCCGTCGTATATTCCTCGTCGAGCGCTTGGCCGTCAACGACCACCTTGCCATCCTGCAGGTCGACCGTCTGGCCGGCCGTGGCAATAACACGCTTGACGAGAACATCATGCTCGGAGGTGCCATCGGGGTTGTGAAACACCACGATATCGCCCTGCTTGACGGGCTGACCGAGCTCGAGGCTCACCTTTTGTGCCAGGATCTGGTCGCCAATCTCGATCGTGGACTCCATGGAGCCGGTGGGCACCACAAAGGGCTCGACCACAAACGAGCGAATCAAGAAGGTGGCGACCAGTGCGATCGCGATGACCGCGATCCACTCAAAAGCGCCCCTCAACGCGGAATGCTGCGATGGAACCATTCTCACTCCTCGCTCTGCGAATACGAAGCGTCCAAAATCTCCTGCGCGTAAGCGCGCTCCTCGGGCGTGAGCCGCGCTGTCTCGATCAGATCGGGACGCCAGCGGCAGGTGCGCTCGATGGCGTTCTTGCGACGCCAGGCATCGACCTTGGCGTGATCGCCGCTCACAAGCACCGGCGGCACGCCCTCGCCGTTGAACTCGGCGGGGCGGGTGTACTGCGCGTACTCGAGCAGTCCTCCGTCCTCGGCGGTCGAGAACGACTCGTCCACATTGCTCATCTCGTCGCCCAGGGCGCCGGGAATCAGGCGTACGACGGCATCGGCAACGACCATAGCGGGAAGCTCGCCGCCCGTGAGCACGTAGTCGCCGATCGACAGACGCTCATCGGCATACGCATACGCGCGCTCGTCGACGCCCTCGTAGCGACTGCACACAAACAGCAGGCGCTCACTTTTGAGCAGGCGCTCGGCCACATGCTGCGTAAAGGGCTCGCCACAGGGGGTGAAGAACACAACCGTGGGCTTGGGACCCCCTGCGCTAATGGCCTCGATGGCCTCTGCGATAGGCTCGACCTTCATGAGCATGCCCTGCCCGCCGCCGTACGGCTCGTCATCGACGGTACGATGGCGGTCGTGCGTCCAGTCGCGCAGGTTATACGCCTTAAAATCAAAAAGGCCGGCCTTGCGGGCGCGGCCCAAAATCGATGTGGACATGACGGGCTCAAACATCTCGGGAAAGACCGAAAGGGTCTCAATCAGCATGTTGTCCTCCCTACTTGTCCATATCGATCAGGCCGTCCATCACGTGGACGGAAATTGTTCCTGTGTCGGGAAGATCGAGCACGACCTGCTCGATCACGGGAATCAGTACCTCGCCGTACCGATCACCCTCGACAACCCAAACATCGTTAGCGGGCGTCGACATGATCTCGACGATCGTGCCGAGTAAACCGAAGCGCTCGTCGACCACCTCGCGACCCATCAGGTCGGTATAGGCAGCGTCGAGCGAATCGAGCTCAAAATCGTCACGATTTGCCAGCACGTAGCATCCCGTGATGCCCTCGGCGGCCGTCAAGTCGTCAATGCCCTCAAACGAGACCAGATCGCCATCGCCCGTATCGGTGACGGACACGACCGTGCAAAAGCGGTCGCGCTTGAGCGCCGGCGGCGTCAGGGCGACGCGCATACCCGGCTCTAATACAGAAGGAAGCCCCCGCAGCGGCTGCGCGAGGACCTCCCCCTTCCTTCCGTGCGGCTTGACCACACGGGCGATGTTTTTGTACTGGGACCTCAAGGTCCTAGCCCAGAACCTCTACCTCGACAGCAGTGTCGAGGCGAGCGGCCAGTGCACGGGCGAGCGTGCGAATGGCCTTGATGGTACGGCCACGACGGCCGATGACCTTAGCGACGTCATCCTCGGCGACCGAAACCTCAATCGTAGAGGCGTCGTCACCATCGATGACCTCAAGGCTCACGGAATCCGGGTCGTCGACGATCTGAACAACGAGATATTCGACGAGATCGGCGATGCGATCTGAGAGCATTGCCTCACCCTCGAGCTGTGCAGCGTCAACCTCAGGCACGATTTACTCCTCGGCGCCCTCAGCGGCCTCGGCGGCAGCCTTAGCGGCCTCGGCCTCTTTGGCGAGCTGCTTCTTGGACTTCTTGACGACGGTCTCAGTCTTCTCGCCCTCGTTGGCGGCCTTGACCAGAGCGGCGACGGCGTCAGTGAGCTGAGCGCCCTTGGACTGCCAGTCGGCGATCTTCTCGAGGTCGAGGTTGATGGTCTTGGGGGCGGTCATCGGGTTGTAGCGGCCAACCTCCTCGATGATACGACCGTCACGCGGAGCGCGGGAATCGGCGACGACGACACGGTAGTACGGACGCTTCTTAGCGCCGTGACGAGCAAGGCGAATCTTGACTGCCAAAGGAAACTCCTCCAACCAAGCAGCTTTAGGCTGCAACTACAAACAAACAGTTGAACATAATACGCCATCGACGCGGGCAGGTGAAGTCCGTGAGACCAACTTCTTCGGTGTAGTCGAGGGCAAATCCATATCTTAGACAAGAATTCGGGATTTGCAAGCACATACACGCACCCCACATGAGCTGCGCGGTATACTCATGACATGGAAAGACGCGAACATACATACGGTTATGAGGATGCCATGGGCGTCACGCCGCCTCCCTGGACGGGTCCGGCGGTGGGCCTGATGGACCTTGATGCGTTTTTTGCGAGCGTGGAAATGCTCGATCATCCCGAATGGCGCGGAAAGCCGCTCATCGTGGGCGGAGACGCCGATTCGCGTGGCGTCGTGTCCACGTGTTCGTATGAGGCGCGTCGCTTTGGCGTGCACTCTGCCATGGCCTCGGCCGAGGCGCGGCGCCTGTGCCCGCAAGCCATTTGGACGCACGGGCACTTTGATCGCTACCGCGAGGTGAGCGCGCAGGTCATGGCGATTCTCGCCGACGAGACCCCGCGCGTTGAACGCGTATCCATCGACGAAGCCTTTATCGATATCACACCGGGTCGCTTTGCGCCCGAAGACCCGCTGCTGGTTGCGCAGCGCATCAGCGATCGCGTGGCAGCGCTGGGGGTGACCTGCTCCATTGGCGTGGGCTGCAACAAGACGGTCGCAAAAATCGCAAGCGAGCGGGACAAGCCGTTTGGGCTGACCATCGTGCGCCCTGGAACCGAGCAGCGCTTTTTGGCCGCGCTGCCGGTATCTGCCATGAGCGGCATCGGACGCTCGGCCGAGGAACGGCTGCGCCGCATGCGCATCTACACGCTTGGCGAGCTGTCACGCGCACCGGAATCCACCTTGGCCTCTATTTTTGGCGTCAACGGCGAACGCATGCGCCAACGTGCGCTGGGGCTCGAAATCTCCGAAGTCACAAGTCTCGATGAAGAGCGCGAGGTCAAGTCGGTCAGCAATGAACGCACCTTTGCGAAAGATTTGACTGAGCGCGGGGACATCGAAGCGGCGATTGCGCTGTTGGGAGAGTCAGTGGGACGCCGTCTGCGCCGTCAGGGACTAACAGGCGCCACGGTGACGCTCAAGCTTAAGTATTCGTATGGCAGCGGGCGTACGGCACAGCGCCGGCTGACGCATCCGACCGACGATGAGAACATCTTTGTAGCGGTGGCGCTCGAGCTGCTCGACAACATCTGGCAGGAAGGCATGCATGTGCGCCTGGCGGGCATCGGCATGAGCGACTTCGACCATCAGGGCGGCATCCAGACCGACCTGTTCTGCGAAGTCGACGACCGCGGAGCCCAATCCAGCGACCGTCGCGACCTCTCGGTCGCCATCGACGCCGTCCGAGACAAATTCGGCGACACCGCCCTATCCTTCGGCCGCCAATCCCGCTTCAACGATTAACCGCCTTTGGACAAAAAGAAAGCCGGGCAGGTGCGGAAAACCGCACCTGCCCGGCGATATGCGTGAGGGTAGCTAAACTCCGTCTCAAATGAGCTACTAGAGGAGGTTGAGGGGGAGCTGGGGGGCGTCGCCCCAGAGCTTCTCGAGGCGGTAGAAGTCGCGGGCTTCGGGAGTGAAGACGTGGACGACAACCGAACCATAGTCCATGAGCATCCAGGTCTTCTGCTCGCGGCCCTCGATAGAGAACGGATGCTCGCCGCAAGCCTCGGCGACCTTCTCCTCGATCTCGTCGACGATAGAATCGACCTGGCGGTTGTTGGCACCGGTGGCAAGCACAAAGTAGTCGCATACGTCGGAAAGCTCGGTCAGGTCGAGCACCTGAACGTCCTCACCCTTCTTGTCGTAGGCGGCCTGCGCGGCGGCGCGGGCAACATCCTCGGCGGCGACACCGCTCGCGGACAGCGAGGCGGCGGTACGGTCGGACGTGGCGGCGAAGCTCTTGTGCTCCACACCTTCAAGAATCTGCTCGTCGGTCATGGTCTCGTCGGCCATGGAATACCTCTTTCTAGACGCACCCGAGCTAACGCAGCTGGGCGTAATGGTTGTAAATCGTAATAGCCGTGGGATAAAGATAGCGCCCGGACTGGATCACATAGACCAGACCCTGCGCAAAACAGGAGAAGAACAACTCATCGAGCGTCGACTCCCCCACCATCTTGCGCAGCGCATGCGCATAGTCGCCGTGGCGGTTGGGCTCGATGGCATCGGCCACAAAGACCACCATATCGAGCGGCGTCATGTCGCAGGCACCCACGGTGTGACGGTCGACAGCCTGGAAAACGGCCGGCGACAACTCGGGGAAAAGCTGCGGAAGCTCATAGGCGGCAACAGGACCATGCAAAAGCGGCGTCGCGGCGGAAGGAGAGCCGGCAATCTTAATGCCGTAATGCAGAGCGCGCGTGACCAGCTCGTCGTCGGAGAGCACTTTGTCCCAGTCATGGATCAGGCCGGCGGCAGCGGCATCAAAGCGGTCAACGCCGTAGACCTCGGCCAGATGAAGTGCGGTCTCAGCAACACCCAGCGAATGCACATAGCGCTTGCGCTTATCCTTCATGCGAACATCGAGCAGCTCTTGAATGCGCTTGAGCAGCGCGCGCTCATCGCCCTCAAACTGATCCTCTACCGACAACGTAGACCCCCATCACTCAAAATCTTCTTGGCCCAAATCGGCATATAGCCTGCGTTTGCGAATGTAGCCGAGCACGGACTCGCTCGTAAGATAGCGCACGCTCATGCCGTGGGCAACTCGCTTACGAATGTTCGTCGAGCTGATCGCCAGCGCCGGAATCTGAATATAGCGCACGTCGAACGGCAGCCCCGACTCTTTGATTCGGGCACGCGCCGTATCGATATCAAAGCCCGGTCGCGTCGCAGCAATAAAGGTGGCAAGCTCAGCGATTCGTTCGGCATCATGCCAGGTCACAATATCAATAATCGCGTCAGCGCCCGTAATAAAGTAGAGCTTTACCTGCGGCGGGTAAAAGTCGCGAAGGGCATGAAGCGTATCGGCCGTATAGGTTACGCCCGGACGGTCGATCTCGAACCGGCTCGCCAAAAAGGCCGGGTTCGCAGCGGTGGCGAGGACCGTCATGGCATAACGGTCCTCGGCAGGCGTCACCGGCTTGTCAAGCTTAAAGGCAGGAGAACCCGCCGGCATAAAGAGCACAGCGTCCAAGTCGAGCGACTCGCGCGCCTGTTCGGCGGTCACCAGGTGCCCGTAATGGATGGGATCAAAGGTGCCACCCATAATGCCGAGCCTAAACTCCTGCCCGTCCTCTAGAGGAAGCTCGGGCAGACCGATTCCACCGCGCAGCGACATGGCTTACTCGCCCTCCGAGGTCTCGGCATCGTCCGCGGCATCCACCGCATCGACAATCTCGACGCCCTCATCCGCAGCATCGGCCACGTCAATGGCCTCGACGGCAACGTCCTCGCCAGCATCCTCGAGCTCTTCGTACTCCGAGAAGTCCTCGGCGCCCTCAAAGTCAAAGGCGCGCTGGCAAATGCGGACCTCGTCGCCCGCACGGCAACCGGCCTTCTCGAGCGCGTCGTCAACACCCATACGCGCAAACTTATGCTGCAGGTAAATGACGGCTTCCTCGTTTTCCCAGTCGGTCTGGATGACCATACGCTCAATGGCACGACCGACCACGCGGAAGGCACCGGGCTCTTCCTGGACAATGCGGAAACGCTTCTCGCGCTGCAGGCGGCGACGCTCCCACTCCTCGTCGCGCAGATCGACCGGCTCATCAGAGACCGCCAGCTCGACGCGAAGCTTAGCCACCTGCTCGCCCACGGCAAGCATCAGCGTGTTGAGGCCGGCGCCCGTCACGGCAGACACGGCAAAGAACATATGTCCATCGTCGAGCGCTGCGCGCTTGAGGTCGGCAATCTTGTCGGCCGTGCCCGGCGCATCGCACTTGTTGGCAACGACGATCTGCGGACGCTCCGAAAGCTCAGCGCCGTACTGCTCGAGCTCGCGGTTGATGATGTGGTAATCCTCGACCGGATCGCGATCCTCAAAACCACCCGTCATGTCGACGACGTGCATGATCAGGGCCGTACGCTCAATGTGGCGCAAGAACTGGTGACCCAGGCCCTTACCCTCGCTCGCGCCTTCGATAAGACCGGGGACGTCAGCAACGACGTAAGAATATTCGCCGGCACGCACCATGCCGAGGTTCGGCACGAGCGTGGTAAACGGGTAGTCGGCAATCTTGGGGCGGGCGGCACTCATGCGCGCAATGAGCGATGACTTACCCACCGAGGGGAAGCCCACGAGCGCGGCATCGGCCATAAGCTTCATCTCGAGCTCGATCCAGTGCTCCTCGGCCGGTTCGCCTAACTGGGCAAAGGCCGGAGCGCGACGCACCGACGTCACAAAGTGCGTATTGCCCAGACCGCCGGCGCCACCGGGCGCCACGACAACGCGCTCGCCGTCGTGCACCAGGTCGGCAATCTCGAACATCGGGGTCTGCGTCTCGGGGTCGAGCTCGCGCACCACGGTGCCCATGGGAACCTTCAGGATCAGGTCCTCGCCGCTTTTACCGTTACGACGGGCACCCTGCCCGTGCGTGCCGCGCTCGGCGCGGAAGTGATGCTTAAAGCGGTAATCGATCAGCGAAGACAGCTGAGCATCGGCCTGGATGACGACATTGCCGCCACGACCGCCGTCGCCGCCATCGGGGCCGCCCTTGGGGACAAATGCCTCGCGCCTAAACGACATGCATCCGGCTCCGCCGTCGCCGCCGCACACGTTAATGCGGCTGATATCGGTGAACTGTGACAACAGAATCGCCTCCTACAAAAAGAGGGAGACCCTTGAATCCTAAAACTCAAGTGCCTCCCACATATGTGCTCTATGAAGGGTGAATTACGCGTTCGCGAGCGGGCGTACGCTGACCCTGTGCTTGATACCCTTGTGGAACTCAACGGTACCGTCGACCAGCGCGAACAGCGTGTCGTCCTTACCACGGCCAACGTTCTCACCCGGGTGGATGTGCGTACCGTGCTGACGGACGAGAATCGTGCCCGTGGTTACCGTCTGGCCGGCATAGCGCTTCGTGCCAAGGCGCTGACCGCGGGAGTCACGGCCATTACGGGAGGAACCGAGTCCTTTTTTGTGTGCCATTGTGTATACCTACTCTTTCGTTACGAGTGTAATCTACTCGGCGACGGGAGCCTCGGCAACAGCCTCAGCCTCTGCCTTGACAGCCTTCTTGGCGCGGGAGGTAGCCTGAACCTTCACGATCTTCAGCTTGGTGAGCTGCTGACGGTGACCCTTCAGACGACGATAGCGCTTGCGCTTGTGGAACTTGAAGACCAGCTGCTTCTCGCCCTTGAACTGCTCAACGATCTGAGCGGTAACCTTGGCCTTGGCCAGCTTGTCGGGATCGGTGACGATCTTCTTACCATCGTTGAGGAAGATAACCGGCAGGGTGACCTTGTCGCCCTCATTGCCCTCGATCTTCTCGACGGTGATGACATCGTCGGTGGCGACCTTGTACTGCTTGCCGCCCGTGTTAACGATTGCGTACATGTTTACTTGCCCTTCATGCATCAGTTAGTGCAACAGCCGAATATAGTAGCAGGCGAAAATACCCCCGTCAACGAGTATGTGAAGCAAATCCACAAGTTCGCACAGGTATGGGGCTGACGAGTCGGCCCTCGTCGTCCTCGCATGCTTGATTCTGACGCTCGACATCGTAGGAGCAGATGGTCACGAGGTCTTGCATACCGGTGGAAACAATAGGTGCATCCACGCCCGGGGTCAAGCCCTGCAACAAAACATCAGCCGCAGAAAGCAAAATTTCCGGACGCATGGAGCCCTCGTTGTCGGCATGGGTGTCGAGCATGAGCACCAAATGGTCCGGGCGCTCCCCCGCCGTGAGCTCATAGCCCACGAGCGTGTGATCCAAATCTAAGCGCTTGCTCTTTTTGCCGCGCGCGTAGTCGATGCCATGGTCCGCGCGCAGCGTGTCGATCGCACGACGCACCTCATCGGCGCTTACGGGCGCCTCGGGGTCCAGATGCAGGTCGATGCGATACGACAGGCGCGTAAGCTGCGCCGTCAACGCCGGCGTGCGCACGTCGATGTACGCCGCCTCGATGGGTGCCAGATCGGCCGGAGACGCCGCAGCCAGGCGCTCAAACGCCTCGTCGAGCGCCACGAACTCGGTCATAAACAGGTCATACCACTCGCAGGTCGACGACGTACCAACCGGTAGCGCCGAAGAGAAGCCCACGCGCATGTGCGGAGAGAAGCCCTGCGTGACGGCATAGGGAAGCCCCGCACGGCGCACGATGCGCTCAATGGTATGGATTACTTCGAGATGGCCCAGGTACTTAAGGCGATCGCGCTTGCCATAGCGAACACGAAGTCTAAAGAGCGTGGGGTTGTCGGTCAGGCGCTCACTCATGCGCGATCACCCATCAATACATTCTTGGCGTGGAGCGTGGGGCAGATCCCGCAGCCGGTGCACGACGTGCGGGTGCAGTCGGGAGTCGTGACGCCCTCGAGCGAGCGACGGTACTCGCGCTCGAGGAAGCCGCGCGTGCAGCCGGGGCTCACGTGCTCCCACGGCAGGCGCCAGTCCAACTCGTAAGGCAGGTGCACGAGCTCGTTGAGGTCGATGCCGTTTTTGGCAGCAGCCTCCTTCCAGTTATCGAGCGAGAAATGCTCTACCCAGGCGTCAAAGCGAGAGCCCGAACGCCAAGCATCGATGATGACGGGCGTCATGTCACGACCGGCGCGGGAAAGCGCGGCCTCGATGAGCGAGGTCTCGGCATCGTGGTAATGCACGCGGACGGCACGGTTGCGAACACTCGTGATAAGCAGCTTCTGGCGACGCTTGACGTCGTCGTAGTCGAGCTGCGGGCACCACTGGAACGGCGTGGCGGCCTTGGGGATAAAGACCGAAACCGAGATGGACACCGAAATCGAGCCGCGACGAGCCTTGGGCACCACGGAACGACCGAGCTCCAGCACGTGATCGGCCAGATTGGCGATGGCCACGATGTCCTCATCGCGCTCGCCGGGAAGGCCCATCATAAAGTAGAGCTTCATGCGGTTCCAGCCGGCCTCGAAGGCCGCCTTGGCCGCACGGTCCAGGTCCTCCTCGGTCACGTTCTTGTTAATGATGTCGCGCATGCGCTGGCTGCCGGCCTCGGGCGCGAACGTCAGGCCGCCCTTCTTTTCGCCGGCGACCGACTCGGCCATATCCACGCCAAACGAATCCAGGCGCTGCGACGGAATAGACACGCGAATACCCGTATCCTCCAGGCGACGGTTGAGCCTGCCGAGCACGTCGCGAATGCAGGAGTGGTCGGTCGTGGAGAGCGAGGTCAGCGACACCTCGTCATAGCCGGTCTTTTCCAGACCCTGAATCACCGACGAGACGATCTGGTCGGCCGAGCGCTCGCGCACCGGGCGATACGTCATGCCGGCCTGACAAAAACGACAGCCGCGGGCGCAGCCGCGCAGGATCTCGATAGACAGGCGGTCGTGAACCAGTTGTGCATAGGGCACGCACGACTGCGACAGCGGATTCGTGGCGCCGAAATCCTCGACGACGCGCTTGTAGACCACGGTCGGCGCATCCTTGCCCTCACGCGGCACGGTGTAGCCATGCGGCGAGCAGGGCTCGTCGTGACGAACCTCATAGAGCGACGGCACGTAGTTGCCGGCAATGGATGCAAGCTGCTCGACAATCTGCGCGCGCGGGACCCCTTCGTCACGCAGGCGGCGATGCAGCTGGCAGGTCTCGAGCAGCGATTCCTCGCCCTCACCGATGAGGATGGCATCGAAGAAGGCCGCGTACGGCTCGGGGTTGTACACCGAGGGGCCGCCGGCGATGATAATGGGGTCGTCCTCGGTGCGGTCAGCCGCTAACAGCGGAATACCAGCGAGGTCGAGCGCCTCGAGGAAGTTCGTCACCGCCATCTCGTGCGGCACATGCAGGCCGACGATATCAAACGAAGCAACCGGCGCTGCACCCTCGAGCGAGAGCAGCGGAATGCCTGCCTCGCGCATGGCGTCACCCATATCGGGCCACGGCACATAGCCGCGCTCGCAGGAGATGCCCTCGGCCTGGTTAAGGATGTTGTAGAGGATGGCGATGCCCTGGTTGGGCAGACCGACCTCGTACACATCCGGGTAGATCAGGCAGCAACGGTAGTCGGCATCGGCCTTGGAAAGCGTGCCCCACTCGTGATCGATATAGCGGCTCGGTTTCTCGACCTTGGCGAGCAGCGGCTCAATTAAATGAAAACAATCTTGGTATGCAACGCGCAACGGAAAACCCCTAAGCAGCGAGATCTGATGCGTCCTGATAGGACACCATAGGACGGGTAGCGCCCGCGACCGTGGTCACCAGATCGCGAACGCGGGAGAACGTGGCAGTGACCACCTCGTTGGCACGACTGTAGTCGACATCGCGCTCGTAGAGCGAAACGAGCGCACGGCCCATGCCATAGGTGCCCGCGGCAGCAGTGAGCGCCTTGACGGCAAACCCAATATGCGGCGTCTGCTTGACGAGTGCGCGGGTGACCGCGCGGATCACAAGACCGCCGGCAAGCACGCCCGCGACCTCGTAGCCGCGCTCAGGCTTAATGCCGCGTCCAAAGACGGCAGCGAGCTCAAAGAGCATGCCCACCTGCGCCAGCGCCATAACGGGATAATCGGCGCCCGGCAAAAACACCAGCGCACCGGTCGCCATATTGGTGAGCGCGCACGAGGTGATGATACGGTTGGCCGCCGCGATGCGCATGAAGGCAAAGTTCGCCGCAAAAGCCGTTTCCTTGTCGGTGCGATCGAGAATCCAGCGGGCAAGCGTCTCGAGCAGATACGTCTTATCGGTTGCCGCTACCATGCCGAGCATGGGCGTGGACTCCTCGATAAACGGCACCTCCACAGCAGACTCGGCAAGCACGCACACGGGCGCGCCGGCGATCACGAGCTCCTGCACGGCACTCTCCAAGCGGTCGGAACCACACGAGAGCACCAGCACCACATCGGTATCGGTCTTTGGAGCAATTCGCTCCTCCCCCAGACGCTCGACGCGCACAATGCCCGAGGTCGTCTGCGGCACAAAGGCGTCACGCACCGTCTCGGCCAGAAAGCGCGAGGCGGACGAATCCAGATAGACCGAGACGCGCACCGGCGTATCGGAATCCTTCTTAACGGACGCGCCCATCTTAAAAGCGCGGGTCAGCTTATCTACGGGAATTTTCATAGCAAACCCCTCCAGCGGTTACGCGGCGCCCGAACGATGCCGCCATATGGATTGTACGATACCCACCGTCAGCAGCTGAATCATCATCGAAGACGAACCGAAGCTAATAAACGGTAGCGGAATACCGGTAATCGGCATCATGCCGATGCACATGCCGATGTTCTCGAAGGTCTGGAATGCCCACATGCCGACGATACCTACGCACGACAGACGCAGGAACAGCGACTCACACTTAAAGGCAACGCGAATCGTCGAAAAGATCAGCAGCACGTACAAGCACAGCAGCAAAAAGGAGCCGCAGAAGCCAAAGGTCTCGGACAGGAAGGCGAAGACGAAGTCGGTGTGGAACTCAGGCAGAAAGCCGCCGGCCGACTGCGTCGCATGCCCCAGGCTCTTACCAAAGAAACCGCCCGAGCCGACCGCGATCAACGACTGCTGCAGATTGTAGGCATCGTCCGAATCGGCATTATCGGGGTCGATAAAGACCGTCAGACGGTTCATCTGGTACTGCTTGATGAGCACATCGTGGCCGAGCAACGAATCAAAGACCGAATCGAGCGCCAGGACGAGGGCCACCAGGCCCACGAGCAGGGCCAGGGTCGACAGCACCCATTCGCGGCGTGCACCGCTCATACAGATGACGATGGCGCCCGAAACAAGCACGACCAGGCCCGAGCCCAGGTCGCCCATGGCAACGACGGCCAAAAACGGAATGGACAGCATGCCGCAGAGCTTGACGTAGTCGCGAACGGTATCGATGCGGCCGTTATACTGCGAGCCAAGCGTAGCAATAAAGAAGATGGTGATGAGCTTGGCAAGCTCAACCGGCTGGAAGGTCAAGCCGATACCGGGAATCTTGATCCAGCCCGTCATGCCCAGACCGCCCGTATAGGACAGACCCGGAATCTTGGGCGAAAAAATCACGATTAAGTCGATGACGAGCAACGCCGTCGAGAAATTGGAAATACCGCGCAGATCGGTACGCCAGACCAACACCGCCAGCACCGCCCCGATGCCAATTCCCAGCAGATGGCGTGAGAACGAAGCATCGGCCTTAAACTGCGAAGCCGACCAGATAATGATGGCACCGTAGGCGACGAGCGCCACAGTAGCCACGAGCACACCGATATGCACCTTTTGGCGAAACGTGCCGCGCGAGGCCGAAAGTTGCTTGTTGACGCGGTCCAGGCTGCTGCGAGAGCCGGTCTTGGTTGAACGGAACAGATCCGCCGGAGAAAAATCCATCGCAACCTCCTATCGAACCGAAGAATCGCCCGAGGCCGAAGAGGTATCGGGCTCGTCATAAATCACACCGAGCACGTCGCGCACGACATGCATCGCGGTATCTGAGCCGCCGCCGCCCTGCTCCAGGACAGTAGCGATGACATACTTGGGATCATCGGCCGGTGCATAGGCGCAGAACCACGCGTATTCGTCCTCGCCGCTTTTCTCGCCCGTGCCCGACTTGCCGTATACCTGCGGCGTCAGGGTGCCAAAGTGAGCCGCCAGGGACGTCGATGCCGTGTAAATCACGTCGTGCATGCCGTTGCGAACAAGAGCCAAATCCGAATCGCTGTTGATCTTGGCCTCCAGGCGCTTCTTCTTGCCCTTGCCGTTGTACTTATAGGCATCGCCGTCGCCATCGCGCGACACGGCAGACAAAAACACGTGAGGCACGTACTGTTTGCCGGCGTTGGCAAGACCCATATAGGCACACGCCATCTGCAGGGGCGTCACCAGAATGTCACCCTGACCGATGGCAATGTTGGTCATATCGCCGGCATTCCACTTGCGATCCTCGGCAGAGGCGTCGGTGAAGTACGACTCTTTCCACTCGGCATCGGGAATACGGCCCGCGCCCTCACTCGGCAGATCGATACCGCAGGTCTTGCCTAGACCCCAGCGACGAAAGACCTCCTGCAGGCCCTCGGGATGTTGCTCGTCATAAAAGAACGCCTTGCCCATGTCGTAGAAGACGGGGTCGCACGAGTTGGCGATACCCGACTGCAGCGTCATGGTGCCGTGGCCAGACGTCAGCCAGCAGCGCTTGCCCCAAGCCTTACCCAGGCCCGTCCAATAGCCCGTGCAGTTGGTTGTCTGCGTTGAAGTGTAGGTTCCAAACTCAAGACCGGCCAGTGCCGAGAGCGGCTTGATGGTCGAAGCCGACATATACTGTCCGCTAATGGCGCGGTTGAGCAGCGGGTGCGAACCCTTGTCATCATTGAGCTCGGTCCACACGTCATTTGAGACCCCGCCGATAAAGACGGACGGATCGAACTTGGGCTGGCTCGCCATGCCCAGGATCTCGCCATTGTTGGGATCGAGACACACCACAGCGCCGTTGCCGGCATTGCTGTAGCCAGTGGTCTTGGCAAGCTCGATAGCGCTCGCCAGCGCCGTCTCACAGGCCTGTTGGATCTTAAGGTCGAGCGTGAGCTTAATGTCGGAGCCGGCCTTCGCGGGCACGGCGCCGGCCTGACCGGTCACATTGCCCGAAGCATCGACCTTGACGGTCTGCTCGCCACGAATACCCTGCAGCAGGTTTTCGTAGTAGCTCTCAACGCCCGCCTGGCCCACGATATCGCCCGACTGGTACGTAATCTTGCCAGCAGAAGCATCATCATCGCCAGAGGTTTTCTTATTCTGGGCCTCGAGCTGCTCGGAGGTAATGGTGCCGGTATAGCCCAAGATATGACATGCCGTCTCGCCATATGGATACTGGCGCTCGGTACGCTCGGCAATCTTGACGCCCGGGAACTCGCCGGCATGCTCCTGAATATAGGCAACCGTGGAGCGACGGACGTCCGTCGCGATGGTATGCAGGCTCTGGGCGCCCTCTGTATTGTCCTGAATATTGCGAAGGACCGCCACGTAAGGCATTCCAAGCACGTTGGCAAGATGGCGAACCAGAACCTCATCCTCGGCAAGGTCGCGGTAGGCCACGACAGCCAGTGAGGGACGGTTCTGGACAAGCGCCACGCCATTGCGGTCGAGGATGCGACCGCGCACAGCGGGTGTTGTAACGGTGCGAGTCTGATTACTATTGGCCTGCTTCTCGTAATAGTCCGACGAGACCATCTGCATGCCCCACAGCTTGACGGCAAGCGCCGCAAACATCGCGCCCACACCCGTGGTGAGGATGGAAAAACGGCCCTTAAAGGCGGTCGCCGCGGTATTGCCCTCGCCCTCGGTGGCGCGCGGGGCCGTTCCATGCTGCGTATCGTAGGTAAAACGGGAATCGCCGCGACGCATGATGACCAGCGCGACCACGATGGCCACAACCAGCACGATACCGGCGATAATAACCGTCAACTGGGAAGACATCTACGGGCCTCCCCTATTTGAGCTTGCGGGTCTTGGGCTTAAAGCGCATACCCGCCTGGCGTCCGCCACGTGCGGAGAATCCATAGCCGGACTGCGGCACGACGCCGGACATCAAAAACGGAATGGCAACCAGACCCGTCAGGATCGAGGACGGCAGCGCATGGCCGAAGATCGCCACGACAAAGCTCGTCTCCAAACCCATAAACAGCAAGATGATGCTGTAGATCACATTAATGACGAGCGCAAAGGCGCCCACAGTGACGCCGCGCGCACTCGGGGTAACGCCCGTCTGACCGACGGCGCTGTGCACCAGGGCAAAAGAACCCACGGTCAGCAGGAGCGACATAACGCCCACCGGCACGGCAGCGGACAGGTCATAGAACAAGCCGCTGCAAAAACCGCACACGACGGCACGGGTCGGGTCGCCCGAGAACACGCTTAGGCACACCAGGATAATCATGAAGTTGACGCGACCGCCCGCAATGGAGATCTGCGGTGCCAGGCCTGCCTGCAGCAGCACGCACACAATGGCGGCGATCACAAACGTGCGGGAGCTCATCCCCTGCTCGTGTAGATCCATGGACATGCCCCCTATTCGCTCGAGCCGGAATCGGTCGTCTCGGACGTGTCGGAACTGTCATCCGAGCTCTCGTCCTTCGTCTTGGTCGCAGCATCGCGCGACGTTCCCTGCGGCGTGCTGTTGGCCGTGCTCACGTCCTCATCCGAGGCCGACTGTTCGTCGGTCAGCGAGGTAATGACCAGCACTTCCTCGTTGTTCTCGGCCGTCGTCTGGGCGCGCACCACAATGGTGTAGTACACATCGTTTGCCGATTTCTCAACCGACGAGACGGTGCCGAGCGGTAGACCCTTGGGGAACACGCCACCGATGCCCGAGGTCACGATGATGTCGCCAACCTTAACATCGGAGTCGACGCTCACGTACTCAAGACGCAGCGTGCCGTCAGCCTGACCCTGCAGCATGCCCTGGGCGCGCGTGTCCTGCACCATGGCGGACACGCCCGAGTTCTCGTCGCCAATCAAGCGCACAGTCGACGTTTTGGCCGATACCTCGATAATCTGGCCGATAACACCGGCAGAACTCGTCACGGGCATGTTGATGGTAAGGCCGTCGGCAGAGCCCTTGTCGATGGTAACGGTCGAGGTCCAGGCATCGCCAGAGGCACCAACGATACGAGCAGCGGTCGATTTGAGGTTGTAGGTCGACTGCAGGCCGACCAGCCCCTCCAGACGCTCAGCGGTCTTTTGAGCCTCGGAGAGCTCAGCAACCTTAGAGGTCAGTTCCTCGTTTTGCTTCTTAAGCTCGTCAAGCGTGTCCTGCGACGCCGTAAGGTTAGAGAACACGTTGCCGATCGCATTGAAGGGAGCCGCCACAGCCGAACCCACAAAGCGCACCGGCGAGGTAATCGTCGTTACGCCCGAACGCACGGCATGAATCGGTCCTGCCTCGCCCTCGCGGATGTAAAACGTGAGCAGCAACACCGAAATCAGGCTGAAAACAATCAACGGGCGCATACCCGTTGATTGTCGCTTGGTATTCAGATTTGTGGAGAAACCCGAAGATCGTGCCAAATGGAATCCACCTTTTGGAAATTAAGCATTGGTCTGGACGAAGCCGCCATCAAACGCATTGGCCTCGAGCACGCGGGCACAGCCGTTAACGACGTTATCGAGCGCCGTGGGGCTGACGTTGACCGAAACGCCGGTCTCATCGCGCAGGCGCACGTCGAGACCGCGCAGTAGCGCGCCGCCACCGGTCAGCAAAATGCCGTAGTACATAAGGTCAGAGGCAAGATCGGGCGGCGTGGCATCGAGTGCGTCCTTGACGGCCTTGGCCATCTCGTCGAGTGGCTTGTTGAGTGCGCGTCGAATCTCCTCGCTCTCGATGCGCACGGTCTTGGGCAGGCCCGTGATCACGTCACGGCCGTTGACCTCGACATCGAGCTCGTCCTTGAGCGGCACGGCGGAGCCGACCTTGATCTTGATGTCCTCTGCTGTACGCTCGCCGATGGCCAGGTTGTAGGCATCACGAACATGCGTGAGGATGGCCTGGTCGAACTCGTCACCGGCAATACGGATGGACTGCGAGACGACGATGCCGCCCATAGCGATAACAGCGACCTCGGTGGTACCGCCACCGATGTCGATGACCATGGAGCCGGTGGGTTCCTCGACGGGCAGGTCGGCGCCGATAGCGGCGGCCATGGGTTCTTCGATCAGATAGGCCTGGCGGGCGCCGGCCTGGATCGTGGCCTCAAAGACGGCACGCTTCTCGACCGACGTGACACCGGAGGGGACGCAGACGACAACGCGCGGACGCGGGGTCCACGGATAGCGCTTCTCGGACGCCTTGTCGATAAAGTAGCGGAGCATGGCCTCGGTAACATCGAAGTCGGCGATGACGCCGTCCTTCAGGGGACGAACGGCCACGATGTTGCCGGGCGTACGGCCGAGCATGCGCTTTGCCTCGATACCGACCGCCAGGATGCGCTCGTCGTTCTTGTCGATGGCGACAACAGAGGGCTCGCGAATGACGATGCCCTTGCCACGCACGGAGACAAGCGTATTTGCGGTACCGAGGTCGATGGCAAGATCGCCCGCATAGCTACCGAAGAACATATCCATCAAAGAAAACAACGCAACTCCTGATGTGTTGGATGATTGCTGGAAAACTACTAGCTCATCATACTAGCGCAAGCCCGGCACCTCACTTGCGGTGAAGCGCCGGGCAAAGCTAAATCCCATAAGGTCACTACTGGTTGTCAGCAGCCGAGAAATCCATATCGAGCGAGGAAACGGCCCAGCCGATATGGTTGTCGGAGCGCACGAATTTGACGGTGTACTCCTGCTCGCCGCCCTTGGACAGCGATGCCTTCACCTTAGCGGTCGTCTCGGTCATGGACTGATCCATGCCCTCGACGGACACGGTGGCACCCTGCGGAATCGAAGAGATGATCATCGACTTGGCGTCCTCGGACAGGCTCGAGGCCAGGCAAGACTCGGCCTTTGCGGTGTCACCGTCGCCGGCAGCCTGGAACAGATCGGTAACGACAGACTCCTGAGACGGGAAGCCAAAGCCGCGCGTGTAGGCAAAGCCCAGACCGCCCGCGGCGATCAAAATGAGCAGAAGCAGCACGATGAAGACTTTGAGACCCGTGTGGCGATGGCGACGACGGACCTTGGCCTGCTTACGGTCCTGACGGTCCTGCTGGACCATCTCGGACTCGGACAGCGTAAAGAAGCCGGTGTCCGAGGGATCGGGCATAAACTGACCGGTCGCGCCCGTAGGATCGAGCGGGTCAACGGCAGGAGCGTCCATCGCGGGCGCCGGAGCCGTGGCCATAGCCGTCTGGGCAGACAGCGCGGCAAGCGAATCGTGCACGCGGGCAAGCTCATCGGCCTGCTCGGAGGTGAGCTGGTAGATGCCATCGGCAGTGGCAGCGTTAAAGGCGTCGAGTGCGTCGGACGGACGGCCGGCGGCAGAAAGCGCCTGACCCATGCCGGCGTTGAGCGCACGCGTGTCGTCGCGGGGGCCGGCAAAGTCGATAGCCGTGCGGTAGGTCTCCACGGCATCCGCCGGACGGCCGAGCTTAATGAAGCAACGACCGAGCTCGCCGAGTGCAGCGGCAGGAGCCGGATTGGCGCCGTCGATGGCGGCCTGACGGAAGGCAGTACCCGCGTTGGCATAGTCGCCCGACTGGAACAGCGCGTTACCAAGGCCCAGATAGGCCTTGAACGGCGTGGCATAGGAAGCGTCCTGCGTAGCAGCAGAGAACGCCTGAGCGGCCGTCGTGTAGTCGCCCACGGCGGCGAGTGCCTTGCCGCGGTTGGTGAGCAGCGCGCCGCGCTTGCCATAGGTGCCGTCGTTGAGGGCAGCGGCATAGGCCTCGGCGGCCTCGGCATACATGCCCAGGTGCATCAAGGCGTTGCCACGAAGGTGATCGGCCTCGCCCATAATCTCATCGGGAGTCTTTGCCGCCCCAAGCATCTGGGCTGCAGCGGAAAAATCACCCGCGCGGTAAGCGGCGCGGCCCTGTTGGATCAGCTGGCTATTCAAGGAAGTCCCCTTTACTCGTGAACGATCTCGACATGGACGATCTCGTCGCCGGCACGCAGCTGCGAAATCACATCGAGACCCTCGACCGTGGTACCAAAGACGGTGTAACCGGAATCGAGGTTATGCTGGGCACCCAGGCAGAAGTAGAACTGCGAACCCGCGGAATCGGGGTCCATGGAGCGTGCCATGGCAAGGGCACCATCGACATGGCTGTTGTGCGGATTGGTGGCAAACTCGCCCTTGATGCAGTAGCCGGGGCCACCGGTACCGGGCATGCCGTCGGGGCCCTCAAGACCGGCAGCGACGTCGGCGCCGGACATGTCGCGGGTATTGGGGTCGCCGCCCTGGATGACAAAACCGGGCACATAGCGATGGAACTTAAGGCCATCATAGAAGCCCATCGTAGAAAGCTCGCAGAAGTTCGCGACATGAATGGGAGCGCCCTCGCCGTCAAACTTGACCTTGATAGTACCCTTCGACGTCTCGATAACGGCGCACTCGTCGCCGGCAAGCTGATACTCGGGCGTGTAGAGCTCTTTCTTAAAACCAAACATGTGGTTCCTTCCTCGTGCGTTTAAAGCATATTTGTACGAATTGTAGCAATAAGCATGCGCTTACATCAATTGCGCACGTAGGTTATGCCGACTATGGCGAACTAATTTTAGGAACGCTGCTGCGGCTTCCAGGAACCCACATTGGCGTCGTACTGGTTCAGCGCGCTGTTGCCGCCCTGCGCGATGGGCGCCAGGATCTCGCTTTGGTGGGAACTCATCGACTCGCCATCGGGAATGGCCAGCGAGATATCCCAGCTCTGGCAGATCACGTCGACGCGCTCATACATCCACTCGGCAAGCTGCTTTAAGTGGGCGATGTCATCCGCATAGACCGTATCGTCCTGATACTTAAGGTTGTTGAGCTCATCTTGCGTCTTTTTGATCTGGTCGCGCAGGGCGTAGGCACTCTGCGACAGCTCCTGACGGGTGGACAGCGGCGTTCGGAGATAGCCGTTGTTAAAGGAATCGATGACCTCGCCGATCTGGTCCTCGTCACCGTAGGACACGATGGTCTGATACAGACCGTCGAGCCTGGTATAGAGCTGATCATCGGTGAGCACGGTTTCTTCCTGGACCACCTCGGCAGAATCGTCCTGCTTGGTATCGTCCTCAGTCGCCTCGCCCTTTTGGCGCGTGGGGAAGGTCGTCTGCGCGGCCTGGCCAAACTGGTCGTAGAAGCCAGGCATGACACCCATGGGATCGGCCGTCACGAACCAATAGGCACCGCCGCAAACGACAGCAAGGACCGCGATGACGATGAGCGGCTTGGGGATATGACGCTTGTGCTTGTGATAGGCGTCCTCGTCGGGATGCACCTTGCGCTTGGGTTTTTGAGCATCGTCGTGCAGGGAAACCGGCGTGGGAATATCGACCTTGGGAATACCGAAATCCTTATCGAAAGCCGGCAGCACGCAGGTCTCGTTGGGATCGGCGGCGTCCGAAAGAACCGCAGCAGCCGAGGCCGGCGCATGCGGCACCTCGGTATCGATCTGCTCTTGCGTTAGGCGCGGAAAGCCCGCCGTGCGGCCCGCTGCCAGGTCGGATGCGGCCGCGTCCTCGGAGAGGATACCCGGAGCGGGGCGTCCGCATTTGGGGCATGTACGATCATGCGGAGAAAGACGGGCACCGCAGCCCTCACAGAACACGAACTCGGTGTGCTCGGGACCATCGCCCGGACCCACATAGGCGTTGCAGTAGGGGCAGAACGAGGCGCCGTCCTCGATAGTCTTAAGGCAATGCGGGCAGATCACGGCATCCTCTTTTCGAAGCAATTCAAACAATCGAGGTTAGAGCATAACATCGCCACGGCCCCACAGGAGCAAGGCACCAATTCAACATCGCCAGGACGCGTAGTTACTTCTTCTTTTTGCTTGGCATCGAAACTTTGATGCCTTGGGCGGACTTGGTCACGCGAGAGCGCTTGGCTCCGGTACTCTTCTTTTTCTTGGGCTGGGCCTGGGCCACTCCCTCGAGTGCGCGGGCCTCGGCCTCGCGAGCGGTGCGATCTTCGCGGCGCTGCGCCATGTCGGCGGCGAAGCGCTTGGCAAAACGCTCGGCCGTCGAACCCGTCGAGCTCACCTTGCCGCCACCGCGACCCAGGTGGACGCGCACACCGCGGCCAAAACCAGTTGCAGCATGACGACGACGCGGCTTGAGCGAATCCATCATCGTGGCGAGCTTAAAGAACACCGAGCAGGTAAAGACCACAATGACAGCCAAGATAACCATCTGGCCCATCGACAGGTTGGCAATAGACAGCAGCTCCGGGAATCCGATAACGCCCACCAAGATGCCGGCGACTACAAACACAAAGAGCACCACACGTAAGGGCGTGAGAGGCTGCGAGATGCGCCAGATCAGGCTGACGCTCGCCGCGCACGACGTAAGCAGGCACATCGTAGACAGCGTAAGCTGGCTAAAGCCAAACACGCGCGCCACAAAGATATCGAGCGCCGCAGCCAAAATGACCGCAATCGACGCCGGCAGTGCACGCTTGAGTACGTTGGTCAAAAACGCACCCTTCACGCGAGCATTGTTGGGCTCCAGGCCCAACACAAAGCCCGGCGCGCCGATGCAGAAGAAGTTAATGAGCGTCATCTGGATGGGCTCGAAGGGGTACGGCGGCAGCGCGATGCACAGCGCCGCCAGGCCCATCGAGAACAGCGTCTTGGTCAGGAACAGCGAGGCCGAACGCTGCAGGTTGTTGATGGAGCGACGGCCCTCGGCCACCACGGCGGGCATCGAGGCAAAGTCGTTGTCAACGAGTACGATCTCGGCCACGTTACGCGCGGCATCGGAGCCGGCCGCCATGGCGACGGAGCAGTCGGCCTCCTTGAGCGCCAGCACGTCGTTGACGCCGTCGCCCGTCATGGCCACGGTGTGCTCGCGGCGCTTGAGCGCCTGCACGAGCTCGCGCTTCTGCTGCGGGGTCACACGACCAAAGACATGGTAGCGGTCCACTGCGGCATCGAGCTTGGCCGGCGTATCGAGCGTCGTGGCGTCCACATAAGCGTCCGCCCCCGGCACGCCCACCACGCGCGCGATCGACGACACCGTACGCGGGTCGTCGCCACTGATCACGTTGAGGGTCACGCCCTGCTCGTTAAAGTAGCCGATGGTCTCGGCCGCTGAGGTACGAATCTCGTCACGGATGGTCACAAAGCCCACGGGCTCGGCCTCGCCCACCATATCGCCATCGGGCGTAAAGCCGTCCACGCGCGCCACCACGAGCACGCGGCAGGTATCGGCAAGCTCGGCGACACGGTTCTCGACCTGAGAAAACACACGCTCCGAAAGCACAAACTGCGCGGCGCCCATCACATAGGAGCCCTGCGCAAACGACGCGCCGCTCCACTTTTTGGAGGACGAGAACGGAATGACCGACAGCGGCTCAGACACCTCAACCGGGCGATCGGCGTAATAGTTGAGCAGCGCCTGGCAGGTCTCGTTGGCATCGGCCGAAGTCGCACGTGCCACGTTAGCCAGCGCGAAATCGAGCACCGTGGTATCGACGGGAACGGCCGCCTCGTCCGGGCCGGCGCCTAGGCTCACGCCCTCAACCGGCAGCGGATACGTGCCCTCGACCTCCATGCGGCCCGACGTGATGGTGCCCGTCTTGTCCAGGCACAGCACGTCGACGCGCGCGAGCGTCTCGATGCAGTAGAGCTGCTGTGCCAGCACCTTGCGGCGGGCCAGGCGAACCGTGGCGATGGCGAGCACCGACGAGGTCAGCAGCACCAGGCCCTGCGGAATCATGCCCAGCAGGGCGCCCACCGTGGACAGCAGCGCCGACGAAGGCACATGACCAGCCAACAGCTCGGAGAAGCACCACGAAAGCGCGCTATCGCCCGGGGTTCCCGCGGCATCCCACAGCTCGCTCACACTCGAGGCAAACAACGCCAAACCGAGCGGGATCATGATGATGCTCGCAAAGCGCACGATGGCGTTGAGCGCGTTCATGATCTCGGAATTGACCTTTTTGACGTACTTGGCCTCGTTATTAATTTTGGCCACGTAGTTGTCGGCGCCGACATGGATCACGCGGGCGCGCAGCAGGCCCGAGTCGATAAAGCTGCCGCTCATGAGCTCGGAACCGGGCTGTTTCTTAATAAGGTCGCTCTCGCCCGTCAGCAGGCTCTCGTTCACGAGCGCCTCGCCCGAAACCACCACGGCGTCAGCGGGAATCTGATCGCCGCGCCCCAGGCGGATGATGTCGTCGAGCACAATCTGGTCCAAGTCGAGCTCCACCTCGGCACCGTCGCGCACCGCGATGGCCTTCTTGGAGGTCAGAAGCGTGAGCTTATCGACCATCTTCTTGGAACGCATGGACTGAATGACGCCGATAGCGGTGTTCAAGAACACCACGAACAGGAACGTCAGATTCTTAAACGAACCGGTCAAAATGACCAGGAAAGCCAAGATCACGTTGATCAAATTGAACAACGTGCAGAGGTTCTCGATGATGAGCTCTTTGACCGACTTGGTCTTGAGCTCCATGTTGCGGTTGATCTTACCGGCGGCGATGCGCTCCTCGACCTCGGCGGTCGAGAGTCCGCGCTCGATATCCGTTGCTGCCATACCACGTCCCATCACGTCGCGTCGGTATAAGAAAAAACCGCCCGGACCATGCGAGGTTCGGACGGTCTTACGTTCGATGGTGCCCCATGTTGGATTCGAACCAACGGCCTTCTGCTCCGGAGGCAGACGCTCTAATCCCCTGAGCTAATAGGGCCAACGTTTGGCATTATACCCAAGTGCGCCACGGGCTATCAAAATAAAAGAAAAAGCTTTGCAATTCCGAGGAAGACGCGGCGCAACGGCCCACTTTAGAAGGCAAAAGCGAGTCAGATAGTATAAACTCTCATGCACCATATATACACGGCTCGCGATGCGGGCCGTTTTTGCAAAAGTTATCCATCGAGGTGAGAGGCACACCATGATTGCAATTCTAAAGCAGAGCGCCAGCGACGAGGCCGTCAGCCATATCGTCAGCTGGATTGAGAAAAAAGGCCTGAAGACCGACGTCTCGCGCGGCGAGAACGAGACGATCATCGGCCTGGTGGGCGATACGACCAAGATCGACCCGTTCCTGCTCGAGTCCATGGATGTCGTCGAGCGCGTGCAGCGCGTCTCCGAGCCTTTTAAGCGTGCCAACCGCAAATTCCACCCCGAGGATTCCGTCATCGACTGCGGCCACGGCGTCAAGATCGGCGGCGACCAGTTCCAGGTCATCGCCGGTCCCTGCTCCGTCGAGGGCGAGAACCTCATCCGCATCGCACGCCGCGTGAAGGCCGCCGGCGCCACGATGCTGCGCGGTGGCGCCTACAAGCCCCGCACCTCCCCCTACGCCTACCAGGGCATGGGCCCCGCCGGCCTCGACCTGCTGTGCGAGGCGTCTGCCGAGCTCGACATGCCGATCGTCACCGAGATCATGGACCCACGCGACGTACAGGTCTTCTTGGACAAGAAGATTGACGTCATGCAGATCGGCGCCCGCAACGCCCAGAATTTCCCCCTGCTCAAGGAGGTCGGCAAGACCCAGACTCCGATCTTGCTTAAGCGCGGCATGTCCGGCACGATCGACGAGCTGCTCATGGCCGCCGAGTACATCATGAGCGAGGGCAACGACAACGTCATCCTGTGCGAGCGCGGTATCCGCACCTTCGAGACCCGCACCCGCAACACCTTCGACCTCAACGCCGTGCCGGTGCTGCACCACCTGTCGCACCTGCCCGTCGTCGCCGACCCCAGCCACGCCACCGGCTACACCCGCTACGTTGAGCCCATGGCGCTCGCTGCGACCGCCTGCGGTGCCAACGGCCTGGAGATCGAGGTCCACGACGAGCCGAGCCGCGCCTGGTCCGACGGCGCCCAGGCCCTCACCCCCGATCAGTTCGACGACACCATGCGCCGCATCCGAGCCATCCGCGAGGTTGTCTGCCAAGAGACCATGGAGTAGCCATGGGTACGGTGAGAAACGCGCGCGTTAACCAGGGCGGCCCCAAGTGCGCCGGCATCGTCGGCCTTGGCCTCATCGGCGGCAGCTTTGCCCGCGGCTATGCACAGGCAGGCGTCCGCGTGCTGGCCTGGGACCCCGATGACGATGTCATGACGGCCGCCAGCATGGGCACTGTCGCCGGAGAGCTCAACGATAAGACACTCGGCGAATGCGACATCATCGTCCTGGCCTGCTATCCCGAGGCATGCATCGAGTGGCTCGAGGCGCACGCCCAGGCGCTCGCCGACGCCACCGACACCGACGCCATCATGGGCCCCGTGGTGATCGACACGGTGGGCGTCAAAGGCATCGTGTGCGAGCGCGCCTTTGAGCTTGCCCGCGAGAACGGCTTTTACTTTGTGGGCGCGCACCCCATGGCGGGCACGCAGTACTCGGGCTATGCGCACTCCCGCGCCGACCTGTTCCAGGGCGCGCCGCTCGTGCTCGTGCCGCCCGCGGTGGACGATGCACTCAAACTGGAGCTTTTGGGCCAGGTGCGCGAGATGGTGCGCCCCTTGGGCTTTGGCAAGTTCAGCGTGACCAGCGCCGCCGAGCACGACCGCGTCATCGCCTTCACGAGCCAGCTTGCGCACGTGGTGTCCAACGCCTACGTAAAGAGCCCGACCGCCCAGGTCCACCACGGCTTTTCGGCCGGTAGCTACCGCGATCTCACCCGCGTGGCGCACCTCAACCCGCAAATGTGGTCCGAGCTCATGATCGACGACGCCGACGCGCTCGCCTTCGAGATCGACCATCTAATCGAGTCGCTTGGCGCCTACAGCCGTGCGCTCAAGGACCGCGACCAGCGCTATCTGGAGAATCTCCTTGCCGAGGGCGACCGCATTAAGCGCGCGCTCGACGACGAGACCTCCCACTAGACCACCTATCACGCCAGGTCGAAAGGACCGAAGCTTATGGCGATTACCATCGATATCGACACTGCACGCCCCTACCAGGTGCATGTTGGCACGTTTTTGCTGGAGCAGGCGGGACCGCTCGTGCGCGCCACTGCCGGCGGTACCAAGGCCGTCATCGTGACGGACACCAACGTGGGTCCGCTCTACCAGATGCCCGTCAAGCAGAGCCTGGAAGCGTCAGGCTATGAGGTAAGCATCTGCACCTTCGAAGCCGGCGAGGTACACAAGCGCGCAGAGACCTACGTCAACATCTTGGAGTTTGTGGCCGAGCATGAGCTCTCGCGCTCCGACGTGATCGTGGCGCTCGGCGGAGGCGTCGTGGGCGACGTAGCCGGCTTTGTGGCCGCCACCTACATGCGCGGCTGCAAGTTTGTGCAGATCCCCACGAGCCTGCTCGCCATGGTGGACTCGTCGGTGGGCGGCAAGACGGCCATCGACCTGGCCGCCGGCAAAAATCTCGCCGGTGCCTTTTGGCAGCCGAGTGTTGTTATCGCCGACGTGGGTTGCCTTGCCACCCTCACGCCCGAGCAGTTCGCCGACGGCTGCGGCGAGGTCGTCAAGCACGCCGTCATTGCCGATCCGGAGCTCTTCGATGAGCTCGAGAAGACCCCGCTCACGCTGGAGTTGCTTAACCATGACGTGGCCCGTGTGGCGCTCATCATCGCCCGCAATATCGACATCAAGCGCGCCGTGGTCGTTGCCGACGAGCGCGAGACCAACCAGCGCAAGCTCCTCAACTTTGGACACAGCGCCGGGCACGCCGTCGAAGCCTGCGAGCACTTTGAGCTGGGACACGGCAACTGCGTGTCGATCGGCATGGGTATCATCACGCGTGCCGCGGCCCTGCACGGCATTTGCGACGCTGCACTGCCCGGTCGTATTGAGGAGCTCTGCGCCCGCCATGGCCTCAAGACCCGCTGCGAGCTTTCTGCCGATGCCGTTTTTGCCGAGGCGCTCCACGACAAGAAGCGCGCGGGCGACACCATCGACCTGGTGATTCCGCACGGCATTGGCCGCTGCAGCATCGACCGCACGCCGCTTTCCACTTTCCACGAACTCATTGCCGAGGGCCTCGGCCAGAAGGGAGACGCATCCGCATGCTAGCCCGCATCACCCCGTCCCCGCTTAAGGGCACCGTTCCCGCCATCGCGTCCAAGTCGATGGCGCACCGTCTCATCATCTGCGCTGCCCTTGCCAACGGAGAGACGCATGTGACCTGCAACACCACCTGCGCCGATATTGAGGCCACGGTCCGCTGCCTCACGGCGCTCGGCGCCCGCATCGAGACCGTCGAGGACGGCTTCCAGGTCCACCCCACCATGAAGAGCATTGAGTTCGGCCTGCTCAAGGCCCTTGCCGGCGGCACGCTCGACTGCGGCGAGAGCGGCTCCACGCTCCGCTTTATGCTGCCCGTCGCCTGCGCGCTGGGGGCAGAGGCAACCTTTGTGGGACAGGGCCGCCTAGGCGCACGCCCGCTGTCCCCGCTCTCGGACGAGATCATTGCCGCCGGCTGCGACCTACAGGGTCTGGGCGGTTTTCCGCTCAAGACAAGCGGACGCATGCGCCCGGGCACCTTTGTGCTGCCGGGCAACGTAAGCTCGCAGTACATCTCGGGCCTGCTGCTGGCAGCCCCGTTGCTCGCCCAGCCCTCCTGTGTGCAGGTGACTGGCCTCATTGAGAGCCGCCCCTACATCAACCTAACGATCCAGGCCATGAAGGCCTTTGGCGTTGAGGTCAACGTCGAGCGCATTCCGGCCAAGGACGGCCAGCCCGAGGTCACGAACTTCCGCGTGAGCAGCGGCTCGTACCGCACGCCCGGCAGCGTGGCCGTCGAGGGCGACTGGTCCAACGCTGCCTTTTGGCTGTGTGCCGGCGCTATCGGCACCGACCCCATCACCGTCGAGGGCGTGTCCCTGAGCTCCGCACAGGGCGACCGCAACGTGCTTGCCGCGCTTTCGCGCTTTGGCGCCCGCATCGTGCGCTCCACCAACGCCGCCACCGTGCAGTCCGACAAGCTCGCCGGCTTTGAGATGAGCGCCCACGACATTCCCGACCTGGTGCCCGTTATCTCGGCCGTGGCCTCGCTGGCACAGGGCCGCACCTTTATCCGCGATTGCGCCCGCCTGCGTATCAAGGAATCCGACCGCCTGGCCACCACCACCCGCGAGCTCACCGCGCTGGGCGCGCAGGTGCGTATTGCCGGCGACGACCTCATCATCAAGGGCGTCGATGCCTTTACCGGCGGCGAGGTCGATTCGCACAACGACCACCGCATCGCCATGATGGCCGCCATCGCCGCGAGCCGTGCCACCGGCGAGGTCGTGATCCACGGCGCCGAGGCCGTCAACAAGTCCTATCCCGATTTTTTCGACCACTACCGCCTGCTGGGCGGCAAGGTCACACTCGAGGAGGAATAGCATGTCCTCGACCTTTGGCAACGTCTTGCACTTAAGCATCTTCGGCCAATCGCACTCCCCCGCTATCGGCTGCTCGCTCGATGGCATCCCGGCGGGCATCGCCGTGGACCAGGAGAAGCTGCAGGCCTTCCTCGACCGTCGCGCCCCCGGCCGCGACGAGACCGCAACCAAACGCCGCGAGGCCGACGCCGCGCATATCATCGCCGGTGTGATCGATGGACATACCACCGGCGCGCCCATCGCCGCGATTATCGAGAACACCAACACGCGCTCCAATGATTACTCCGAGCTGCGCCGCAAGCCCCGTCCCGGACATGCGGACTTCCCTGCGCGCGTGAAGTATCACAACATGCACGATGTCGCTGGTGGCGGGCATTTTTCCGGCCGCCTAACGGCCCCCTTATGCATCGCCGGCGGCATTGCGCTGCAGGCACTCGAGGCCCGCGGTATCAAGGTCATGGCGCACGTCGCGCAGATCGGCGGCATCTCCGACCTGCCGATGGACGATATGGTCTATCGCGAGGCCGACCGCAAGGCAATCCTTACGAACGATCTGCCGTGCATTGACGCCGCCGCAGCCGGCCGCATGCGCGAGGAGATTCTTGCCGCGCGCGACGAGCTCGACAGCATCGGCGGCATCGTGGAGTGCGGCATTTACGGGCTTCCCGCGGGCATCGGCGACCCCATGTTCGACGGCATCGAGAACCGCATCGCGCAAATCGCGTTTGGCATTCCCGCCGTAAAGGGCGTGGAGTTTGGCATGGGCTTTGCCGTGGCCGCCATGCGCGGCAGCGAGAACAACGATCCGTATCGCATCGACGCCGAGACCGGCGAGATCGAGGTTGAGTCCAACAACGCCGGCGGCATCCTGGGCGGTATTTCGACCGGCGCGCCCGTCATGTGGCGCATGGCCGTAAAGCCAACGCCCTCGATTGGCCGCGAGCAGCAGACCGTAGACATGGACGCCATGGAAAATGCCGAGCTCTCGATCCACGGCCGCCACGATCCCTGCATCGTCCCCCGAGCCGTCCCCGTAGCCGAAGCAGCCGCCGCCCTCGCCATCTGGGACGCTCTCCTCGAGGACGCCGCCCAGCTCTAACCCGACTCACCTGGGTTGCCTGCCAACTCAGCCGTTACGTGAAAGGGGCCTCCATGGACCTTGCTGACATCCGCCAGGCCATCGATGGCATCGACACCACGCTCCTCAACAGCTTTGTCGAGCGAATGGACATTGCCACCGAGGTAGCCAAGTCAAAAATCGAGATGGGCAAGGCCGTCTTCGACCCCGCCCGTGAGCGCTCCAAGCTCAACAACCTCGCCAGCCGCGCGCCCGAGCGCTACAAGGCGCAGACCATCACCCTGTTCCGTCTCCTCATGAGCATGAGCAAGGCCGAGCAGCAGCGCTACATCAACGAGCTCAAGGGCATCACGGTGTCGCAAAAGGCCCATGCCATGGCCGCAGCCTTTGACACACCCTTCCCCCAGACGGCAACCGTCGCCTGCCAGGGCGTCGAAGGTGCCTACAGCCAAATCGCCGCGTGCAAACTCTTCGACGTGCCCGACATCGCGTTTTTCGAGACCTTCGAAGGCGTTATGCGCGCTGTGCGCGACGGCTTCTGCGAGTTTGGCGTGCTGCCCATCGAGAACTCCACCGCCGGCTCGGTCAACGCCGTCTACGACCTGCTCGCCCAGTTCGACTTCCACATCGTGCGCTCGCTTCGCCTCAAGATCGACCACAACTTGCTCGTCAAGCCCGGCACTAAGCTCGCCGACGTGCGCGAGGTCTACAGCCACGGCCAAGCCATTGCCCAGTGTGCCGGCTTTATCGAGTCCCACGACCTGCACGCCACCAAGTACCCCAACACCGCCATGTCGGCCGAGATGGTCGCCAGCTCCGGGCGCACCGATGTTGCCGCCATCGCATCGCGCAGCTGCGCGACACTCTATGGCCTGGAGGTGCTGGAGTCCAATATCCAAGACTCGGACAACAACTACACGCGCTTTGTCGTCATCGACCGCGAGCCGCGCGTCTACCCCGGCGCTAATCGCACCTCGCTCATGATCACCACGGCCAACGAGCCGGGCGCCCTCTATCGCGTGCTCGAGCGCTTCTACGCACTCAACATCAACCTCATCAAGCTCGAGAGCCGCCCCATCCCCGGCCGCGACTTTGAGTTTATGTTCTACTTTGATCTGGACTGCCCCTTTGGCAGCAAGGCCCTCGACGACCTGCTCGATTCCATCGACGACGTGTGCGAGAGCTTCACCTACTTTGGCAGCTACACGGAGGTGCTCTAGATGACCGATACCGCCGCAACCCGCCCCTACGGCGTGCTGGGCCGCGTGCTGGGCCACAGCTACACCCCGACCATCTACAAAGAGCTGGCGGAGCTTGAGTACGTGCGTTTTGAGCGCGAGCCCGAGGACCTCGCGGCCTTTATGACGGGCGACGAATGGGAGGGTACCAACGTGACCATCCCCTACAAGCGTGCCGTCATGGAGTATCTGGACGAACTGAGCCCGCTCGCCGAGCGCATGGGCAACGTCAACACCATCACACGCCTACCTGACGGTCGCCTGCGCGGCGACAACACCGACTACTTTGGTTTTCAGTGCCTGGTCGAAGAGCTGGGCGTTGAGGTTACCGGCAAGAAGGCTCTCGTGCTCGGAGCCACTGGTGGCGCCGGCACCACGGCAAGTATGGTGCTGGGAGACCTGGGCGCCATCGTCGTGCCCGTCGGCCGCACGAGCGAGGTCAACTACGGCAACATCGCGCAGCAGTCCGACGCCTCCCTACTCGTCAACTGCACGCCCGCCGGCATGTTCCCCCATTGCCCCGACGCGCCTTGCACGCTCGAAGGCCTCGATGCGCTCGAGGGCGTCATCGACATTGTCTACAACCCCGCCCGCACGGGCCTGATGCTCGAGGCCGAGCGCCGCGGCATCCCCTGCATCGGCGGCCTGCTTATGCTTGTTGCCCAGGCGGCACAAGCTGTCGAGCGCTATACCGGCCAGGTCACCCCGCGCAAGCGCATCCTGGATGTAACGGAGCGCTTGTCACGCCGCGAACAGAACATCGCGCTGATCGGCATGCCGGGCTCGGGCAAGACCCGCGTGGGTGAGCAGATTGCCCTGCTCACGGGTCGCGAGCACATCGACCTGGACCGCGCCCTCGAGGAACGCCTCGACATGCCCTGCGCCGACTTTATCGTCGAGCGCGGCGAGGCGGCCTTCCGCGAACAGGAGACGGCGGCGCTGTCCGACATCTCCAAGCGCAGCGGCCTGGTGCTCTCCACCGGCGGCGGCGTGGTCACGCGCGACGAGAACTACCCGCTGCTGCACCAAAACAGCCAGATCGTGATGCTCAACCGCAAGCTCGACGAGCTCGCCCACAAGGGACGCCCTATCACCGCCCGCGATGGCATCGATAAGCTGGCCGAACAGCGCATGCCACGCTACCGCGCCTGGGCCGACTACATCATTGACTCACGCGACTGCGCCGCCAACACCGCCCAAGCCCTCCTCGACACCCTCCCACCCGCTCTCTAACCAAAACCACCACAAAGGGGACAGGCACCTTTGTGGTGGTTTTCCAATCGCAAAGGAAGCAACCATGAAAGCACTCGTCATCAACGGCCCCAACCTCAACATGCTCGGCATTCGCGAGCCGGGCATCTATGGCAGCGACAACTACGACCGCTTAGTGCAGATCTGCCAGGAAGCGGGCGCCGCACAGGGCTTTGACGAGGTCGATGTCTTCCAGTCCAACCACGAGGGCAGCATCGTCGACAAGATCCAGGAGGCCTACGGCAAGGTCGACGGCATCGTCATCAACCCGGCCGCCTACACGCACACGAGCGTGGCGATCCTCGACGCCCTCAAGGCCGTCGCCATCCCTGCCGTCGAGGTCCACATCAGCGCCGTCGAGACACGCGAGGACTTCCGCCAGGTGAGCTACGCCCGCCTAGCTTGCTTCGCCACCATCACCGGCGAGGGCCTGCAGGGCTACGCTCACGCGCTGGAGCTGCTGAGGGAACGTCTCGAAAAGTAGTCTCGCGCGCAAATCCATCAACCCCGATTCGCACGCCAGTAATGCCAGTGCCGCCAGCAGCAACCTCGCTACTGGCGGCACTTTATTACTGGCATATAATCGTTGCAGCCACACAACGTCTGGAGACTCGCATGCTAAGCATCCATCTGGGAGATTACCCCGGTTCCATCTACGATACCGAGACCTACTTTAGGAACTCATACTTGGACTCATGGTTCGAAGACCCTATGGCCGCACAGATCATTAAAAGCGTGGACGGATCAGAGCTCATCGGCCCCCACAACATCGTAAGCAAGCAGCTGGGCTCGATCACCCCACTCGAACTGTCCGGCGGCGTTAAGACGCTGCTGCTGGTGCGCAATCTACCAAACATGGTGTTCAATGCATCCACTTGCGGAGATAACTGCGCCCGCTGGCTGCTCAAAATTGGCAAAGAGCAGGATGTGCTGGTGACCCTTTACCACATCATGAAATTTCCCTGGAAGCGTTTTGAGATTCGCATCAATAACGACGGCCGCATCGTCAGGAACATGCAGGAGTTCGTCGGTGCCACCAATGATTTTCTGGATGTTGATGAGTAATGAAAGGATCACACACCGTTGTCGTGGAGCGCGCAAAAGTCAAATACACGCTCACCTTTAAACGCAATATTTCCTTCATCCGCGGCAACAGCGGCACGGGCAAAACGACGCTCATCTCGATGATTCGCGACTACAACGACCGAGGACCGGAAAGCGGCGTTGCACTCAGCTGCGACGTGCCTTGTGAAACGCTTTCCGGCAGACGCTGGGAGCGCGAGCTTTCGATCATCGAAGATTCAATCGTCTTTCTAGATGAGGGCAACGAGTTTATCTACTCAAAGGACTTCGCCAAAACCGTAAACGGCTCGTCCAACTATTTTGTTCTGATATCTCGTCGCGATGCCAACGAGCTCCCCTACAGCGTTGATGAGATCCTGAAGTTAGTCAACACGACGAGTAAAACAATCAATGGCCGCAAGAGCGACAGGCGCTTCTACTCGGTGACCAAGCCGCTATATGACCACACGGCAAGCATGCTGTATCAGGATCTAAATGTTGGATTCGAGGTACCCGACGCCGTAGTTGTCGAGGATAGCAAATCTGGCTATCAATTCTACGACGCTCTTTGCAACCGGCTCGGAATCCCCTGCTATACCGCCACCGGCGTAGCAAATCTAAAGCGGACAATTCACGAATGCCCCGAGCAAAACGTTCTTGCCATTGGAGACGGCGCAGCGTTTGGTCCCTACATCGAAAAGGTGCTCGGACAGCGCGTTTACAAGAACGTTCGCTTGTTCCTCCCGGAATCATTCGAGTGGACACTTCTGCAATCTGGCCTCATTCCCAGTAACGACATTCCAAAAATCCTCAAGGATCCTTCGAGCTATATCGAAAGCCGCGACTACCTAAGCTGGGAACGATTCTTCACCGACGTATTGATCAAGTACTCGGCAGACACTCGCTACGCCTACAGAAAGGCAAAGCTCAATGAGCAGTACCTGAGGCCGCAGGCGATGAATGCAGTTGCGAACGTCTTGCCCGAGTGCCTGAAGGCAGACTAGACAGACTAGATATAGTGGGGAGGGCCAAGTTGGTCCTCCCCGTTTTTGTTACGCCTTCTTGATCACGTACACCAACCCTATGTCGCACCTGCGGCGCACAATCGACGCAAAGAGCCACGATGCTGGCAGCGTCATAAGCAGAGGCATGGTCTGCCAAGGAATAAACCAATCGACCGCGTGGATTGCAAAGATGGCAAGACTGGCCTGTCCGCAGAACACGAGCGCTCGCTCAAAGGACCCCAAAACCGGCACGTCTTTCAACTTCTCCAACGCCATCGAAACCCAACACACGCAGTAGCTACCGGCAAGAGCGGCAACTGTCGCAACCAAAAACCCATCCACGCGGCGGCTCGAAAGCTCACCCCACTCAGCGCGGCAAGGACAAGCCAAGCAACACCGGCTCCAATAAACAGCAGAGGCTCGCTCACGCTTGGCTCCAGCCCCCTTAGGCGCGCCGTATAACCAATCCACATCAGCAGTACAACAGCAGCTCACGCCACGGCTTCGGCCTAAACGTATACCCGGCAAGAATAAAGAACACCGGCATGTGAAAAAGCCCAGACCACCAAGCGGTCTGGGCTTAATAAACGATGGTGCTCCATGGCGGATTCGAACCGTCGACCTTGGGATTAGAAGTCCCCTGCTCTATCCAACTGAGCTAATGGAGCAAATAACCGCACGCCCAAGCAAGCGCAAGCCTGTTAGGCGAAAATAATTATAACCTAGTTGAACTGCTCGCGATACGCCTTGCAGACCTCATCGACTGGGCCGTCCATGCGAAGGTCACCCTTCTCAATCCAAACGGCACGCTGGCAGATGCGCTCAACCTGCTCCATGGAGTGCGAAACGAACAGAACCGTCACGTCGCCGCTCTGGATAAAGTGCTGGATGCGGTCCTCGCACTTCTGCTGGAAGAACACGTCACCGACGGACAGCGTCTCGTCAACGATCAGAATATCGGGCTCGGTAATCGTCGCGATTGCAAAGGCGATACGCGCCACCATGCCCGAGGAGAAGTTCTTGAGCGGCATATCGACAAAGTTCTGAAGCTCAGCGAACTCAATAATGCCGTCAAAGTTGGCATCGATGAACTCCTTGGTGTAGCCGAGCAGGGCGCCGTTCAGATAGATGTTCTCGCGGGCGGTCAGCTCGGGGTCAAAGCCGGCGCCAAGCTCAATCAGCGGCGCGATGTTACCGTGCACCTTAACGCTGCCCTCGCTAGGCTCAAGAACGCCAGCGATAATCTTGAGCATCGTAGACTTGCCGGAGCCATTGGTGCCGACCAGACCCACAACCTCGCCGCGATGAATATCAAACGAGATGTGCTTAAGCGCCCTAAACTCCTCAAAGAACAGCTCGTGCTTGGCAAGCTTAATGAAGTACTCCTTGAGGTTGGTCAGCGACTCGGACGCCATGTTAAAGATCATGGTGACGTCGTCGACCTCGACAGCCAGAGGCTGCTCGCTGTAATCAACAACAGATTCAGTCATCACAGCACTCCTTAGATGTAGAGGATGAACTTGCGCTCGGACTTATGGAACACGGTATAGCCAATAATAAGCGCAAGAACCGCCCAGGCAACGCACATACCAAACGTCATAAGCGAGGGCGTAGTCTGGAACAGGAAGATATCGCGCATAAACTGCAGGTAGTTGAACATGGGGTTCGCATACATCAAGATACGCACGAGATGCGGCATTTGCGCAATATAGTCAGTCGTCCAGAAGATGGGCGTAATGTAAGTCCACGCCGTAATGACGACGCTCCACAGATGCATAACGTCGCGGAAGAAGACCGTAAGGGCAGAGAGCATCATGCCCAGGCCCATGCAGAAGCACATAAGCAGCAGCAGGCAAACCGGCAGCAGAATAAGGTGCCAAGAAGGCATAACGCGGAACCACAGCATGACGATGGCGACGGCGACCAGCGAGAAGGCAAAGTTGACCAGCGAGAAGAGCACCTTCTGCACCGGGAAGACCCAGCGGTGCACCTTAACCTTCTTGAGCAGAGGGGCAGCGCCCACGATCGACGTCAGGGCCTGGTTAGTAGACTCGGACATGACGGCAAAGGTAATGTTACCCACGATCAAGTACAGCGGGTACATCTCGGGCGTCATTGAGCCATTGCGGCCCTGGCCAAAAATCGTCGAGAACACGATGGCCATGACGATCATCATCAGAAGCGGGTTGAGCACCGACCATGCGACGCCCAGAACGCTACGGCGATACTTGATCTTAAAATCCTTGGTAACCAGCTGACGAAGGATAAACGCGTCCTTCTCAAATTCGTTCTTAGCAAACGTCGCAGGCAGACTGCGAGTTTCTTGTTGCTTTGTCTGATCCGACACGGATGCAACTCCTTTACTCGTAATCGTTGACAAACGAACAGTATAGACCCGACGGCCCTGCAAACGATTCGCGCAACAAAACTGGAGAACTAACCCACATCTAAGGATAACAAGCCCAAACGGCTATACTTTCAAGGATAGAATGTGTAAGGAGCATTGAGTGAATTCTGAATCCATCGCCGTCATCATCCCCTGCTACAACGAAGCGCTCACAATCGGTAAGGTCGTCGACGACTTTCACCGCGAGCTTCCGCAGGCTACGGTCTATGTCTATGACAATAACTCGTCAGACGATACTTCACGCATCGCCACCGAACACGGAGCCACGGTGCGCTTTGAGCCCCGTCAGGGAAAGGGCAACGTGTGCCGCCAGATGTTTCGCGATATCGACGCCGATTGCTACCTGATGGTCGACGGCGACGACACCTACCCCGCCGAGGCGGCCAAGGCCCTCTGCGAGCCTATCCTCAGCGGCGCGGCCGATATGACCGTAGGCGACCGCCTTTCCAACGGCACCTACGCCGAGGAAAACAAGCGTGCCTTCCACGGCTTTGGCAACAATCTGGTCCGTGCCATGATCAAGTGGATCTATGGCTACAGCTTCGATGACGTCATGACCGGCTACCGCGCCATAAGCCGTCCGTTCGTCAAAACCTTCCCTGTGCTTTCCGAGGGCTTTCAGATTGAAACCGAGCTCTCAATCCACGCCGTCGACCACCGCTGGCGCATCAAAGATGTACCCATCGAGTACCGCGACCGTCCCGAGGGCTCCGAGTCCAAACTCAACACCGTCAGCGATGGCATTAAAGTCGTTGCGATGATCGGCACGCTGTTCAAGGACTACCGCCCGCTGAAGTTCTTCAGTCTGGTTGCGCTTTTATTCGCGATTATCGGCCTGGCTTTGGGCATTCCTATCTTTGTTGAGTACTTTCAGACCGGCCTGGTCCCGCGCTTCCCCACCGCCATGCTCGCCGCGTCGTTTATGTTCCTGTGCGGTCTGAGCCTTGCGACCGGCTTCATCCTCGATTCCGTGGCAAAGGTCGAAAAAAAGCAGTGGGAGGTCAACGTGTACAGCAAATACGCCTACGACGACCAGCCCGGCCACCCTACTTCCAAGCCAAGCGAGAGGTAAACCACCATGCCGCTCATCTCCATCGTCGTGCCGTGCTACAACGAGCAGGAATCACTTCCGATCTTTCTCAAAGAGCTCGATGGCGTCGTTCGCATCATGACTCAGCAGGACCCCGAGATCTCCTTTGAAGCCGTCCTCATCGACGATGGATCGGCAGACAAAACGCTTGCCGTCATGAAAGCAGAAGCCGCGGCGGCGCATCCATACGCCATCCGCTGGCACTCTTTCTCGCGCAACTTTGGCAAGGAGGCGGCGCTACTCGCCGGACTCCAGCACGCAAAGGGCGACTATGTCGCCACCATGGACGCCGACATGCAGGACCCGCCCTCGCTCCTACCGCAGATGTACGAGATCTTGCAGACCGAAAACTACGACAACGTCGCCACACGCAGGACCACCCGCGAAGGCGAGCCTCCCATCAGGTCGTTCTGTGCCCGTATGTTCTACAAGATCATCAACCGCATTTCAAAGGCCGACATCGTCGACGGAGCACGCGATTTTAGGCTCATGAAGCGACTTATGGTCAACGCCATCATCTCCATGGGCGAATACAACCGATTCTCCAAGGGCATTTACGGCTGGGTTGGCTTCAAAACCAAATGGCTCCCCTACGTAAACGTCAACCGCGTGGCCGGCGAGACCAAATGGAGCTTTTGGTCGCTGCTCCTCTATTCCATCGACGGCATCGTCGCTTTTTCCACAGCGCCGCTCTCCCTCGCCGCCCTCACGGGTATCGTTTTCTGTCTCATCGCCATCCTGGGATTTATCGTCATCCTGGTCAAAACGCTTGTTTGGGGCGACCCCGTAGGCGGATGGCCCTCCCTTGCCTGCCTCATAACGCTGTTTGGCGGCATGCAGCTCCTGTGCCTGGGAATCATCGGTGAATACTTGGCAAAAGCCTACTTGGAAACCAAGCGACGTCCCATCTATATCATTCGAGAATCCAACGAGGAATCTGATGACACGGCCCAATAACAGCACGCTCAAGAATGTGGCGTTCTACGCCGCCTGCTTCGCATTTTCCGTCGCACTCTTTGTCGCACTTGCAGCGGCAGGGCATGTCTACCCCTTTGGCGACAACTCGTTTCTCACCAACGATCTCAAATACCAATACATCGACTTCTTTGCGTGGTTTCGCCGCGTCCTTTTAGGCGAGGCAAACCTTCGCTATTCCTTCTCACAGGGACTCGGCATGAACACATGGGGGCTCTATAGCTACTACCTCGCCAGCCCCTTCAACCTGCTCTGTGTGCTGTTTCCCGCAGACAAGCTGACGCTCTTCGTATTTGCCATAACCGCGCTCAAACTGGGCTGCATCCACATCAGCAGCGCTTGGTATGTGCAAAAGCGCTTTGACCTGTCCAAGCCCGCCGCATTCTTGCTATCCCTCTCGTTCACGTTTTGCAGCTGGACCATAAGTAATTTGTGTAATCCGCTCTGGATTGATTGCCTTATCCTGCTACCCATCTGCGCCTTCGGATGCTACGAGCTCATTCGCGAACAAAATATGGTACGCCTCGTTATTGCGATTGCTCTCAATGTCATGTTCTGTTGGTATACGGCCTATATCAACATCCTATTCCTCTGCATCTTCGTATTGGTTGAGTTTGTCGATTACGTCGCTGCAGAAGGATTTAGCTGGATGCTCACGCTCGACCGGGCCCTACGATTTGCAGGGGCTATGATGCTTGGGCTGCTCCTGTCCGCCTGGACCTTTTTGCCGACCATCCTTGCCATGGCAAAAGGCGGCCCCGTGCTGGCACTTGGCCCCTTGCTTAAAACAGGCCTCAAATCGCTCATCAGGGGCTTCATCCCCGGCATGTGGGTGAATAACGGGAACACGCCGCAGTTCTATTGCGGCGTAATCATGATGTTACTTGCAATAAGCCTACTGTTTAACCGCAAGGTTTCGGCCAAGATACGCATCGCAACGTTCGTCGTCACAGCCGTCCTGATCGCTAGCTCCGTTTTGAGCCCGCTCGAGTACATCTGGTGCGGCATGCGCGTTCCCAACGGGTTCTATTCGCGCACAGCCTTTTTGCTGGGCTTCTTTACGATGTGGGCCGCAGGCTATTCGTTGCAGGTGTTCGAGGGCCAGCCCAAATTTCGTCATGTCTATCGACCCGCCGTCGTATTACCAATCCTGACAATCACCGCAATTGAGTTGTTTATCAACGCCCATGTGATGTGGAACCAACTGTACGCAGGCTATTCCGAAGATGCCAACTGTACCTATGTGACTACCGCAACCAACACGATCACAGCCATTCAAGACCAGGATTCTGCGTCATTCTACCGCATCGATCGAACGACCACGCGCACCGATAGCGCCGCCCTCAACGAGGGCTTAGCGCTTGGGTACAACCAGCTGTCGTCCTACTCATCCGCAAATAACCCGCAGGCAATTGCATTGCTCAACTCCCTTGGATACAGCAGCGCCGGCGAGTTTTCGACCCGTTATGCCGAACCCATTCTTGCCGTCGATGCCCTGCTGGGAGTTAAGTACGCCATTGCCGAACACAGCCCCGCAGGATACGTTACGGCAAAGGCAAATCAAACCGACTCCGCAAGCACGGTCTACGAGAATCCCAATGCGCTCAGCGCTGGCATCGCAGCTTCGAGCGGCGTTCAAAACAGCACGTTAGAGGGCAAGAACCCTTTCGAAAAGCAGAACGACCTCTACAGCAAAATCCTAGGCCGCGAGGTCGAGCTCTATACCAAGATCGAGGCCACGAGCACGGAGAATAGCGATAGCTTAAAGCAATGGAGCGTCACTGTACCGGCAAGCTCCATCGGGTATCTCTACATCAACAAAGACGCGACCGCCGGCAGTTATTGGCCCGTCACCCTTACCATCGACCAGCGAACGATCGAAAACGAGGCCTGGAGATTCGACAATAATATCCGCCAGATTGCGGATGCATCGGACGCCCCGAGCCAGCATACGGTGTCAATCGGAGTCGCAGAGGGCTATACAGACATGCCCCAAGACAATGAGCCGGTCTTTTACGCCCTCAATCTGGACGTTTTTGAGCAGATTATTAACGAGCTTAAGACGAGCGAGTTTATTCCGACGGCTTTTGAAGACGGAAGGATCGAAGGCGAGTATACCGCCAAGGACGACGGTAACCTGCTGCTGAGCATTCCGTACGATGAGGGATGGAACGTAACGGTAAACGGAACTGCCGCAGAACTAACGCCCGCCGCCGATAAGGGCTTGTCGTCCCTGAACATGCAGAAAGGCGCAAATAGGATCGTGATGACCTATAAGACTCCGGGCGCCCTTGCGGGGCTTGCAGTGAGTCTGGCGACCGCAGCCGCCCTTATTGCAGTGGGACTATACGCCAGGCATAAGAAAAGCCGCCGTTAACAAGCGGCGGCTTTTTCTCTCGAAAAGTTGATATCGGCTAGAGCGTCTTGAGGTACTCCCCAAGCTCTTCCTCCCAGTCGGGCATGTGGAACCCGACCGACTCGAGCCCGGACAGGTCGAGCGCGGAGTGGACCGGGCGCGGGGCGACGGGACCGGCGGCGCTCGCGTAGTAGTCGGCGGTGCTCACTGGCACGACCCTGTCCCCGTTGCCGTTGGCGGCCTCGAAGACGGCGCGGGCAATGTCCGCCCAGGACTTGACCGCGCCGGAGCCGGTGCAGTTATAGGTCCCGTAGGGGGCGTGGGTGCCCAGCACGTGGAAGATGGCCTCGGCCATGTCGCGCGTGAAGGTCAGGCGGCCCAGCTGGTCGTCCACGACGGTGACCTGCTCGAGCCCGTCCTCGGGGTCGGCTACGCGGTCGGAGAGCCCCTTCATGGTCTTCACGAAGTTGCGGCCCTCGCCGATGACCCAGCTGGAGCGCATGACGTAGTGGCGCGGGCACCCGGCCACGGCGATGTCGCCGGCGGCCTTGGTCTGGCCGTAGACGGACAGCGGGGAGAAGGGCTCGTCCTCGTCATGCACCTCGGCGGTGCCGTCGAAGACGTAGTCGGAGGACACGTGGACCAGGGTGATCCCGTGCCCGGCGCAGGTGCGGGCGAGAAGGGCGGGACCGGCGGCGTTGGCCTTCCAGGCGGTCGCGCGGCCCTCGGGGGTCTCCGCCCTGTCCACGGCGGTGTAGGCGCCGCAGTTGATCACGGTGCCGTAGAGCGACCAGTCGTACTGTGTGTAGGCGTCCGGGTCTGACATGTCGAAGGTGTCGATGTCGCAGAAGTCGAAGTCCTTGGCGACGCCGCGCTCCTCTGCGAGCGCGCGCACCGCGCGGCCCAGCTGGCCGTCGCAGCCGGTGACGAGGGTGCGCTTCGGCGCCATGGGGACGACGTCCCTCAGCATCGGGTGGTTGAGGTCGGCCTCGGAGACGGTGGCCTCGTCGAGCGGGATGGGCCACTGGATGGCGAGCTCGGGGTCGGCGAGGTTCACGAAGGTGTAGGTCCTCTTCAGCTCGAGGGACCAGTGGGCGTCGACCAGGTAGGTGTAGGCGGTGCCGTCCTCCAGGGCCTGGAAGGAGTTGCCCACGCCGCGCGGGACGTAGATGGCCTTGCTGGGATCCAAAACGGTCGTGAACACCTTGCCGAAGGTCTCGCTGCCCTCGCGCAGGTCGACCCATGCGCCGAAGACGCTGCCGCGGGCCACGGAGATGAACTTGTCCCAGGGCTCGGCGTGGATGCCGCGGGTGACGCCGCGGCTGTCGTTGTAGGAGATGTTGTTCTGGACGACCCTGAGGTCGGGGATGCCCAGGGCGGTCATCTTGGCGCGCTGCCAGTTCTCCTTGAACCAGCCGCGCGAGTCGCCGTGGACGGCGAGGTCGACTACCTTGAGGCCCTCGATGCCGGTCTCGGCGACGGAGAGGTCCTTCTCGAATGCGATGTCAGCCATGTGGGAAAAGCTCCTATCGAAGAGGTTGGGAAACCGGGGCGCCCGCGCGGGGACGCAGGATCATCCCCATGCCCTGCGGCCCCGCGCGGGCGCCCCGCGGTGCGGTTCGCCGGGATGCGGTCTTACTGCCCCTGTGCGCGGTAGCGGGCCTCGGTGGCCTCCTTGGCCGGGCGCCACCAGGACTCGTTCTCGACGTACCAGTCGATGGTCTGCCTGAGCCCCTCGGCGAAGTCGGTGTGGGCCGGCCTCCAGCCGAGCTCGCGCTGCAGCTTGGTGGAGTCGATGGCGTAGCGGCGGTCGTGGCCGGGGCGGTCGGCGACCCAGTCGAAGTCCTCGGGGTCGCGCCCCATGGCCTCCAGGATCATGCGCAGGACCGTGATGTTGTTCTTCTCCCCGTCGGCGCCGATGAGGTAGGTCTCCCCCATCCGGCCCTTGGTGAGGATGTCCCAGACGGCCGAGGAGTGGTCCTCGGTGTGGATCCAGTCGCGGACATTCTCGCCCTTCCCGTAGAGCTTGGGGCGGACGCCGTCGACGATGTTCGTGATCTGCCTGGGGATGAACTTCTCCACGTGCTGGTAGGGGCCGTAGTTGTTGGAGCAGTTGGAGATCGTGGTGCGCAGGCCGTAGGTGCGGGTCCAGGCGCGGACCAGCATGTCAGAGGACGCCTTGGTGCTCGAGTACGGGCTGCTCGGGTGGTACGGCGTCTCCTCGGTGAACTTGGCGGGGTCGTCGAGCGCCAGGTCGCCGTAGACCTCGTCGGTGGAGACGTGGTGGTAGCGGATGCCGTACTTGCGGACGGCCTCGAGCAGGCGGAAGGTGCCCTCCACGTTGGTGCGCAGGAAGGGCTCGGGGTCCGCGATGGAGTTGTCGTTGTGGGACTCCGCGGCGTAGTGCACGATGGCATCGTGGCCGGGGACCAGCTCGTCGAGCAGAGCGGCATCGCAGATGTCGCCCACGACGAGCTCCACGCGGTCGGAGGGAAGCCCGGCGATGTTCTCGGGGTTGCCGGCGTAGGTCAGCTTGTCCAGGACGGTCACGTGCACATCGGGGTGGTTGTTGACCACATAGTGCACGAAGTTGCTGCCGATGAAGCCGCAGCCGCCCGTGACGATGATATTCTTGGGTTCAAAGATCTCAGACATGAAAATCCAATCTGAAGCATGTACAGCTTCTTTAGTATGCCGCAGGAAGTGACGCCGCGACGCTATTCAACAAAACTATCGGACATTTCGGCATGCGATAAGAGCCATAACCTTCGCAGAATTACCTCCCGTACAAAACGCCTCCGGAATGCAGTCTTTGTCGTAGTGAAAAACCGAATCCCCAGTTATTTCACGTAAGTAATGTCCTGTTTTGGCGCCGACCGGGAAATAGCATAACGATGATTCCCGCGACCTTGATAAACAGGGACGAAAGAATGGTATTTTCCGCTCGTCTTAATCTTGTAAATCTCATCCACGCTATAAGGAAGATTGGGGAAATCAGCCCTTGAGATCAGCACGAAATAATTCGAGGAATACAGCACATGATGGGCAAACTCATCAGAATGGATCTCTTTTAACCCCTCATCGACAAATACAATCGAGTCATGAACGGACGAAAGCTGGTTTCGCCAATCATAATCGGTCAAGGCGACACAGGGACAATCGCATTGCAAGGAAACGCCCGACTGCTCGCCCGTTCGCATGTAGTCTGCGACCATGTCAAACAGTGTCGTCTTACCCGTGCCGCTATCGCCACGCACAATAGTGATGTTCCGCTTGATGGTAAATGTGTACTTGGTTCCCCTACGGCGGGAAATCTTAACGAGATGCGAACCGTTCATAAGCAGCACCTACAGATACGGAATCGACTCGTGAATCAATTCGGCCATGTTATGAACGATTCGGCCGCTGTTCACGACTTTGATTTTAAAATCCTCGCGACCAAAGTCCATCACATGATAGAGATTCACAACGAGCTTGCGGTCTTTCGCCATGTCGAGAATCCACTTGGCACAGTTGTCACCACAGGTAGAAGCGTTAAAAATATGCTTACGATCAAATCTCATAAGCAGCAGCGTTTTCACGCCACCAGAAAGCTGGAGTGGGGAGATGGATCCAAGCACAGGGCTTTCGATGACGTTTTCGGAGACAACAACCGATCGATCGACATCTTTAATTATCGAGACAGCATAGAGATCCGTAATCCAAGAAGACCGGTAAGAGTTTTTGAAATATGTCGCTGTGTTGTAAATCGCTTCTGGCATATCGCCAAAGTAGACGCTTAACACATCCACTCCCAATCATATTGTCTTTATGGTCAACGTAATCATAACGAAAGGGGCCACCAGATAAACGGTGGCCCCTAAAAGAAAACAAGCTGGCGCTAATACTCGCGCGGGCTGTTGACGATCTCGCCGGCGGCGACCTTCTTGAGGTGCTGTCCGTAGACCGACTTGCCGTAGGCCTTAGCCGCCTCCTCCAGCTCGGCGGTCGTGATCCAGCCGTTCTCCCAGGCGATCTCCTCGGGCACGGACACGGGCAGGTCCTGGGAGTGCTCCACGGCGCGGACGAACTCCGCCGCCTCGTGCAGGCTCTCCATGGTGCCGGTGTCGAGCCACGCGTAGCCGCGGCCGAGGGTGACCACGGACAGCGTCCCCTCCTCCAGGTACATCTGGTTGAGCGTGGTGATCTCCAGCTCCCCGCGGGCGGAAGGCTGAACCTTGTGGGCCTTGGCGGCGACGTCGCCCGGGTAGAAGTACAGGCCGGTGACGGCGTAGGAGCTCTTGGGGCGCTCGGGCTTCTCCTCGATGGAGACGGCCCTCCCCTCGCCGTCGAACTCCACGACGCCGAAGCGCTCGGGGTCGTCCACGTGGTAGCCGAAGACCGTCGCCCTCCCCGACTCGGCGTTCTGGACGGCGCGCGTCAGGTGGCGCGACAGGCCGTTGCCGTAGAAGATGTTGTCGCCCAGCACCAGCGCGCACGGCTCGCCGGCGATGAACTCCTCGCCGATGGTGAAGGCCTGCGCCAGGCCGTCCGGGCTCGGCTGCTCGGCGTAGGAGAGGTTCACGCCGTAGCGCGAGCCGTCCCCGAGCAGGCGCTCGAAGTTGGGCAGGTCGGTCGGCGTGGAGATGACCAGGATGTCCCGGATGCCCGCCAGCATGAGGGTGGACAGCGGGTAGTAGATCATGGGCTTGTCGTAGACCGGCAGCAGCTGCTTGGATGTCACGAGCGTGAGCGGGTACAGGCGCGTGCCGGACCCGCCGGCGAGGATGATGCCTTTCATAAAATCCGTCCTCTACAATCGAAAATAGTTATAAATCGAGCGGTTAGTAAGAGTTTGATATTCTATTAAGTTAATCCATCTCAATATTAACGAAAGAAGCAATTGATGAACAACCGCAAGGACACAACCCGTAGAGACGACATAACGAACGTGAGGGCCCTTGCAATATTCCTTGTAGTCCTAGGCCACAGCATTATTCTGTATTCAAGTGCGTGGGGATATTATCCAACTGAACAAAAATCAATTCTGTTGGATAATCTCAAATTCTTAATAAACGGAATCCAGATGCCCTTGTTCTTTTCGTTGTCTGGCTTTTGTTTTTTATGGAGCTGGAATCGATCAAGCGATTTTATCAGTCAGATCATTAAAAAAGCCCAACGCTTAATTATCCCCTATATCATGATTGGAATATGTTGGCTCTTCCCCATCAGGATGCTCGTTAAGTATCCCTATTACAATGGCCTAACTATACTGCGCATCATCTTTAAATCAATTCTGTTGGGCGAAGACAACGGTCACCTTTGGTTTCTCCCGACTCTTTTTTTCATTACAGCAGCCACGTCGTGCATCTTTCAAATACTCGAAAAGAGCCCTCTAACAAGTTTTAAGGTTCCGATAGTTTTCGGCGCTTCAATTTATCTTTACCATTTTGGAATACCATCAGCGAACAGATATATCAATTTGGCAGAAGCAAATGCAATATGGTTTGCACTTGGCCTAACAATCCACTACTTGGAAGCAAACAAATGGTTCGAGAGCTATAAAAGGCGTAAAAGCATATCAATAGTCCTAATACTATTATTCCTTGTAAACTTACTAAAACAAGTGGTGCCCCCCATTGCTTCCACCGCCCTTACTTGCATGGCGCTTGCATCAATTTATTGTGTCATCCCCCAAAAGGCAAACCTACTAACCGAAAAGATTAGCAAAAACAGTATGGGAATATATCTTTTTCATTCTCCACTGGTTTACATTTCTTTTACCTACTGGCCCAACATAGCCCCAATGGCGATGGCAGCAATTAACCTGATTGGATTTGGATCAGTCGCCTATATGTTGACGAATCTAATTCGAGCCACAAATATGGGTTGGATAATCGGAGAAACGCCAAAGGCACAACACGATAAGAAATAGGGAAAGCAATAGCCAAGGAATACAGCTAATTAAACTGTTTCTTCCATTTATCGATGCTCGTCCAGGGAAGATTAATCTCAGTTTTAACGGGATGGTTTACCCAATCAGCTAATTTATGGAGATAGCCGTCCTCGCGTTCAAGAACGGGAAGTCCCGTATCTTCACCGATCTGGCGGGCTCGATTATCAATTGCAATAATTAGAGAGCGATGTCCTCCATTTAAACAGCGGATGCCCGCATGGAGACGCGTCCCCACATAATCAAACTCCTCGGTTTCAATTACACGATTAAGCTCTTCGATATTGGGGCCTATGACATTAAATTGCTTCAGATCGACTATTTGATCAAGACACCAATCAACATCATGGCTTCCTTGAATCCAAATCGTTACCTTTTCGTATTCCGACGACAGCAATTCCAGCATCTTACGGTCACGTTCCGCATCGAAACAATAATCGGTAATTGACGTAACAACGTTTTTAGAACGCTTAGAGGATATCTCGAGTTGCCTAGATGGGGTTAACGACCACATGGTCGGACATGCGGTATTAAGAACATTCTCTATGCCAATAGAGTTAAGCCTCTTCTTAGTCATTTCATCTCGAACACTATGAAGATATTCATCGGATAGCAAGGTTTTATAGAACTTCTTTGTATAGGCGTCGATAGCATCGTCCACCCCAATATCAGACATGCCCACGCCGAACAAAACAACATTTCTATTATTGCCCAACCGCTTGGCAAGCGCCCATTGCTGCTGATCAGCCATATGCGTATACAGAATATTGGTGCCGCACAACAGCTTTACGTATTCAGGATACATTTCAAGCTCTTTGGAATAATAGTGCGTTGCCACATGGGGCAACGCACCGCCAAAGATTTGATCCGCGATACAGCCACAGGCATCCATGATCACATGGTCACCAGAGTTCTCGCTTCCCATAGCCGTATCCAAAAGGAGATAGCGTTCTTGCTTAACACCATCGGATTTTTCATCGTGCCTGCGCGATGTCGCAGAGGCTTTAAGTAGCTGAGTCCATTGGTTAAAGCGCGCCATTAGTTTCTCCGAAATAAACGTTTGAGTAGAGCAACGTGACCGCCTTCAACGCCCGTCGAAGCAGAAGGCTGAAACGGTTCACAATAATCATCAGATAGGTTAAAAACGGCAGAAACGCTGCATGCGCCACTTTCAACCGAACGTACAACAGGATGAGCGTTGCGAGAAGGCGAAAGACAGACTAGTTGGCTTAACTCGGCGACACAAAGCGGATTCTTGCCGTCTTCCGCAAAAGAGTATATATGAATGCGAAGATAGGCCTCTTCATCATCATTTAAAAACAGCGGAACATGCCCCGCAAAAAGACCGTCCCTAGATTCAAGACTAATCCAGCGAATATCTGACTGATCAAGGGCACACCAAACTGCCGCGCGAACATCCACAGGCATCAAAGACGACTCAAAACGCACAGTCAAATCAACAGAAGAAGCTTGAATGAGCGTTTGAGACATGGCAGACGATCGCAATCGAGCATCAGCGAGATGATCGCTGAGCAAGAAGACCTTACTTAGTTCTTCGGTTTTTAGCACATTCCCAAAGGCGGACTTCCCGCTAACCAAGGATGGCTCTTCATTCAGATAACGTGTAAAGGCCTCGAAGAACATTTCATTTTCACGCTCAATCGACGTGCAGCTAAATCGATTAGGCGAATCGCATTTTGAGCCTGAAAGAGCCTCAAGAATAGAAGAAGCAATGCCGCAAGCAGAGGGCTCAGCGAGGTGGATGGTGCCCTCCGGAAAGTCGAGTAGATTATTCTCACGGTTTATTTCAATTACCGAGAGCTTCGATGCAAGCATTTCGAAAGGCAGGCGAGAGGGATTAGTCACGCTCAACGATACGCCGGCAACACACTTGGCATAAAGCGAGGCGCATTCATCAGCGGTCAAGATGCCGAGGCTGCGTACACGTGGATCACGAATGGGAGGCATTGCGTCTTCGCCGTATAAATATACGACAACCGCATCGTCGAGCTTGAGAAGCAATTTAATTGCATCAAGCAACATGCCAGACAAACGCCGATCCTTATTGGATTGATAAATAGCACAGACGGCATACTCTCTGCTTAGATTTTGTTCCTGCGCAGTATATATATCGCTAACGCCAAAATCACAATATGGTACTTCATGCGAATAATAGGGTTCAACTTTTTTAGAAAGCCATCTGCCTATCGTTATGGGGTTTAGTTCATAACGATAACTTGCTTCGGCATTTAGATACATCTCCCCCATCGGATAGAACCAAGGTTCAAAATCCTGAATGAAGTAGAACTTATGGGTGCACTTCTGCATAGATGCAAAGTGCGCCGTATTCCAAGCGGTGGCGATTACTGCAAAAAAATCCTCGGGCACACTCGGAGCCACAAGAACTTCTTTAGGCGAATAACCAAACCAATCCTTTATTTCGGTCTGAACTCTATGAGCACTTTTGTATGCTTCACAGCCCGGCATAATGTAAAAGTAGTTCTCATATCCGCGAGAATCTAGAAAGGAAGCCTTGCTGCAGATGGTTCGAAAGCCGCCAGAACCCTTTGCCGGCGGAGATATTATCCAGGCAATTTGTTTCATTTAAAGCACTCAAATCGCTTCGTAGTCAAAAGGATCGAACTTATATAACGCTGCGCGCTTGGGATCTCGAGAAAAGTTAACGGAGAACCATGGGTCCCCCTCAGAGAATCGCTCGGACCAGTTATGCAGCAATCGTGCCTTATCCTCAAAATGCTTATGAGAGCGAGATTTACTATCAAGGGATTTGTCAACACATGCCAAATGGTAGAGACATGCCTCTGGTGTATAGATCACTTTTAACCCAGCTTGAGAAGACTTGAAGCAAATATCAACATCCGAATAGTCAAGAAGATACGACTCGTCAAAACCACCCAAACGATTAAAATGTTCGCGTGAAATAGCTAAACAGACACCACTCACCGCCGATACATCCCTCACGGTCAATGGCATATAGATATAGCCAGGAGAAGAGCGATGAATGCCTTGCGATAGGTTGACGATTGATTCTCCAACATAAGACAGGCCTGCCTGCTGCACAATACCGTCAAGATCGCACGTCATTGTTCCAACAACGCCAACATCCTCTCGCTGGGAAAAACCAACGAGAGTCTTTAGCCACAAGGAGTCTAGTGCCTGAATATCGTCATGAACAAAGACGAGTTGCTCGCCATGCGCGGCGAGAACTCCGGCATTTCTCCATGCAGATATATTAAACGGGTCATCAAGCGCGTGAACGATATAGCGACAACGAAGTCCAGAGCTCGATTGCTGAACAACGGCTTCCGCATCCTGTGAGCACACGAAAACAACTTCAAGATCATCAAAATCGGTGTCATTGATTGAAGATACAAGAGTCGAAAGAACCGAAGGATTGCCGCGGGTGGTAACGATTAATGAACAGGACTCAGATGAAGGAACATCATAAATAGGGCTATATCTAAAAGCACGGTTATGAGAGTTGACCACAGTCGCCTTGATACCGCATCTATCAAGGTGCTCCTGAACCGCTTTTATTCCAGCAAGTGTTGCATAGGGTTTACTATCGGAATTACCCGCAGTCGAATTCTCGCTTATTCTCCAGTGATACAAGATTTTAGGAACGTGATGGATCGTCCCACCAAGTTCGGCAATCTTCAACACCATGGCATGGTCTTGGGCGCCATCCAGCTCGCTGTTAGAAAGATCAATTCTGTCTAAACATGCCCTTTTAACAGTAAGAAGGTGGCAAATATAATTGTTGTCACGAGCCATATCAAGACTAAAATCGGGCTTAAAAGTAGGATGAGCCAAGGACCCGTCAGGCAATAGCTTATCTTCATCACAGTAGAGAAGATTAATATCCGAATTTTGATTTAGAGCGTGTGCATACTCAAACAAGATATTCGGTTCGAGAACATCATCATGATCGAAAAAGCAAAGGTAGTCTCCCTTGGCCATCTTGATTCCGACATTGGTGTTCTCAGTGATACCTAGATTGCCCTCAAGATCAGTAACTTTAATTCTAGAGTCTGCAGTCACATACTCGGAGACCAAATCGCTAAGGCCATCGTAATCTGGCGTAGAGTTAACCAGGATGAGTTCCCAATTCGAATACGTCTGAGCAATCACAGAATCAGCCATATCCCTGAAGAAATTCAAGGGAGTCTTATATAGAGGAACGATGATTGAAAACAAGGGCTGGTATGCAAGTTTTATTTGTGCTTGTGCCCGCGAATCGGATCCAGTCAATCTGCGCCCAGAAAACCAGGACAAATAACGGGGTTGATCGAATGCGCACGCATGGTCCCGATCAGCCTCATCCAAAAGCTCCTTAAGCATGTCTTTCTTTAGATTGATAAACGTATCTAGATGACCAGAAGCCCTGTGCATGCAAATGCACAGGCTATCCCCGACCTTAGGAATATGAAGAGAGAAATTTATTAAACCAGGATTCGCATCGGCTATTAAGTTATTAAATAACAAAGATTCGCCAATAACGCAGGCTTCTTCATTAAAAGCGACAATACGATCACCCTCAAGGCAATCAGTACCTGAAAGAACACCTCTAACGATTACGCCATCAACGCAGGGAATAAAGCTCTCAATTTGGATAGAAGCGAGCGCATGCACGCCAGAACGGTCAATATTGCGAAATTGTCCACAATGCTCCGCGCGCAGCAAGCCGTTAACTTTCGACTCAATCGAAAACTTGCCAGGATTGATGCGGCGCTGGTAAATTACATTATCTCCGCTAAAGAAAGACAGCGATTGGTCGACACCAAAATCGGCAAGAACAACAACAAATTCAGTCTCTGAAAAAGGAATGATTCTTGCGGGCAGAATTTGCCCATTGGGTGATTTCGACTCAACAGCATCAGGAAAAACGGATGCGGCTTCATACAGTAGATATAGCTTGCCGTCGCCACGGCAATTTAGCTTATTGTTAAATTCGGTATTAAAAACTATGCCCATATCAGCAACACTTTCCAACAATTAATACAAACTCGCAAATCGCAGCCAGAACAAACGGCAATACGAGGCACACTAAAACGAATCGTTTACCATCCCCATAGACCAAGCGATCCTGGTTAAGAATAAACGAGAGGCAAGGAACCAGGAGTGGCAAAAGGTAACGACTCTGACAACCATTAACCGTCCCCAAGCCAACGGGGGTAAACGATACATAAAGTGCTGTAGCGACCAAAATCACCGTAAACAAAAACACAAATGAGGCCCAAAGAAATTGTGCGAGACCAATATGATTCACGCTAATCGAATCGGCCGAAAAAAGCCCAAACAACAATAGACAAACAGCTGGAAGCACCTGAACCAACCCACGGATTGCATTTACAGAAATCTGAGCAGCAAGCGATCCAAGGTATGCAAAGTTCAATGCATATCCAGAAGAGGTTATCGGATTTAAATAATAAGTTGAAAAATAATTGGCGAGTATTTCCGCGTAGCGCAATGGATCGGCGAGAATGAAAGCGATTTGCTGACCAGAGTTAACATCGGAGCCGCCTCGCATATCGCCAACGTTAGATCCGCTGGCCGTTGAAAACAAGAACGGAAGCGCAAATGAGGCAAAAGCAATCAAGCCCAAAACAAACACGGCGGCATAGTAATGAACTCGTTGCTTCGAGCCCGCAAAACGATTACGCGGAACCATAAAGAAAAGACCGATTATCGGAAAATACACAGCTTTGACTGCGAGTCCTAAAAAGGTAAATAAAAATGCGAGTGCTATATTGCGAACTGTAAATTCATTTAAATCACCCCATGCATACCTCAAAAAATAAGCAAAACCGAGAATGATAAACGAAATGAGCCATGCATCATAAGAGAAACATGACGCAAGAAAGATCGAAGTTGGCAGCATTCCCACAAAAGCAAATAGTCCCTTTTTTGAGGGCGTAACCTTGATTGCAATGGCAATTGCAAGACAGTAACTAAATAAATTGCAAATCCGAGCGAATTGAATCATAGAAGAAAAATCGAAATGCAGAAGGCGAGCGAGCCAAAGGCCAATTGCCGACGGAATATACCCAATGCTGCTAAGCGTATAAACGAATTCTTCATGCTTGTTAACTTGCACATGACCAGAAGCGATATCAGATCTATAGGAGCCATTCAACTGCCTAGCATGCTCAAGAATTTCCGCTCGATCAAAATGGGAAAGAGAGGGCTCTTCATAGCCCTGTGCACGACGGACCGCTTCGTCAGTAAATTTAATATCCGTATCAGTTTTTTGAGTTTCAAATAAATAAGATGTCGAAAGGGCATTGGAATAGTGAATTTGATCATCCCATGAAATACCCGTCGTTATCGGAGTGCTCACCACAAGGAAAACACCAATTGAGAATGCAGCGATAAAGAAAGCAACAGGAAGGGCAGAGTTTCTCTTTCGAATGCCCGAGCAAGCCGTGAAAACCGAAGTTATGACTACCAGCAGGAAATAAACAACAGCATTAATGAACCCATTCACGAATGCAATCGTAGAGCAGCCAAAAACAATAAAGAATGCGATAATCAGCAGGGAAACGTAGTCGGTAGCCTTGACCCTCGCCGAAGCAGAATGGAACAACGCTTTCAGAGAAAAGCCGCTTTGGAATAAATAGAGTATTGCGCAATAGGAAATCAGAAAAAAGAATATGAGCCGCTTTTTATTCCAGTCAGCAATATTCGAGAAATGAGAAGCCGGCGAGCCAAGAACGGTACAGCCCTCCCAGATGACCGCCACAGCAAATGCCGCAAGCAACAGGACTAATAATTGAGCGCAGCGACCAGAACAGTTGTCACGCTTTTTTTCATCATCTGAGGAAAGGAAGACACAATATGATTGCCAAATGGCAATATTTACAACGACGCAATAGAGCGCTAAAACAAACAGCTGTGAGACAGAGTGGTTCGCATAAAAGTGCTTCATGCACAGAAGCTCGACAATAAAGAGAAGAGCAACGAAGACGGCTTTCATTATTTGCTTTTGGTTTACGCATCGAGACAACACGGAGCTAATTCACCTTTATCCAAATCAAGCTGCAAGGGCCCTAGAAGAATCGTTCCCAGTCGTCTGGATGACAAGTATGGGCACCAAGCACTGTTCACAACTGTTGAAAGTAATATAAGTAGGGACATTCACATCGAGATGATTTATACGCTAAAGCGAAACGCATAGCCTACTTTTCCTTCTCCCTACTTAACGCAACAGCCTGAACAAGCGAGTTTAAACGCTCTTCCTGTCGAGAGAGGCGAAGAGAATTACAGAAATCACGGACCACAAGAACGGCAATAACGTAAAGGAACACGAAGTTAGAAGCCGACATGAAACCAAATAGACTTGAAAGCCACATTGCAACTTGTGGAAAAACGCCCAAAATTACAAAACTGACGCTGAATAGCAGCCAAAACAGAGAATCCAAAACTTGCATTTGGGATTTTTTTAATTTGCGCAATACGAACACGAATACCAAAACAGCGCAAACAAGAAGCAAAATACGAAGAGAGACCGGCAAATGGATCACCTAAACCACTGAACGACAAGGAGCGTAACGAAAACACGAACCATATACTGCATAGACCTAACAGGGTTAAGATAGCTCTCGCCACCTTGACGCTCGCGCATCTTAACCTGTACCTCTGAAATGGAATACCCTTGCTTCAAAAAGAGAGCGAGAGATTCTGGTTCCGGATTTAAGGTATTGTCGTAATAGTATTTCTTAAGAATATCCCGCCCAAATAGCCTAAATCCAGACGTTGGGTCACTGATTCTCTTGCCTGTCAGAATCTTTATTAGCACCGTAATCATACGCGAGCCGATCATGCGAAGCGTCTTGTCTTTGCGCACGCTTACAAACCTAGAGCCAATGACAATATCTGATCCATCAGATTGAGCCCTATCAACAAGGACCTTTATATATTCCGGACAATGCTGGCCGTCAGCATCAAACTGAACCATATAGTCATATCCATGATCAACCGCATAACGCGCAGCCGTCTGAAACCCAACGGTCAAACCACAGTTAATGGGCATATCAATGATGTCACAACCAAGATCCTTGCAGATAGCTAGCGTTCGATCTCGTGACCCATCATTGATAACAACAAAATCAAACTCAGGTGCAATTTGCCTGAGCTCGCATATCGTCTTTTCTATGCATTCCTCCTCATTATAAGCAGGAATAGCGATAAGAGTTTTGGGTGTCATATACACATAAACCGATCTCTAGTTTTTCTCATTATTATAGCGAGAGATATACAAATGGTTAAATAGACACAACGAATGGTGCACCCTTGATTATCAACTTAATCAGAACACTTCCCACATTCATCCGTTCATGGACGGATGAATGTGGGAACCCGTTACCCTGAGAGCCGAACCGGTTGGCCCCGGGGACTCGAAGGACAGCATGTCCGGAAAAAAGAAAAAGGGTTCCGAGATGGCAACCCCGAGTGTCTACGACAGGCTCACCAGACACGAAAGGGACACGGGCCAGAAGATGCTGGAGCTGGACGCCCGCGCGCCTCCAAGGCGATGCTCGGCGGCGATGCGGAGGCGCTGCTAGACGCCTACAGCCTGGAGGACGTGCCCATCGGAAGACTCGACCTGACGCCGAGCCTCATCGAGAGGGCACGCGCGGAGAGGCGCGTCGCCCCGCTGGCCTAGCCCAAAGGCAAAACGGAATAGGCGGACCGACCGTCCAGCTGAGTCTGGAAAGAGGTGCCAGACTGAGGGCGGAGAATGGCCCCCGGACCTATCGAACACATATCCACCGTTCCTTCAACTGGGGAAACGGAGCCCCCGGGGTCCATGAACTGCACCCCAAAACTTGGACGGCTTAAATAAGAACTACGCCGCAAGGGACTGTCTCCGGAACTCCTCCGGGGTCAGTCCCTTCAGTTTAACCTGGCGCCTCCTCGTGTTCCAATGGACCACGAAGTCGTCGAGGTC
>DBFEQD010000034.1:0-46352 GCA_048326155.1 Collinsella sp.
ATATTATTAATGACGTCGACAAGCGGGGTGGTTCCCCGCGTACGTGCCATCTGAGTAACCGAGGGGAGGGCGCACATGGGAATGACTGGTGCATACGAGCGCAATCTCGATGCAAAAGGTCGTCTGTCCCTGCCTGCACCCCTTCGCGAGGAGCTTGGAGAGCACGTTCGCGTGTTCAAAGCCCTGGATGTCGATGCTCTGTACGTGTTCTCTGCCGAGGCCTTCGATAAGTGGGTCGAAGGACTCTTCGCGGGTCGTGAGGGCCACGAGGGTTTTAACCCGCGTGACATTAATGACCAGAAGCTCATGAGGGCGATCAACAAGCGCACCACGTCGATGGATGTGGACAGTGCCGGTCGTATCGGTCTTTCCGAGTCTCTCCGCAAGCAGGCGAACCTCGACCGCGAGGTCACGGTTGTGGGCAACTACGACCACCTTGAGGTTTGGGATCGCGCCGCGGCCGATGAGGACGATGACGATGAGGCCCTGCTGGACCTCTTCTTCTCGTAAGGGCAAGGCACGGGTAACGGATGGAGCGTGGGATCTTGACACAAGAATATCGGCATGAACCTGTCATGCTCGGCGAAGTGCTTGAGTCGCTGCGGCTAAAGAGCGGCTCCGTTGTCTGCGATTGCACCCTTGGCGGTGCCGGCCATTCGGTAAAGATGGCCGCGCAGGTGGGGGAGACGGGCCTTTTGCTCGGCGTCGATCAGGACGACATGGCCCTCGAGGCCGCTGGCGCCCGTCTGGGCCGCGAGGTTCCCGGCGTTCCGCACCAGCTGCTGAAGGGCAACTTCGGCGACTTGGACGAGCTACTTTGCTCGGCCGAGGTGCCCGGGGTCGATGGCTTCCTGTTCGATTTGGGCGTTTCGTCGCCGCAACTCGATATCCCTGGCAGGGGCTTTTCGTATAACGAGGACGCCCCATTGGACATGCGGATGGATCCGGGTAATAACACCTTAAACGCAGCTGAGGTCATCAACACCTATAACGAACACGACCTCGCCCGGATTCTACGCGTCTACGGCGAAGAGAAGTTCGCCTCGCAGATCGCGCGCGAGATCGTGCGCCGCCGCGAGCAAGAACCGATCGAAACCACCGGCCAATTTGTCGAGATCATCAAGGCGGGTATCCCGGCTGCCGCTCGTCGGCATGGCGGACACCCGGCCAAGAAAAGTTTCCAGGCCATTCGCATCGAGGTCAATCACGAGCTCGATGTGCTCGAACGAGGGCTTGATGCCGCCACCAGGTGGCTCAACCCGGGCGGACGTATCTGCGTCATCTCGTATCACTCGCTCGAGGACCGTATCGTAAAGAACCACTTTAAGGAGATGAGCCAGGGGTGCACGTGTCCGCCGGAGATTCCGGTGTGCGTGTGCGGCAACGTGCCGATACTCAAGGTCATCACCCGCAAACCCCTGGTTGCCCAGCCTGATGAGGTTGAGCGCAACCCTCGGGCGAGATCAGCCAAAATCCGCGTGGCGCAGCGTCTGTAGGCGCGACCGCGCGATATTGGACCTCCCGCTCGCACCATAAACGAAGCTTAAACACACTACCAACGTACTCGGGATGGGAGGCGGCATATCATGGGCTACAACACTTCAAGCGCAGCACTCGCCTATGATATGAACGCCATGCCCGCCTATCGTGAGACGCCGCAGGCCCCCGTTGCTCCCCGTGAGCAGCGCACGCCGCGCTTTGATGTCTACACGGGCGCGGGCCGTCAGGCAAACCAGGCGGTAAGCCCGGTTTTCATGAGCGTTCTTAAAACGTTTTGCATCATTGCGGCTATCTTCATGACGATCGGCGTCGCCCGCGTGGCGCTCGCCGGCGTTACGGCCCAGGTGCTCAACAGCAACGCCGAGCTTACCAACACGCTCGAAAAAGCGACCGATGAGAGCTCCGACCTGGAGGTCATGCATTCGGTCTATGGCGCCGACACGCGCATTCGCGACCTTGCGGGCGCTTATGGCATGGTGGAGCCCAGCGAGAGCGTTACACTTGACTTTTCGCAGGATGCAGCCGCGGGCGCCAACGCGACCGCGACCGCTCAGTAGCAAGACGGTAGCTGAGTATGACAAATGACTATCGCCGCGGTTCCGATGGGGGCCGCGGTTCTGGACGTCCCTCGTCGCGGGGACGTTCTGGTTATCAAGGAACGGGTCGGCAATCTTACAACGCCGGGCAGTCCCGTGGCAACGACCCGGCGTCGCGACTTCGCGGCTCGGGCGGCCCTCAAGTGCATAACACCAGGTCGCGCAAGAGTTCGTCGACCGAATGGCTCACAGGCGCGCCTCTGCCTCGCCGCAAAGCCGTCATGGGCTTCATCGGGCTTGGCTTGGGCTTGGGCGTCTTTCGCCTTGCCGACTATCAAATTGTCGAAGCCGATAAACTGCGCGAGCGTGCCGATGCGCGCCGCCTGCTTGCGCAGACCCTCTATGCCAAACGTGGCACCGTCTACGACCGCAATGGTAACGTGCTGGCGTCGTCGGTCGAATGTCGCAACATCGCCGTGAACCCGCAGCTTGTCGAGGATGTTGACAAGACGGTGTCGGCGCTGGTCAAGGCAACTGGAATCGATAAAAAGACCTGCCGCAAGCTCGTTGAGTCCGATGGAACCTGGGTGTATATCAAGCGCCAGGTGGACGAAGACGATGTTGCGGCGCTGGAGAAGAAGAACCTGCCCGGCGTGCTTTTTGAGCAGGCCATGAAGCGCGTATATCCATACGGCAATCTGGCATCGCAGGTGCTGGGTGTAGTGAATGTAGACAACGACGGCTTGACGGGTCTCGAAAAGCAATACAACAAGCTTCTGACCGGCACGAACGGTTCTCTCGTACGCGAGCGCGCGAGGGACGGCAGCTATATCGCGGGCGGTGCCTATAAAAAGGTGGCTGCGGTCGACGGCGTTGATATCGTGACGACGCTCGACGTCAATATCCAGCGTGCGGCCGAGGATGCCCTGGCAGAGGCAGTTGAGAAGACTAAGGCCAAGAACGGCTCGGCGCTGGTCACCGATCCTACGACAGGCGAGATTTTGGCAGCCTGCTCGTACCCGACCTACGACCAGACCGATCTGGAGAATGCCAAGACCGAGGATATGAATCTGCGCCTGGTCACCGACGCCTACGAGCCCGGCTCGGTCTTTAAGACGCTCGTGGCGGGCGCCGGCTTCGACTTGGGCGTCGTGCGATCGAGTACGTCGTTTGAGGTGCCGGCGAGCATCAAGGTGGGCGACGATACCGTCACCGATGCCGACAAGCGCGACTATGCCATGACCATGGATGTGCGCGAGATGATGCGCCGTTCGTCCAACGTGGGCTTTGTCCTAGTGGGGCGCAAGATCGGTGCCGACGACTTTGCCGCCTATGTGGACAAGTGGGGCATCGGTCACAGCTCGGGTGTCGATTTTCCGGGAGAGAGCCTGGGTATCGTCAAGGAGCGTGACCAGTATGACGGCGCCACGCTGGGCTCGATGAGCTTTGGACAGGCACTGTCCGTCTCGCCGATTGAGATCGCACGTGCCGTGGGCGGCATCGCCAACGGCGGCGTGATGATGACACCGCACTTCTATAAGTCCAGCAAAGGCGACGAGAAGGACTGGGGCGAAGGCGAGCGCGCGATTTCGGAGGACGCCGCATCCCAGGTGACATCGTGCATGCAGACGGTCGTGTCCGAGGGAACGGGCGTTGGCGGCGCGGTTGACGGCTATGACGTGGCGGGTAAGACCGGTACGGCCGAACGTGCCGACGAGAACGGCGGCTACCTCAAGGAGAACTACATGTCGTCCTTTATGGGCTTTGCACCGGCACAATCGCCCAAGGTGCTGTGCTATATCACGCTCGACGGAACGCCGAGCGGCTCAGATGCCGCTGCGGTGCCGTTCCAGTCCATTATGGCCAACGCGCTCGACGTGCTGGGTATCCCGCACACGAAGTAGGGGGTTACAATCTTTGGGGCGTGGTTTGTTGTCCCATATGAGGGTGTTCACATGCCCTGCACCACGCATGTGCGGCGCTGGGATACAATACGCCGATAGCATTATTAGGTTTACAGGGGAGCTGCAATGATAGAGATCGCCGTCAACAACCTCGCGGCCGCAACAGGGGCCCGAACCGTGACGGGAGAAGCCGATCGGGTATGCCGCGGGTGCGTTATCGACTCGCGCCAGGTCGAGGAAGGGACGATTTTCGTCGCCTTTCCCGGTGAAAACGTCGACGGCAATGATTTTGCTTCCCGTGCCGTCCAGTCGGGTGCCGGCGCCGTCGTGATGACGCGTGAGCCCGAGGCCGAGCTGGTCTCGCTGGCGCAGGACAAGGGGTGCGCCATCCTGCTGACCGATGATCCCGAGGAGTTTCTGCTGCGTTTGGCGCACACGTATCGCCTGGAGCTTGGCTGCCTGGTCGTTGGCATTACCGGTTCCATCGGCAAGACGACGACCAAGGACGTGCTCGCCGCCGTGCTCGCCAAGCGCTATCGTGTCTGGGCCACCAAGGGCAATTTCAATAACCTGATCGGCATGCCGCTCACGGTGCTTTCCGCTCCGGCCGATACCGAGGTCCTGGTGCTCGAGATGGGCATGAACCATTTCCACGAGATTGAGCGCCTGTCCAAGTCCGCCAATCCCAACCTTGCCATCGTGAGCAAGATTGGTACCTCTCACATCGGCATTTTGGGCAGCCGCGAGAACATCGCCCGCGCTAAGGCCGAGATTGTCCAGGGTATGTGCGCCGCCGGCGACTTCTTGCCGCTGCTGGTTTTGGGCGGTGAGGACGACTTTACGCCGTTCATTCGCGATACGTTCGCCCAGCCTGCTGGTATCGACGTTATGCTGGCCGGCGTCTCGGACGACGATGAGGTCCGTGCCCGCGACATTCGTGTTGATGACGAGGGACGTCCGGTCTTTACGCTCGATTTTGGCCAGGGTGAGACGATCGATACCATGCTTGCCATCCCCGGCGTGCAGTCCGTTCCTAATGCCGTTAAGGCCGCCGCGGTTTCCTATCGCCTGGGCGTGACGCCCGAGCAGATCGATGCTGCTTTTAGGGGCCTCACGATCACCGGTCACCGCCAGGAGATCAAGCGCGCCAAGAGCGGTGCCCGCGTCATCGACGATTCCTATAACGCCAGTGCCGAATCCATGGCTGCTGGCCTCGATCTGCTGTGCTCGCTTTCGTGCACGGGGTCTCGTATGGCGATCCTGGGCGAGATGGGCGAGATGGGCGATGAGGCTCCTCGCATGCATGAGCTCGTGGGCGCCTATGCCGCCGCCAAGAAGCTCGACATGCTGGCGTGCGTGGGTGGTGAGCTGGCCCAGCTTATGGCCGATGCCGCGCGCATGATGGGCATGGACGAGGACCGCATCCAGGTGTTCTCCGATTATCAGCAGGTGCTCGACCGCATGGGCGGCGCGCTTGAAAAACATGATGTTGTACTGGTCAAGGGTTCCCGCTTTGTTGAGCTCGACCGCTTTGTGGAAGGTGTGTGCTAGCCCATGTTCGGCAATCCCTCGTATCCAACGTATCAGGCTTTTTTGGGGCTTGGCATCGCCGCCGCCATTGCGCTGCTGCTCATGCCGTGGTGGATCAAGCTGCTCAAGGTCGAGGGTATCGGCCAGCAGGTTCGTGCCGACGGCCCCAAGCGTCATTTGGTTAAGCAGGGAACGCCCACCATGGGTGGCGTTGTCATCCTCGTCGCGATTTCGCTGACCTGCCTGCTGATGGGCAGGCTCACCACCGAGCTCGTGCTCGTGCTGCTCGCCACGCTGGCGACCGGCGTGCTGGGCCTGATCGACGACCTGACCTCCGTTACGCATGGGCGCTCGCTCGGTCTGACGCCTCATGCCAAGATGATCGGTCTAACCATTATCTGTGTCACCTTTACGGTACTTGCCGTCAACTGGTGCGGCGTCGCCCCCGAGATTCGTTTTCCCGGCGGCCTGACGATTGACCTCGGTGTTCTTTCGACCACTATCTGCGGCCTTTCGTTCCCGTGGCTTTACATTGTCTTTTGCTGGCTGATGATCGCCGGTCTTTCTAATGCCGTGAACCTGACTGATGGCCTTGACGGTCTTGCTGGCGGCACCTCCATGATTGCCATGCTCGCCATGGCTGCCATGGCGTTTTTGCACGGAGACGTGAACCTGTCCATCTTCTGCACCGCGTGTGCCGGTGCCTGCTTGGGCTTTCTGTGGTTCAACTGCTATCCGGCGAGCATCTTTATGGGCGATACCGGCTCGCTTGCCCTGGGCGCCGCGTTTGCCTGCACGTCCATCATGACCAACACCGAGGTCGTCTCCCTCATCATCGGCGGCCTGTTTATCGTTGAGACCCTGTCGGTCATGATTCAGGTTGTCTACTTCCACTTTACGCACAAGCGCGTCTTCCTTATGGCGCCCATCCATCATCATTTCGAAAAGAAGGGCTGGGCCGAGACCAAGGTCGTCATCCGTTTTTGGATTATCGCTGCGGCCTTTGGTGCCGTTGGCCTTGCCCTGTTCTTCCAGTTGGGATAGTGGTCTTTCATGCCTCTTGCTGATGTCTTTAGCCTGCTCGTTTTGGGTCAGGGCAAATCCGGTCTCGATGTCGCCCGCTGGGCGCTGGCACATCCCGAGCGCGTAAGCGCCGTTACCGTGTATGGCGGCGGCACCTCTGAGCCCAATGACGCCACGCGTGCGCTCGAGGCTGCTGGTGCGTCGTTTGTCTATGGGACCGAACAGGTCGAGGGCGCCCATGACGTATGCGTGACGTGCCCGGGCATCTCGGAGTTCTCGGGCTTCTTTAAGGCCGGGCGCGAGCATGCCGCCCAGATTATGGGTGAGCCCGAGTTTGCCTATCGCCTGTCGCCCGATAACTGGATTGCCATCACGGGCACCAACGGCAAGACGACCACCACGACGCTGACTGATTATCTGCTTAAGGCTGCCGGCGAGGCCAGCGTTGCTGTCGGCAACATCGGCGAGCCGCCGGTCAACGAGATTGACGGCCGAGCCCACAACGAGTGGTTTGTGGCTGAGCTCTCGAGCTATCAGATTGCTACGACCACCGAGCTCCACCCCCGCGTGGCGGTGCTGCTCAACATCACTCCCGACCACTTGGGCTGGCATAAGAGCCATAAGAACTATGCGCTTGCCAAGATCAAACTGTTTAACAATATGGTCGATGACGATCTGGTGGTTGTCGACGTCGAAGACGCCGGCATTCACGAGTTCGATGAGTACATCTACACGCCGGGTCGTCGCATCTGCAAGGTTGCCTTTGACGAGCCTGAGGGCGAGGATGCCGCCTTTGTGCGCGATGGCAAGATGATCGTGCGTCTGAAGGGTGTCGAGACCCCGCTCATCGCTACATCCGAGCTCAAGATCTCGGGCCATCACAATGTTATCAATGCCCTGTGCGCTGCCACGGCTGCCTTGGCAGTCGGTGCCGATGTCGATGGTGTCTGCCGCGGTCTTGCCTCGTTCCAGCCGCTCGAGCACCGCGTGGAGCCGTGTGGCGAGATTGACGGCGTGCGCTACGTCAACGATTCCAAGGCGACCAACACCGATGCGGTCGAGAAAGCACTGACGGCATTTCCCGATGACGACGTGATCTTGCTGCTCGGCGGCCACGATAAGGGCACGCCGCTCACGGACTTCGCGCGCGTCGTTATGGACAACGTGCGCTCGGTCGTCTGCTTTGGCGATGCGCGCGAGCGCTTCACCGCCGCTATGGACGAGGCCGATGTCGATGGCGATGTGGATATCGCCCAGGCGGATGACCTGCGCGACGCCGTGGACGTCGCCCGTTCGCTTTCGAGCCGTGGTGACGTGATCTTACTTTCTCCTGCCTGCTCTTCGTTCGATGAGTTCTCGGGCTATGAGGAGCGCGGCCGCGTGTTTAAGGACTACGTGGCTCAGCTTGCCGCTACAGCGAAATCACAAATGGAATAGGGGTTGCGGTGAGAGAGGAGAGCCCCCGACAAGGTATGAGGAGGCCCGACTCGGACCGTGCTTCCTCACGTCGCACCACACCGCGTTCCAGCCGCGGCGGGCAGTCGTTTAGCGAACGCTATATTGCCGGCGTTCCCGCCCGTATCATGCGCCCCCGTTTGATATTCATGGCCTGCTTGTTTACCTTGGTATGCTTTGGCCTGCTGATGGTGTACTCGGCGTCTTCGGTCGAGGCGCTGCACGAGAATGGCTCGGCGACGTTTTTTCTGGGTCGACAGGCCGCGTTTGCCGTGGTCGGTGTTCTGGCGCTGATTGCCATCGTGCGCGTTTTGCCGGACAGCTGGTTTGGGGAGGATGTGCTCAGGATCTTCCTTATCGGCATGATAGGGCTACTGCTTCTGGTGTTCTTGGTGGGCAGCGGCAGCCGCGGCGCCACGCGCTGGCTCAACATCGCCGGCATTCAGTTCCAGCCTTCCGAGTTTTTAAAGCCATTTGCCATTGCGTATTCGGCCATCATGCTTGATCGCTTCTTTTCGCCCGGTGGCAACATCAACGAATTCCTTCGCAAGATGGGCATCTACCTGGGCATTTCGCTCTTTCTGATTTTTATCCAGCCCGATTTCGGTACTGTCCTGATCATCCTGTTGACCCTCATGTGCATGGCGTTGTTTGCGGGTCTCGACCCCAGATTTATCATCGGCGTGCTAATCTTCGGCATTCTCGTGATCGTGATTGCGCTTGTCGCAGAGCCGTACCGTATGGTGCGTATTCAGGTTGCCTTGAACCCTTGGGCCGACGAGTATGGTGACGGCTATCAGGCCACGCTTGCCATCATGGCCTTTGCCTCGGGCGGTCTGTTCGGCCGTGGCATCGGCAACTCAACCATGAAGTACTCGTATCTGCCCGAGGCACACAACGACTACATCTTGGCCATCATTGGCGAGGAAGTCGGTTTTGTCGGAACCGTGCTGTTCTTCTTGGTGTTTGCGATGCTGATCTACTCGGCGTTTCGCATTGCCGAGCAGGCGACCGATCGTCGGGGCGCGCTCATGGCGTCTGGCTCCGCGGTCATTCTCGCAGTGCAGTTTTTGATTAACGCGCTGGGCATCCTCAACGTGTTTCCCATGACGGGCAAACCGTTGCCGTTTATTAGCTACGGCGGTTCGTCGATTATTGTGTCGCTCATGCTTGCCGGGTTGATCCTGCGCGTTTCATACGAGAGCGCCCGCCGCGATGAGTATGACCGCCGCCGTGAGAGCTTTGCCGTTATGGATGAGAGTACCGCCGGCGTGCCCCACGTGCGCGGCGAGCGATCTTCGCGTAACGGTTTTACCGTCCTGGATGGCTCTGCGACCGACCCCGCAGCCCGCCCGCGTCAGCGAACGGCGCCGCAAGGTCGTCCTCAGCGCCCCACTCCTCGCAATGCGGGCGGCGGATATAATCGAATCGATTTGAACTCGGACCCGTCGGCGCGTCTGCGTACCGACGGCCAGGGACCGCGTGTACGAAGGGACTACCATGACCGATAAAATGACCGTTGCTATTGCAGCCGGCGGCACGGCAGGGCACATCAACCCCGCGCTCGCCTTGGCCGAAGAGCTGCGTGACCGTGGCCACCACGTTGTGTTCGTGGGCCAGTCGCGCAAGCTCGAGGGTCGTCTGGTCCCCGAGGCTGGGTTTGATTTTGTGCCCATTACGGTCACGGGCTTCGACCGCTCCCGTCCTTGGACGGCGCTGACCTCGCTGTGGCGTGTCAACAAAGCCAAGCGTGCGCTCGCCAGTCATTTCTCAAAGGTCGGCAAGCCCGATGCCGCCATTGGTTTTGGTGCCTATGTCGAGGTTCCGCTGCTGGGGTGGTGCAAGGGCGCGGGCGTTCCGTATCTGCTGCATGAGCAGAACTCTGTTCCGGGCCTGGCCAACAAGATGATGAACTCCCACGCCGCCCGCGTGTGCATCTCGGTGCCGGCAGCGCGTTCGGTCTTTGAGCGCGAAGGTGACCCTGACCACGTGCTCATGACCGGTAACCCCGTACGTCGCTCGGTGATCGAGGGCAATCGCGCTCGCGGCCGCAAGGCACTTGGTGTTCCCGAGGACGCTACGCTGCTGCTCGTCTTTGGCGGTTCACTTGGCGCCCAGCACCTCAACGAGCGTGTGGTTTCGCTCAAAAACGAGCTGCTTTCGCGCAAGAACCTCTATGTGTTGCATTCGACGGGTGCCGACGGCTTTGAGGAGACCGAGCGCGCTTTGGCGCTGACGCCCGAGGAGGCGAAGCGTTACCGCGTCCAGCCTTACATCGACAACATGGGCGATATGCTGGCTGCTGCCGATTTGGTGCTCTCGCGTTCGGGCGCATCGAGCGTGGCCGAGATCGCTGCGCTCGCCGTGCCTTCGGTGCTCGTGCCGTATCCGCATGCGACAGCCGACCACCAAACCACCAATGCTCGTTATCTGGTCGACGCCGGGGCCGGCGTGCTCTGCGCCGATGCCGATATCGACGGTTCTGCCTTTGCCGATGAGCTGCTGCACCTGGTCGATGACGCGGCGGCGCGCGACGCCATGCGTCAGGCGGCGCGTGGTCTGGCTCAGGATAGGGCCGCCGCTCTTCTGGCGGATGCGGTAGAGGGTTTGCGTTAGTTAGACGGGATATCGTCGGTCGCCCTCGCGCTGATGCGGTAGGTGCGGTACAGTTAACGGGTTACAGGCAGTGTTTACGCAAGGAGTACACGAGCACATGGCTGATTCCCAGACTGCAACCTCCGCGCCCGAGTTTAAGAGCGCCCACTTTATCGGTATCGGCGGCGCCGGCATGAGCGGCATCGCCCTTGTTCTGCACGAGCGCGGTTATGCCGTTACCGGCTCCGACCTTAAGACGTCACGTTATATCCGCCAGCTTACCCGCGCTGGTGTGAAGGTGCATGTGGGCCATGAGGCCGCCACGATCGACGAGGTCAAGCCCGACGTGGTTGTTGTCTCCACCGCTATTCCGGAGTCCAACCCTGAACTCGTGCGCGCTCGCGAGCTTGGTATTCCCGTGTGGCCCCGTGCCAAGATGCTCTCTGCTTTGGGCCACGGCTACACCACCGTCGCTGTTGCCGGCACGCATGGCAAGACCACCACGTCTTCGATGTGCGCCACCATGCTCGACCGCATGGGTCTGGATCCGAGCTTCTTGATCGGCGGCATCGTCGAGGGCTATGACACGAACGGCAAGAACGGCTCGGGCGACTACTTTGTCGCCGAGGCCGACGAGTCCGACAGCTCCTTCCTGTTCCTGAACCCCAACGTGGTCATTGTGACCAACGTCGAGGCCGACCATCTCGATCACTACTCGGGTATCGAGGAGATCGAGGCAACTTTCGCCAAATTCATGAGCCTGGTGGGCGAGGACGGCACCGTCATCGTCTGCGGTGAGGACCCGCATCTGGTCGAGCTCGCCAAGTCGACGGGTCGTCACGTGCTTTCCTACGGCTTTGCCGAGAGCAACGACATCGTCTGCATGCACCCGGATGTCAAGGGCATCCAGAGCGACTTTATCGTTCGCTTTGAGGACGGCACTGAACACGCTGTGGAGATCAAGAGCAATCCCGGTCGCCACAACATGCTCAACGCCACGGCGGTGCTCACCGTCGCCCATGTCCTGGGCCTTGACATCGACGCCGCCGCCAAGGCGCTCTCGAGCTTTGAGGGCGTCCGCCGTCGCTTTACCCACGTGGGCGATATCGATGGCATCACCGTGGTCGATGATTACGGCCATCACCCCACCGAGATCAAGGCGACGCTTGCTGCTGCTTCGTCGCTGGGCTACAAGCATGTCGACGTCGTGTTCCAGCCGCACCGTTATTCGCGCCTGCAGGCCCTGTGCGACGACTTTGCCGACGCATTTGCCAATGCCGATAAACTGCTGCTGATTGATGTGTTCTCGGCTGGCGAGATGCCCATTCCGGGTGTCACCTCTAAGATGCTCGCCGATACCGTGCGCGCCAAGCATCCTGGCAAGGAGGTCGTGTACTGCTCCAGCCGTCTTGAGCTCAATCAGGAGCTCGAGCAGATGGTGGGCGCGGGCGACCTGCTGCTCACTATGGGTGCCGGTGACGTTACGACCGTCGGCCCCGAGTTCATTGAGTATCTGACTGCCAAGAAAGACGCTTAAGTCTAATGGGTTTGTTTAACGCCGTCATGGCGCTCTCGGGCATGATCGACACGGATGTGATCGAGGACGAGCGCCTTGCGCGTCATACGAGTTATCGTATCGGCGGCAAGGCCGACCTCTTTGTTACGTGCCATAGCTATCATGCCCTCCGCCGCGCCGTGGCGGTGCTCGATCGCGAGCAGGTGCCGTGGGTCATCATCGGCAAGGGCTCCAATCTGCTGGTTGCCGATGGCGGTTATCGCGGCGCCGTCATTTCGCTCGGACGTGAGTTTCAGCGCACGGTTGTTGCCGATGACGGTTGTACGCTGACGGTCGGTGCGGGCGTGATGTTTGCGCGCCTGGTCAACGATGCCCTGTCGCGTAGCCTCTCGGGCCTTGAGTTTGCCGTTGGCATCCCTGGTTCGGTCGGCGGTGCGATATCTATGAATGCAGGCACACGGACCGAGTGGATTGGCTCGCTGGTTGAGGATGTCGTAACGTTTGACCCGGCATCCGGTATCAAGCATTATGCGGGGTCCGAGATCACTTGGGGCTACCGAGAATGTAGCCTTCCCCGCAATGAGATCATCCTCGAGTGCGTGCTCAAGCTTAAACCGGCGCCCAAGGCCGACATTCGCGAGCGCATGGAACGGTACCTGACGAGGCGCAAGCGTACGCAGCCCATGGGTCGCGCATCCTGCGGGTCGGTCTTTCGTAACCCGCCCGATGCGAGTGTGGGCAAGCTTATCGAGGATTGTGGATTAAAGGGTTTTTCGATTGGCGGCGCGGAAGTTTCGCCCGTTCACGCTAATTTTATCGTTAATAACGGAACTGCCTCGGCCGATGACGTTGCCGCGGTTATCAGACATGTGCACGGAAAGGTGAGGGAGGCGTATGGCATCGAGCTCAGACCGGAAGTTAAATTCCTCGGCTTCTAGAGCATCGAAACCCACCTTCCGCCGCGCCGGAGGGCGTTCCGGCGCGCCTGCCAAACCTCAACGCAATACCGTCGCGCACTCTAAGTCTGTCGGGCATGCTCGACAGACCAGTCGTCCGGTTGTCGGCTCGCAGCTCGGTAATCGTCCGGCCGCAAAAAAGTCCTCGCGTCCCTCGGTGACGTCAAAGCCTGTTATGGGCGCCAAGCCTGCCCGTCCTTTGGCAACTCCTAAGCCCTCGGCAGGAACTAAGGCGGCGCGTCCGGGTCGCACGCTGGGCGCATCGAAACCGCGCTCGCTGACATCGGTGCCGGCTACCGCCAAGAAGCCTTCGGGTAAAAAAGGCGTCAACCCGTTGTCTTCACTTAGGGCGATGGCAAATAAAACGTCAGACGCCGCTTCTGTCGTTACAGGCAAAGGCAAAATCGTGGGCGGCGTTTTGGCCGTCTTGGCCGTGCTCGTCGTCGTTGCCATCGTGGTGATTAACTCTGGATTGTTTACCGCCACTGATATTCAGATTCAAGGCAGCGAGCACGTGACGAAGCACGATGCTATCCAGCTGATCGATTTGCCCGAGGGAACGTCGCTTTTTAACGTCGATCCCGACCAGATTACCGAGGACCTCAAGCAGAATCCGTGGGTCTCGGGCGTGGATGTCCAGCGTCAGTTCCCGCATACGCTCATCATTACGCCGATGGAGCGCAAGGTCATCGCAATTGCCTATATCAGCTCCGATGACCTTGCCTGGGCCATCGGGGATGATGACACCTGGATCGCCCCGCTGTCGACGTCGGTCGAAGTGGATGACCAGGGCAACGTCATCACGACGGGGCAGGGCTCAAATACCCTGACCGGCATTGATGCCGCGCTGGCGCTCGCTAAGCATTATGGCGCGGTGCTGTTGACTGATGTCTCGGCGGATGTCGCTCCGGTTTCCGGCCAGGCGGTGAGCTCCAAGGCCGTTAAGGCCGGCCTGGATTATGTGCGTGGTTTTTCGAGCGAGTTCTTGGGACAAGTCAAGGATATTTCCACGCCTTCGGTCGAAGCCATCTCGGCAAACCTCAATAACGGCATTGAGGTGTCGCTGGGCGATTCGGACGATATCGCCAAGAAAGAACGCGTAGTCACCAAGTTGCTTTCGCAGGTAGAGGGCGTAACGTATATCAATGTGCGCTCTCCGGGCAACTATACATTTAGGAATGCTCCGACCTCGTAGCGCTGGTTGATGCTTTGTTGAGGGGCCATACCACGCCGTTTATCTGGTTTGTTTGGTTTTCACGGTCAATTATTTGACTGATACGTTCATAATGTGCAAACATAATACGGTTTACCTTTGCATTTACTTTCAACCTGAAGGTTAATGTGCGCAGGGGTCGACCCATGCTATGGCTATAACCTTTGTTCGGAGGACCGACATGCACGAGACAGAGATCAACAACTACCTTGCCGTCATTAAGGTGGTCGGCGTCGGCGGCGGCGGTACCAACGCGGTCAATCGAATGATCGAAGAGGGCATCCGCGGCGTCGAGTTTGTTGCCATCAACACCGATGCTCAGGCACTCGCGATCTCTGATGCCGATATCAAGGTGCACATCGGCACCGACCTTACCCGCGGCCTGGGCGCCGGCGCCAACCCCGAGGTTGGCCGCAAGGCTGCCGATGAGTCCCGCGACGACATTGCCGAGGCGCTTGCTGGCGCCGACATGGTGTTCATCACCTGCGGCGAGGGCGGTGGCACCGGTACCGGCGCTGCTCCCATCGTTGCCGATATCGCGATGAACGAGGTCGGTGCACTGACCGTCGCCGTCGTGACCAAGCCCTTCACCTTCGAGGGCCGCAAGCGCAAGAAGAGCGCCGAGGAGGGCATTAAGACCCTCTCCGATTGCGTCGACACCATGATTGTCATCCCTAACGATAAGCTGCTCGACATCGCCGAGAAGAAGACCACCATGCTCGAGGCCTTCGCGATTGCCGATGGCGTCCTTTCCCAGGGCACCCAGGGCATCACCGACCTCATCACCGTCCCCGGTATCATCAACCTGGACTTCGCCGATGTTAAGACCATCATGAAGCAGGCCGGTACCGCCATGATGGGTATCGGTACCTCTTCTGGGGATACCCGTGCCGTCGACGCAGCCCAGCAGGCCATCTCCAGCCCGCTGCTCGAGAGCTCCATCGATGGTGCCACACGCGTGCTGCTCTCCATCGCCGGTTCCAAGGACCTGGGCATCCAGGAGATCAGCGACGCCGCCGACGTTGTCGCCAACGCCGTCGACCCCGAGGCCAACATCATCTTCGGTACCGTTGTCGACGAGTCCCTGGGCGATCAGGTGCGTATCACCGTCATCGCTACGGGCTTCTCCGACTCCAACGTCAACCGTCAGGACGAGCTCTTTGCCGCTCAGCAGTCTCAGAGCAAGGCCGCTGCTTCCGCTGAGCCGCAGCGCACCGCTCCGGCCACCAGCCCGGCTCAGGCCGCTCCGACCCGCAACGTCGGTGGCACCGAGCTTCCTAACTTCGGCAACGATCAGTTCGAGCTTCCCGACTTCCTGAAGCGCGGTAGCTTCTAAGTCGTTCTTTGCATTGTTGTGCACAGGGGCGTGTCCGTATGGACGCGCCTTTTTTATTTCGACTTTGTAAACTAGAACCTCCAATCTCTTTACGTTCCCTTTACGATTGCCTCCAGCGCAGCAGGTATCCTTTTAGAGAAGTATGACAGCCGTATAAACGCGGGCTGTAGCGGCGATGCCGCGGTACTTGTGTTATTAGGAGGCTTTAGTATGGCAGCACGTGCGGACAACGTTTCGCGTGTCGACCATGATGGAGTTACGTTGGTGGAAGGCGCGACATCCGATGTTCGCTTTGCCTTCACCGAGCGCGCCGGTGGTGTTTCCGAAGATGCGTACTCCTCACTCAACTTGGGCTCGCATGTTGGCGATGACCCCTTTGCTGTTCAAGAAAATCGTCGTCGCGCGCTCGAGGCTATGGGTGCCGCCGAGTGCGAGCACAATCTGCTCGTTCCCAATCAGGTCCATGGCGACCATATCGTTGCGGTGACCTCGAACGGCGCCGATGACCTTGAGGACGTTCGTGAGCAGATTGCCGAGGGCTGCGATGCCATCGTCTGTACGGCGCATAACGTACCCGTGCTGCTCTGCTTCGCCGACTGCGTTCCCGTGGTTCTGGTGGCCCCCGGCGGATTTGCCGTGGTGCACTCCGGTTGGAAGGGCACGATTGCACGTATTTCCGCCAAGGCATGCCAGGCGCTTTGCGATGCTGCCGGTTGCGATGCGAGCGTCGTTTCCGCCTATATCGGCCCCCATATTTTGGGTGACGAATATGAGGTATCCCAGGAACTCATGGATCGCTTTGCCGCCGAGTTCTCGTGCATCGATGCGAGCACCTCTCGCATGCTCGATCTTTCCGCTGCCATTTGCGAGGCGCTGGTCGATGTCGGTGTCGACGCGGAGAATATCGTGGATACCCAGCTTTCGACTGTGCGTCAGAACGACCGCTTTTATTCCTACCGTAACGAGGGCGGCACCTGTGGGCGCCATGCTGCGATCGGCGTGATGCTATGAGAAAGATCGTATCGATCCTGAGCGCCGCTGTGCTTACGCTTACGCTGTGCGCCTGTTCTTCGGGATCTTCTACCTCTTCGATTACCGTTGCCGGTTCCACGACCTGCCTTCCTATCGCCGAGATTGCGGCCGAGGGCTTTAAGGAGGAGACCGGCATCGACGTGCTCGTTTCCGGTTTGGGTTCTTCCGCTGGCATCGAGGCCGTCAGCGCTGGCACGGCCGATATCGCCAGTTCCTCCCGTGGACTCAATGCCGACGAACAGGATCTGGGCCTGACTCCCATCGTCATTGCCCACGACGGTATCGCGGTCATCGTGAACGACGACAACCCCGTCGATAACCTCTCGACCGAGCAGCTCCGCGATATTTACGCCGGCAAGATCACCAACTGGAAGGAAGTTGGCGGAGAGGACCTGAAGATCCAGGTCATCAACCGAGACGAGGCGTCCGGCACGCGTGAGGCCTTCCGCACCATCGTGATGGACGGCACCTCCTTCGATCGCCGCTCGGCCGTTCTTTCGGGCACGGGCCAGGTGCGTGACGTGGTATCTCGTTCGCGCGGGGCCATCGGCTACATTTCGCTGGGCTTCGTCGATAGCCTCAACGCCAAGACCTCGGTCAAGGCCGTCTCGGTCAATCATGTCGAGGCATCCGAGAAGACGGTCGCGAGCGGCGGCTATCCCATCTCGCGCGACCTTTACTTCTTTGTGAAGGGTGCGCCTTCGCAGCAGGCGCAGGATTACATCGACTACGTGACGTCCGAAAAGATGGACAAGCAGATTCGCGAGGCGGGCTTTATTCCCGTCACCAACGACGAGAAGGGGAGTGAGTAGCATGGAAGCACAGGAAAACTCCCAGACTGAGCAGAATGTTCAGACGCCCAAGAAGCGCGAGCTGGCGCTCGTATCGCGCAGTACCTATATCAAGGAGAAGGCGCTGCAGTGGATCTTCTTTGCCTGCGCGTTCTTGGCGGTCGTTACCGTCATCCTGATTTTTGTCTTTACCACGTACTCGGCGCTGCCCGTCTTTACTGACATCGGTCTGGCGGACTTCTTTAGCTTTACGTGGGCGCCCTCTGAGGGCCACTACGGCATCATGTCGCTGCTTGCCGGCTCAGGTCTGGTGACCGTCGGTGCGCTCGCCATGGGCGTGCCGCTAGGTGTGGGTACGGCCGTATACCTGGTCGAGATCGCCGGCAAGCGCGTGCGCAAGCTCATCAGCCCTGCCGTCGACCTGCTGGCCGGCATCCCTTCTATCATCTACGGCTTCTTTGGAATGATCATCATCCGTCCGTTTATCGCGCAACTGACCGGCGGTCTTGGTTTTGGTGCGCTGACGGCTTGGTTCGTGCTCGCCATTATGATCGTGCCCACCATCACGACGCTTACCATCGATGCCCTCAATTCCATTCCCATGGGTATTCGCGAGGCGTCGTATGCCATGGGCGCCACCAAATGGCAGACCATCTATAAGGTCGTGTTACCTGCCGCCAAGCTGGGTATCGTGGATGCCATCGTGCTGGGTATGGGCCGTGCCATCGGCGAGACCATGGCCGTGCTCATGGTCGTGGGTAACGCCCCGGTTATTCCCGACAGCATTGCGAGCCCCATCTCGACGCTCACGAGCCAGATTGCGCTCGACATGAGCTATTCCTCGGGTCTGCACCGCTCGGCGCTGTTCGGCATGGGCGTGGTCCTGTTTATCATCTCCGCCACGCTGGTGGGCATCGTCCGTCTGATTTCCAAGAAGAAGAGGGGGTAGGCTATGTCCGATTCCGTTGACACGACGGTCGATACGACCTCGTCGCGCGAGCGCATCAAGCGTGCCCTTTCCCACGGCAAGAAGGGCCGCGTCAACAAGGACCTGTCCAACAAGATCATGCTTGGCGTGTTTCGTGCCGCTGCCTACATCACCACGCTGGTGCTGGTCGCTATCATCGCCTACGTGGTCATTAACGGCCTGCCACATATCTCGCTCGACTTTATCTTCGGTTGGCCCCAGGGCGTCAACGCCGAGGGCGGAATTTGGCCCACGATCGTCTCGACCGTCTACGTGACGGCGCTCGCCATGCTTGTCTGCACGCCGATCGCTGTGCTGGCAGCCGTCTATCTGGCCGAGTACGCCAAGCAGGGCAAGATCGTCGAGCTCATTCGCTACGCTGCTGACGCTTTGGCCTCGGTGCCCTCCATCGTTATGGGCCTGTTTGGCTACGCCTTGTTTGTCGAGGCTATGGGTCTTGGCCTTTCGATGGTCTCGGCCGCTCTGGCACTCGCGCTCTTGATGCTTCCCATTGTCATGCGCACCACCGAAGAGGCCATTCGCGCCGTTCCACGCTATATCCGTTGGGGCGCGTACGGTCTGGGCGCCACCAAGTGGCAGGTTGTCTCCAAGATCGTGCTTCCTTCTGCCTTTGGCCGTATTGCCACGGGCATCGTCCTCGCCATCGGCCGTGCCATTGGCGAGACCGCGGTGGTGCTCTACACCATGGGCCAGGCCATAAATCTACCTATTTCGCCGCTCGATTCCGGCCGCCCCATGACGGTTCACCTGTACCTGCTTGCCAACGACGGCATCAACATGAACGCAGCCTACGGCACCGCGCTCTTGCTGATGGTGATCATTTTGGCCTTCAACCTGTTTGCGCGCTTCCTGTCGCGCAAACGTCGCTAGTTAAGGAGTCCCATGTCCGTTTATCAGTCCGCTCCCACGCTGGAGCAAGCGGCCATTACGGCCAAGGATTTCAACTTTTGGTACGGTGACTTTCATGCGCTGACGGGGCTTGACCTCAACATCGCCAAAAACGCCATCACCTCCTTCATTGGCCCTTCGGGCTGCGGCAAGTCGACGTTTTTGCGCTGCATCAACCGCATGAATGACCTGATCGAGGGTACGCGCGTCGAGGGCACTATGACGCTCGACGGCAATGATATCTATGCCGAGGGCGTCGACCCGGTCGACCTCCGTCGTCGCGTGGGCATGATCTTTCAGCAGCCCAACCCGTTTCCCAAATCCATCTACGAGAATGTCGCCTTTGGCCCTCGTCTGCAGGGCGTGACTAGCAAAAGCGACCTTGATGACATCGTGGAAGAATCGCTCAAACGCGCCAACCTCTGGAAAGAGGTATCCAATCAGCTCAACAAGGATGGTTTGGCGCTCTCGGGCGGTCAGCAGCAGCGTCTGTGCATCGCGCGCGTGCTTGCGGTGCAACCCGATGTCCTTCTGATGGACGAGCCCTGCTCCGCCATCGACCCCACGTCCGTCTCTAAGGTCGAGGATCTGATGGCCGAGCTGGCGCCCGAGATGACGATCATCATCGTCACGCATTCAATGCAGCAGGCAGCTCGTATTAGCGACTACACCGCATTCTTCTTGCAGGAAGTTGCCGGCGAGCCCGCCACGCTCATCGAGTATGGTCAAACCGACGCGATCTTCACCAGCCCGGTGGACTCGCGGACGAAAGACTATATCACCGGCCGCTTTGGCTGATCGGTGCGACTAGTCCCAAGCCGATCGGATCTGGTCCGGTGCGTATTCACTGTGCGGGCGGCATGACCGCACCCAACTGATTGGAGTGAACCATGCGTAAACTGTTTTCCCGTCAGCTCATCGAGGCCCGCCACGAGATGCTGAGCATCTACGAGGCCGTCGATCTGGCCCTCCACGATGCCGTTAAGGCCTATGTGACCGACGACCGCAAGCTCGCCACCAAGACCAAGAAGCGCACGCTTTCGATTGACGCGCGCTGCGCTAACCTGGAGGCCGTGTGCTACAACCTGATCGCCACGCAGTCGCCGGTCGCCTCCGACTTCCGCCTGCTTCAGACGATCATCTACGTCGACTTTAACCTGCAGCGCATGACCGATAAGGTCCGCCAGATCTGCCGCGCCACGCGTCATATGATTAAGGCCGACATCTCGCTGCCCAAGGAGCTTGTCGGCACGGTCGAGGCTGAGGCTGAGGCTGTCTACCAGGTGCTGGGCTCTTCGCTTTCTGCGCTCGTCACCAATGACATGTCCATCATCTGCAACCTGGCCGTCGAGGACGAGCCAGTGCACGCCGCCTACGAGAAGTTCTTCCGCACCTTTAACCGTATGGATACGGGCGATTTTATGGATGACGATAGCAACTATGATGACCTGCGCCGCGCCATCATGGTTTCGCGCTACCTGGATCGCATCGCCTCGATTTCCATCGATGCCGCCTGCCGTCTGACGTTCCTTTTGACCGGCCAGCGCATGACTGCCGGCGATATCGCCCGCACGGACGAGGACGAGCTCGAGAGCATGCGCGTACCTTCGGGCGAGGGCGTTATCATGAGGCCCGCCATCGACGCGCACTACGTTGCCAAGGTGCCCGCTAACGAGGTCAGCGAGGGTCTTCGCTACCTGCTCGATCATCTTGAGGACGAGGACGATGGCGAGGACGACGAGGAGTAAGTAACCCCGTTCGTCGAAAGATTGTAAATACCTAAGTGAGCGCGGCCTTGCACATGCGGGGCCGCGCTCTTGCGTTAGCATGGGACTACTTGTTTGGCTGTCAGCGGAGGCGATTGGCAATGGATAACTATTTGGACTTGATGCGCGCTCGCCGCGAGCAGATTCTGGAACGTTTTTATGCGGCGCTCGATCGCGCAGGCCGCCCCCACGACGCCGCGCGCCTCATTGCCGTGTCAAAGACCGTTGGTGTCGATGAGACCGTTGCCGCCATCCAGACGGGGTATCGCCATTTTGCCGAGAACCGCCCGCAGGAGCTGGTTCGCAAGCTCACGGGTCTGGCGGAGCATCCGGAGCTGCCCGAGGTGCGCTTCGATATGATCGGGAACCTGCAGACCAATAAGATCAATGCGGTGCTGGGCTCAGCCGAGCTGATTCACTCGGTGGGTTCGCTGCATCTGGCGCAGGCGATCTCGAGCCGTGCTGCCCGCAAGATTGAGGCAGGCGAGCTCGCCGGCCCTCAGCGTGTGCTCATTGAGGTCAATGTGAGTGGTGAGGAGTCGAAGGGAGGCTTTTCGCCCGATGAGATTCGCGCCGCCGCGGGCGAGCTTGCGGAACTTGAGGGAATTTGCGTACAGGGGCTTATGACTATGGCGCCCCGGGGGAATAAGGATGTGGCACGCCGCACCTTTGCGGGGCTTCGTGAGCTGAGGGATGAGCTGGAGGCGGCGCATCCCGATTTGAACCTGCCTGAGCTTTCCTGCGGCATGAGCGAAGACTTTGAGCCTGCCCTTGAGGAGGGCTCTACGCTCGTTCGCCTGGGCAGGGTAGTATTTAGCCCGGAGTTTGCAGTAAAATAAGGCTCTGAAGTGCGCACTGATTATCGGGGCGCCTGCACTAAACCGCGAGAGGACACAACCATGGGCTTCCTTGACGAGATTAAAAATAAGATGCACCTGGGCGGCCAGCAGGGTTACGACCAGGGTTATGGCCAGGACGACGACTACGGCTACGATGATGGCTATGACGATGGCTATCAGGGCAACGGCTACAGCGGTGCTTCGGGCGAGGGCTTCTACACCCAAGACGAGCCGAGCAACGGCCTGTTGGGTCAGACGCGCCGTGGCGAAGCTGAGTCGGTGGCCGTGTATACTCGCTCCGGTCAGCTGGTCGGCGATGACTCCCGTCATGCCACGACGTATAACCCGCCTTCGCGCTCGCAGGACAGTGTTGCGAGCGGTTATCGTCCTGGTGCCTATGACACGCCGTCTAGCTACGCCGAGAACACCCGCGCCCGTGCCGCCGCTGCACCCGCGCCTGCACCGAGCGATGCCTCGGCCTATGCGAGCAATATCATCAACGCCACACCGCAGCTGCCGGCCTATGTCCTGCGCCCCGAGAGCTATGACGACGTGGAGACCGTGGTGCGCCGCGTTCGCACCAAGCAGCCTGTCGCACTGATTTTTGTGGGCGTACGCACCGAAGTTGCCAAGCGCGTCTTGGACTTCTCTTACGGCTTTGCCTGCGGTCTGGGTGCCACGGTCAAGGAGGTGGGCGACCGCGTGTTCATGGTGCTGCCCGCCGGTTGCGAGGTCAAAGATTCCGATCTCAAGAAGCTTCGTGCCGACGGCTACCTTAAGTAAAGACAAGACGAGGAGATTCCCATCAACATCTACACTATCGTCCAGCTGGTCAACACGCTGTTCAACTTCTATTCCACGCTCATTGTCGTCTACTGCTTTATGACGTGGATTCCCATGAAGCAGGGTGGTTTGCTTCAGGATATTGCCGCGGTGCTTGATAGCGTGTGCGGTCCGTGGCTCAACCTGTTCCGTCGTTTCATCCCGCCGATGGGCGGTATCGATTTTTCGCCGGTCGTTGCGATTATTGCGTTGCAGTTGGTGCAGAGGCTGGTTCTGCAGCTTCTTATAGGTATACTCGTGTAGAACTGACTTAGTAACTTACGTCGGGCGTGTAGCGCCGAGGCGATGAAAAAGGAGACTTGTTATGGCTATTACCCCTGCAGACATCCAGGCTCAGACTTTCTCTGAGGCCAAGCGTGGCTACGATCCTGCCGAGGTCGACGTCTTCTTGGAGACGCTGTCCTCCGAGGTTGACGCTATGCTCGCTAAGATCGTCGACCTTAAGGGTCGTCTGACTGCTACCGAGCAGCAGCTTGCCGATGCGCAGGCTCAGCTTGCCCAGGCTCAGGATGCCCCCGCCCAGGCCGTTCCTGCCGCCCCCGTGGCTGCTCCCGCCCCTGATTTCTCCGCTCAGGAGCGCCAGATTTCCGCTGCCCTGATCGCTGCCCAGCAGACCGCTGAGACCATCGTCAACGATGCCAATGAGAACGCTGAGCGCATCCGCAACGAGGCTGACGCCAAGGCCCGCGAGGTTATCCGCCAAGCTCTGACCGAGAAGCAGGCCGAGCTCGAGGAGATCGATCGCCTCAAGGCTTCCCGTGAGGAGTTCAAGGCCGAGTATCTCAAGCTCATCCAGCACTTCATGGACGATGCCCAAAACTCCTTCCCGGCCGACCTCATGGCCTCCACGCCGGTCGGTTCCGCCGCTTCTCCTGCGGTGACTGTTCCCGCCGAGCCGCTGCCCGTCGCTGACCCGGTTGTCCCCGTGGCCGACCCCTTCGCCCCGATCGACAACTTTGCCGCCGACGACTTGGACTAACATTCGGCCTACAATTTAGTGCCTAGAAAGGACCCGCAGCTTGCGGGTCCTTTTTTATGACTGTGCCGGGGTGTGTAACATAAAAAACCGAGCCCTGCACATTAGTGACGCAGAACTCGGCGAACGGGTGAGCGGTCAAGGGTGGGTTTTAAGGCATGTCCCAAAACCTACTTGAGGAGGAAGTCGGGGAGGGGAATGGTGCGGGCCTCGCGATGCTCGGGATCGGCGATGTGGTCGGCAGGATAGCCACAGACGAGCATGTGATAGGGATAGACGCCCTCGGGCAGGTTGAACTGCTCCTGTGCCACCTCAGGCTTAAAATGGCATACCCAGCACGTTCCCAGGCCCTGCTCGGTGGCCTCCATCATCATCTGATCGCACACTATGGACGTATCGATTTCACTGGAATTCATCTGGTCATACGGGCGCACCCAAGCATCATCGGTAACGCTGCAAATAAGGAAGACAAGCGGAGCCCCAAAGATAGACCCATCACGAGCAAACCGAGGCTGACAAGCAGCAGCCTTCTCCAGAAGCTCGGGCGTATCCAACACCATCACACGAGAAGGATGATTATTACAAGCAGAAGGAGCAATCCGCCCAGCCTCAACAATGGCATCCACCACAGCCTGCTCAACAGAACGATTCTCAAACTCGCGACAAGAATACCGACCCCGAGCCAGATCCAAATACCCCATAACCAAACCCTCCAAAGTCAGCGAATCAATCCAAAGTAAAACAAAGGGTACCCAAAGCACCATCCAGCCAAACGTTTAAGGCGGTCCCAAAGTTCCCAATCGGGCTCAAAGGTCCTGCCAACAAAAGCCTCATTGCTTTCAAAGTATCAGCCAAAGTTCCCAATGGTGGTACGTAAGGCGAAGGGCCGGCCACGGTTTGCTTTCGAACGACTCTGCAAAGCAGCCGGAGTGAGAAAGCAAACCGTGGCCGACCCTTCGCCGCCGGGACACGTACCCCCAATTAACTGTTCTTCATGACAATCGAATCCACGACATCGGCCACATTCTCGCAGCAGTCGGCGCAGTACTCCAGGAAGGCGTACACGTCACGCCAGGCGATGACCTCGAGCGGATCCTTGCCGTTAACGTGCAGGTTGCGCATGGCGTTGATATAGAGCTCGTCGGCTTCGGACTCGATGGTGTTGATCTGGATGACGAGTTCGCGCAGGGTCTTGGACTTGCGGTAGTTGGGCAGCTCGACCATCAGGTCTTTCATGGCGCGGCAGGCGTCAGTCACCTTGTGGGCGATGACGATGGCGTCGGGATGGATGCTCTGGATGTTGGTGAAGTAGACGCGCTGCACGACGCCCTCGATGCGGTCGAGCACGGTGTCGAGTGAGCAGCTCATCAGATCCAGATCCTCGCGCTCGAGCGGGGTGATAAAGGCGGTGAGCAAGGCGTCCTCAAGCTCATGGTGCTTCTTGTCGGCCGCATGCTCGATCGCGTGCATCTTGTTGAGCATATCGTGAATCTTTGCGGGATCGAAGTTCTCGAAAATCTTGGTGAGCAGCTCGGCGGCCTGGACGGCAAGGTCGGCGCAGGCGACGTAGTTGTCGAAGTAGAACGAATCGGGTTTCTTTGCCATGGGTGGGTCCTTTCGAGGCGAAGACGGGTGGGCGAGGTAATGCAGTCCGGATGGACGTTCGGTTTGACTAGAGGAACATCATGAACAGCTTGGCCATGACAAAGCTGATGAGTCCGCAGGCGGGGAAGGTGAAGAACCAGGTGAACATCATGTCTTTGACGACGCCGAAGTTGATGGCTGAGAGGCGCTTGACGGCACCGACGCCCATGATGGCGCAGGTCTTGATGTGTGTGGAGGACACGGGGATGCCGGTAAGGGTGGCAAGCAGCAGGTTTGCGGCGCCTGCGAGGTCGGCGGAGAAGCCCTGATACTTTTCGAGCTTGACCATGCTCTGGCCGACGGACTTGATGATGCGCTCGCCGCCCACGCTGGTGCCGATACCCATAGTGGCCGAGCACAGCAGCATAATCCAGATGGGGATGCCTGCATCGCCGACGCTCGTCTGGCCGCTGGCAAAGGCCACGCCTAAAAAGAGCACGCCGATGAACTTCTGTCCATCCTGCGCGCCGTGCATAAAGCTCATGGCCGCAGCGCTCGCGATCTGAGCGTATTTAAAGAAGACATTGGCACGTCGCCTGTTGGCGGCGGCGAAAAGAATCGAGACGAGCTTGCACAGGACCCAGCCCATGACAAAGCCCAGGCCGATGGAGAGCGCCAGACCGTAGATGACCTTCATCCACTCGTGGACGTTGACGCTGCTCGCACCGCCGAGGGCGATGGCGGCACCGGTCAGACCGGCGATAAGGCTGTGGCTTTGCGAGGTGGGGATGCCAAAACGCGACGCTGTGGCGCCGTAGACGACGATGGAGAACAGCGCCGCGCATAGGCAGGCGAGCGCCATGGTGCTGTTTCCGCCAAAGTCGACGATATGTGAGATGGTGTTGGCGACGCTCGCGTTAAAGTGCGTCATGATGAGCACGCCGAGGAAGTTGAATGCGGCGCTCATGAGAATGGCGGCGCGGGCGGGCATGCAACGCGTAGTGACGCAGGTCGCGATGGCGTTGGGCGCGTCGGTCCATCCATTGACGAAGATGGCGCCCAACGCGAGGATCACGGTGACGGCAAGGACTGGGTTCGACACAATTTGGCCGAGGAAGGTTGAGAACGTTACGTCCATATATGGGCTTTCTCGAAGTTTGCAGACACGTTACAAAAACATGATAAATCGTATCACCTCCTGCGGGTCTCTTTACCGAGTTCTGATGGGAGAAGTGAACTTTTTGGCACTAAAATTGAATATTAGCCCTGTTGACCGCGGGTGTTCTTTTTGCTAACACGCCATGCGGACACGTGCGATTACTACGACACTCCAAAACCACAGTCTGTTCGCTTTACAACATGCAAACATGCGTTCGATAATAGGAGGCATGGAATATCGACAGACAGATGGCAAAACTCGGCGCGTGCACAAGCAGTATGTGGACGTCGTGGCTCGCATCCTCGCGGGCGGACAGGTCGTGCCGGTCACCGTCTGCTGGGTCGACGGTCGTTGCTTTACGATTGACGAGATTGTCTCGACCACTGGGTTTGGCCTGACGGTTCACGGCATCCGTACGGCAACCTATAAGGTGCGTTTTGGCGGGCACGCGACCGAGTTGTATCTGGAGGACCAGACGCGCGAACGACCAGATGGTTCGCAGGCCCATCTGATGCGTTGGTGGGTGTGGGCATTCGACCGTACGCTCGAGGGCGAGCGCCGTGGGTAAGGACGTACGGCATTCGGGTACAATGACAGGAATCTTGTCACCTGCTGCGCCGTCTTTCACGGCACTTTTTGAAAGGACGAACCTATGAACGATATCCAGGGCTATCAGAACGGCCCCGTCGAGAGCGGCGCAAGCCGCGCCAAGGAGATGTCGCCGCGCGCGTACAACCTTGTCATGTCTGCCCTGATCTTTTTGGGCTTTTGCGCCATGGGCGTCGGTGCTTACTTTACGAGCACCATGTCGTTTGCGCGCATGATGATGAGCGGCGCCGCTTTGCCGCTGGTCTTTGGCTCATTTATTTTGACCATCGTCGGCATGGTCATGATGTCGGCCGCCGCCAGCAAGCAGTCCGTGGGCCTGTCCCTTGTGGGCTACGTAATCTTTGCGAGCACCTTTGGCCTGACCGCGTCGTTTGGCCTTGCCAACTACGACCTGCCCACCATCAACACTGCCTTTATCGCCACGGCCGCCATCACCTTTGTCTTTGGCGCCTTGGGCGTGACGTTCCCCAAGTTTTTCCAGCGCGTATATGGCATCGGTTTTGGCATTCTGCTCGCTACTATTCTGGTTGAGATCGTGCTGATGTTCATGGGCGTCTCACAGACCATCACCGACCTGATCGTGATCGTGGTGTTCGCCGGCTTTATTGGCTACGACACCTATGTTGCCACGACGGTGCCGCCTACGCTGCCCAACGCCGTGCTTATGGCCTCTAACCTGTTCGTGGATATTATCAACGTGTTCCTGCGCATTCTGAACATCCTCGGCCGTCGCGACTAGTGGCGAATTGCGGCGGTGCTTGCCGTGCGTGCAAATCGATGCGAAAGGCGGTCCTTCGGGGCCGTCTTTTTTGTACGCGGCGGGGTATCATGGATGGGAAAAGCCGATAGCGGCAGAGACCGAGAAAGGTGACCACTTATGGCAGACGTCGACAACAGGAACCGTAACCGCAGGTCCAACCGAGCGGGTCAGCCCAATCCCAAGCGCGAGGCCCGTGCCAAGGCCGCCGAGCGTCACGTGGCAACTGTGTCCGAAGCGTGCGCCAAGGATATCGAGCGTTCGCTTGCCGGTGTTCGCGAGTTTGACGGTATGCCTGCCGGCTTTGTCTCGGCGATGAAGGCCAAGGTTCAGAGTGCTGTGGCCACCGAAGAACAGGTTGCCGAGGACGTCGAGGGCGCGGAGGCTGCCGAGGTCGAGGCAGCGCTCGAGCCCGTCGAGGAGCCTGCCGAGGAAATCGCCGAAGCTGAGTCCGCGCCTGCTGAGGAGCCCGCTCCGGTTCTGCCCGAGGTCACCGTGCTCGATGCCTCCACCACGCAGGCCATCTTGGACAACGGTCGTGGCTATGCGCAGTTCTGCGACATGGCCGTGCTCGCCTTTGCCTCGTTCACCAATCCGGGCGGTGGCTATATTCAGGGTTATCTGGGCCAGGAGGCCACGCTGTGCGCCGATTCGTACCTGTACAACGTTCTCGATAAGCAGCGCAAATGGTACGGCGAGAACCGTCGCCGCAACATCAACTGCGAGCTTTACCGAAACCGTGCGCTGGTGGTGCCTGCGGTGCGCTTCGACCGCAACCACGTGCATGCATACGCCGACGTGATCGTGGCCGCCGCGCCCAACGTTAAGCGCGCCCGCCAGGAGTATCGCGTGAGTGACGATGCTCTGCTGGATGCCCTGCGCGACCGCATTCGCTTTGTGCTTGCCATCTGCGACGAGCTAGGTCGCGAGAAGCTCGTGCTGGGCGCTTGGGGCTGCGACAACAACGGCTTTGACGCAGAGGCCGTGGCCGAGCTCTTCCGCAAGGAGCTTGCGTCGGGCGACTTTAAGGTCAAGCAAGTCTTCTTTGCCGTGCCTTCTACGCGCTGGGATGAGGATTTTGCCAAGTTCGAGCACGTGCTGGCAAACTTCCCCGAGCGCAACGAGGAGTCCTATGCCCAGGTTGCCGCTCGCGCTGCGGCAGCTCGCGCCGCCGAGCAGATCCAAGCTGCTACCGAGGATGATGAGGACGAGGACGACTGGCGCAAGTACCTGTAATCGGTACGTGCTGACAGATGGGTCGAGCCGGCGGGAGAGGCTGCTTCCGTCGGTTTTTTACTGAGCGAGGGGCTTACGATGAAAAACGTTCTATGCTTTGGCGACAGCAACACCTATGGTTACGATCCGGCGGGCATGCGCGACGGCACCGCGGTGCGCTATGCGCAGGATGTGCGCTGGTGCGGCGTGGCCCAACGTGACTTAGGCGAGGGCTGGCATGTAATTGAAGAAGGCCTCAACGGCCGCACGACGGTACGCGACGACATGTGCCATCTGAACACCAATCTTAACGGCATCCGCGCACTGCCGATGCTGCTCGAGGCCCATAAGCCGCTGGATGCGATCGTTATTATGCTGGGAACCAACGATTGCAAGACGGTCTTTGGTGTGACGGCCTCCGATATTGCCCGTGGCACCATGGCGCTGATTCGCGCGGTGCGTGCATTTCCCTGGACCAATGCTGCACCCTGCCCGCGTATTCTGCTGATGGCACCTATCAAGATCAAGCCGCAAATCGCCGATGTATATATGACCGATTTTGACGAGCGTTCCGTCGAGGCCTCGGAGCATTTTGCTGAATACTATGCGCACGTAGCCGAGCAGTTTGGCTGCGACTTTTTGAATGCAGCGGAGTTTGCCGAGCCGGGCGATATCGACTATCTGCATATGATGCCCGAAAGCCATGAGAGCCTGGGTCACGCCGTGGCGGCCAAGCTCCAAGAGATGCTCGGTGAGTAGCGCGACCCCAAACTACCGCAAAGGTGTCTGTCCCCTTTGCGGTGGTTTGGGCTGCGAATCTTAATACTGCCACATGTGATTGACGGGGCCGGAACCTTTGCCCATATCAAAGCCGGCGGCCAGAGCGCCTGTCAGGTATGCCTTGCCGGCGTTGACGGCGTCGGCAAGATCCATGCCCTGAGCCAGCGCGCAGGCGATGGCGGACGAGAGCGTGCATCCGGTGCCGTGCGTGTTGTCGGTCTCGATGCGCTTGTGGCGGAACCACGTGGTGAGTGGATCTCCCAGATGGTTGCCCTCGTCATCGAGTGGCGCGGGTTCGGCCAGTACATCGTTGGCCTCGTTGACAAGATGCCCACCCTTAACGAGGGATGCACAACCAAAGCGGCGGGTGAGGAGCATGGCAGCATTTTGCTGCGTGCGCTCGGAGTCGACCTCATAGTCGAGCAGTGCCATGGCCTCGGGAATATTGGGCGTGATAACCGTCGCTAGCGGGAACAGGCGGCGGGTGAGCGCCTCGGCGGCATCTTCGGCAATCAGCCGCGCGCCCGAGGTGGCGACCATGACGGGGTCGACGACCACGTTCGTTGCGTTCCAGGCGCTCAAGCGGTCGGCGATGACTTCGATAATCTCGACAGAAGAAACCATGCCGATCTTGACGGCGCTGGGGCGGATATCGTCAAAAACGGCGTCAATTTGCGCGGCTACGATATCTGGCGAGATATCCTGCACGGCGGTAACGCCCAGGGTGTTTTGCGCTGTGATGGCGGTGATGGCCGTCTCGGCATACAGGCGGTGCGCCGTGATGGTCTTGATGTCGGCCTGAATGCCGGCGCCACCGCTGGAATCGGATCCCGCGATGGACAGGACGGCAGGTACCTTACTACGATCCATGTTCGCTCCCTTGTTCGGTCGGAATCAAATGGGTCTTTAAGCCAGCATTATAAAGATGCCCGGGCCGACTCTATGCCGAACCCGGGCGGGCGATGCAATCTCTACGCAAGTGTAAGTAAATGTTCACAAGTCAACAATTGATAGGCACCAGCTCGCCGCCAGAAGCGGCCGCGGCGACAGGGTTAGTCCTCCATGCCGAGGTCGATCGTGGTGCCCTCGAAGATCTTGTTGACGGTGCGGACGGCGCACATCTTGCCACACATGGTGCAAGTGCCCTCGGTGGCGGCGGGGGACTCCTCGTAGCGCTTCTTGCCCGTAACCGGGTCGAGCGCGCACTTCCACATGGCGTCCCAGTCGAGCTTGCGGCGTGCCTGGCCCATCTTGTCGTCCATGTCGCGGGCGTGGGGCACCTTTTTGGCGATGTCGGCGGCGTGTGCGGCAATCTTGGTGGCCATGAGGCCGTCGAGCACGTCCTGGGCGTTGGGCAGGCACAAGTGCTCGGCCGGCGTCACGTAGCACAGGAAGTCGGCGCCGGAGCTGGCGGAGATAGCGCCGCCGATGGCAGCGGTGATGTGGTCGTAGCCCACGCCGATATCGGTCACCAGCGGCCCGAGCACATAGAACGGGGCGTTGTGGCACAGGCGCTTCTGCAGTTTCATGTTGGCGGCGATCTCGTCGAGCGCCATGTGGCCCGGACCCTCGACCATAACCTGGACGCCGGCGGCCCATGCGCGCTTGCACAGCTTGCCCAGCTCGATCATCTCGGCGGTCTCGGTGGCGTCGTTGGAGTCGTAGAGGCAGCCCGGGCGACAGGAGTCGCCGAGCGAAATCGTCACGTCGTACTCGTGGCAGATTTCGAGCAGCTCGTCGTAGAACTCATAGAACGGGTTCTCGTTACCGGTGACCTCCATCCAGCCAAACAGCAGCGAGCCGCCGCGGCTCACGATGTTCATGAGGCGGCCGGTCTCCTTAAAGGTCTTTGTGACCGACTTGTTGATGCCGCAGTGGATGGTCATAAAGTCCACGCCGTCCTCGGCGTGCGCGCGCACGACCTCGAACAGGTCGTCCTTGGTAAGCTTGACCAGCGGCTTTTCCATGTAGCCGATGGCGTCGTACATGGGGACGGTACCTACCATGAGCGGCGTCTCGTCGATGAGCTGCTGGCGGAACTGGCGCGTCTTGCCCGAGTTGGAGAGGTCCATGATGGCGTCGGCGCCAAAGTCCTCGGCGATCTTGACCTTCTTCCATTCCTCGGCGGCATCGGCCTTGTCGCCCGAGATGCCCAAGTTCACGTTGACCTTGGTGGACAGGCCCTCACCGACGCCAAAGGCGCGCATGCCTTTTTTGATGTGCACGATGTTGGCAGGTATGGCGATGCGGCCGTCGGCCACGCGCTCGCGGATGTACTCGGGGTCGCGATGCTCGCGCTCGGCGACCTCCTTCATCTGCGGTGTGATCTGCCCGGCGCGGGCGAAGTCGATTTGCGTGACGAGCTTGGGCTCGGTCTGTGTGCTCATTGGCACGGCTCCCTTCGTTGGCATTACCCATATCAGGTTTGCGGGTCAGGGCGGGCGCGCCCAATCTCAGCCTGCCGTCTTGTCCTGCAAGCCCCCCGTTTATGTAATGGGCTCAAGTATAGCTCGAATGGGTACGATTGGCCTAACGAGCGTGCCTGTGAGGAGGCGAACATGGAAGACAAGCATCTATATCGAGAGACGCAATGGGATGTATCGGCCGAGGAAAGCCGTGCGCACCATGGCCTTGTCGCGATCGGTTTTGCGGTGCTTGCCGTGCTGGTGATTGCCTTTTGTATCTGGACGTTTGGTGGTCGCGGCGGCGCTGCATGGGAGTTCGAGGCTGATGATAGCCTACCGATTATGACGGTGAGGAGTACTGGCGGTAATGCCAATACGCTCGCCGTTCCGGGCGATTATTGGTACCCGTGCGATGAGTTTGTGCAGTTGCAGCTGAGTGGTGGGTCTATTCCTGGTGAGGAAATCGAACGCGTGACGTATGATGCGACGTTCAAAACGTTGACGGTGAAGCTCAAAGATCAAGGGGATGTGCCCACGACGATGGATATCGCGCTGACGGAATGGCGCCTGGAGCCCCCGTCGGGTGTTGCGGTGTCCGAGGTCGAGCACGTCAAGATTGTCTATCAGGACGGTTCGACAAACGGGATTGCAAAGGCCGACGGTCTAGCAGAATAGGTGTCGAGCCTAGCAGCCAATTCATAAAAGTTGCGGTGGAATAGTTCCTGATTGTGCGAAAAAGGCTCAAATAGGAATTATTCCACCGCAAGTTATATAGAGAAGGCTGAGCGGGTCAGTGTTGGGTGCCGGCTCTAGAGCATCTGTTCGTTGATGAACATGAGGGTGCCTAGGTATGAGAGCTCGGGGACGTGGCGATAGCCGATGTTGAATGCGGTAAGTTCGCTTGCATCCTCGAGCTTGTTTTCTGCCATCCACCGCACCATGGAGCCGCGCGCCTTTTTGCTGGCGGTCGACCGTTGGATGGGCTTCCCGTTGCGGATACCCTCGCCAAAGAGGCACGTGACGGCTGTGGCGTCGCCCGCGAGGTGGGGCAGAACGGCTTTGGCATACTCTACGCTGGCGAGGTTGACGATCGTGGTGTTTGAACCTGCCGGGGCGATAGCCCGCGCGAGCTTATCGCTCCAAAATGCGTAGAGGTCTCGGGCACCGTCGACGACAAGCTTCGCGCCCATCTCCAGCCGATACGGTTCGACGGCATGAAAGGGACGAACGCACCCGTAGAGGCCGGAGAGGATCCACAGATGGTCTTGCAGCCATGCGAGCTGCGCGGAATCCATCACCTCGGGTGCCATGCTCTGGTATTGAATGCCGTGATAGGACATGGCGGCAGGGGAGAGGTGACGGGCGAGTGCGGGATTGTCGAGATCGCCGCTTTTCAGGATGGGCCCGAACTCATGCAGGGTGTTGAGGCAAGGTCCCAGCAGTTTGTCACTCACGTTCCACAGCGCCTGCAGGCCGCCGCTGCCTTCATTCCGCTCGATATCTAGCAGTGCGCGGTGGAGGCGAGCCGTCTCGCGCACAAAGGGTGGGATGCCCAGGACTTCAAAAGCATCTTGGGCCGCGCGCATCTGCTTGGCGGGCGAAATGATGACCTGCAGCATGGGCTCTCCTCTGCCAAAAAAGTTGCGGTGGAATACGGTCTGTTTTGGCTGTTTATGGGCCAGTTTAGTCCGTATTTCACCGCAACTGATGAAGGGTTGGTTAGGCTCGCTCGATGAAGGCCTTGTAACCGCGATATGCCTCGTAGATGTCGGCCTTGTTGGCGACCTCCCACAGGGCGTGCATGGACAGGACGGCAACGCCGGAGTCGATGACGTTCATGCCGTACTTGGCCATGATGTAGGCGATGGTGCCGCCGCCACCAGCGTTGACGCGGCCGAGCTCGCAGGTCTGGAAGTCCACGCCGGCCTCGTCCATGATGTCGCGGACGAGGGCCACATACTCGGCGTCGGCGTCGTTAGAGCCGCCCTTGCCGCGGCTGCCCGTGTACTTGTTAAAGCACAGGCCGCGACCCATGAAGGCGGCGTTCTTGGTCTCGAACTTGCCGGCATAGCCCGGGTCGAAGCCGGCGGACACGTCGGAGGAGAGCATACGGCTGCGGGCGAGCGCGCGGCGCAGAGCCAGCGGGCTGTCCTCGCCGGCGAGCATCATGATCTCGGCGACGGTGTTCTCGAAGAAGCGACTCGTCATGCCGGTGGCACCCACGGAACCGATCTCCTCCTTGTCGACGATGAGCGTGATGCTCGTGCGCTCCACGTTGGTGACGTTGATCTGGGCGAGCATGGAGGGGTAGGCACAGACGCGGTCGTCATGGCCATAGCCCAGAATCATGGAGCGGTCGAGGCCCATGTCGCGGGCGGGGCCGGCGGGCACGACCTCGATCTCGGCGGAGAGGAAGTCCTCCTCCTCGACGTCGTACTGCTCCTTGAGGATGTTCAGGAACATCTGCTTGACGGGCTCCTTGGGAGCGTCCTTGTCGTCTTCATCGAACTTGACGGGACGGCCGCCCACGATCACGTCGAGGATCTCGGCGTCGACGGCGTCCTTGGCGGGCTTGGACATCTGCTCGCTCGAGAGGTGGATCAGCAGGTCGGAGATGGTAAAGACCGGATCGTCTGCCTTGTCGCCGATGTTGATGTCGACGGTGGTGCCGTCCTTTTTGCAGATGACGCCCACGAGTGCGAGCGGGGAGGCTACCCAGTGGTAGCTCTTGACGCCGCCGTAATAGTGCGTGTCGAGGTAGGCCATGTCGCCGGCCTCGAAGGCGGGATTCTGCTTAAGGTCCAGGCGCGGCGAGTCCACGTGGGCGCCCAGGATGTTAAAGCCCTGCTCGAGCGGGGCGGTGCCCAGGTTGACGAGCATAAGGTCCTTGCCGTGGTTGGCGGCGTACACCTTGTCGCCTGCCTTGAGCTCGCGGCCTTCGGCGATCACGGTCTCCAGGTCGACGTATCCCGCCTCCTCGGCCATCTTGATGCCGGTCTTGACGCACAGGCGCTCGGTCTTGTTCTCGCTCAAAAACTGCTTATAGCCGCGGCAAAGCTCCTCGAGCTCCTCGACTTGCTGTGGCGTGTACTTTTTCCATGCGCAGGGACGCTCCATGACGCAGGCTCCTTTCGGATCGATCGTGCTGGTTGATGTACCGTGAGCCATCGTATCACGCGCGGGCCCGCGGCGGCAGGGAAGCCTGATGTGCGGTGGCCGCGGGGCGGGGAGCGTGTAAACTGGTGTGAGCAAACCGTGCCCAGCCCAAAGCGAGGTATTCAATATGTCTGACAAGCGCCGCACCTTTGCCGTTATCGACGGCAACTCGCTCATGCACCGCGCCTTCCACGCCGTGCCCCCGACCATGAACGCACCGGACGGTCGCCCCACCAACGCGATCTTCGGCTTTCTGAACATGTTTCTCAAGATGATCGATGCCTTTAACCCCGACGGTGTGGTCGTGGCGTTTGACAAGGGCAAACCGCGCGTGCGCATGGAGATGCTGCCGCAGTATAAGGCGCAACGCCCGCCCATGGACCCCGATCTGCATGCGCAGTTTCCGATGATCAAGGAGCTGCTCACCGCGCTCAACGTGCCGATTCTGCAGTCCGAGGGCTGGGAAGGCGACGATATCCTGGGAACCATGGCGCGCCTGGGTGAAGAGGCCGGCTGCGACATGCTGCTGGTGACCGGCGACCGCGACATGTATCAACTCGTGACCGAGCACGTCAACGTGGTCTCGACCCGCAAGGGCCTGTCCGACGTGGCGATCATGACGCCCGAGAGCGTGGACGACCTGTATCACGGCATTACGCCGGCGCTCGTGCCCGATTTTTACGGTCTAAAGGGCGATACGTCGGACAACATTCCCGGCGTACCGGGCATCGGCCCCAAAAAGGCGAGCGCGCTCATCGCACAGTACGGCAGCTTGGACGAGGTCATCGCGCATGCCGACGAGGTCAAGGGCAAGATGGGCGAGAACCTGCGTGCGCACATCGACGATGCGCTGCTGAGCCGCAAGGTCGCAACCATTCGCACCGATGCGCCCGTCGAGCTCGACTTTGACGAAACGTCCTTCCCGGCGTTTTCTGCCGACGAAGTGTCCGCGGCGCTGGGCACGCTTGGTATCACCGCCATGCAGAACCGTTTCTTGGCGCTGATCGGCGGCGAGGGCGGGGCTGCTGCTGCCTCCAGTGTGTTTGAGATACCTGCGATGGTTCGCGCAGCCGCCGGCGATGCCGACGCGCTTGGTGCCGTTGCGGCTGAGGTTTCCCGCGCGATTGATGCCGGCGAGTGGGTCGCCGCCGTGGTGGACGACGACAAGGAAGAGGGCGCGCTCTTTGGACTGACGCGCACGCTGTGGTTGGCGACGTCCAAGGGCCTGTTCGCGCTCGAGGAGGGCGACGGCGGTACCACTGCCGTAGTCGATGGCTTCAACTTCGCCCACGGCGTGATTGCCGGCGTGCTTGCGCGCCTGTTTGTGGAGGGCCGCGTGGCGAGCCCGGATATGAAGGCGTTGTTGCACGAGCTTTCGCCCATCGATTCTTCTGAACTCGAGCTCATGGATCCGCTCGCTACCGATTCCACGCGTATCTTCGATACCGTGGTCGCTGCCTATCTGCTGGATTCCGATCGCTCCGAGTTCGATGAGGCATATCTTGCCGATACGTATCTGCAGATGGCGCTGCCTGCGGCGCGCGGCGCAGAGGGTGCTGGTGAGGACGCTCCGGCGCCTGCCGCCCGTACTGCGGCTCTGACGCTGGCGCTCGTGGCACCGTTGCGCGAGTGCATGGCCCGTGAGAATGCCGCCAACGTGTTCGATGGCATCGAGATGCCGCTCGTTCCGGTACTTGCCAAGATGGAGCGCGCGGGCATGCTCGTGGACCCCGACCGTCTGCACAGTCTGTCCGAGGGTCTGGCGACCCAGATTACCGAGGTTGAGCGCAGTATTCGCGACCTGGCGGGTGACGAGACCTTTAATATTGGCAGTCCCATGCAGCTGTCGCATGTGCTCTTTGATGTGATGGGGCTTCCGACCAAGGGCCTCAAGAAGACTAAGCGCGGCTATTATTCGACCAACGCCAAGGTGCTGAGCGACCTTGCGCGTGACCACGAAATCGTGCGTCTGATCTTGGACTGGCGTGAGAAGTCTAAGATCAAGTCCACCTATCTGGACACCCTGGGCCCGCTACGCCGTGGTGACGGTCGCGTACACACTACGTACAACCAGACCATCACGGCAACGGGGCGTCTGTCCTCGAGCGACCCGAACCTGCAGAACATCCCGACGCGCTCGGAGCTGGGTCGTACCGTCAAGACGGCGTTTTCGGCAGGCGAGGGAAGCGTCTTTTTGGCGGTGGACTACTCGCAGATCGAGCTGCGTCTGCTGGCGCATCTCTCGGGTGACGAGCACTTGGTGCGCGCCTTTAACGAGGGCGAGGACTTCCATGCCGAGACGGCGGCGCGCGTGTTCGGCGTGCCGGTGTCCGAGGTAACGCCCGACCTGCGCAGTCGCGCCAAGGCCGTGAACTTTGGCATCGTGTATGGTCAGCAGGCCTACGGCCTGTCGCAGTCGCTGCATATCTCGATGGCCGAGGCGCGCGACATGATCGACCGCTACTACGAGGCCTACCCGGGCGTGCGCACGTTCCTCGACAACGTGGTGGCGCGCGCCAAGCAGACGGGCTACGCCGAGACCATGTACGGCCGCCGTCGTCATATTCCGGAGCTCAAGGCCAAAAATCCGCAACTCCGCGGCTTTGGCGAGCGCACGGCCATGAACCATCCCATGCAGGGCACCGCCGCCGACATCATCAAGATCGCCATGGCCCGCGTAAGCCGCCGCCTGGAAGAAGAGGGCTTTGCCGCCCACATGATCCTGCAAGTGCACGACGAACTGGACTTTGAGTGCCCCATCGACGAAGTCGAGCGCCTAACCACCATGGTCCGCGACGCCATGGAGCACGTAGTAGACCTCCGCGTCCCCCTAATCGCCGAAGCCAGCACCGGCATAACCTGGGCCGACGCTAAATAAAGGCGTACCAACAACCCCAAAGTAACCAAAAGCAGAAGGGGGCTCCTTGCCAACAAGGAGTCCCCTTCATTCCAAAAAATCAGCCAAAGTATCTAGGTGCCAAGACGCCTTCCAGGCGGCAATCAAGTCACCGCAGGACCTGGCCGGGCGAGGCGGGTAAGTTTTTCGTAGATTCCGCACGAGCCGGAAAGCACTTAATGTGCTTTCCGAGCGAGGCCAGGACCTGACCGAACGAAAAACTTACCCGCCTCGCCCGTCCAGGTCCGACGAGCAACGTTAACGAGCCGCCAAGATGGCGTCGATGAGCGTCAGTACGCCCCCGTCGTTGTTGCTCGGAATGCGCCACTTGGCGTGCGCGTTCATATGCTCCTCGGCGTTGTCCACGATAAAGCTGTGACCGACGCGCTCCAGCATGGGGATGTCGTTGTAGGTATCGCCCACGGCGGCAGCATCGGCAATATCGATGCCCAGGTGCTCGCACAGGTGCGCGACGCCGGCGCCCTTGTCGACGCCCAGGTTCATAAAGTCGATCCACTCGCGCCCGGCGTTGGTGACGTAGAGCTTGTCCGAGAACTCGGGGCTATAGGTCTCGCGGAAAGCGGGCTCGGCGTCGTAGCCGGGGAAGAAGACCGAAATCTTGTTGGACTCGAAATCAATGCCCTCAAAGCTGTCGACGTAGTTGATTGTGTTGTAGTAGACGCTGATCTCGTCGTGATATTGATGGTCGCGGGCAAGCACGTAGAACTCGTCGAAGCAGCACAGGACGGGGACAGCGCGAGGATCCTCCGAGGCACGGTTCAAGACCTGCTGATACAGCTCCACGTCAATATTGCTCTTATAGATATAGCTGCCGCGATAGATCACGCACGCTCCGTTGTCGGGACAAAAGGCGAGGCGGTTCTTGATGCCCTCGAACATCTCCTCGAGCTTGGGGGCGGGACGTCCGCTGGCGGGGCAGAATACGATGCCGGCGTCGGCGAGCTTGTCCAGGCGCTCATCAAGACCCTGGGGCAGCACACGCTCGTCGGTCAGCAGCGTCTTGTCCATATCGACGGCGAGAATCTTAATTTTGCCGATGTTGGCGTCCGATTCGTAAGTTTGCATAAAAAAGCGCCTTTCGTTTCGAGATTGTTTCAGACGTTATAACCATCAACTAGTAGTCGAGCGTATTTTCGCAGGAATGGTGCGTATTTGCACTGCAATTCACAAACTAATGAAAAAACTTTTCAGAAATTTGAATTTGTCGCTTGCGCAGCGTGCACTTTATCGTAATATAGCGAACATCGAAAACGGAGACGGCAAAGGAGCCGTTTACCGAGGAAAAGGTACCGTTTGCGATATTTGAATTGCGCCCGGCGATACGTGAGAGGAGAGGCAGATGCAGTTCGTAAAGATCATCACCACTGCAGACAATGCCATCCGACGCCAGCGCGCAATTTCCCGACGACGATAACAATCGTCTCTGTTCGTATGGGGTGAAATGCCCCAACAGAGTCATTTTGAGGTCGTTGGGTTTTAGTACGACATTGCTGCATGTTTCTAGGGCATGTATGTGCTGATTTTTGCTATTTAACCTGATATTGCACGGTTTTTGACCTCGAAATGACTTGCAACTGACCGATGTTCTAACTAGCTACCAAGGGCGAAAGGAAACAGCCATGAGCAAGGAAAAAGTCGTTCTCGCATATTCCGGTGGTCTTGATACATCCGTATGTGTCAAGTGGCTCCAGGACGAAAAGAATCTCGATGTCGTTTGCGTCTGCGGCAACGTGGGCCAGGAGGAGACCGGCCTGGATGCCAAGAAGCAGAAGGCCCTCGACCTGGGCGTTCTCGATTGTCAAGTGCTCGACCTGCGCGACGAGTTCTCCGATGAGTTCCTGACCAAGGCCATCGCTGCCAACTCCATGTACGAGAACAAGTATCCGCTGCTCTCTGCTCTGTCCCGTCCGCTGCTTGCCAAGAAGCTCGTCGAGGTCGCTCACGAGTTTGGCGCCACGTATGTCGCCCACGGCTGCACCGGCAAGGGCAACGACCAGGTTCGTTTTGAGGCTGCCGTCAAGGCCCTCGACCCTGAGCTCACGGTTATCGCCCCGGTTCGCGAGTGGGATCTTAAGTGCCGTCCCGACGAGGTCGCCTATGCCCACGCCCACAACGTGCCGGTTCCCGAGGGTGCCAACGACAACCCCTATTCCATCGACGACAACCTGTGGGGTCGCGCCATCGAGTGCGGTCACCTGGAGGATCCCTGGAACGAGCCGCTCGACGACGCCTGGGTTATGACCAAGAATCCCGAGGACACGCCCGACACCCCGACGTATACCGAGATTGAGTTTGAGGCCGGCAAGCCCGTTGCTGTCGACGGCAAGAAGATGAAACTCTCCGAGATCGTCATCGCCCTCAACAAGATTTCGGGCGACAACGGCTTTGGCCGTCTCGACCTGGTTGAGGACCGTCTGGTGGGCCTCAAGAGCCGCGAGTGCTACGAGGTTCCCGGCGCCCTGACGCTCATCACCGCCCACAAGGCGCTTGAGGACATCTGTGTCGAGGGCGACCTGCTCAAGACCAAGATTAAGCTCGAGCAGGATTGGGCCACCGCCGTGTACAATGGCCAGTGGTACAGCCCGCTCAAAAACGCGCTCGACGCCTTTATGGCTGATACCCAGAAGTTCGTGACCGGCACCGTCCGTCTGAAGTTCTTTAAGGGTAACTGCCATGTCGTTGGCCGCAAGAGCCCCTTCAGCCTCTACGACTACGGTCTGGCCACCTACGACCGCGATACCACGTTTGACGAGAAGGCCAGCGCCGGCTTTATCGAGATCGATACGCTGTCGCTCAAGACGTGGGCTAAGGTCCAGGGTCCCAGCTCTACCGCCGCCCAGGCCTAGTGCCTCCTTTCCTCGGTATTCGCGCGGCCCATCCGCGTGATACATAACGGGCGCACGGGGTCCCTACCTTTCGTTATGCTTGCTGACACTTCTTAACATCGGTGGCCCCTACGTTCCGCCCGCATATATGATGCCGCGTCTGCGGCTGAGTCCGAGCCCCGCCGGGGTTGTCCGGCGGGGCTCCTTCTATCAATTTGGCGGCTCTGCGCCTATATATATGAGGAGTATCCATTATGTTCAATGCTATCGCGCATGCTTTACTTGCCCTCGCACCTGAATTTGATGTTGCAAGGGTCGAGGACGTCCCTATGAGCCTGAAGGCCTGGATCGATGGTTCGCAGGGCAACATCCGGAGGGAGACGTTGGGCGCCAAGTGCATGGTGCGTCACTTCTTTGCAAATTAGATACATGGCCCCGCGCACGGCAGGGAGTGTGTAAAACTAGCGGTTGGAAAATCGCTTTAGCGACAGGGCGCATTGCTTTGGGCGCTTGTTTTGGTATTTGATGAAAGGGGACGGTTCCATGGCTCTTTGGGGCGGTCGTTTTGAGGCGGGCGTGGCCGAGGTCACGCAGGAGTTTGGCGCGTCGCTGCCGGTCGACAAACATCTCTATAAGCAGGATATCGCCGGCTCTAAGGCACATGCCAAGATGCTGGCGGCCCAGGGCATCATTAGTGCCGAGGACGAGCAGGCGATTGCCGAGGGCCTGACCGGAATCGAACAGGATATCGATGCCGGCAACTTCACCTTCGACATCAACGACGAGGACATTCATATGTCCATCGAGAGCGAGCTGACACGTCGCATCGGCGAGGCGGGCAAGCGCCTGCATACCGGGCGTTCGCGCAACGACCAAGTGGCGACCGATACGCGCCTGGGCGTCAAGGCGCTGGCCAAGGAGCTCATGGAGGCAAATCTTGAACTGCGTCATGTGCTGGTGGATGCGGCTAAAAAGTACGACAAAGTGATTCTGCCGGGCTATACGCACATGCAGCACGCTCAGCCCGTGCTGCTCTCGCATCATCTGCTGGCGTATTCCTGGATGTTCGCGCGCGACTTTACACGCCTGATGGCCGCCTTTGATGCCGCTGACAACTGCCCGCTGGGTGCTGCCGCTCTTGCCGGTACGAGCTATCCGCTCGATCGTCAGATGACGGCTGCCGAACTTGGCTTTGCGGGCGTGATTCCCAACTCGCTCGATGCGGTTTCCGACCGTGATTTCCTCCTTGACCTGCATTACGCCGGCTCCGTCATGGCGATGCACTTGTCGCGTCTTTCCGAGGAGATCGTGCTGTGGTCGAGCTCCGAATTTGGCTTTATCACGCTTTCCGACTCGTACTCCACCGGCTCGTCCATCATGCCGCAGAAGAAGAACCCCGATTTTGCCGAGCTTATCCGCGGCAAGAGCGGCCGAGTCTATGGCAACCTGGTGCAGTTGCTCGTGACCATGAAGGGCCTGCCGCTCGCTTATAACAAGGACTTGCAGGAGGACAAGGAGGGTGCGCTCGATACCGCCCATACGCTCATGCAGTGCCTGTCCGTTATGGCCGGTATGATTTCGACCTGGACCGTCAACGAGGATGCCATGGCGCGCGAGTGCGGCGTGGGTCACCTTGCCGCCACCGATGTTGCCGATTACCTGGCTAAGCGTGGCCTGCCGTTCCGCGAGGCACATGCCGTGGTGGGGCATCTGGTTCTGATGTGTGAGAAGTGCGGCTGCAATCTTGAGGACCTGCCGTTTGAGGTGTTCCAAGAGGCAAGCCCGCTCTTTGAGCACGATATTACCGAGGCGCTCGACATTCCGTCGATTGTCGCCGCGCGCACGACCGAGGGCGGCACCGCTCCTGCCGCCGTTGCCGTGCAGTTGCAGCGTGCTGAGGCGCAGCTCGTGGCCGACGAGGGCGTGTTTGGATCGTTGACTAAGGTCGTCGAGATGGGCCACGGGGTAAAGTAGGGGTTTGGCTGAAACTGTTTTGGCCATTTATTGATAAATCGTTTTTTGCTTTTACGTGCGTCTGCTGTTGCGGACGCCCGTATTTTGTTGCAATGGGGAAGGGGCTTGTCGAGAACTTCTGTAGGACCTTTGGGCAGGTTGTGAAGGGGGTACGTTCACGGGCGGCAACCGACCGTCCGCTCGGTTCGGTTCGGTTGATGCGCGGTCGGATGGTACTCTAATCGGGCTTCGAAACAGAAGTGACACATATGGAACGTTTTAATAAATTGTAACGTTTCAAAAAACAGCTTTTTGTTTAACTGCAGCTAAAACTCTGTTACGATGCAGTCCAGGCGGGTGCCGGAATGGGACTTGGGCACGCGCGAACCTACTTGAAAGGCTACCTTATGGCTATCGAGAAGACCTTCATCATGATTAAGCCCGACGCTGTGCGCGATCGCAAGATCGGCGAGATCGTCGCTCGCATTGAGCGCAGCGGCCTTGTCATCGAGCGCATGGAGATGACCACGCTCGAGCGTGCTACCGTCGAGGAGCACTACGCCCATCTGGCCGACAAGCCCTTCTTTGGTGGTCTCTGCGACTTTATGACGAGCGGTCCGGTCGTCAAGATGGTCGTTTCCGGTCTCTCCGCTGTCTCCAAGATGCGCACCCTTATGGGCGCTACCAACCCGCTTGATGCTGCTCCCGGCACCATTCGCGGCGACTTCGCTGTCGATGTCAACGCCAACGTGATCCACGGCTCCGACTGCCTGGAGAACGCCGAGATCGAGATCAAGCGCTTCTTTGGCTAAACCAGCTTTGACTCCTTAAAGCTGTTAGCGTGTGGCTTTGGCGCCGCGGAATTCCATCCGCGGCGCCCTTTTTATTCCAGTAGATTTTTTGGTAAACGCCTAGAAATCTACTAAAGAGCCCCCGTCCGGATGTTTCTTCCGGGCGGGGGCCGGCGTTAGCGTATGGCTTTGTAGGTCTTTAAGCCTCGTCGACGACCTTGAGTCCACGGGTCTGGTCGATCTCGTTGAGGAGATTGACGCGACGCTCGTGGCGGCCGCCCTCAAACTCGGCGTCGAGCCACTCGTCGACGATCATCTTGGCGAGCTCGGAGCCCACGACGCGGGCGCCAAAGGCGAGCACGTTGGTGTTGTTGTGCATGCGGGAGAGCTTGGCGCTGAAGGGCTCGGAGCACACGACGGCGCGTACGCCCTCGACCTTGTTGGCAGCCAGGCTAATCCCGACACCGGTGCCACAGATCAGGATGCCTAGGTCGACATCGCCGTTGGCAACGGCCTTACCCACCTTGTAGCCGGCGATGGGGTAGTCGAAGCTCTCGGAGGTGTCGGTGCCAAAGTTCACGACCTCGCAGCCGCGCTCCTTCAGGTGCTCGGAGATGATGTTCTTGAGCTCGACGGCGGCGTGGTCGTTACCGATACCGATCTTCATAGATGGTTCCTCTCTGTTCTGTGCGGCGCAAATGCTAAAGGTGTTTACCGCTTTCGACTGCATGATAGCGCGACTTTTGCGTAAACGCTCGGGCGTTTTTTGTTCAAATGCTTTAGCATGCAACAAGACCGGCTTCTCATGAATGAATGCCGCCAGTTTGCGTCTGAACGCCGTCTACCGGAACCTGGGTTGCGGTTTTTGATGCATTGTTATCAAATAAAAGAGCTAACTATTAATGAGAGCCCAGCCCGTTATATAAGTAGGAGATACCTATGCCTGCCGATTCTCTTCGCGATGCCGCGTTTTGCGATGTTTTGAACCGCGAGCTTGTCTGCGCACTCGGCTGCACCGAGCCCATTGCCGTTGCCTATGCAGCGGCGTTGGCGAGCCAGACGCTCGGTTGCGAACCCGATCATATGGACGTTGCCTGCTCGGGCAACATCATCAAGAACGTTAAGAGCGTGACCGTGCCCAACTCGGGCGGCATGCACGGTATTGAAGCGGCGGCCGTGCTGGGTGCCGTGGGCGGCGACGCCAAGAGCGCGCTCGAGGTGCTCGAGAGCGTTGACGATAAAGACCGTGCGCGCGTGGCCGAGCTCCTCGCTGACGCCGGCTACTGCGATGTGTCGCTTGTCGAGGGTGTGCCCAACCTCTACATCAAGGTGACTGCCACGGCCGGGGGCCATACCGCGGTCGTCGAGATTACCGACCACCACACCAATGTCACGTGCCATACGCTCGACGGTATTCCGGTATGCGGCAAGTCGGCGGGGGAGTGTGCCGCCTGCGCCGAGCGCGTGGTGGCCGAGCGCGCGGCGGATAACGCCGATACGCCCATGTCGATTGAGTCAATCATCGACTTTATCGAGGACGGCGACATTGAGGGCGCCCGCGCTGCCGTTGAGCGTCAGATTGAGCTGAACGGCGCGATCAGCGCCGAGGGCCTGGCGCACGCTTGGGGTGCCGAAGTGGGCCGTACGCTGCTGGGTGCTCGTGCCGATGACGTCGCCTGCCGTGCCCGTGCCCGTGCAGCCGCCGGGTCCGACGCCCGCATGAACGGCTGCGCGCTGCCGGTCGCCATTGTGTGCGGCTCGGGCAACCAGGGCATTACCTGCGCGCTGCCCGTTATGGAGTATGCCGAGTACCTGCGCTGCGACCACGAGCGCCTGGTGCGCGCCGTGATGCTGTCCGATCTTATCGCCGTGCATATCAAGAGCTATATCGGTGCACTCTCGGCGTTTTGCGGTGCTATTTGCGCCGCATGCGGTGCCGGTGCCGCGATTACCTGGCTGTGTGGTGGCACGCGCGAGCAGATCGGCGCGACAGTCTCGAACACGCTCGGCAACGTTGGCGGCATCGTGTGCGATGGCGCCAAGGCAAGCTGTGCCGCCAAGATTTCCGCTGCCGTCGATGCGGCGATTCTGGGACATGATATGGCCATGCAAGGCCGCGGCTTCCGTGCCGGCGAGGGTCTGATCCAAGATACCGTTGAGCAGACGATCGCCAGCATGGGCTACGTGGGACGTGTGGGCATGAAAGATACCGACGTCGAGATCCTCAACATCATGATCGGCAAAACTCGAGTTTGCTAGTTACGCGGTTTTACCAAACCGCGTAACCAGTCGACGCTGCAAACGCCCCTAAGCGGCAATCTGCCTTTCAATCGTCGGGCATGGCCAGAAGGCCTATGCCCTCCTCTTTCAAGGCACATTGCTCGCTTAGGGGCGTTTTCGCTCATATGACCCAATCCGCTGTCAAGAGCCACAATGGCCCCGCCGACCGCTTGCAATCGGTCGGCGGGGCCTGCCGTTGAACCCGTCCCGGTCCGCCCCCGGCATGTCGTCGAC
>DBFEQD010000035.1:0-17897 GCA_048326155.1 Collinsella sp.
TTCGGCCGTGCGCGGGCGCCCGGTCGGCGGCCCGTTCTGGGCGCGCCTCAATCGTAGCCCGAGACGGTCCCGGGCTGACAATTTCGACTGTAATGGACGTTCTTGTTTGACTAGTCGTTTAAGAACGTCCCCAACGACTACAAGCTCTCCAACCGCGAGGCCGAGGTTTTGCGTCTGGTTGTGCTGGGCAAATCAAACCAAGAGATTGCTGACGAGCTGTTCCTTGCCGTGGACACCGTCAAGACCCACATCCACAACATCTTGGTCAAAACCGAGCAGCAAAACCGCACCGCGCTCATCCTCCACTTTTGGAAGCGATAACCTGCTAAAAAGGGACAGGTTTATTTTGGCATGTTTTATCTGGGCAAACGCCAACCGCCGCAAGGGAGCTGCTTTCCCTCGCGGCGGTTTTCTGGCTCACGCTTTCTTTCGTCTCAATCTGTAACATATGGAGACCAAATCGCCGTCTTACTGTTACAGATCGAGACGAGTTACAGAACGCGCGTCGAATAATCTCAATCTGTAACAGGTAGAAGCGTTTTTGCCAGTCAGATGTTACAGATTGAGATAAACGAAGGAGCGGTAGCGTTAAACAAGTCCGCCACAAAGTTATTCGGAGAGATCCGATCCTAGAGTTGTCTACCAGGTACGATATGTGCACTGATATTTTGTCTCAAACCCGGGCATCCCGTTGCCGCGTGGGCTTAACGCTGCACCCGTATAGAGAATCGTTTGCCCCGTACGAGAATACGAAGTTTTGAAAGACAGCCTCTTGTATGTCTGGTCGAAACAATCAACATTCTCGCTCGGGTGGTTCGCAGTGGAGAACGACTTGTAAGTGTCCAAGACGTCCGCTGTCACAAGACGACAAGGCGCGACAGAACCTGCATCTGGTTTCGCCGTCGCACAAACGGGAATTGTGACCATCGACAGGGTAAGCATAAAACATGCGAACATTGCCTTCACAAAGTTCTTCGTTACATGGCGTTTCATGGTTATCTTCCTTTCCTAGTTTTACTGTCGTTCGTCTTGAAAAGCTGCGCGTATACATTACCGATCCACTTCGAATCACCTCCCATTTCTCTGGTAACGACACGCGAGTCATCCCCTGTGAGCAATACGGAGGCATCGCAGAGCGATTCGAGGTTTCCGATAAGATGAGAAGAGATAATGACATGTGCTCCTCTACCCGCTTCATCTCTAAGAGCATTCGAAACAATCGCAACGTGTCTCACATCAAGTGCATTCATGGGCTCATCCAAAAGGACGACTTCGCAATAGGACATATACGCCATCGCGACATTAAGTAATTGTCTATTTCCATCAGACAGCCTAGATACGGGCGTATTCTTCAACCCAGTCAAGTCAAAGCGATCAAGCACTTGGTCCAAAGTGCGAGGTGAATGCCAAATTCTCCTGCATCGGTCGAGATGAAAAGCGACGGTCATGTATGGAATCAATAGCGACGGCCTATTCGGAACCAAAAAGAATACCTTTCTCATTTCCTCACGGTCGACGCATACTTTTGCATGAAAACAGAGAGAACCTGACACGCGCACTGATGGCCCAGCATCTCCCCAAAGAGTATTCAGTAGCGTAGTCTTGCCATGTCCATTTGGCGCGACAAGACCCCATATCTGGCCAGCGGGCATATCAAACTGCAATCCCTTTACCAGCTGGTTTTTTCCAACCGTCAACGCATCCAGCGACAGAGAGAGCAAGCTTTTCTCGCCCAAACTATCCGGGCGAATATGGTTCCAGGCCCAGCGATTCTTGCTTTTTAGACACGAAAACGAAATGACCCCCAACGCGCAAACAGCAAACGCGCCCATCACGGCAAAGAGGCAGTGCGATGCACTGGCTTCAGGAACGAGAGATACCTCCGCTCCATTGGCGTAAGATGCGCCGCCGAGCGCAAACGAAGAGGCAGAATAGCTCGACACCATATACGGCAGCAACGCATGCCATGGAGCATCTTTGCTCGCATAAAACGGAAGCTGGCTTATGCCCCCCACAAGAGCGATCACCATGGACGAAATGGCCCTGTTTCTGCTTCCGGCGTACACGCACACGCCCAAGCAAGCAAACATCATCGACAGCACAGCTTCAAAGACGGCAAATAGCCCTAGCTGAACTAACACAGTTCTTTCGACTACGTCACCATACTGAATGAATACGACTGGGTACTCTGTCTGACCTACACCGTTAAACACCGTTGCCAATACAAAACAGGGAGCCAACGCCAGAACCAAAACCAGCATCGATGCAATACCAGAGACGAGAACGCGGCATGCATTCATCTCTAACTTTGACAACAACGCTCGATCGTAGAACCGCTTTCCATCCCCCTCAAGCGACATATAGAGGACGAGGACCGGGACCAAAAGCCACGCTATTGCAGGAACAGCGCCGCAATAATATGCGAGAAGAATCATCCCGGGCATTTTTGTTGTTGAGTCGTACGATTCCGGATGGGCCAGCATCGATATGGCTCGGGGAAGACGTTCTTGGGCTTCAAGCGATAACTCCGAATCAACACCATTCAAATAACCGAGTCGGTATTCCTTGAGCAATAGATTGTCGTAATCGGCAATCGCATCGTAATACTCTCTGGAGTCCGCCTTGCTTTCAAGCGCCCGATCAAGGCACGCCCTTTCGTCGGCAATGATGCTGTTGAGCTCCTGTGGGGCAGTGTCATAAACGCCGTCAGAGACTTGAGAGACCAAAAGGGCTCTCTGGTCTTCGATGGAAGCTCTACCATATAGATAATCTGCTCCCGTTGGAACGGATAGAAATACCGGGATGCAGAATACGAGCGCGAGCAGCGCCGTCAGCAACATAATTCCCCGGTTGCGCGCAAGAACTTCTAAATTAAGCCGTACATATGTGAGGCAATCACAGGTCTTCACAGCAAGCACCTCCGGTTCGCAACACACGAGTCGTCGGACCCGTTGTCCGGAAGTATCGCCTTCATCGTCAGAACTGTCTGTAGACGTGTAGGATGGATTTACAATCTTATTTGTCTACAGGCTTCTACCTGCTATTTTCTATAACATCTGCCATAAGACTAAAAACCCTATCTCTAAGTTCACGCTCCGAGTGAACTCCAAGCAAGGCATAGCTCTTGCTCTTGGCCTCTTTGACGGTTCCCCGAGCAACGTTAAGATGCGCGCAAATCTCGGTGGTTCTATTGCCATCAAAAACGCATGTCATGATATCGGCATAAAGCGGCGTGAAACCAAGCCTCAAGAAGGCCTCACGCACGGTATCGCGTCGATCACCCACCCGAACCGTATCTTTCGAACGCAAGAATAGCAGCGAATTAGCCATAAGGATAAGTACGACAAGGAACGCAGTCACGCGTAAGGCAGGCATAAGGCCGCCAACGGCCTCACCGCTCCCAACGGACTCAAAGAAAATGTACAGTCGACTTACCACATCGTGAACCCAGAACGCTGCTCCAGCACCCACAGACACCGAAGAAAGGGTGAGTTCAGGCGAAAGGCACAAGTGCATTTCAGACATCCACCGTATAGCCGCACGGCAACACAGGGCCACAAGCACTATAGCTATCGATAGGATTATCGCATCATGCTCAAAGCCGAAGCATACGAGGATTTCCTCGATGCCCATTCCAGACGCATACATAAACAGGAAGCAGACGAAGACTATCCTGCAGTTCTGATTGAACGATGAGGACCCCAGCGATTCTGAACGGTGATCATGGCCTTTTGTTGCGTCAAGATGCCACGCATCCTTTGACAAGAGAAGTCCAGCCGTCGCCTCTGAAATGCTTTTATATCCGGTTTTAGTCAAGGCCCGCGACAAATAGGTACGGGCAGTAGACGGGGAAATGTCCAAGGCAGAAGCAATCTCCTCGTACGTTTTTCCCTCTATCCTCATAGAGAAAACCGCGGACTCCCTTTGAGAAAAACCCGAAGCCGTAGGGATATCGGCAACTGCAGAGTGTTTTCCTCCTAATTTGGCGGCCGCAGAAAAAGCGCTCGTTAAGTCAGGGAAAAATCGCGTTATGACCCTGGCAAGGATACTGCCCAAAACGGTAACCAGAAGCAATACGATCTCTTGATGCCCACCAAAGCTCAGGAGCACAGCTCCGATGTTTATATTGCGCGAAAACAAACAATCCGTATCGAGAATAACGGCGGCATTACCAAACGCAAGAGGTTCGACGAGCAAGGCAGCAACCCCCATCTCGGCGTTAACGGAAAGGAAAGAACCGATGGAGTCCATCAACGGGACGAGAAGAAACTGAAGGCCAACAAGCAAAGCAATCAAGAGCACAACGGGGCTGTAAAGTGCGAGCTCAGGATACCCGTGGAGAGCAGAGCCATCGGCCACATGTTTCCCCTTTAATCCCGCACGTATGTTTGTGAATTCACCGCCAAGCGCCCAAGAACAGCAAGCGACAAGCAAGGGGGCTAGCAACAACAAAATGAACGCGAGCGCCGAAACCACACCATGAAATTGATGAAACACATTAAGAGATACCGTGAACATCGCGAGAAGTGCAATATCTACGAGCATAAGTCCAAAAAGCCGTTTGGAAATACCCGGTCTCACGGGGCGAGAGATGAGACCCACACAGAAGCCCGAAAGCAGATGCAGACCGATAAGAACGGTGCCAGAAAGGCCCGCATAAATACTTGGCGCCATACAATACAGACCAGCCGCCCCTATAAACAACATAATTGAATGCCAGAGGAACGAGCGCTTTACGTTTTGTAGATCAGCCGCCTCGATTGCCATAAATTCAAAGCTCCTAGATAGCATTTTGGCTATTTTAACATCGGCCCCAGCGTTAAAAAACTGTTACCCGAATTAATCAATATACCCCCTCCGCTAAAAGGCACCACGCTCATCCTCCACTTCTGGGAGCGCTAGCCTGTCAAAAGGGGACAGGTTTATTTTGGTAGGTTTTATCTGGGCAAACGCCAGGCGCCGCGAGGGAGCCGCCTTCCCTCGCGGCGGTTTTCTAGCAGAAAAACCAAGTGAGTAGGCTTTTTGCAGAAGGCCGAGCACGCCCCAAAACGACATAGCTCTGACCTGCGGTTTTATTGAGCATTTGTCGCGATGTGCTCGGCAGGTTCAAAAAAGTCTACTCACTTGTATCTGAGACGCACCAGATTGGCAAAAACCGCCGCGAAAGGGCCCCTGGTCCCTTCGCGGCGGTCATACGCCTCTGATTTTGCGACGATTTTGCCCGCTTGTTACTCGCTGTAGCGGGTGGCGATGGCGGCTTGTACCATGCCGGTGCTCATGAGGTAGGTCACCAGGAAGTAGCCGCCGTAGGCCGCCAGGAAGATTGCACAGGTGAGGCCCACGGTGCCGCCGATGCTCATATTTCCGAAAATGCTCACCAGCTCGATGATCACCTTAAGTGCCACAAAGGAGTGCGCCAGGCCCACTGCCAGCGGGAACAGGAAGAATACCGCTTGCTGCGCCATCACCGAATGACGAATCTGGCGGTCCTCACAGCCGATCTGTGCCAGCACACGATAGCTGCGGCTGCCGTCGGCCACGTTGGAGAGTTGCTGGATCGACAGTATCGCCGCGCACGCAACGACCAGTACAAAGCCAATGTAGATGGCCAGATAGCTAATCATGCCGTTCATTTGCGCTGCTTGCGTGTACATCTCGGAACGCGTGATGAAGACACCCCATGACCCCGGCTCCTTGCCGTCAACGAGCAGATTGTCGAGCACAGTGTATTTAATACTCTCGTCTGCCTCGGTCGTATCCATCCCCTGTTTGTAGTTAACGAGCAGACTACTGGAATACGGCTGCAGATTAAGTTGGGACAACAGCTCGTCGGCAACGACGACGGTACCCCCATTACTGCCCATCGCCGAGTTGGCGATGGCCGCCGTATCTTCGTCCGACTTATCGGTTGCGGGCTTGAGCGTATGCCCGCCCAAGGTAAGGGTATGGCCGCCAGCCATATACTTGGTGTACAGGTCGACCAGCTCGCCGCCCATATCACACGTGAGCAGATACTGGTCGTGACCGATGTGCACCGGCTCCTCGCCCATCATCTGGCGCAGTTTGTTGTACTGGCTCGCCGGCGTCACAAACAGACCCATCGCATCGGCATTGCTACCCCCGAACGCCTTGGGAAGCTTTTCGCCTATGATTTTGCACATCTCACTTGGGGTCACCGAAGGATTCGAGCCGCCAACCGGGTAACTCAGATACGAATCGATCTGCACATGCTCACCGGCAACATCGGCGATATTGACCTTCTTGCCGGTCTCGTCGTTGTTGTCCGCCGACTTGCCCTTACGATCGCCGTGCCATGGATCGCCGTGCCATGCGGGGTACAAATCGACCGTTGTATCGGCCAGCACCATGCGATCGGCTTCAGGCGGATTGACGTACTCTTTGTAGTAGTCGAGCGTATCGGGCGTGTAATAGACATACGTCTGAGACACGTCAACAGGGTTATAGCGCTCCAGGTTTTCGTTCATCACGTTGGCAATCGACATACCGCACGTCACCGAGGTGATGGCCAAAAACAGGAGCATCGCGATGACGCCCATCGAAAAGCACACCGTGTTGACCTTGGCCGCAAGCTGGCGCACGGTAAACATGTTGAGGCCGCGCCAATACACGCCGCGCAGGCTCTGCAGCAGCTTGATGAGCATGCCCGAGAGTCCCCAGAACAGGGCAAAGGTGCCCACGGTAACCATAGCGGTTGTAATACCAAACTGGTTCATGGCCTCTTGCAGCTTGCTGTCCGTCGCGGTTAGCGGGAACCCATCACGTAGCAGACGGTAATAGGCCACGCCCACAAGCGCCACGCCCACGGCAAAGATGGCAATCGCAATCCAGGGGTTGCGTGTCTTGATGCTCTCGTTGCGACGCTCGGCACCCATAAGCTCGATGAGTTTGGTACGACGCACGGCGCGAAGGTTCAGCAGTAGCGTGAGCACAAACATTACGAGCATGCAAGCAAGGGTCAGGTTGAACGCATGCACCGAGAAAAAGAAGTGGAAATTGGCGATCTGTGTCTTAAAGAGCGAGGCCGTAAAGAACGTCATGAGCTGGGAGAGCCCCACACCCAGCACAATGCCGGCGACAAAGGCCACGACCGAAACGATCACCGTCTCGAGCGCCATAATCGTGGCGACGCGCCCGCGCCCCATGCCGAGCACCTGGTACAGGCCAAACTCCTTTTTGCGGCGTTTCATGATGAAGTTATTGGCGTACACCATCAAAAAAGCCATGACACCGGCCAAAAAGTACGTCAGGTCGCCGAGCATGCTGCCCATAACCTGTGCCAAGCCCTCTTCATCGATTCCGGCGATGTCGACCTGCATCGAGATGGTGTTAAAGGCATAGAAGACCGTGACGCCCAGGGTGAGCGTCAGCAAGTAGACGAGGTAGTCGCGGCCGGCGCGGCGGACGTTGCCCCAAGCGAGTTTACAGAGCATCGGAGCCCTCACCGCCCATCATGGCAACGACCTCCATAATGCGGTCGAAGAACTCTCGGCGGTCGGTGTCGCCGCGGCGCAGCTCGGTGAAGATTTTGCCGTCGCGAATAAACAGCACACGGCTCGTGTAGCTGGCGGCAAAGCTGTCGTGCGTGACCATGAGCACCGTGGCGCGCAGGCGGCGATTGAGGGCCTCCAGGCTCTCGAGCAGCAGGCGGGCACTCTTGGAATCGAGGGCGCCGGTGGGCTCGTCGGCCATGATCATGGTGGGGTCGGTGACGAGCGCGCGGGCCGCGGCAACGCGCTGCTGCTGACCGCCGGACATCTGGTAGGGATACTTGTCGAGCACCTGACTGATAGACAGACGCGCGGCCACATCCTGCACGCGGGTCGAGATCTCTGCCGAGTTTGTGCGGGCAATGGTGAGCGGCAGGGCGATGTTCTCGCGTGCCGTGAGCGTATCGAGCAGGTTGGAGTCCTGGAAGATAAAGCCGAGCTCTTCGCGGCGGAACTGCGAAAGCTTAGCCTGCTTCATGCGCGTCACGTCCTGGCCGTTGATGCGGATCGTGCCGCTCGTGGCGCTATCAATGGTCGACACGCAGTTGAGCAACGTCGACTTGCCCGAGCCCGAAGCGCCCATGATGCCAACAAATTCGCCGCGGTTGACCGTAAAGCTGACGTCGTTGAGCGCGCGGGTCACGTTGCCCAGCGCTCCATATACCTTTTCGAGATGCGCGACCTCCAGTACCGGGGTCGCCATGTGCGTGGTTTGCATACCGAGTCCTTTCTTGCGATTAGTCTACGGCATCTATAGTCGCAAGAAGACGAGTCAGCTACCATCGATATGGCTTACGCTTGCCTTACCGTTGTGTAAGGTAGGGGTAGCTAGCCTGCCACGTGATGATATTGAGAGAGGACTCCTGTTGAAGACTGTTCATGTTGCCGCTGGGATCATTCGCAAAGAAGGATCCGATGAGCTGCTTGCCGTGCAGCGCGGCTACGGCGACATGCAAGGACTTTGGGAATTCCCGGGCGGCAAGCTCATGCGCGGCGAGACACCCGAAGACGCCGTGCGCCGCGAGCTCATGGAAGAGCTGCAGGTAAAAGTTACCAACCTGCGCGATTTCTATACCGTTGAGTATGACTACCCCGATTTTCATCTCTCCATGGAGTGCTACTACTGCTCGCTCGCCGATGAATCCGATGAGCCTCAGAAACATGACCGACAGCTCGATATCCGCTGGATTCCGCGCGCCTCGCTTGCCACGGTGGAATGGATGCCCGCCGACAAGGGGCTTATCGATGCCCTGATTGAGCTGAAGGAAGATCGGCTTGAGGCTAACGCCGCCAACGACACCGAGTCCACCACAGCCGACGAGCCCGTTACCAAACCCAAGCGCAAAGCCAAGCGCCGCAGCAAAAAGCGCCCCAAGCCCGGCCTGCTGGACGGCATCGACACCTCGGACCTTTCCGCCGACGAGCGTGAACTCGTGCGCCGTCGCGCCGCTATAAAAAAGTCCATGAAGGGCAACAAGCGTGCGAACACCAAACCCGAGCTGCTCGTTCGCCAGCGCCTGCGCGCCGCGGGCCTTACGGGCTATCGTTTGGAATGGAAGGTACCCGGCAAGCCCGATATCGCCTTCCCCGGACGCAAGATCGCCATCTTCGTCAACGGCTGCTTTTGGCACCGCTGCCCCAAGTGCAATCCGAGCCAGCCCAAGCGCAACGTTGAGTTTTGGGAGGCAAAGTTCCGTCGCAACGTCGAACGCGATCGCGCCGCCGTGGCAGCGCTCACTCAAATGGGCTGGACGCCCATAACCATCTGGGAATGCGAGCTCAAAAAAGACCGCATCGACGCCACGATGGAAAAGGTCATCGAACAAGTACGCGCCGCTGCACCGCAGCGCTAGGAACGAGCCGTCCACACGCCCCACACAGGCGAGCCACATCCGCGCCACAAACCTTAGAAAGCCCTTAAGCCCCCAACCTTTCAAGAGTGTTATGCAATGGCTTTGAACTGCGGTTTCATGGTTACATCAAACCCGATTAAGCCTTTCTTTAGCGCTTTCTTATCTGCACTCGCGGCATAATACTGCCAGCGCACGGGACCCAGCAGCACACCCCGAGCGCAATCTTTTGGCGGACATCGAGGAGGCCGCATAAGCATGCATTCTTCCAATAACGCAGCACAGCAGCCATCCCTAAAACATGCAAACCTTTTCTCCTTCCCCCCGACACAGAGAAACGGTCTCCTCGACTCCCCCACCACAAAAGCCAAACGGTCAACCGACCAGAGCCACAACTTGCGAGCATCGTTCGAAAAGCTCCAAGCATCCCTAGACAAGTCATTCCCCAACCAAGCCCGGGCATACTAACCCCTCATCAACAAAGTAGCCCTAACGCTCCAATTGTTCCGCCTAACGCCACAAGGGCGACGACCTCGAGTAGGTCAACCTGGGAGGGACGAGGGCTTAGTTCCCCAATCTTTCCGCAGGGGGCAAAAAGCCTCGCCGCACGAAGTGCGCAGCGAGGCTTTTTGCATGCCCGAGGACGATTGGGGAACTAAGCCCTCGTCCCTCCCCGGGATATGTAGCGAGTCGAAGTACCCTTGCTGTTACTCTGCTTTGCCCACAGAGTTGAGGTTGGTCATGCGGATCTTAACCAGCTCGGTGATCTCGCGCATGCCCTCCTTGGCCGGCTTCTTGGGGTCGAAGCAGGCGGGGTTCTCGGCCATGTAGGCCATGAAGCCCTTAGTGTAGGCCTGACGCAGCTCGGTGGCGTAGTTGACCTTGCAGATGCCGTTCTTCACAGCCTCGGCGACCTGCTCATCGGGCACACCGGAGGTGCCGTGCAGAACCAGCGGCACGTCGACGGCGTCGCGGATGGCCTTGACCACGGACTGCTCGATGTGCGGATCGCTCGTGTACACGCCGTGGCTGGTGCCAACGCCAATGGCCAGCGAGGTGCAGCCGGTGCGCTCAACGAACTCCTTGGCCTCGGCAGGATCGGTGTAGGGGCTCTCGCCCTCAACCGCGGGACCGTCGTCCTCCTTGCCGCCAACCTTACCGAGCTCAGCCTCGACGGGCACGCCCATGGCGCGGCCAGCGTCGGCGACGGACTTGGTCAGGGCGATGTTGTCCTCGAAGGACTCATGCGAACCGTCGATCATAACGGAGGTGTAGCCAGTGCGGAAAGCCTGCATGCAGCGGTCATAGCCATCGCCGTGATCGAGGTGCAGAGCGACGGGCACGGAAGCGCGCTCGGCGGCAGCCTTGACCATGCCGTAGAAGTAGTCCAGACCAGCGGTCTTGATGGTGCCCGGGGTGGTCTGCATGATGACGGGGGACTTGGTCTCCTCGGCAGCAGCCAGAACGGCCATAACAAACTCGAGGTTCTCGACGTTGAACGCGCCGACGGCGTAGTGGCCGGCCTGAGCGTCCTTGAGCATCTTTTCGGTGGTAACAAGTGCCATGAGCGTTTGCTCCTCTCCCTCGCCCGCATCTGGACATCGGGCGTAGTCGTTCACAAGGCGTTTCACCTTGCGTTTTGCTGCGCTCATTGTATGAAATTCAGCGGCTTTGCACGTGCGAGATATTGAGCCCATGCAGGCCGATACAGTCGTTTTTGAAAAGTAAACGGAAGGAATTAGAGCCGAGCGGGCGTGTTCGATATTGAATTTTGAGCGTTTAGCGTCTTTCTTTTATAGAAAAGATAAGTAATCGAAAGGTGTTTTCTTACTCAAAAAGAAAATGAACGAAAATAGAGTCAACACAATTCCTGCAAATTTGGCCGAGAATGGAGCAGCTATGGCCCACGCAACAACCCGAGCCTTCGCCGATGAGCGTCGTGCCGCCATCATGGAAATGCTTGAGCATAATGCCTCGGTGCAGGTAGCAGAAATCGCCCAGACCTTTGGCGTGTCCTCCGTTACCGCCCGCTCCGACCTGGACGCGCTCGCCGAAGCAGGCAAGCTGCGCCGCACGCATGGTGGCGCCGTATCGCTCCACAAGCGTCTGACTGTTTCCACGCAGGATCGCCGCATCAATGTCAACGTCGCCGCCAAGCAGGCCATCGCGCAAAGCGCCATCGAGCTCGTCAATGACGGCGACACGCTGCTCGTTGACTCGGGCACCACGGCGCTCGAGTTCGTCCGGCTCCTCGATCAGCGCGACGGCATCACCGTTATCACGGCCGACATTACTATCGCCGATTACATCGACGAAAGCATGCCCTCGGTCGATGTCGTCATGCTGGGCGGGGCGCTGCGCAAAGGTCATCGCTATCTGTACGGCCCACTTACCATGCAGGCGCTCCAAATGGTCCACGCCGATCTTGCCGTCATGTGCCCCGGCGCCTTTGTCTCCAGCTGCGGCTTTACGACCGACTTTCCCCAGATGGCCGAGACTAAAACGGCTATGATCGCCGCGGCCCATCAAAGCGTCGCCCTCATGGACGCCAGCAAGGTTAACGGACGCGGCATGTACCGTTTTGCCGAGCTGACCGATGTCGACGCTATCGTGATGGACCGAGACCCCGAAGGCGCCGTCGCCACCTCAATCGCCAAGACCGCCGACGGCGCACGTCCAGCCCTCATCATCGCCGCCAACTAAATAAAAACCACCACAAAGGTGCCTGTCCCCTTTGTGGTGGTTGTGATGGCTGAGCGTCAAAAGTGAACGTGTCGCTACTTGGAAAGCTCGTCGGCGAGGGCCTCGATCTGAGCGCGCGAGGCGTCGTTGAGCGAACCCAGCACAGTCACCTTGTTCTGCGCCAGGGTGATGTCCTTCATGGCCTCGAGCTCCTTGGTCATAACCTTGGCAGCGGTAGGTGCCCAGGAGCCGGCCTCGACGAGTGCCACCGTACGGTTCTGATAGGCGTGCCCGGCAAGCGTGTGGATAAAGGTGCTCATGAACGGGAAGATCTCGCCCTGATAGGTGATAGAGGCGAGCACCAGACGGTCATAGCGGAACGCATCCTCAACGGCCTCGGCCATGTCGTCGCGAGCCAGGTCAAAGACGGAAACCTTCTGGCCGCGAGCCTCGAGCGCAGATGCGAGCTCCTCAACGGCAGCCTTCAGATGGCCATACACACTCGCATAGGCGATCGTGATGCCCTCGTCCTCGGGCTGGTAGCTCGACCAGGTGTTGTAAGTGTCGAGGTAGTAGCCCAGGTTCTCGGTCAGCACAGGACCATGGAGCGGGCAGATGATCTGGATATCCAGATCGGCGGCCTTCTTGAGCACGGCCTGCACGAACTTGCCGAACTTTCCCACGATGCCAAAGTAGTAACGGCGTGCCTCGCAGGCCCAACCCTCGGGATCTTCGATGTCGTTGGCGCCAAACTTGCCAAAGCCGTCGGCGCTAAAGAGCACCTTGTCGGTGGACTCGTAGGAGAAGAGCACCTCGGGCCAGTGCACGTTGGGAGCGCCGACAAACGTCAGGCTGTGGCCGCCCAGGTCGAGCACGTCGCCATCTTTGACGACCATCTTGCGCTCGGGGAAGTCGGTGCCAAAGTAGTTGACCATCATGCGGAAAGCGCCCATGCTTGCCACGATCTGCGCCTGGGGATAGCGCTCCATAAAGGCGGCGATGCCAGCAGAGTGATCGGGCTCCATGTGATGGACAACCAGGTAGTCGGGCGTACGGCCGTCGAGCGCGGCCTCGAGGTTGCCGAGCCACTCGTCGACAAAGCCAGCGTCGACCGAATCGGCGACAGCGATTTTATCGCCCAAGATAACGTAGCTGTTATATGCCATACCGTTCTCGGACACGTCGTACTGGCCCTCGAACAGGTCAATGTCGTGATCGTTGACGCCAATGTAGCGGATATCCTTGGTGATCTCCATCAGGCAAAGCCTCCTAGATAGACAAAAGAACCCGTCTATCATAACACTCGCCTTTAGAGCCACAGCTATCTGCCGGCATCCTTACCGATTGTTATTGAAATGCGATAAAGCGCCGTTTACCTGCACAAACTATGCGCGCGGTATCGCCGTGCTATGTCGAATGATGAGCTGGCCGGGAATACGAATAGCAACGGTTTTGCCCGCCGTACCCGCCTCGGGAACCGCATGCTCGAATACTTCGCGTCCACGCTGATGCAAATCGAATCGAACGGTCGTGAGCTCGTTGTGTGCCACAAAATCATCGAGCGAATCGTCGACGCCCACCACGCTCACGTCCTCGGGCACGCGCAGACCGCTATCACGCAGCGCGGCAATCGCGCCATTTGCCATCTGATCGTTTGCCGCATAGATCGCCGTCATGGTGCGATCGTGCTCGGCCAGGTACCTGCCGGCCTCGTAACCGCTGTTGGCAGACCAGTCACCCTCGAGCGGCTCCGCCGGCTCGATGTGTTTACGCTCGAGCGCATCCCGCCAACCGGCGCGACGAAATTGCTCGTCGACCGAGAACGACGGGCCGCCAATATAGCGAATCTGCTCGTGTCCTAGCTCAAACAGGTGATCCATAAGCAAGAGCGAGCAGCCGTAATGATCGGAGTCGACCGTGGTCACCCGCGGGTGCGCGTACATGGTAACGATGACCGTGCCAATGCCCGGCAGTGGATCAAACGTCTCAAAATCGGGCGCCATGCGGCTCATGCCGATGATGATGCCGTCCACCGGCAATGCGGCCATACGACGCGTGGCCTCGGCAAGCGAAAACTCCTCGGTCTTGGACATCTCGACCAGCGTGATGGCACAATTATGCTCGCGAGCAGCGCTGGCGATGCCGTCGATCATTGAGAGGTTGCCAAACTTGGTGACATCGTTGACGCATAGGCCAACCGAATGGTATCGACCGTCGCGCAGCGAGCGACCGGCATAACTCGGACGAAAGCCGAGCTCTTGCATAGCGGCCTGCACGCGCTGGCGCGTCTGCTCGTTAACGTTGGGCAAGCCGTTGGCGACGCGCGAAACCGTCTGCTGCGAAACACCAGCAGCGCGGGCGACGTCGGCCATGGAGACCGGACGCGAACTGGTATCGTTGGACGGGCGCCTTGCCACAGGATCACCTTCACCCTTGCGAGATCTGAATAGCGTGAATGCCGGCCCGGGCAGAAATACATCCCGCGCCGAGGCCCGCTATCGTCGGACGCATGTTAACGTACTCTACTTTTTCTATCTGCATCTCTTCTGCTTTATAAGTCCATACGGCAGTACCGTTCACGGCTGAATATCTACCGATTACCAGATTCTCAAAAAGTGACAAGCGATGTGTTATGAGTACGTTAACATAGCCCGTAACGTGCGGTATCGTGAACACTTGGTTCATGCCGCTTCAAGTTGTTAACGTACTCATAACGACGCAAAACCCACCCGTGCGCGCCAAGGAAAGGACTCCCATGACCACCCCCGACGAAAAGACATTCGCCACACTCACCAAGCTGTTTGAGGAGGAGTTTGGCCCCATCGGCGACCGCCAGGTGCTCTACGTGCACGCGCCCGGCCGTTCCGAGATCAGCGGCAACCACACCGACCACGAGGGCGGCCACGTTATCGCCGGCTCGCTCGATGTCGCCGTTGACGGCATCGCCGTGGCAACCGACTCCAACAAGATTCGCGTCGCCGACGAGGGCTATCCTACGTTTGAAATCATGCTCGACACGCTGGATATTCAAGAGTCCGAGAAGGGCACGTCCGCGAGCCTCGTCCGCGGCATGGCCCACGAGGTCGCAGCGCTTGGCGTTGAGCCCCAGGGCTTCGACTTCGCCTTCACCTGCTCCGTCCCCTCGGGTGGCGGTCTTTCCAGCTCTGCCGCCGTCGAGGCCGCATACGGTCGTGCCATGGAAACCCTCTGGGGCGCACCCGCCATCGAGCCCGTCGCGCTCGCGCAGATGAGCCAGCGCACCGAGAACAACTACTACGGCAAGCCCTGCGGTCTGATGGACCAGGCCGCCGTGTGCCTGGGTGGCCTCGCCTACATGGACTTTGAGGACCAGGCTCAGCCTAAGACCCAGAAGCTCGAGCTCAACTTTGAGGATCACGGTTATGCGCTTGTGCTCGTTAAAGTGGGCACCGACCACGTGGCCGCCACCAACGACTACGCCGCCGTTCCGCGCGAGATGCAGGACGTTGCCGCCGAGTTTGGCAAGGCACGCCTGTGCGAGGTAAACGTTGCCGACTTTGACGCCAAGCTCCCCGAGCTGCGTGCCAAGCTGGGCGACCGTGCCTGCCTGCGCGCCGTTCACTACTGGTACGAGAACGGCCTGGTCGACAAGCGCTGGGCAGCTCTGAACGCCGGCGACATCGACCAGTTCCTGGTCCTGACGCGCGAGTCCGGCGCCAGCTCTGCCATGTACCTGCAGAATGTTGTTGCCAAGCTGGGTTCCGAGCAGCCTTCCATGTATGCCCTGGCGCTGGCCGAGCACGTGCTCGACGGCCGCGGCGCCGTCCGTATCCACGGTGGCGGCTTTGGTGGCACCATCCAGGCCTTCGTGCCGCTCGACCTGGTCGACACCTTCATTGCCAAGATGAACGGCTGGCTGGGCGAGGGCTCTGCCCGTCACTACGCCATCTCTGACAAGGGGGCTTACGCGGCATGGCTGTAATGACTGACGTGCGCGAGGCCGCACAGAACCTGATCGAGTACGCCATCCACCGATCGATGATCGGCCAGGACGACCGCATCTGGGCATACAACACCATTTTGGAGTGCATCGGCGCTACGGGGCCCGCGCTCGATATGGCCTGGGCGCTCCAGGTTGAGAAACTCTCGCTCTTGCACCCCGATACCCTGCCCGACTTTGACCTTGAAGGCACGCTTGCCGCGCTTTCCGAGACCGCCATTGCCAACGGTGCCGCCGAGGACACAGCATCGGGCCGCGACCGCATCGCCATGCGAATCATGGGCGTGCTCATGCCGAGGCCTTCGGTTGTAAACGAAGAGTTCAACGGACGTATGGGCGTCAACGAGCCCCGCGCCGCAACCGACTGGTTCTACGGCCTGTGCTGCGACGCCGGCTACGTGCGCCGTGCCGCCATCGCGCGCAACATCAAATGGAGCACCCCCACCAACTGGGGCGATCTTGAGATCACTATCAACCTGTCCAAGCCTGAGAAGGACCCGCGCGACATTGCCGCGGCAGGTGTAGCCAAGAACACGGGCGAGAAGTATCCCGCCTGCCAGCTCTGCATCGAAAACGAGGGCTATCCCGGACGCTCCGCCGCAGCCGACGGCGGCGCTCACCCCGCCCGCCAGAATCTGCGCGTTATCACCATCCAGCTCGACGGCGAGCGCTGGGGTTTCCAGTACAGCCCGTACGCGTACTTTAACGAGCACTGCATTGCCATGAGCTCCGAGCATCGCCCGATGCACGTGGACCGCAAGGGTCTGACCTGTCTGCTCGACTTTGTCGACCTGTTCCCGCACTACTTTATTGGCTCCAACGCCGACCTGCCTATCGTGGGCGGCTCGATCTTGTCGCACGACCACTTTCAGGGCGGCGCGCACGAGTTCCCCATGATGCATGCCGCCGAGGTCTCGCAGTTTAGCGTGCCCGGTTTTGACCAGGTCAGCGGTACCGTGCTGCAGTGGCCGCTCTCGGTGCTGCGCCTGCGCTCGCATGACCGCGCCCAGCTGCTCGACGCTGCCGAGAAGATTATCCTCGCCTGGCGCGAGTGGACCGATGAGTCTGTGGGCGTCATCGCGTACACAGCCGATGGCGTGGCGCACAACACCGTGACGCCCGTCATCCGCCGCGTCGACTCTCGCGGAAATGCCGGCGGCGAAATCTACGAGGCCTACCTGGCGCTTCGCTGCAATATCACGACCGACGAGCACCCGCTAGGCGTTTTCCACCCGCATGCCGAGTACCACCACATTAAGAAGGAGAACATCGGCCTGATCGAGGTCATGGGCCTGGCCATTCTGCCGCCGCGCCTGGTTCCCGAGCTTGGCGCTGTCCGTGAGCATCTGCTGGCAGCCAAGGTCGATGCCAGCTACGATCTTGCCGGTGCGCTCGAGGGCGATGATCTTTGTCGCAGCCATGCCGCGTGGGCCGAGGACGTCTTTGCTCGCCGCGCCGACGAGCTTACGGCCGACAACGCCATCGATATCCTGCACGAGGAGGTCGGCGTGGTGTTTGGCCACGTGCTCGACAACGCCGGCGTCTTTAAGTGGAACGAGGCAGGACGCGCCGCCCAACAGCGCTTTATCGACTCGCTGTAGAACACAGACCCGGACGCTCAACGGCAGCCCGCACGACATAACCGCCCACACGACAACGGCGCCCGCCGGCAATATCGCCGACGGGCGCCGTTTTTGAGTGTAGTCATCGGGGACGTTCTTAAACGACTAGTCATTAAAGAACGTCCATTACAGTCGAAATTGTCAGCCCGGGACCGTCTCGGGCTACGATTGAGGCGCGCCCAGAACGGGCCGCCGACCGGGCGCCCGCGCACGGCCGAACGTCCCTGCCCCCGAGAGGGCCTGTTGGGTGCTGCCG
>DBFEQD010000036.1:0-9229 GCA_048326155.1 Collinsella sp.
TTCGCCGCCGACTCGGAGCCGTGGCCTCGCTCGAAGAGCCCGATCGCCGCCTTCCTGGCCACGATGTCGTGCTTCACCCTCAAGTCGACACGCATAAAAAGCCTCCCATTTCTCATGTCCAAGAAATGGGAGGCAGTTCATAATAAGCTGCTCGGGGGCCTTGTTGCTTATGGCCGGATGATTTCTAGCCAACAGTATCGTCAGGCGTGGGCGAGGGGTCGGGAGTGGGTGTAGGCGTAGGCGTAGGCGTAGGCGTGCCGCCATCGCCGCCGGTCGAACCACCAGTGGAGCCGCCCGTCGAGCCACCGGTCGTACCGGTGCCGCCGGTGGTGTCGCCGCCCGTGGTCTCGGTGGTCGTGGTCGTCGTGGTAGTCGTTGTGGTGGTTTCCTCTTCGTCCTCGTTCTCGTCCTTGTCGTCGTTCTCCGTCTTCTTGGAGTTGTTGGTGCCGTAGAACTTCCAGGCGCTGTTGTTCTTGTAGGTGGGCGCCGTTCCGGTCGCAAACTCCTCGCGCTCGGTACCGGTCAGAACGGTGTTCATAAACCGCTTAAAGACAGGCAGGTTGGTGCTGTCGCCCAGCAGGTCCGTGCCGTATTTTTGGATGGGGATCTCGCCCGCAGAATAGCCAGTCCACAGGGCGCACGCCAGCTGCGGGGTATAGCCGCAGAACCACAGGTTGGTGGTGTTGTCGGTGGTGCCCGTCTTGCCGGCATAGGGCTGGTTGACGCTCAGGGCGCCAGCAGCACCCGTACCGCCGCCCTGCATGACGCCGGACAGAACATCGGTGACCGCGGCGGCCTCGCCCTCGGTAAGCACCTGTGAGGGATTGTCCGTGTGCTGGTACAGTACCGAACCGGTACGAGAGTCAATCTCGGTGATGGCGATCGGCTGGCGATAGTAGCCGCCGTTGGCAAACGTCGCGTAGGCGGCGGCCATCTCGAGCGGCGAGATCGAGCCGGTGCCGAGCGTCATGACGGGAACGTCCTCGATGTTGTCCTTAGCGGGATCGATGCCGAGCTTTTTGACGAGCGAGATGATCTTGCTGTTGCCGACGGCTTCCGCCACCTGGATGTAACCGGTGTTGGAGGAGTATGCCGTTGCCTGCTTAAGCGTGATGTTGCCATAGCTATGGTTGGCGTAGTTTTGGACCTCGGTCGTGGTGCCCTTGGCCTTGAGCGGCGAGTTGCAGTTGAGGGTGACGTTGGGGTTCATGCCGTTTTGGATGGCAGTTGCCAGCGTAAAGGCCTTAAAGGTGGAGCCGACGGGACGCTTGGCCGTGGCATGGTTTACGTGGTTCTCGTCGGCGTTGTAGTCGTAGCCGCCCACCATGCACTTGATGTAGCCGGTCTTGGGGTCGACGACGACCATGCCCATGTCCAGGCCGTCGAGTGAGAGCGTGTCGAGCTGCTGGCGGACGGCATTCTCTGCCACCTGCTGCATCGTGGGGTCGATGGTGGTCTTGACGGTCAGACCGCCCTTAAAGAGCACGTCGGTCGAGAACTCCTGCTCCAGCAGCTGCTTGACATAGGCGACAAAGTAGGGCTGCGAGTATACGTCGACGCCACTGCCCGAAATCTCGGTCACGTTGAGGGTGATGGGCTCGGCCTGTGCGGCATCGTGCTCCTCCTGGGTGATGTGGCCCAGGCGCAACATGTTGTCGAGGACCTTGTTGCGGCGAGACAGTGCCAGATCGGGATTGACCGTGGGGTCGTACTGCGAAGGCGAGTTGGGAAGGCCGATCAACAGTGCGGCTTCGCTCAGGGTGAGATCGGCGGCGCTCTTGGACAGATAGGTCTCGGCTGCGGCCTCGATGCCGTAGGCGCCGTGGCCGTAATAGATGGTGTTGAGGTACATCATGAGGATCTCGTCTTTGGAGTACATGTCCTCCATCTTGACGGCGATGTAGGCCTCGCGCACCTTACGCTCGATGGTCGAGTCGAACTGCTCCTCCTGCAGGATGGTGTTGCGCACCAGCTGCTGGGTGATAGTCGAGGCGCCTTCGTGCCCGCCGCCGAGGGTTGCCACCGCAGCACGCGCGATACCCCACAGGTCGATACCGCCGTGCTCGTAGAAGCGCTCGTCCTCGACGTCAACGGTGCCCTGCAGCACGTAGGGGGAGACCTCGTCCTTGGTGATGGACTTGCGGTTTTGCGTGTAGAAGCTCGCGATCTTGTTGCCGTTGCAGTCGACGATCTCGGTGGGCTCGCTCACCAGATACGCGTTGGCGTCGGTGTAGTCGGGCAGATCGGACAGCCAGCGGTTGACGTTGCCGACCATGCCGATGCCAAACGCCACGCCCGCAATCAGCAGAAAGCCCAAAAACGAGAGCAGGATTATGGGCAGGGCATGCGTCTTTGAACGGCTGCGTCCCTGTCGTTGGCGAGGACCCATATATTGACCTCCAGGTATGTCGTGCCGGACGGTGGATGTGCCGTCGAGGCAGGATGGACATAAGTTATTACACGATAAACCAAACGGGGCGCGCGAGGCCTCGTGTATGCTGGAAGACGGCATTTTTCAGAGTGAATGCATACCTTGGTAAGGAGTTTGCCGATGGCGATTCGGGCGATGGGGCCGAGCGGACAATGCGAGACTGGATTGGATGCTGCCGGTGCGGCGCTGCCCGAGCTGCTGGCGCCGGCGGGCGGGCTCGACCAGATGCTTGCGGCCATCGCCGCGGGTGCCGATGCCATCTATGCGGGGTTGGGCGGCTTTAACGCCCGCGTGAGCGCGCATGGTTTTACGGATGACGAGTTTGCGCGCGGCTGCGCCGTGGCGCATGCCCATGGCGTGCGCGTGTACGTGACGCTCAACGTGTTCGTGTTTGACGATGAGTTATCCGACGCGGTGGCGTTGGGAGCTCATGCGCTGGAGCTGGGCGCCGATGCTCTGATTGTCGCCGATGCCGGGTTGGCCTGCGCGCTGCGCGCGGCGATTCCCGGGGTCGAGATTCACCTGTCCACGCAGGCGGGCGCTCATAGCGAAGGCGCCGTGCGGCTTGCCGCCGATGGGCTGGGGGTCGAGCGCGTGACGACGGCACGCGAGCTGACGGTCGACGAGATTGCGGCGCTATGTGCCACGGGCGTGCCCATCGAGGTATTCTGCCACGGTGCGATTTGCATCGGCTATTCGGGGGCGTGCGAGTTCTCGGCCCTGCGGCGTGGGCGCTCGGCGATGCGCGGCGACTGCACGCAGCCGTGTCGTCTGGCGTACGACCTGGTGGACGAGGCGGGGCAGAGCGTTGTCGCCGTCGAGGGAAATCGCCTGCTGTGTCCGCGCGACTATCTGGGTATTGCGCATCTGCCCGAGCTTGTAGATGTCGGCGTGGCGTCGCTCAAGATCGAGGGGCGCATGAAGAACCCAGACTATGTATTCAACGTGGTGCGGGTGTGGCGCCGGGCACTCGATATGCTGTGCGACGGCGCGTGGGACCCCGGTGCCGTGGAAGGGCTTGAGCGCGAGCTGGGAAGGTCGTTTAACCGTGGGTTTACCGATGCGTACCTGCGAGGGCGTTCGGGTGCCGAGCTGATGAGCTTTGAGCGCGCAATTAACCAGGGCGTGCGCGTGGGGCGTTTGGTCGCTGTGGGCCACGAAGAGGTGACCGTTGAGCTCGACGCCGCCGTGGCGGCGGGTGACACGCTCGAGATTCGGTTCTATCCGGGTGTCGACGCGCGTCCCGATGTGCCCAAGCGCTGGCCGCAGGTGCCCTGCCCGGTGGATGCCGCAGCGGGGAAGCGCGTCGTCGTGCATTGCAAGCGTAAGGTGGACGCGGGCTGCGAGGTGTACCTGATTCGCAGCGCCGGCGTGTTGGATCAGACGGCGGCGGTGTTGGAGCGCATGCGGGCCGAGGCAGATGCGATTGCGCCCGTTGCGCGTGCCGTTGAGGTGCTGCCCTTTGAGGACGTTGCGGTGGATGGCGGTGCATCGACGGAGTTGGTGGAGTGCGCGGTTCCCGCTCGCATGGTTTTTGCTTGGCAGCTGATGGATGCCGACCCGCGCGGAGAACTCGATTTGTCCGACGCCGTTGTGGTGCTTGACGAAGTGTGCCGCACGGGTGACGCTGACTGGACCCGCTCACTGATGCAGCGTGCCAGGCGTGTCGTCTGCCGCAACCTGGGACAGGTGGTGATCGCTCGCGAGCTGGGCGTGACGTTTGACGTGGCGGCGCCGGTGTTCTGCGCGAATCGGGCCACGCTTACCTGGCTGCGCGGACTCGGTGCGGGGCGGGTGTACTTGCCGGCCGAGTTGCTCGGCAATGATGCGGAGCGTATTGCCGAACTGGCTGCTGAACCCGGCGTCTTGGGTCCGGTCGACGCCGACCGTCCCGAGCTTATGGTGTGCGAGCACTGCCTGCTGACCGCCGAGGGCGTCTGCGCCACCGATGCGACGGGACAGGTTCGTTGCCGCGACTGTTTGCGTCGTCGGCAGGTACGCTATCTGGTCGAGCGTGACGGTACACGTCTGCCAGTTGCCATTGACGCATGCGGCAGGACGAGGATTTTCCTGTCGTAGGTGCCGCGTCGCGTCAGTTTGTTATCATAAGAGAGTTTATGGACTTCCAGCACCGCCGTTTTCGGCGAGGGTGCTATAGCAAAAGGAGGATACCCAATGCTGTCTGTTGACGAGCAAATGCGTATCATCACCTCGGGCGCCGCGCAGATCGTTCCCGAGGCCGACCTTCGCAAGAAGCTTGAGAAGGGCGAGCCCCTCAACATCAAGCTCGGCGTCGACCCCACCAGCCCCGACCTGCACCTGGGCCACGCCGTGCCGCTGCGCAAGATGCGTCAGTTCCAGGACTTGGGCCACAACGTCACCCTTATCATCGGCAACGGCACCGCGCTGATCGGCGATCCCTCGGGCAAGAATTCCACCCGCCCGCAGCTTTCTCAGGAGCAGATCGAGGCTAACGCCGAGACCTACGTGAGCCAGGCCATGAAGATCCTGGACCCCGAGAAGACCACCATCGTGCACAACGGCGACTGGATCTTGTCGATGGATCTGGCCGGTCTGCTGCAGGTGTGCTCCAAGTTCACCGTCGCCCGCATTCTTGAGCGCGATGACTTTACCAAGCGCTACCAGTCCCAGACGCCGATCGCCCTGCACGAGTTCCTGTATCCCGTGATGCAGGCATACGATTCGGTCATGATTAAGGCCGACGTGGAGATGGGCGGCACCGATCAGCTCTTCAACCTGCTCGCCGGCCGTGAGCTCATGGAGAAGATGGGCATGGAGCCCCAGATCGCGCTCACCATGCCGCTGCTCGAGGGCACCGATGGCGTTCGTAAGATGTCCAAGTCCTATGGCAACTACATCGGCCTGACCGACGCGCCCAAGGATATGTTCGGCAAGACCATGTCCATCCCCGATGAGATGATCGGCAAGTACTATCGTCTAGCCAGCTCGCTCACCCCGGCCGAGGTCGACAAGATCGACGCTGCTCTGGCCGACGGCTCTGCCGATCCCTATGAGCTCAAGCGCGCTCTGGGTCGCGACCTGTGCGACACCTACCACGGCGCCGGTGCCGGCGACGAGGCTCAGGCCGAGTTCGACCGCGTGTTCAAGGAGGGCCAGCTCGCCGACTTCCCCGAGAAGCACGTTGAGCTGACTGTTAACGACGAGGGCCAGATCTACCTCGCCGGCCTGCTCAAGGACTTGGGTCTTTCGGCGAGCGCCGGCCAGGCTCGTCGCGATATCGACGGCGGCGGCGTCAAGATCAACGGCAAGGCCGTGGCTCCCAAGAGCTATAACATCGATCCCAGCGCCCTCAAGCTGGGCGACACCCTCTCCGTGGGCAAGCGCAAGGGTTTCAAGTTGATTTAGTTCCGCCGTTCTAACGAACGGCGGACCGGTCGACGCTGCGCGGGCCGCATTTGGACAATCTGACGTTCAACTTCAAGGGCGCGACCAGAAGGTCAGCGCCCTTTCGTTTCACGTCACCTTGTCTCAAATGCAGCTCGCTCGCTGTCGTTGCCAAAACATCGGCGCTTCCGTTGTTGGCACTTGGGGACGTTCCTTTTGTGCCGGCACTTTGGGACACTCCTTGTCATTGGTGCAAAGTAACCTGCCCCCATTGCGCCAAGCGGCGTGTGCCGTTAAGCGGAGAGGCGTATTGTTGACCCATCGTTTGGGCATACAATGGCTATTGGTTTGCTGCGGTGAAGGTCTGTCCGCTCCGCAGCTTTTTTCTACGGTTAAAGGAGTATGTATGTCCGTTGAGGTCATGAGGTCTGTGATCGAGGCCGCCGAGGGGCGCGTGCCCGTCGACACGCTGTTTACCAATGCGCAGATTGTCGACGTGTATGGCCAGCGTGTGGCGCCCGGTAGCGTTGCCGTCAAGGACGGTGTAATCGTCGGCGTGCTCTACGATGGTCGCGACGATGCCGCTGGCACCTACGAGGCAACTGAGGTCATCGACTGCCAGGGTCGCTATCTCACTCCCGGTTTTATTGACGGGCATCTGCATATCGAGTCTTCGAACATCCGTCCCGCCGAGTATGCTCGCATGGCCGCGACGCGCGGTACTACCACCGCCATTGCCGACAGCCACGAGATTGCTAATGTGGCGGGCCTGGACGGCCTGCGCTTTATGATTGAGGACGGCCGCCGCGCACCCATCTCCATCAAATACATGATGCCTTCGTGCGTGCCCGCGCTGCCCGACGAGCAGGCCGGTGCCGTTATTTCTGCTGCCGATATGCAGGCGTTTTTTGCCGAGCATCCAGGCGATGTCTTTGGTCTGGGCGAAATGATGAACCTGCCGGGCGTCTTTATGGCCGACCCCGAGACTTGCGCTCGCATCGATGCTGCCAACCAGACGCCGTCCAAGCAGGTTGACGGCCACGCGCCGCTCGTTGCCGGCAAGGACCTCAACGCCTATGCCGCGGCGGGTATTATCGCCGACCACGAGTCGACGATTCCCGAGGAGGCGCTCGATAAACTGTCCCGCGGCATGTATGTGATGCTGCGTGAGGGCACGTGCAGCCACGATCTGGCCAATTTGTCCCCGATGCTGCTGGAAAACCCCGCCCGCGCCCGCCGCTGCTGCTTTGCGACCGACGACCGCGCTCCCTCCGACGCGCTTTCGACCGGCATGATCGACAATGCCTGCCGCGTGGCCATCGAGGCTGGCGTCGACCCGGTGGTCGCCATCTCCATGGCGTCCCTTTCCACGGCTGAGGCATTTGGCCTGGACCACGGCTGTCGCGACCCGCATGAGCTCCGCGGCGCGATCGCCCCAGGCAAGCGTGCCGACCTGCTGGTGCTCAACGACCTGACGTTTGCCACAGCTCCGCATCGCGTGTATGCCGCCGGTGCCCTGGTGGCGCAGGATGGCACCTTTGTGGGCGAGGTCGCGCCCGAGACGGCCGAGGTCGCAGCCCTTGCCGATGAGCTGCGCGCTTCCGTTAAGCTGCCGAAGCTTTCGCTCGACTTGTTTGACTATGCCTTTAAGCCGGGCGAGGCCGTTATCGATGTCATCCCGGGTATGGCTATCACGGGTATGGCCCGCCCCGAGAGCGCCGAGGACTTGCGCCGCATTATGCTGATCGAGCGCCATGGCCGTGGCGTGTCGCTGCAGGCCGAGGGCGCCGATGGCGACGGCCCCGCTGGCCTGGGCCTGGTCGGCAAGCATATCGGTCGCGGCTGGGTGCGCGGCTTTACCATCACGGGTGGTGCCATTGCCTCCACGATCGGCCACGACTCGCACAACGTGTGCGTGGTGGGCGATAACGCTGCCGATATGATGGCTGCCGTTGAGGCCGTGGGCCAGGGTGGTCACGTGCTGGTGCGTAACGGCGAGGTCGTGGCGCGCATTCCGCTGGCGCTCGGTGGCCTGATGAGCGAAGGCACGGCCGAGGACGTTGCCGCGCAGCACGACGACTTTATGGTCAAGGCGCGCGCCATGGGTATTGAGCCGCCGCTCGACCCCATCATGGGCATCATCTTCCTGCCCCTGCCGGTCATCCCGACGCTCCGCATCCGCCCCGAGGGCATGTTCGACGTCACAACCTTCACCTACGCCGACTAGTCATCGGGGACGCTCTTTGGCGGGCTGCCTGACGCCGCGACCGTAGGACCTCTGGCATGTGTGAGCTATTTGCCAGGTCCTTGTAACGTTTACGCCCGCGGAGTCTTATTTGAGCTCCCTTTGGGTACGTTGGAATCGGATACGCGTTCGATTCCAACAAGCCCGAAGGGAGCTTTTCTATGTTTAAACTGATTGCATCCGATATGGACGGCACACTGCTTGACGAAAACGGCCAGGTGCCTCCCGAGACCTACGAACTGATTCTGGCGCTACACGAGCATGGTGTGCATTTCGCTGCATCGTCAGGTCGTCGCTACGATCGCCTGTGTGAGTTCTTTGCGCCCGTTCGCGACAAGATGGACTTTGTCGCCGCTAACGGCGCCCAGGTCTACGCCGACGGTAAGATGGTAGACCGTGAGGTGTATTCCCACCTGGCGATTCGAAGGCTCGCCCAAGCCGTCAGGACGTTTCCCAATCTGCATCTTGCGCTCTTTGACCGAACCAAGTCCTTCCTGCTCGATGACGAGTGCAAGTTCGTGCGTGAGGTCGATAAGGACCTTCCCAATGCCGAGCGCATTTGGGAGCTGCCCGATCCCAGCGTAAATATCATCAAGGCGAGTATCTTTTGCGATGACTGTGCCGTTATGGACAGTGCCTACGTACTGCAGCGCGAGCTTGGCCAGCTCTTTACCTTTGCGCCTTCTGGAAACGCATGGATCGATGCCATGCAGCCCGGTGTGTCGAAAGCCTCGGGAATCGAGCAGCTCATGGAGCACTATGGCGTCGAACGCGACGAGGTCATGGCGTTTGGCGACTCGATGAACGACTACGAGATCATTCGCTTTGTCGGCACGGGCTGCGCGATGGAAAACGCGCGTCCCGCGCTCAAAGCGGTTGCCGATCGCGTCGTAGGCTGCAACCGCGACCATGCCGTTCAGCGTGAGCTCCGCCGTGTGCTGGAGAGTTTCTCCTAATCCGGCAGATGGGGACGTTCTTTTTCTGCCGGCAGTGGGGGACAGTCCTTGCAGCTTTTTGCGAAGAGTGTCCCCAGTGACTAGTCGTTTAAGAACGTCCATTACAGTCGAAATTGTCAGCCCGGGACCGTCTCGGGCTACGATTGAGGCGCGCCCAGAACGGGCCGCCGACCGGGCGCCCGCGCACGGCCGAACGTCCCTGCCCCCGAGAGGGCCTGTTGGGTGCTGCCG
>DBFEQD010000037.1:0-6569 GCA_048326155.1 Collinsella sp.
GTTGTCGAGGGACGCCAGTTTGATTTCGACGACGACATCAACGGCGTGTTTTGGGAGATCAATACGGGCTCCAACCAGCAGGGCGGCACGGCGGGCGTCGACGTGCTGAGTGTCGAGGAAGAGGACACCGCGTTTAACAAAGTCGATAGCGCGAACAAGGGCGACTCTGGCGTCTACACGGTCGAGCAGACCGGTGACGGCGTAAGGATTAAGGTGTTCAGCCCCCACGAGAGCGGCGACAGCGCGATCTATTACGTGAGCTACACCATGACCGGTGCGGTCATGAACTGGGCCGATACCGCCGAGCTCTACTGGAAGTTTGTGGGCGACGGCTGGTCCGCGGACTCCGATGACGTTGAGATGGAAGTGTACTTCGCAAATGCCGCTGCCGGGACGGCGGCCGTCAAGGGCGATAACTTCCGCGCATGGGGCCACGGCCCGCTGACGGGCGACGTGTCACTCGATGAGGACGAGCCCATGGTCACCTATACCATTCCCTGCGTGCATCAGGGCGAATTCGCCGAGGCACGCATCGCCTTCCCTAGCGACTGGGTGCCGCAGCTTGCCGCTTCGGGCGAAGAGCGCATGTCAACGATCCTGAGCGAAGAGAAGGAATGGGCCGACGAAGCTAACGCCCGCCGCGCTCACGCTCGCATGATTGCCAATGCACTTGCCGTGCTAAGTGTTGTTGCGGCGGTGGCCTTTACCGGCACAATCGTTATGCTCAAGCTGCGCAAGCGCAAGCCCAAGCCGCTTTTCCAGGACGAATATTTCCGCGATGTGCCTTCGGCCGACCACCCCGCCGTGCTTTCGGCCCTCATGAGCTGGAACGAGGTGCCCGATCAGGCATATATCGCCACGCTCATGAAGCTCACTGACGACCGTGTGATCAAGCTGGAGCAGGCGACCGTGACCAAGGCCAAGAAGGGTCTGTTGGGGCGTGAAAAAGAAGAGCAGACGTATCGCGTGACGGTGAGTGATGCGGGCTGGAAGTCGGCCAAGGGCATTGACCACATGGTGCTCAAGGTCTTCTTTGCCGGTGCTAAGCCTGACGAGAACGGCGATCGCTCGCGCACGTTCGACGAGCTGCAGCACTACGTCAAGCAGCACGCTACACCCGTGGGTGATAAGCTCGAGGACTATCAGAATACCGTTAAGGGCAAGCTGGCCGATAGCGAGTACGTTGCCTCGGACGGCATTGTTGCAATGGTGTTTTGCCTGGTTCTTGGTATCCTGATCGCCTTTGTTCCCGTGGGATCCATCTTCTTTACCGATGGCGCACAGGCGAACATTACCGCCGCGGTTATCTCGGTGCCGATTGTGCTGGTGGGTATCGGCGTGGGCCTTACGTTCCGCCGCTTTACGCCGGAGGGCGCCGAGGTGGCGGCTCGCTGCAAGGCACTTAAGCATTGGCTCGAGGACTTCACGCGTCTAAAGGAAGCCGTCCCCGGCGATCTGGTGCTGTGGAACAAGCTGCTGGTGATGGGCGTGGCGCTGGGTGTTTCCAAGGAAGTGCTGCGTCAGCTTGCCGAGGCCGTGCCGCCCGAGGTGCGCGAGGCCGACGGCTTCTATGACAATTATCCCTGCTACTGGTGGTACTACCATCATTACGGTATCGAGTCTCCGCTCGATTCGTTCGATGACGTGTATCACGAGAGCATCCGCGAGCTGGCGTCGAGCTCCGACAGCTCGGGCGGCGGCGGAGGCGGCGGCTTCTCTGGCGGCGGAGGCGGCGGCGTCGGCGGAGGCGGCGGCGGAACGTTCTAGCGCGCTCTGATTTTTGGGATGGATCTTCTCCGGCGACTGTTGGCGGAAAATCTATCCCATTTTTATGCTTTGAAATGGGTCTATCTTTCCGTTATGAATCCCCACACAGGGGGCAGTGGGCAAAAAATGCCAAATATGAGTACTGTTGCCATTATAGTGACATATATTTGCACTAAATAATGGGCCCCTAATGAGATTATCTCTCGTTAGGGGCCCATTTTATTGAACATTTGTGGAAATACGTCAGCTCGCCTGACTGGCTGCTATGTCTAAAAGCCTCTAAAATGCCCCAAATCGCTGCTACTAAAAAGGTAACAGTACTCATATTTGATGTTTTTTGCCCACAGCTATTTGCAGACCCCTCTATAGGGCGACGCCAACGAGGGTTTCGTCGACTGTGTTACCCAAGAATGTCCCCAACGACTAGGTGCGGTTGCTGCCAAGGAGTGTCCCGGGGTGCCGGCACAGACGATATGAGCAGGACATAAAAACATTGAGAGCCCCTGCTGCATGAAAGACCGCGGATTAGGCCGACAATGGTGTGTGTCTAATCCAACCGTGGCGGCCACGCCGCATTCATGGAAGGGGCTCCCATGCTCGATACTACCACCTTCATCGGCCTCGACGTCCACGCCCGCTCGATAAAGGCCGTCTCCCTCGACGTCATGACCGGGGAGGTGCGCGCCGCGACCTTCGGCTACGACGCCGGCGCCGTCGCGGGGTGGGTCCGGTCCGTGGACCCCAGGGCCAGGTGCGTGTACGAGTCCGGGGTCACGGGCTTCGACCTGCAGAAGAGGCTTTCCGGCCTGGGGGTCGACTGCGTGGTCGGCGCCGTCTCGAAGATGATCAAGCCCAGCGCGGACAGGCGCAGGAAGAACGACCGCAACGACGCCGAGTTCCTCGCCCGCATGCTGTCGGTCGGCAACGTGGTCGAGGTGTGGGTCCCCGACGACGAGTGCGAGGCCGCCCGCGACCTGACCAGGGCGCTCGAGGACGCGAGGGACGACCTCTCGCGCTCGAAGCAGCGGCTCTCCAAGTTCCTGCTCAGGCACGGGCTCGCCTTCGACGAGAGGACGCCCACCGGCCGCAGGAAGGGCAACTGGACCCGGGCGCACTGGTCCTGGATCGAGCCGATAGGGTTCGCGGAGAGGGCCGACAACGACGTGCTCGCCTACTACGTCGACGCGGTCAGGCGGGCGGCGGAGGAGAAGGCGAGGCTCGAGGGGCTCGTCGAGGCCGAGGCCCGCAAGCCCAGGTGGAGGAAGAGGGTCGACTCCCTCCGCTGCCTCAAGGGCGTCGACACCGCGACGGCCGCCGACCTCGTGTTCGAGGCCGGCGAGTTCTCGAGGTTCAGGAACGCCCGGTCGTTCGCGGCGTGGGTCGGCCTGACGCCCTCCGAGCACTCCAGCGGGGAGAGCGACCGCAGGGGCGCGATCACCAAGGCCGGCAACAAGCACCTGAGGAAGACGCTGGTCGAGGCCGCGTGGCACTACCTGACGTGCTCGGAGCGGCCGAAGGAGCCCGCCAGGGGCCAGGCCCCGGACCGGGGCGCCCGGAGGCATGCCGCCAAGGGCGTGCGGAGGCTGGTCGAGAGGCGGGAGGCGCTGCTCGCGCGCGGGGTCCACGGCAACAAGGCGAACGTGGCCACGGCGCGCGAGCTCGCCTGCTGGGTATGGGCGGTCGGCCTCATGGCCGAGGAGGCGTAGGGGGGGGCGGTCCCCCGCACATAAGCCGATCACCCCGGAAGCGGTTCGATCCGAAGCCGTTGAGGCGAACCTCAGGTCCCTTTTCTGCGAGCGCACAGGGCGCCACACGCGTGCACAGACTGTCGGTTCGACGTAGAAGCCTCAGCCGTAGCAACGGATTGCCCAGCGAGAGATCGCCGCGGGCGGATATTAAACTGCAAAGACGAGCGTCGGTAAGACACGCCGAGGTCGCCGCGGACGGGCTGATATAGGGAGAGGGCCTGACCCCATATCGTTGGGGCCAGGCCCGATTTTGCCTCTTGACAATGTCCTGCTCATATTAAAAGGAACGTCCCTAACTGCCAGGTTTAGGCTGTTAGGTCGAGTTCGTAGAGGAAGCTTTCGCGCGGCATGGCGTGGCGGCGCTCTTCGCGGTTGGCGCGGTGCGTGGCCGTGCGCTTAAAGCCGTGCAGTTCGTAGAACTGCCACGAGCAGTTGGAGTCGGTGTACAGGTGCGCCCTCGTCGCTCCAAGCGAGGACAGGTGCGAGACGGCGGCATCGAGCAGAACCGTGCCAACGCCCAGGCCATGGACATCGCGATCCACGGCAAGCAGCGTGACCTCGTTGTCGTGCGGCAACGGGCTGCTCTCGAGCAGGCGGTTGTTGGTTCGGATGGTTGCGCGCACAAACGAAAGGTACTCGGCGCAGGCATCGGGCTCTAGCTCACGCATCTGCGATAGCAGCGCGCGTTCGGTATCCATCCAATGTTCCTTGACGGTGGCGCCGGAGCTCTGTCCCGCACGCGCGAGCGAAATGCCACGCGCCTGACCGTCGATTACGGCAACCTGTGAAAACGTCGACGACGAAAGGCAGTAGGCGAGGTCGCACGCGGCCTCAAGGCGGTTGTACTCATCGTTATCCGAATTGTTATGCCAAAGCTGCTGCAGAATCAGCGCGATGGCGTCGAAGTCTTCGGTATCAAACGGTCGGTAGAGAACCCGCGAGACCATGGTGCCTCTTTCTTTTGCGGATGCATATCGAGCACAGTTCTACCACGCCATTGGCATCTAATTATGGTGCCCCTGTGTTCCATGAACTCACCGTGCCCGGTGCCGGGCCCATCCCCTCTGCTCGCAAACTTTTTCTGCACATGCGCCCGTTGCGGGGTGCATCGATGCGCTCGATGCGCTACATTGAATCAGTATTTTCAATGCCGCTGCGCGAGCGCTGCAGATCGACGTATCACCGGCTCACAGAGCACGGCGGCGTACCAGACAGGAGGACTGCATGGGATCTGATGTGAAGATCGCACGCGCGTTGATCTCGGTTACCGATAAGACGGGCGTCGTCGATTTCGCACGGACGCTGGTCGATGACTTTGGCGTCGAGATCATCTCTACGGGCGGCACGGCTCGTGCCATCGAGGACGCGGGCGTTCCCGTAACCCCCATCGAGGAGTTCACGGGCTATCCCGAGATGATGGACGGCCGCGTTAAGACCCTGCACCCCAAGGTTCACGGCGCGCTGCTGGCCCGCCGCGATTCCGAGCAGCACATGCAGGAGGCTGCTCAGCACGGCATTAAGCTGATCGATCTGGTCGTCGTCAACCTGTACGAGTTCGAGAAGACCGTCGCCAACCCCGAGGTCACCTTCGCGGACGCCATCGAGCACATCGACATCGGTGGCCCCTCCATGCTGCGCTCTGCCGCCAAGAACGCCGCGAGCGTTACCGTCATCTCCGACCCGGCCGACTATGATGCCGTCCTGGCCGAGATGCGCGAGACCGGTGGCTGCACCACGCTTTCCACCCGTCGTCGCCTGCAGGTGAAGGTCTACCAGACCACCGCCGCCTACGACACGGCCATCTCCCGCTGGCTCGCCGCCCAGGCAAGCGACGTGGCGGACACCTCTGCCAAGCTCGAGATTTCGCTGGAGAAGGTCGACGACCTGCGCTATGGCGAGAACCCGCAGCAAAAGGCCACGGTCTATCGCTTTGCCGAGGGCTGCGAGAATACCGCGAGCTCGCAGTTCCCGCTCGTGGGCTCCGAGCAGATCCAGGGCAAGCCGCTCAGCTACAACAACTATCTGGATGCCGACGCCGCTTGGAACCTGGTCCGCGAGTTCGACGAGCCGGCCTGCGTGATCCTCAAGCATCAGAACCCCTGCGGCTCCGCCGTGGCCGAGGACATCACGGCCGCCTACGACCGCGCCTTCGCCTGCGATCCCAAGAGCGCCTTCGGCGGCATCATCGCCTGCAACCGCGAGGTTCCCTATGAGCTGGTTGAGCACTTTGCCGATCAGAACAAGCAGTTCGTCGAGGTTATCATCGCTCCGAGCTACACTGCCGAGGCGCTCGAGCGCATGGCCAAGCGCCCCAACCTGCGCGTGCTGGCCACCGGCGGCGTGGACCACGGCGCCCAGGTGGAGCTGCGCTCCGTCGACGGCGGCATGCTGGTGCAGGAGGTCGACCACGTGACCGAGGATCCTGCGACCTTTACGTTCCCCACCGACCGCAAGCCCACCGACGCCGAGATGGCCGAGCTCGAGTTTGCCTGGAAGGTCTGCAAGGGCGTTAAGTCCAACGCCATCCTGGTCTCCAAGGGTAAGGCCGGCATTGGCATGGGCCCGGGTCAGCCCAACCGCGTTGACTCTGCACTGCTTGCCTGCGAGCGCGCCGAGGACTTCTGCGAGCGCGAGGGCGTGGAGAAGGGCGGCTTTGCCTGTGCAAGCGACGCGTTCTTCCCGTTCCGCGACAACGTCGACGTGCTTGCCGCGCACGGCGTGACCTGCATCATCCAGCCTGGCGGCTCCAAGCGCGACGACGAGAGCGTCCAGGCCTGCAACGAGCATGGTATTGCGATGGTCTTCACAGGGACCAGGCATTTTAGGCACTAAGTTTCGCCCCGGGACAAAATAATCTCCGCAAAAGACGGTCGCTCCGTTTGGAGGGCCGTCTTTTTGGTATAAGAGGACGGAATGACTAACACGAAAGGTATGACCATGCCCCAGATTGATGATGCCGAGCTGTTTGGCAATGCCGAGGATCAGCGTGCGTACGAGGACTTTTGCGCCAATCAGGAGGCGGTCGAGAAGTTTACGCTCGACAAGCCCGCGCTT
>DBFEQD010000038.1:0-21958 GCA_048326155.1 Collinsella sp.
GTCCTCCATAATTCGAAATATAAAGCGAAAATCCCGTCTGACTTCCTGTTAGAAATCAGACGGGATTTGTCCGTATGCACCCCGGAAACCGTCAGCTAACAGTTGATAAGTAAATTAGTTCCTTATCACTGTTAAGCCAACCCGTGGAGGGATTCGCATGCGGCCGACAGGGGGTATGCGGCAAAAGTTAGGCCATAAGCAGGCCGGTCTCCGCGACGTTCTTGTACCAGTACGCGCTCGCCTTGGGATAGCGCTTCTGGGTCTCAAAGTCGATGTAGAACAGGCCGTAACGTTTGTTATAGCCGTTGGTCCAGGAGAACTGGTCCTGCAGCGACCACACAAAGTAACCGTCGACGTTTACGCCGCCGTCGATTGCCTTGAGGATCCATGCGAGATGCTGACGCATGTAGTCGATGCGAGGGGCGTCGTCGATAAAGCCGTCCTCAAAGTCGTCCTTATAGCCCATGCCGTTCTCGGTGATGTAGATCTTCTTGTAGTTGGGGTAATCGTTCTTAATGCGCAGCAGCAGGTCGTACAGGCCCTCGGGATAGATGATCCAGTCCCAATCGGTGGTGGGAACGCCTTCGCGCACGCATGACTCACCAACGCCCTTGAGGAACCAGCGCGAGGAGCCCTTGTCGCCGGTGCCATTGTGGTTGATGTCGTTTTCGCCCTCGGCAGCACGCAGGAACTGGCACTTGTAGGTGTTGACGCCCAGGCAATCGTTGTAGGGGAGCGCGGCGGTCAGCGCGGCGATGTCCTCGCCACGAACGTCGAGCTCGCCGCCGGCGATATGGGCAAGCTTGGTCGCAGCCTCCATGGTGTCGGCTGCATAGTGGCCACGGAAGGTGGCGTCGAGTACCCAGCGGTTGTTGATGACGTCGGCCATGCGAGCTGCCTCGCAGTCGGCAGCGTTGTTGGGGTCGAGGGGATACTTGGGCTCCAGGTTCTGGACAATGCCGATCTCGCCCTCAAAGCCGCCCTCATGGAAGGCGACGACAGCCTTGGCGTGGGCCACCATCATGTTGTGCATGAGCTGGAAGGCCTTGTCCAGGCGGTACTTCTCGCCGTGCGGCCAGTTGCCGACGATAAAGCTGCCCTCGGCGGTCGCGGGAATCTCGTTAAAGGTAAACCAGTGCTTGACCTCGGTGAACTCGGCAAAGCAGAACTTGGCGTACTCGACAAAGGCATCGATGGTCGTGCGCGTCAGGAAGCCCTCGCCGCCGTCCTGGTAGAAGGCCTCGGGCGTATCGAAGTGATCGAGCGTGACATAGGGGATAACGCCAGCTTTGTTGCAGGTGGCAAAAAGCTCGTGATAGAAGGCGACGCCCTCGGGGTTAATCTCACCGGTGCCGTTGGGGAAGATGCGGCTCCAGGCGATGGAGACGCGGATACCGTTGATGCCGAAGCGCTGGCACAGGTCGATATCGACCGGGTACTTGTTGTAGAAGTCGCTTGCGGGATCGGGGGAGAAGCGACCCTGGGCTGCCAGGAAATCGTCCCAGGGCACTTTGCCCTTGCCGTGCGTACGGGTCTCGCCCTCAACCTGGTAAGCAGCGGTGGCGCCGCCAAACACAAAGCCGTCGGGGAACTGCATGGGGTTGGTCATGAGTCATCCTTTCTGTGGGATACGAATAGGGAGAGGTGCCCGAACTGGGGATCCGGGCACCAACAGAGGGAGGAAACTAGTCAAGGTTCTCGCGGAGCCACTTGATGGCGCCGGCGGGGTCGCGAGTAAGGTCGATATATTCCTTACCGCGCGGGGCGAGCAGCTTAATGCCCAGGCGATCGGTGTCGGCCTTCATGTCGTTGTAGTAGCTACGAACCTGCGGGGCAAGCACGATAACGTCGTACTGATCCATGATGGCAGTGTGCTGGCCATAGGCGCCTGCGGAGGAAGCGATGTTCTCTCCGGTCTGCGCGGCACCTTCCTTGATGGCGTTGGCGAGCATGGCAGAGGTGCCGGCGCCGGCGCACAGGACGAGGACCTTCAGACCGTCGACATCCTTCTTAGCGGATGCGTTGGCTGCGGGCTCGGGCTGATCGGCGACAGGCTCGCTGTCGGCGGCAGCGGCGGTCGGCTCGACGGAAGCGGTAGCCTGTTCGACAGCGGGCGCAGAGGCGTTGGCGGCGATGGTGGCAGCACCATCGGACTCAAGACCCAGCTCGGCGGCGCGCTCGGCCTCCTGGTCGCAGAGCAGCTTATCGTACGCCTTCAAGAACGGCAGGTAGATGATGGCGTCCAGCAAGATGATGATTGCGACAAACACCAGGGCGATAAGCTGGAAGTTCGTGGTGATGAAGATGCCGATGGGGGCAGGGGTAGCCCAAGGCACCACGAAGGAGAAGCCGTTCATGCCCACGTTATCGATAAAGAACTTGGCAACGCTTACGTTGACGCAGCCGGCGGCAACAAAGGGGATGAGCATGTAGGGGTTAAGGATCATCGGCGCGCCAAAGAGCAGCGGTTCGTTGACGGCGAAGGCAACAGGAACAATCGAGGCCTTGCCGACGGCTTTGAGCTGCTTGGACTTCATAAAGAGAATCAGCAGAAGCGGCACGATGAACGTGGCGCCGGTGCCGCCGAACTCACCCACGAGCGACATGTTAAAGGTGAGGGAGTGGGCGGGGTGGCCACCGGCCAGCAGAACCTGCAGGTTCTCGGCCTGGTTGGCAAGACGGATGGGGTCGATGCCCGGCTGGACGATCGAGGGGCCGTGGACGCCGATGAACCAGAAGAACGCGGTGGCTGCCTGAATAAGGATGAGTCCGGGGTAGGTCTCTGCCGCAGTGAAGAGCGGGGAGAGCAGCTTGATGAGCAGCTCGGAGAACGGAACGCCCATGAGGTTGCGCACGACGACATCGATGATGCCGCAGATGATGACAGCGCCGCCAAAGGGGATGATGTCGCGGAAGTTCTGAGCGATGGCGCCCGGGACCTCCTTGGGCAGCTTAATGGTCAGATCGCGCGAGACGCAGAATTTGTAGACCCACACGGTAATGAACGCGGCGATATAGGCCGAGAACAGACCGCGCGTGCCCATGCTGGTGCAATCGAAGACCGAAAGCTCGGAGCCGTTGAACTTGGTGGCGAACTGCGTAACAGCGAGCAGCAGCATGCTGCACTGGGCGGCAACCATGGTGGAGCCGTCGTTGAGCACCTTGCCGGCGGGCATGCGACGGTTCATGGACGCCGTGAAGTTCTTGGCAGTGGTGCCGGCAACCATGATGCCCATGACGCCCATGGTGAAGTTGTACAACTTGTTGCACCAGTCGATGAGCGGCTGGGGCAGCGTGATGCCAACGACGCCGGGAAGGGTGGCGATCAGCAGAAAGATCGAAGAGGTAAGGACGATGGGCATGCACCCAAGGAATCCGTCCTTGATGGCCTGGAGGTAGACGTTCCTCGAGATTTTCTCAAAGAACGGCTGATGCTTTTCGAGCATCTTTACGATGGCGTCCATAGAGCTCCTTTGCTACTTGATGCGCGATGCATGTGGATGGAACTGGTCGTCGATGGATGGTCAGGACTGCCCGGAAACCTTCCTGCTTAAGGAAGGCATTGCGAAATGACAACGTTGTCATTTCGTTAATGACAACGTAAGACATTTTTGGAAGAGCAACAAGGATATACGGGTGAGCGGTCGATATTGTCCGGTAAACGGTTGATTTATCAGCCAGGCAGGTAGTGTATGCTAGAACGCAAAAAGCAAGCGATAGAGAACCGAGTGGAGAAGCAGTGGCAACGATGGACAAGAAAAATGTCTCAATGAATGATGTGGCGATTGCCGCTGGTGTTTCTCTCAAGACGGTTTCGCGCGTGATCAACGAGCCCGATAGCGTGCGAGAGTCGACACGCGATAAGGTCCATTCCGCAATGGAGGCGCTCGGGTTTCGAGCCAACTTTGCCGCGCGTTCACTCAAGTTGGGCCGTTACGGGTGCATCGGCGTGGTGCTGTTCCACTTGTCGGGCGGTGCCGTGGACATGATCGACGGTATCGCCGATGCCGCCGAAGAGCGAGGCTTTGCTCTTACGATGATCAAAAAGCGGGCGGGGGAGAAGATGACCCTTGCCGAAGCGGCGCGTAGGATGTCGCAGCTCCCCGTCGACGGCATGATTTTCAACCTGCGCCAGATGGTCGATGACTTTGATACCTTTGAGGCGCCGAAAGACCTCAAGACGGTGATTATCACACCGATGGAACATCCTACCTGCTCTACCGTCAGTGACGACCAAGAGGGCGGCGCGCGCATGGCGTGCGAGTACTTCTTGAACCACGGGCACAAGAACGTGTACTTCGTCTCTGGTAAGAAAGAGTCACTGTCGAGCCAGTGCCGTATGAAAGGTTGGCGAGCGGCACTCGAGGCACGTGGCATTGAGCCGCCCGAGCCTCTGCAAGGCGATTGGAATGCGGATAGTGGCTATGCCGCGGGCCTTGTGCTTGCCGATAAGCCCGATTGCACGGCGGTCCTCGCTGCTAACGACTGCATGGCAAACGGCGTGATGATGGCTCTACGTGACAAAGGGCTCAATGTGCCCGACGACGTGTCCGTGATCGGCTTCGACGATGAGCTCTACAAGACGATTCCCAACTCGATTCTGACGTCGGTGAAGTTTCGCCACCGCGAACTGGGCATCCGTGCGCTTAACGAGGTCGTCGCAGGTCTGGAAGCCCCGAGCTCCAGAAGTCGTACGCTCGTCTCGGGCGTGTTGGTCGAGCGTTCCAGCGTAAGGGATCTGCGGGCGTAGACGTGCTCGGCCTGCTCGTCTAAATCTGTAACAGGTGGGACCCGAAAACTCGACTAGGTGTTATAGATTGAGATTTTGTCTACCCAGCCATCATCTTTGTCTCGATCTGTAACAGTTAGGAGTGAAATGACCAGCCAGGTGTTACAGATCTAGATTGATTGGATTGACCCATCTGTTTGTCTCGATCTGTAACATCTAAGCGGTCAAAAGCGGTCTACATGTTACAGATTGAGATTTTTGGCTTGGCCTGTGCGTTCACCTCGATCTGTAACAGCTGGGACCCAAAAACTCGGCTAGATGTTACAGATTAAGATGAACAGGAGGACGGGTGCGGTCTAAACAAAATGGCCCGCGCATCACGCATCGATGCACGGGCCATTTTTTTCTGCGAGCGGCAGGTGGCGTCAGCGTCTTATGCCTCGAGGTTTTCCTCGATCCAGGCGACGGCACCCTTGGGATCCTTAGTGAGGTCGATGTACTGTTTGCCCTTGGGCGACAGCAGCGTGATGCCCAGGCGGTCGGTGTCGGCCTTCATCTCGTTGTAATAGGTGCGAACCTGCGGAGCCAGGACGATGACGTTGTACTGGTCCATGATGGCGTAGTGGCTGCCGTAGGCACCGGCGTTGGCGGTAATGTCGATGCCCAGCTCGTCGGCGCCTTCCTTAAGCGCGTTGGCGAGCAGTGCAGAGGTGCCGGCGCCAGCGCACAGAACCAGAACCCTCAGATCCTTGCCCTTAAGGGCGGACGGAGCTGCGGAGGCCTCAGTGGCAGAAGCGGTCTCGACAACAGGAGCCTCAACGGCGGGGGCGGCAGCGGTCTTGACGGCCTTGGTCTCCTCGGCCTCTTCTTCGGCCAGGGTCTCGGCCTCCTGCTTGCACAGGACGTTGTCGTAGGCCTTGCAGAACGGGTAGTAGATTAAGAAGTCAACGACCAGCAGGACGACAACCAGGACCAGAGAGATCGGCTGGAAGTTGGTGTCGATGAAGGTGCCGATCGGTCCGGGGAGTGCCCACGGCATGGCATAGATAAAGCCGTTCATGCCCAAAAAGTCGATGAAGAACTTACCAATGAGGACGTTGGCCACGGGGGCAAACAGGAACGGGATCAGGAAGTACGGGTTGAGGATGATGGGCGCGGCGAACAGCAGCGGTTCGTTGACGGCGAACATCACGGGTACGACAGAGGCTTTGCCGACGGCCTTGAGCTGCTTGGAGCGCATAAAGAGCAGGAAGATGATCGGGACAATGAACGTGGCGCCGGTGCCGCCGAGTTCGCCGATGTAGTTACCGAAGTTCTCGGTCAGGGCGAGGGCGGGGTGACCGCCGGCCTGCAGCGTGGCGAGGTTGGTGGTGATGTTGCCAAACAGCGCGGCGTTGAGGGCAGGCTTAACGACCGAGGGGCCGTGGATGCCCATGAACCAGAACAGCGGGATCATGAACCAGATGAGGGCGAGGCCGGCGTAGGAATCGGCAGCGGCGAACAGCGGGCTCACCAGCGTGGAGATGACGTTGGCAAACGGGACGGCCAAGCAGGTGCGGCAGATAACGTCGATGACGGCGACAAACAGGATGGAGAAGCTGAAGGCGAAGATGTCGCGGAAGTTCTGGGCGATGGCGCCGGGGACTTCTTTGGGCAGCTTGATGGTGATGTCTCGCTTAATGCAGAAGGCATAGATGTTGACCGTGGCAAATGCGGCGACAAAGGAGCTCAGTAGGCCCTTGGTGCCCATGTTGTCGGTAAAGAACACCGAGACATCGGCGCCGTCGATCTTGGCACTCGTCTGGGTAACGGCCAAGATGAGCATAGCGCACATGGCGGCGACCATGGTGCTCGTGGCGTTGATGGCCTTGCCGGCAGGCATGCGGCGGTTCTTGGAGCCGGTCAGCGCGCTTGCGGTGGTGCCGGCGACCATGATGCCCACGACGCCCATCGTGAAGTTGTAAACCTTGTTGCAGAAGTTCACGACGTCGACGTTCCACCAGTCGGGCAGCGTAAAGCCGCCGACCGTGGCGACAACGCCCGGCAGGGTCGAAATAAGCAGGAAGACAGAAGAAGACAGGATGATGGGCATTGCTGCCAAAAAGCCGTCTTTAATGGCCTGAAGGTAGATGTTCTTAGAGACCTTGTCGAAGTACGGCTGACCTTTCTCCAAGAACTTAACGATCGATTCCATAGTTCACGCTCCTCTTTGCATGAAATCTTAATGGCATGGACGTTGAAAACCTATATGGTCTCCCGCTTGCTAAAAGCCCGGGTGCAGGCGGGGTCGGTCCCAGGGGGAGAGAGGGGAGCGGCTGGGTTTGTATCGCATAGGGCCGCTCCCCTCTCGGGGGAAAGCGAGGCGATGCGCTACTGCGCGTCCGCCATAGTGTCGGCGAGCTCCTTGTACCAGAGTGCCGACTGCTTGATGTAGCGTTTTTGCGTGTCGAAGTCGATGTAGAACAGGCCGTAGCGCTTGTTATAGCCGTTGGCCCACGAGAACTGGTCCTGCAGGCTCCAGATAAAGTAGCCCTGGACGTCGACGCCCTCGGCGCGCGCCCGGAGCACCTTCTCCATGTGCTGGTCGACAAAGTCGATGCGCTCGGGATCGGCGACGATGCCGTTTGCGTCGGGCTCGGGGTCCTTGTGGCCCAGGCCGTTTTCGGTGATATAGATGACGGGGAGGTTGGGATAGGTGGCGCTGATGTGCTTGAGCGTGTCGTAGAGGCCTTGCGGGTAGATGAGCCAATCCCAGTCGGTGGTGGGGATACCCGGCATATCGACCTGCTGCCCGACGCCCTTAAACTTAAAGCACGAGGTGCCCTTGTCTCCGGTGCCGTTAAAGCTGTTGGTGGACTCGCCATCGTAGGCGGCGATAAACGCCGACTGATAGTAGTTGAGGCCGAACATATCGTTGCGGGGCGCCGCCTTGGCGAGCTCCTCCATGTCGCTGTCCTCAACCGTAAGCGTGGCGTTGTTGGCACGCAGAATCTCGTTGATGAGTGAGAGGGTGCGCGCGGAGTAGTGACCCAGGAAGGCGCCGTCCATGATGAAGTCGGTGTAGAAGGCGTTGTACAGGTCGGCGGCGTGCTGGTCGGCGGGCGAGTCTGTGGCAGGATATGCCGGCGTCAGGACGTTGACCATGCCAATGCGTCCGCCCAGGTGCTCGGTCTCGTCAAGATCCTTATACAGGTTGACGGCGCGGGCGTGGGCAACGAGCTCGTTGTGCTGGCTCTGGATGCCGCTCGTCACATCAAAGTGATGGTTGGGCGGGAAGTTGCCTTGGATGTATTGGGAGTGCGAGAGGCTGATGAGCTCGTTGATGGTGAACCAATTCTTGACCTCGCGGAACTCGCGGAAGCAGAACTCGGCATAGCGCACATAGGCGTCGACGGTCTTGCGGTTGAGCCAGTCGCCCTGGTTGAACAGGGCGGCGGGGGAGTCAAAGTGATGCAGGGACACATAGGGCTCGACGCCATACTTTTTGCAGCAGGCGAACAGCTCGTGGTAGTGCTTAACGCCCTCGGCGAGGGGCTCGGCATCGTCGCCGTTGGGGAAGATGCGGGTCCAGGCGATGGACACACGGATGGCGTTGAGTCCATGCTCGGCAGAAAGGCGGATATCCTCCTCGTAGCGGTTGTAGAAATCACTGGCCGGGTCGGGCAAAAAGCGACCCTGGGCGACAAGGTAATCGTCCCACATGGTCTTACCCTTGCCTGCCACCTTCGTGGAACCTTCCGTTTGGTACGCGGCGGTTGCGGCGCCCCAAACAAAGCCCTTCGGCAGCTGCTGTACGCGGTTTAGCAAAGACATATGCATACACCCTCTCGTCTCGCTGTTCGATATTGTGCGTTTGCGCTCAGGAGGCTCCCTGGTTAGCGTTCAGCGGTGAAAAAGCCCGATAAACACTATCTTAAAATGATTAGAACCAAAATGAGCACGTGAACATTTGACAATGAGCACGTTAACATCCGGCTGGGATGTATAGAAACAAAACAACTTCAAACAGCCGCGAACGGTTGTATTTGTTCGGTAAGCGGTTTTGATTGACAGAAGTTTTCATGTTGTGGTATATGGCTCGGGTATCATGAGCACGTTATCGATGTATGTACGATGCGCCATGGGCGCGGGGAATAGTTGGGAAGCAGGTTAGCGTGGAAGGCATGGCTCAGCAGACAAGGAATGGTCATTCGGCGAGCGCGGCAGAGGTTGCGGCGCTCGCTGGCGTGAGCCGCCAGACTGTGTCTCGCGTGGTCAACGGTATGCCCAACGTGACGGAAAAGACGCGCAAGCGTGTGCTGGCCGCCATGGAAGAGCTGGGCTTTCGTCCCAATTTTGCTGGAGCGGCGTTGCGCGGCGGGTCGTATCGTTCTATTGGCCTGTGCATGTACAACATCACACGTGTCGGTAACCTGGCGACGCTCGAGGGTATCATGCAAGCGGCGCGCGAGCACGATTTTGCCGTCACTATGATCGAGATGGGCTGCGACAAGCCCTATACACTTGCCGATGCCTCGCGCCGCATGGTCGAGCGACCCGTCGACGGCATGATTCTCAACATGAACCGCATGGCTCCCGATTTTGAGGAGTTTGTTCCCCAGCCGGGAGTGCGAACGGTCATCCTGTCCATGTATGCGCATCCGCGCTGCACGACGATCGACTCCGACCAGTATGGTTCGTGCGAGCTGTTGACCAATTATCTGCTGGAACATGGTCACTCGAATATGCGGTTTGTGGCGGGTCCGGAAAACTCGATTTCCTCGCGTTTTCGTGAGGCCGGTTGGCGCGATACGCTGGGTCGTGCTCATGTCGATGCCGCTCCGATGCTGCGTGGCGATTGGAGTGCGGACAGTGGGTACGCCATGGGCGAGCGGATTGCGGCCGAGGTGCTTGCCGGCGGGTCGCAGGCGCCGACTGCCGTGCTTGCGGCAAATGACCAGATGGCGCTGGGCGTTATCGCCGCGCTCGAGAACGCGGGCCTGTCCGTGCCCGACGACGTGAGCGTGGTTGGTATCGACGACGCACTCGAGGGACTTGTTCCTCACAATCGACTGACGACGCTGCGATTTGATTTGCGCGGTGTCGGTAAGCTTGCGTTTGAGGCGGCGATTGGAGAGAGCTCGTCTATCGAGGCGATTCATGTGCCGAGTACGCTGGTCGAACGCTCGACTGTTAGGGACATACGGGGTTAGGTCCTACTCCGTTTGTCTCGATTTGTAACAGGTAGACGGTCAAAAGCGGGCTACGTGTTACAGATTTAGATTCTTCGGAAAGAGCAATCCTGTTCGTCTCAATCTGTAACAGCTAGGACCAAAAAAATCGGCTAGATGTTACAGATCGAGACAAACGGCTCCCGACCAGCCCAAAAACAAAAAGACCGGGGGCGGCGCGCCGTGTGACGTGCCGCCCCCGGCTGAGAAATGGGGACAGGTTGTGTGAGCGGGCAACCCCGCCAGCCACTAGTCCAGACGACGGGTCTGCGCCACGTGCTTGTACCAGTAGGCGCTTGCCTTGGGCGTGCGCTTCTGGGTTTCAAAGTCAACGTAAAAGAAGCCGTAACGCTTGTTGTAGCCATTGGTCCAGGAGAACTGATCCTGCAGGCTCCACAGGAAGTAGCCGCCCACGTTGACGCCCACCTCCATGGCCTTGAGCAGCCAACGCAGGTGCTGCTCGATGTAGTCGATGCGCGGCTGGTCGTCCACAAAACCGTTCTTGTAGGGGTCCTTGTAGCCCATGCCGTTCTCGGTGATGAAGATCTGCTTGTAGTTGGGGTAGCGCTGCTTAATGTAGACGAGCAGATCGAACAGACCCTCGGGATAGATGATCCAGTCCCAGTCGGTGGTGGGGATGCCGGGCTTGTTCACATGCTCGCCAATGCCCTTGACGCGCCAGCGACCGGTGCCCTTCTCGCCCGTACCGTTGTGGTGCAGGTCGTTCTCGCCATCGTAAGCCTTCAAAAAACGGCACTGATAGTTGTTAACGCCCAGGTAGTCGTTGTAGAGCGCTGCCTCGCGCATAATCTCGAGGTCCTCGTCCAAGATCTCGATGGTGCCGCCCGAGACGGCAGCCAGGCGGTTGGCGCACTCGAGGGTGTCGGGGGCATACTCGCCGCGGAACGTCGCGTCGAGCAAAAACTGGTTTTGCAGCACGTGCTCGTTGTTGGCGGCTTTGATGTCGGCGGGGTCGTTCTCGTTGAGCGGGTACTTAAACTCCAGCGACTGGATGACGCCGATTTTGCCCTTAAAGCCGCCGTTGTGGAAGGCCAGCACGGCCTTGGCGTGGGCGAGCATCATGTTGTGCTCGCACTGGAAGGCCTCGGCCAGATGCGCCTTGACGCCACCGGGGAAGGTGCCCTCGATGTAGGTGTTGGAGGCGTCGGCCCAGATCTCGTTAAAGGTGAACCAGTAGGTCACCTGGTCGGCGTACTCCTTAAAGCAGAAGGTGGCAAAGTCCACAAAGGCGTCGATGGTCTCGCGGTTGAGGAAGTCGCCCTTCTCAAAGAGGGGAAGCGGCGTGTCAAAGTGATGCAGCGTGACGAACGGCTCAACGTGGTGCTTGTGGCACTCGGCGAAGAGATCGTGGTAGAACTGGACGCCCTCGGGGTTGATTTCGCCGGTGCCGTTGGGGAAGATGCGGCTCCAGGCGATGGAGAGGCGAATGCCGTTGATGCCGAACTCCTCGCACAGCTCCAGGTCGACGGGGTACTGGTTGTAGAAGTCCGAAGCGGGGTCGGGGGAGAAGCGCCCCTGGGCCTCCAGAAAGTCGTCCCAGGCAACCTTGCCCTTACCGTGAGTGCGGGTCTCGCCCTCTACCTGGTAGGCAGCGGTGGCGCCGCCAAAGACAAAGTCCTCGGGAAACTGCGCGGGCGGGTTGGTGACGCTAGCAGGATTAACGGACATGATGATCCAATCGTCTAAATCGAAGGGCCAGCCGGTCTTGGATGGTCGGCTGGCCCTGGGCGTTACTTACTTCGAAAGTTGCTCACTCACGAAGGCGAGAGACTTGTCGCCGTTCTGGGAGAGCTCGATGTACTGCTTGCCACGGCAGGCGACGCACTTGTTGCCCACGCGCTCACAGTCCTTCTGCAGGTCGGCCAGGTAGCTTGCGGCCTGCGGGGCCAGGACGACCAGGTCAAAGTCGGGGAGCATGTCCACGTGGTTGCCATAGGCCTCGGCAGCGGTCTCGAGGTTAATGCCGCGCTCCTTGGCGGCCTTGGCCAGCGCGTTGGCGAGCAGGCCCGAGGTTCCGCCGCCCTGGCAGAGCACGAGCACGCGCTTGCCGTTGAGGTCGCTGGCGGTCGTTGTCTCGGCAGCGGGTGCTGCGGAAGCGGCGGGGGAGTCGGCCTTCACGGCCTCGGCAGCAGCGCCGGCGGCAACGCTCTTGGCGTCAGCCTTGCCCTGGAAGGCATCGTTGAGCTTGGCGGCCTTCTCGGCGTTCTTGGCGGCGAGCTCCTCCTGGGAGATCTCGGCCTCCTCGGCGCACTTCTGGGCGTCATAGGCACGGAAGAACGGGTAGTACAGAACGAAGTCGATGACCAGGATAAGGGCGAGCATCACAAAAGCGAGCGGCTGGAAGCCCAGGCCCATGATGGTGCCGATGGGGCCGGGGACGGTCCAAGGCAGGGTGTACATAAAGCCGTTCATGCCCAAGAAGTCGATAAAGATCTTGAGGATCCAGATGTTGGCGATCGGGGCAAAGACAAACGGGACAAAGAAGACGGGGTTGAGCACGATGGGCGCGGCGAACAGCAGCGGCTCGTTGACGGCAAAGCAGACGGGGACGATGGCGGCCTTACCGACGCGCGCATCTCCTGAGACTTGGCCAGGAAGCAGAACATAAAGACCAGGACGAGCGTGGCGCCGGTGCCGCCCATGCAGACGACGAAGTACTGGGCACCCTGGGTCAGGACAGCGGAAGCGTGCTGGCCGGCCTGGAACGCAGCCAGGTTGTCGGTCATGTTGGCAACGAGGGCGGCGGCGATGGCGGGCTCGACGATCGAGGGGCCGTGGACGCCCACGAACCAGAAGAGGCTCATAGCGCCGTAGATCACAGCGAGGCCGATGTAGCCGTCGGCAGCGGTGAACAGGGGCTGGAACACCTGGATGACGCCCTGGGCAAAGCAGAAGCCAAAAGCAGCGCGGAAGGCTATGTCAAAGACCCAAAAGACGGTGATGCAGACGGAGAAGGGGATGATGTCCTTAAAGGTCTGCGAGATGTTGGGCGGAACCTGCTCGGGCATCTTGACGGTGATGTTGCGCTTAATGAAGAACTTGTAGATGATGCCGGTCACAAACGCAGCGATAAAGGCGGTCAGCAGGCCTTTGGAACCAAGGTAGGTGGTGTTGAAGCCGCTGGCAGCGTCCGTGGCGATCGTGTCGCTCGAAAGGAGCAAGAAGCCGATGATGGCCGCGCACATGCACGAGATGAAGTTGATCTGGTTGTTCTTGGGCAGATCGCGGTTCTGAGCGTCGGCGAAGTGCTTGGCCGTGGTGGCGGCACAGGCGATGGCCAGGATGCCCATGGAGTAGTTGTAGCACTTCCATAGGGCGTTGTTGATGTCATCGGGCCAGTAGAAACCCCAGATGTTGGGGACCGAGGCTACCAGGCAGAAGATGGACGAGAAGATGATGATGGGGATGACGGAGATAAAGCCGTCGCGGATCGCCTTGAGGTACTTGTTGCGGGCGATCGCGTTGAAAAAGGGCTGGCCCTTTTCGATGATGGCGATGAGTTGCTCCATGCAATGCTCCTAAGAGTCGGTGGGTTAGCAACGATGGTAGCTTTTGGCGTCCGGTTGCCAAAATGTTGACGTTGCCATTTTGCGACACAAAAAAAGACGCGAACCGGTGGTTCCTGTGCCTGCGAACCGTCGATTCCTTATGCGTAAACGTTTGAGCCGCCCGGTGGCTCTGTGTTTGCGTAATGGCAACGTTAACATTTGGTCGACAAAAGCCGTTCGGGGAAGCAAAAATGTCGGTGAACGGTAGGTTTTGGGTGGTGAGCGTATGGTGGGGGAGGCGTTGGATATACTTGAAGGCGTTAAAAATGACTGCGCAAGGTGCCACCAATGGCATCGTTGACATAGAAAGATCGACCTATGGCCGCTGTTAAAAAATCGGTATCCGTCAAAGACGTAGCGCGCCTCGCGGGCGTCTCGGAGCAGACGGTCTCGCGCACCGTGCACGATTCGCCCAGCGTGCGCCCCGAGACCAAGGAACGCGTGCGTGCCGCCATGCGCGAGCTGGGGTATCGCCCCAATTTTGCCGGTCGATCGCTGCGCCGCGGCAAGTTTAAGACCGTCGGCGTCGCCATGTTCAACATTACCGGTACTGGCAACCTCGACCGTATGGAGGGCTTTGCCGCCGCCGCCGATAAGCACGGCTATGCCATCACCCTCACTAAAGTAGACGGGCATCCGTATACCCTCGAGAGCGCATCGTCACGCATGAGCGCACTGCCAGTGGACGGTATGGTTGTGATCATGAATCGCATGCCGGCGGATTTTGGCACTTTCGAGCCGCTGCCCGGCATGCAGACGGTGCTCGTTACGATGTTGGAGCACCCGCTCTGTTCAACGGTCGATAACGACCAGTTCGATTGCTCGCGCCAGGTGGTCGAGTACTTGCTGGAGCGGGGGCACAAGACTGTGCACTTTATCTCGTGTCCCGAGCGCTCGCTTTCGGGCATGCGGCGCGAGGAAGGCTGGCGTGAGACATTGCGTGCGCATGGCATTGAGCTCCCGCGGCTCGTGCGTGGCGACTGGACGGCGCAGAGTGGATATTCTGCCGGCCAGGCGCTTGCGGATGATCCGACCTGCACGGCCGTTTATGCCTCCAACGATGCCATGGCATATGGCTGCATCCGTGGGCTCGAGTCGCGCGGGAAGTGCGTGCCCCAGGACGTGAGCGTGGTGGGTGTTGATGACAGCCTGGGCGATATCGTGCCCGATTGTCGCTTGACCACGGTGCGCTTTGACAACAAGCGCGTCGGCATGTGGGCGGTTGACAAGATTGCCGGCGCCGAGGGCGTTGAACCCGGTGTGGAGCACATGCTGTTTCCGGGCGTGCTCGTCGAGGGCGATACGGTGCGCGATGTACGCTAGGGCGCGGGTCTGTTTGGGTTTCCGCTAATTGTGTTCGATATTGTTTAAATTGGTTTAAAAACCGTTCACGGTCGAAAAGTGACCGTTCATAGCTCGAAATTACGTTTTGCGCTGTTCTTTTTTGTTTGAATGTTATTGTTTCTGTCATACACAACGCAGCGCGTATGCCCGGACGCGATGCTCTCCATTGGTTCATATGTGAAAGGAACGCAACATGGCAACCAAAGAAGAAATCTCGATGGTTGGATTCGAGATCGTCGCATACGCAGGTGACGCCCAGACCGATCTGCTTGCAGCGCTCGATGCTGCTCGCGAGGGTGACTTTGAGAAGGCCGAGCAGCTGCACAAGGATGCCAGCGATGCGCTCATCGGTGCCCACGACACGCAGACCAAGCTGCTTTCGCAGGAGGCCGGCGGTGGCGAGATGGAGATGACCTTCATCATGGCCCATGCTCAGGACACTCTCATGACCACTATGATCCTGGAGAAGCAGGCCCGCTTTACCATCGATGCCTACAAGCGCATCGCCGAACTCGAGGCCAAGCTCGCTTAACGAACCCTCGCAACCAAGTCCCCTTCCAAAAGCCCTGCCGCTACCTGAACTGCGCCCCAAATCTTGGACGCCCTAAATAGCGACTAGGCCGCAAGGGCCTGATTCCGGAACTCCTCCGGGGTCAGGCCCTTCAATCTTACCTGCCTCCGGCTCGTGTTCCAGTGGACTATGTATTCCTCCAGGTCGCGTTTGAAATCCTCGAACGTCTTCCACTCGCGGCCCCGGTAGAACTCGTCCTTGACGTGGCCGAAGAGCTGCTCGGTGGCGGCATTGTCGATGCAGTTCGCCTTCCTGGACATGCTCTGGACGATGCCGGCGGCCTCGAGCCTGGATGTGTACGAGGCGTGCTGGTACTGCCAGCCCCGGTCCGAGTGCATGGTCGGGGCGGCGCCCTCGGGGATCTTGGACAGCAGCTCGTCGAGCATCCTCACCTGCTGGCCCATGTCGGGCGTGGTCGATATGTCGCTCGCCACGATCTCCTTGGTGCAGAAGTCCAGCGTCGGGGCCCAGTAGGCCTTGCCGCCAGCCACCTTGAACTCGGTGACGTCCGTCCCCAGCTTCTGCCACGGGGCCCCGGCGTCGAAATCCCTCGCGATCACGTTCTCGAACGTTCTGCCGACGACGCCCTTGTACGAGTTGTACCTGTGGTAGGCCGTCTCGCGTCTGATCCCGCAGCGAATCCCCATCTCGCGCATCATCTTGAGCACGGTCTTGTCGGCTATCACGGCCCCCTCTTCCGCCCTGAGACACATCGCTATCTGCCGGTGCCCGCAGCCGTTGGCGGTGCGCGAGAAGATCTCGGCGGCCGCCTCCCGGAGCTCGGGGCGCGTGGGCCTCGGCGGGTGCGCGAGGGCGTAGTAGTAGGTCGACCTCTTGAGCTCGGCGCATGCGAGCAGGTGCCCGAGTGCGTGTCCCTCGGCGCGCAGGGCCGCGACCGCTTCGGCCTTCGCCCTGGTCAGAGCCCGTCCCTCTCGACCAGGGCGCGTAATTTTTTTAGGTAGGCCACCTCGGCCTCGAGCCTGCGGCACCGCTCCTCGAGCTCCTCCTCGCGGGTCCGCGGCCTCGCCCTGGAACCGCTCGGCCGGCCCTTGGGCCTCGGGCGCAGGGCCTCCGCGCCGCCCCGGCGGTATAGCGCGCACCACTTCTTGAGCGGCGACATCGACATTATGCCGAACGCCGCCATCGCCTCGGTCTTCGTCATGCCGCCGTCGACGACGGCGGAGGCGGCGGCGACCTTCTGCTCGTATGTGTACCTGCCCTGCTTTCCGTCCATGCGCAGCAGCACCTCGCTCCCGAATGCGCGGTATATCTCCTGCCATCTTCTCACGGCTTCCGCGGGAAGCGAAAGGGCAATCGCGGCAGATTTATACCCGTGCCCGAGCTCGAAGAGCCCTATGGCCGCCTTCCTGGCCTCGGCATCATGCTTCACCCTCAAATCAACGCGCATAAAGAAAGCCTCCCATTTCTCATGTCCAAGAAATGGGAGGCAGTTCAACCCGCGGCAGGGCTTTTTCTGTCCTCCTCCAAGTTGCGGTGAAATAGGGGCTGAATAGGGGCCGGCGGACGCAAAACAATCCCTATTCCACCGCAACTCATCCCGAGATAGTCATTGGGGGCGTTCTTAAACGACTAGTCATTGGGGACAGTCTTGGTGCGCTCCGTCCGTCCTCCCGTTCGATTTTTGCTCGGTGGGTATACTTCCTTTCGCATTAAACGCCGGACTGAGGAGGTATCCAAATGCCGGATAACGGGTCAATACAAAAAAGAGACGCGCACGAGATGGCTCATGGGCGTCCTGTCCAGATAACCGAGCACACGACGGTAACCGAGCTGCAGCCCAGCCTGTCCGATGTCGTGTGCGCAAACAAAAAGCTGCAGATCGGTATCATCGTTGCGCTCGTGGTGCTGGCGTTGCTGTCGGGCTTTGTAGCTCGTCCGCATTTCGCCGATACCAAAACTTGGGACTCCACCATCGAGGTCATCGATCAAAAGAAAGGTAACGTACTGGCGCTCACGGCTTCATGCGTTGCTCTATCTGCGGGTATTACGGCGCTGCCGGGTGATACGGGAACGCCGGTTGCCGAGCAGCTCGCGCAGCTTTCAGGCAACCTTGGTATCGTGCTTGCCGTGCTATACCTAGAGAAATATTTGCTCACGATTTTGTGGTCGGTTGGCTTGGGCATCTTAATCCCGTTTGCGTTGGTGCTCTTTGCGGTGTCGCTCGGCATTCACGGGCGCTGGAGTACGAGCGCCGTCCTGCGCCGTGTGGCGACACGCGTGCTGGTGGTTGCCGTGATCGGCATGGCGCTCGTACCCGCGAGCGTATGGGTGTCGCAGAAGGTCGATGAAACGTATCGCGTAAGTATTGAGCAAGCTGAGCAAAAGGCTGCGGACGCTGCGGATGTGGCCGACACCACGGACAAGTCAGCCGAGACCAGCTCAAAATCGAACAAGAAAAAATCCGAGGCCAAGGAGTCCAAAAACGTGCTCGAGCAGTTGACTGACGGGGCCTCGAGCCTTGTTACGTCGGTGACCAGCGGCGCCAAGCAGATGACCGATGAGATCGTGCATCAGGTGACCGATCTCATCGAAGGCGTCATCGTGATGATCGTGACCTCGTGTGTGATTCCTCTACTGGTGCTCGTGGCGTTCCTATGGCTAGGACACGTGCTGCTGGGGATCGATATCTCCGGTCCCGCGAACTATCTGACGGGTCGTTTCTTGAGCGCTCCGTCCAGACATGCCAAGAAGAGCGGGCAGTCTGAGTAGGCGGCAAAGCGATCTTTGGAAGATCAACCGTGAGAAGGGCGGACGAGACACGTTCTCGGCCGCCCTTTTGTTTGTTGAACACATGGTCGCTACGTCCGTGAGCAGTCCAAACGGTCAGCAATCATCTGTGAACGGTATTTGTTCAAAAAAGAACAAAGATAAACAAATAGTTGTTGCAGTTACTGTTCGAATGTGTTCAAATAAACATGAACAGTGAAGAACCGCACATTCAGATGCCCGGACCTGAACGCGATTCAACACTTCCAAACAGAAACTACGCACCTGCGTATCTCTCAAGGAGGATGTCATGAGGGTTGTAATCGCTTCCGATGCCGACGGTATGTCGATGAAGGAGTCCATCAAGGAGATGCTCATCGCCGACGGTCACGAGGTCGTCGACTATTCCGAGACCCCTGCCGCGGACTTTGTCGATTCCGCGACCGCCGTTGCCAAGGACCTGCTGGAGCACAAGGATTCCCAGGGCTTTGCATTCGATAAGTACGGCGTCGGCTCCTATATGGCCGCCGTCAAGATCAAGGGCATGGTCGTCGCCAACATTTCCGACGAGCGTTCCGCCTACATGACCCGCGAGCACAACGGCTCGCGCATGGTCACCATGGGCCCGGGCGTTGTGGGCACCGAGGTCGCCAAGAAGATCGCCCGCGAGTTCCTGCGTGCACAGTACGCCGGCGGCCGTCACCAGATCCGTGTCGACATGCTCAACAAGATGGCCTAACGAGAGCCACCGAGAACTCGAACTTCTACCTCAACTTGTGAATTCAGACGAAAGGACGTTCTGATGAAGAAGACCATCGCAATCGGTTGCGACCATATCGTTACGGACGAGAAGATCTATCTGGCCGACCGCCTGGAGCAGGCTGGCTACAAGGTGCTCGACTGCGGCACCTACAGCCACACCCGTACGCACTATCCCATCTACGGCAAGGCCGTGGGCGAGGCTGTTGCCAGCGGCAAGGCCGACTTTGGCGTGGCCCTGTGCGGCACCGGCATTGGCATCACCAACGCCGTCAACAAGGTTCCCGGCGCCCGTTGCGCCCTGGTCCGCGACATGACCTCTGCCCTGTATGCCCGTCGCGAGCTCAACGCCAACATCGTGGGCTTTGGCGGCAAGATCACCGGCGAGTTCCTGATGGCCGATATCATGCTTGCCTTCCTGGAGGAGCCCTACGAGAAGACCCCCGAGCACGATGCCCTGATCGCCAAGATCGATGCCTGCAATAAGGCCGACGCCGAGGCTCAGGCTGACCCGCACTTCTTTGACGAGTTCCTCGAGAAGTGGGACCGCGGCGAGTATCACGACTAAGGAGGTTACGCGGTTTTACCAAACCGCGTAACGGGTCGACGCTGCGCGGCGCTCGCTGACGTTGAGGGTGCCTGTGGGGTCGCCGCTGTTGTTGCGAAGCTTTCTGGTTCGGTAAGCTGCTCCGATAACACGTTTGCTTGCTTGGCTTGAGTGCTTCGTTTTGGCGGGACCCGGTATTCTGCAGCTTTTCAATTGACGGCTCGCGTTTCTGTGAGGGGGCGCGGGCCGGTTTTCTATCAGCCCTATTGACTTGGCGGGCTGTCGTAAGAAAGGGAAGGCTCCTATGGAGTTTGTTCTTGATAACGGTTCTATCCGCGTAGCACTGAGCACGGCGGGCGGGTCGTTCACTTCTATTGCGGCCAACGGCCGTGAGTACCTGTGGCAGGGCGATCCGGCGGTGTGGTCGGGCCAGGCACCTATTTGCTTCCCGATCTGCGGCGGCCTTCGTGACGGTCGCGCAATGACCATGGGCGGCCGCGAGGTCAAGCTCGCCCGCCACGGCTTTGCTCGCAAGCAGGAGTGGAAGCTCGAGGAGCAGAGCGACAACATGGTTGCGCTGAGCTTAAGCTCTGCCGACCATGCCGAGTTGCTCGAGCAGTACCCGTATCCGTTTAAGATCGTTGCTCGTTACACGATCGATTCGGAAAAGGTGGCCGTGTCGTACGAGGTGACCAATGAGGGCACCGTGGACATGCCGTTCTTTGTGGGCGGTCACCCCGGCTTTAAGTGCCCGCTCGACGAGGGCGAGTCCTATGACGACTACGAGCTTCGTTTTGAGCAGCGTGAGGCCACCGAGCTCTGTACTGCCGTTCCCTCGACGGGCCTGATTGATGTTGAGCATCGCAGCAAGAACCCCATGATCGGCCAGAACCTGCCGCTTACCCACGAACTCTTCGACTTCGCGGAGACCATCTTTGACGTGCTCGAGAGCCGCGTGGTTACGTTGACCAAGAAAACCGAGGACAAGGGCGTGCGCCTGACGTTCCCCGATATGCCGTACCTGATTGTGTGGAGCAAGCCCGAGGGCGACTTTGTGGCTGTTGAACCGTGGGGTGGTCTGTCCACCTGCTCCGACGAGGACGATATTCTGGAGCACAAGCGTGGCTGCCTGGTGGCCAAGCCGGGAGAGACCGTCACTCGCGGCTTTGAGATCGAGATCCTTTAACGAGTTATCGTATGTTTGGGGCGGGTTATGCCGCCCCGGAACAGGAGTTCAACATGATTCTGACCGTTACCATGAACCCGTCGATTGATACGCGCTATCAGCTCGACAAGTTGATCATCGACGATGTTAACCGTGTGACGCCCGAAAAGACCGCTGGCGGCAAGGGCCTCAACGTGAGCCGTGTGCTGCTGCAGTTGGGCGACGATGTGCTCGCGACCGGTCTGCTCGGCGGCCACATGGGTGCCTATATGGCCGAGCTTATGGATGCCGACGGCGTCAAGAACGACTTTGTGCCCATCGCCGGTGAGACGCGCATTTGCTTGAATATTCTGCACGAGGGCAATCAGACCGAGCTGCTGGAGAGCGGCCCGCAGATCGCCCCGGCCGAGCTCGAGGCCTTTACGGCCAAGTTTGCCGAGCTTGCAGCGAAGGCGGACGTTGTGACGCTTTCGGGCTCGCTGCCGCGTGGCGTCGATGCCGGCTACTATGCCGAGCTCGTCAAGATCGCCGAGGAGGCGGGCGCCAAGGTGCTGCTCGACACCTCGGGTGCATCGCTGGAGGCCGCGCTGGAGTCCGACGCTAAGCCTGAGCTCGTAAAGCCCAACCTGACCGAGATTAACGGCCTGCTGGGTACGTCCTTTACGACCGATGATGTCGATGCCCTGCGCGAGGCGCTTGCCGCCGATGACCGCTTTGCCGGTATTCCCTGGGTTGTCGTTTCGATGGGCGCTGCCGGTTCGGTGGGCTTCCATGAGGGCCGCGCGTTCCGCGCCAAGACGCCCGCGATTGCGGCTGTGAACGCAACGGGTTCCGGTGACTCGACCATCGCCGGCTTTGCGCATGCCATTGCGGCTGGTGCCGACGACGTCACGGTGCTCAAGACCGCCAATACCTGCGGCAAGCTCAACGCCATGGATCCCAAGACCGGTCACCTGGTCATGGACCGCTGGGACGAGATCTACAACAGCGTTGAAGTAACGGAGCTTTAAAGTTACGGCGTTTTACCAAACCGCGTAACCAGCCGACGCTGCAAACGCCCCTAAGCGGCAATCTGACGTTCAATCGTTGGGCATGACCAAAAGGTCAATGCCCTCCTCTTTCACGTCACCCTGCTCGCTTAGGGGCGTTTTCGCTGTCGTTGCCAAGACATCGGCGTTGCCTTGGCCGCAAGTAGTCATTGGGTGTTCCTATAGTTTTGTCAACCGTCGGGGCTACTCCCGGTAGGGCACCCGGTCGCGCATCACGGCGTATATCGCCCTGAGCCGCTTCCTCGCGACGGCCTTGAGCGCCCGCCCGTGCCCCATGCCCCGCGCCCT
>DBFEQD010000039.1:0-7646 GCA_048326155.1 Collinsella sp.
TGGCACGCGAGCCGGCGTCGATCATCCCGCAAAGATCGAAGGGCGAGGCGATACCAAAAGAAAAGGGCGTGATGACGATAAGGAAGAGCATCACGATGGGTATGGCGAGAATGGCGATGACGTTGCGACCGGTGGAATGAGACGGCTTCATATGCGCTCCTCGAGACAAAGAGCTGTTGAGGATAGGCAGAAATGGATATGTTCAGAGAACAATTCAAGTTTAATCTCATGGCGTGAGATGGTCGACCGTTAGCGTCGAAAACCACCACAAAGGTGCCTGTCCCCTTTGTGGTGGTGGGGAGCGCGCGGCTTCTTTGGTGATAGTGTTAGCCGGCGGTATCATTAGGACAAATGGCGCGGGTTTGCATTGTGAGGTGCTTTGCTGTGAGAAGTCCTGCCCGTATTGGATTGATTGTCTTGGCGCTTGCGATCGCTGTGGTTGGCGCGGGCGCTGTCGGTATGGCATTTCTACCTGCTGCGGTGACGGAGCCGGTGGTCAAGCCTGTGACTCAATCTGTCGAACTTCTGACCGGCGACGACAAGCCTGAGACCATTACCGTTGATTTTGATGAGCAACCGGCTGCGCTGGGCATTAGTAATTATCCACGCATTCAGCTTGGGGCTATGCGCTATACCACGGATTCTGGTCTGATCGACAGGGCGTCCGAGCTGCTCAAGGGCAAAATCTTTAAGCGCTGGTATGGATATGCGTCCTATCGGGCAAAAGCGAACGACATGGTTGGCGGATGCCACTCTTCCATCGAGCTGGACACTGCAAACGGCGCAAAGTTATGTGATGTCTCGTACGATCCGGGCTACGAGGACAATGAGGGTCCGGGCATCTACATCATGGACGGCGATGTCGCCTATGTCATGGAGGGCGACCAGACCGAGCTCAACGATTTTATGGGCCAGTGTATCCAAGATGCCTATAAACAGACCTGCTTGCCTGACCCGCAGGCTGCACGCGATAGTGGGTCTGCCCGTACATGGCTGTTCGAGGATGAGATGCCCTGGACCGTCGAATCGGGAAGTACGGGTCCGGCGAAGGAGTAGAGACCGCGACCACCACAAAGGTGTCTGTCCCCTTTGTGGTGGTTTGCATGTCGTGGGAACACTCAGAAAATCTTATATATAGAGACTTAGATTTATGTATAAGATCGCACAAAGCTGGCAACAATACTTCTCGAACAACGTGAAGCCGCCCCGTAGGGCGGCCGCCCCAAGAGAGGTGATTCCATGAGAATCGATAAGCTAGCAATGACGTCGCGCGAGGCGTTGCAGACCGCCATGAGCACGGCTGCCGATGCGCAGGCCGGCGCGGTGGAGCCGATTCACCTGCTGTCTGCCCTGCTCGGTGCCGGCGAGCGCAATATCTCCGTGATCATCGAGCGCATCGGCGCTGATCCGGCCCAGCTCGCACGCTCCACGCAGGATGCCGTCGACCGCGCGCCCAAGGTTTCGGGCGAGGGTCAGCAGATGGGCCTGTCCAACGAGCTCGTCCGCGTCATCGAAAAGGCCGAGAAGAAGGCCACCAAGATGGGCGACAGCTTTGTGGTGACCGAGCATCTGCTGATGGCGCTTGCCGAGGACAAGGGCGAGGCTGGTCGTGTACTGCGTGACGCTGGCGTGACCAAGGAGCGCATCGAGCAGGTCTACGAGGAGCTGCGTGGCGATGACCGCGTGACGTCTGCCGAGGACAAGACCCAGTTTGAGGCGTTGGAGCAGTACGGTCGCAACATCTGCGATCTTGCCCGCGCCGGTAAGCTCGACCCGGTCATCGGCCGTACCGACGAGATCCGCCGTACCATTCAGGTTCTGTCCCGCCGCACCAAGAACAACCCCGTGCTCATCGGTGAGCCGGGCGTCGGTAAAACGGCTATCGTCGAGGGCATCGCCCAGCGTATCGTGGCCGGCGATGTGCCGAGCACCCTGCGCGACCGCGACCTCATCGAGCTCGACATGAGCGCGTTGGTCGCCGGCGCCAAGTACCGTGGTGAGTTCGAGGACCGCTTAAAGGCCGTGCTCAAAGAAGTGCAAAAATCCGAAGGTAAGGTCATCCTGTTCATCGATGAGCTTCACACCATTGTGGGCGCGGGTGCCACCGAGGGCTCCATGGACGCAGGCAACATCCTCAAGCCGGCGCTCGCCCGTGGCGACCTGCATGCGATCGGCGCGACCACGCTCGACGAATACCGCAAGTACATCGAAAAGGACGCGGCGCTCGCCCGTCGTTTCCAGACCGTTATGGTGAGCGAGCCTACCGTCGAGGACACCATCTCGATTCTGCGTGGCCTCAAGGAGAAGTACGAGATCTTCCACGGCGTGCACATCACCGATAGCGCGCTCGTGGCCGCCGCCGACCTCTCCGATCGCTATATCGCCGACCGCTTCCTGCCCGACAAGGCCATCGACCTGGTCGATGAGGCGGCAAGCCGCCTGCGCATGGAGCTCGACAGCATGCCGGTCGAGATTGACGCCACCACGCGTCAGCTCACCCAGCTGCAGATCGAGGAGCAGGCGCTCATGAAGGAGACCGACGACGCCTCCAAGGAGCGTCTGGAGGCCCTGCGTCAGGAGATCGCCGAGGTCCAGGAAAAACTCAACGTGCAAAAGGCTGGCTGGCTCAACCAGAAGAACGCCATCGACCACGTGCAAGAGCTCAAGGGACAGCTCGACGAGGCCAGGAGCGAAGAGGAGCGCGCGACGCGCAATGGTGATCTGGGCCGTGCGTCCGAGCTGCGCTACTCCGTGATTCCGGGCCTGCAACAGCAGATTCAGGATTCCGAGGCTGCGCTCGAGGCGCAAAAGCAGCAGGACGGCGAGGGCCTCAACGAACAGGTGACCTCCGATGAGATCGCCGAGGTCGTGAGTGCCTGGACCGGCGTGCCCGTGTCCAAGATGATGCAGGGCGAGCTCGACAAGCTGAAGGGCTTGGAGGGTGAGCTGCATAAGCGCGTCATCGGCCAGGACGAGGCCGTCTCCGCCGTCGCCGCGGCCGTGCGCCGCAGCCGTGCGGGTCTCTCCGATCCGGACAAGCCCATCGGCAGCTTCTTCTTCCTGGGCCCCACCGGCGTGGGCAAGACCGAGCTCGCCAAGGCGCTTGCCGAGTGCCTGTTCGACGACGAGCGCGCGCTCGTGCGTATCGACATGTCCGAGTACATGGAGAAGTTCAGCGTCCAGCGTCTGATCGGTGCGCCCCCGGGATACGTGGGTTACGACGAGGGCGGCCAGCTCACCGAGGCCGTGCGCCGTCGCCCCTACTCCGTGATCTTGCTCGACGAGATGGAGAAGGCCCATCCAGATGTCTTCAACGTGCTGTTGCAGGTGCTTGACGACGGCCGTCTGACCGACGGTCAGGGTCGCCAGGTGTCCTTCAAGAACACGATTATCATCATGACGTCTAACGTGGGCTCCAAGGCTATCGCCGAGCTTTCGGGCAAGGACGAGGAGGAGATGCGCCATCAGGTCGACGCGGCCATGGCTCAGACCTTCCGCCCCGAGTTCCTCAACCGTATCGACGATATCGTGGTGTTCCATCCGCTCGGCATGGCGCAGATCGAGAAGATCGTCGACATCCAGCTCGCCGACGTCCGCGCGCGTCTGGCCAAGGAGCGCATGACGCTTGCCATCACCCCGGCGGCCAAGCAGATGCTCGCCGTGGGCGGCCTGGACCCGGTCTTTGGCGCCCGTCCGCTCAAGCGTCTGGTTCAGCGCGAGGTCGTGGATGCCATCGCCGCCGCTATCATCGACGGCACGGTGCGCGAGGGCGATCAGGTGACGGTCGATGCCGACAAGGACGGCGGCTTTACCGTCGTGTGCGACAACACGCCGGCGGCCACCTACGAGGTCCCCGACGCCGAGTAGGTTTTGGGCCATGCCTTAAAATCTACCAGCCGTCTCTAAACGCCAAGGGCGGCGGATCCAATTGGGTCCGCCGCCCTTTTTCGTGCGACAATCGATGATATTGAACGGATGCGATGCGAGGAGCTATGCAGATGAAAGACGAGATCAAGACAAGCGCGCCGGCGACCGATGCCGCACCCGCCGCACCCAAGCCTGTGCCTAAGCCGGCGCCCAAGCCGCGCGACCCCTACATCCGTGCCGAGAACGAGGACGATGACGGCTACGATCCCTACAGCGATCGCCGCCCCGAGCGCGAGCCGCTGTTCGAAGCCGACCCCTGGCGCTAGTTGCATCAAGTAGCTAATTTGGCGATGATTTCCTGGGACGGGGTAGTCAAAAAAGTCCCGTCCCAAATCGACTGTCCAGGGAGTCGCATTCGAGCTTGGTTGCCCTCTCAGCCACTCGGCATCCTTCGAGCAGTAATAGTGAAAAAACTTGCTTAAGTGTTAATCAAGTCAGACATAATCTTGATCTCTAATTAATCAAGAATCGCTATAATTTTGATTAGCTAGAGAGCAAGATTGGAGAATCATGGCATTCAACGACTTGATCGCCCAGAAAATAAAGGACTTTGAACAGCAGGGGGTTCCGCAGGTCTTTGAGCGAGACCTTGATCTAGGAAACCCACAGGAGCCAAAGCGCGACAACATCGTAAATGTGATTGTGGGGGCCCGCCGTTGTGGAAAGACGTATCGCCTGTATCAGGAGATGCGGCGGCTTCAGAGCCGGGGCGTCGAGCTTGACCGGATGCTTTACTTCAATTTTGAGGATGAGCGCTTGCGCCCGTATGAGCCATCGCTGCTGGCGGACGTGCTCGACACGTTCTATGCGCTGTATCCTGTTGCTCGAACCGAGGGCGCTTACATTTTCTTTGACGAGATCCAGGAAATTCCCGAATGGGGTGCGTTTCTGCGGCGTGTAGTCGATACGGAGAAAGCGACCGTCTATGTGACGGGATCTTCTTCTAAGATGCTGTCCTCAGAACTTAAGAGCGAGTTCAGGGGTCGTTCTCTTGTGCGAGAGCTTTTTCCGTTGAGTTTTTCGGAATACGTTCGATATAAGACGGGGAGCGTTCTCGAGTCAGATGCGACCTTTTCCCCGAGCGATGCAGCGCTGCTTCGACATCATCTGATCGGGTATCTTGAACGAGGGGGATTCATCGCGACACTTGAGCAGACGCCTGCAGACGCGATTCAGCTGCTACAGGAATATGCTTCGCGAACGGTCGCCATGGACGTCGTTGAACGTTACGACGTCAAGAACCCTCGCCTGGCATCGCTGTTCTTGACGCGGTGTATGGCATCTTCGGGACGAGAGCTGTCAGTGAACAAAGTGTACAACGAGTTCAAGAGCAGACAGATACCCGTCAGTCGTAATTCGCTCAGCGACTTACTTGAGTATTATGAGGACGCCTACCTGTTATTTTCTGTGCCGGAGTTCACGCGTTCACTGGCAAATAACATGCGGTCTGCGTCTAAGGTCTACGCTGTCGACCCTGCGATGTTTGGAGCATTCTCTCCCGCATCGGCATTGGACCAGGGCCAGAGGCTCGAGACCGCAGTGTTCAATGCGCTAAGAAGAAGGACTCCCGCGGTGAGGACCGGCTCGGTCTGCCGCCTGCTAATCAAAGAGAAGAGCAAAAGCCATGAGGTGGACTTTGTGGCTGGGGATGCGCTTCTCATGCGGGCTTATAGCCTGATTCAGGTGAGTGCGGATGTGGCAAGTGAGAAAACGCGCGAGCGCGAAATCGCCGCGCTTGATGCCTCGATGGCCCAGTTTGATCTTGGCGAGTCGGCAATCGTTACCATGGATGAACAGACCGATATTCCATGCGAGCACGGTGTGGTACACGTTATGCCCGCATGGAAGTGGCTCCTTGCCTAATCATCTATGGGCCTGTGGGGTCAGGACCTCCTGGCTCCTTCATCACGGTTGGGGAGCACCTTGCTGCGCCAGGCTAGTCCTGGGCTTTGATACTCGGCAGCAGGATCTGCGCGAGGTAGTCGGTTTCGAGCTTAGTGGCACCATCGGCCTTGCCGTCTTTACCCACCAGGTCGTTCTTGATCTGGCTATACGTATAGCGGTTGCCGGTCGTCAGCTCGACAAGCTCAATGGCCGTATCCATGGGGTAGGTCGACACGGGATTCTGCGTCCGCCCGTTGATGGTCTGGGGCACCACGTACGGATAGACGGGGCCGCTGGCGTAGACGGTATAACCGTTGCCTAGATTGGCCGCACCCAAAACCGTATCGCCTTCATCGGGCGTAAAGCTCTCGCCCTCGCGCACCGCGACGAGCGTCACGAGCGGCGTATTGGCGTCGTCGCCCAGATAGATGCATAGCGTGCTTCCGTTTTGCCAAGTTGCGACCTTGCCGTACCACTCGACGGGAATATCGAGCTGGTAGAGGTCGGTTGCCTTGTGGCGAGCGTCAGCATCACGGGACGCCTGTGCCTTTTGCGCGCTCACGGCATTGACGGCGGCGTCGCGCCGCGCGGTTGCTGCCTGCTGGAGCACTTTGGCAGCCGCGGCGGAGCTCGCACCGCCCTCCTCGGCATACTTGGCGGCGGCATCGATCTGGTCGTCAGTCACCGTGTCGGCCGAAGGCACCTTGAGCTTAAAGGTGGCCTGGGCACTTAAATCCTGTCCATCGCTCTTAACGGTGACCTGCGTCTTGGTGGTCGGGACGGTATAGATGGTGCCGTCGGCCGCGATGGGGGAGGCAGCGATGGAGAGCGTGTAATCGCCGGGCAGCAGTTTGATGCCGCGGCCGTGCTCGTCAACATAGAGCGTTTCGCTCACGGAGGAGCCGTCAGAATCCTGACCGCTCACCTGTACGGGAATCTTGGAGCCAGTGGAACAGTCGAGGCCCGCGGCATGCATGCCAATCTGCACCGACATCATCGTGTGGGCATTGGCGGCGACAGCGGCAGCCTGCTCTTGCTGATATCCGTTCCAGGCAGCATAGCCTGCACCGCCGGCGACGAGCGCGACGGCCACGACACCGGCGACCATCAGATTGCGGCGCTTGGGCGACATCTTGCGATGGCGGACCTCGGCCTCGCGTGCCGAGGGAACGGACGGCAGGGGTATATCGCCCATGGCGATGGTCTCGTCCACGGCTGGTGCGGAACCCAGGCCAGGAAGCTCGCGAGTCAGCGAATCCTCGGCCGGCAAGCTGTCGAGCAAGACGGTTTCCTCGCCCGTGTCGGATTCGGGCTGGTTGCCGGCCTCGCTTTCGGTGCCTTCGTGATCTGCCTCATCCTCGGCAGGCTCAACGTCGCCTGCATCCTGATTATCGGATTGCGCCTCGGTTTCCGGCTCATCCTGCACATCAACGCCCGAATCGTCAAACGCAATCTCATCGAGTGAAATCCGGTCTAAGCTCTCCAAGGCCTCAGCGCAAGCTTCTGCATCTTGGGCCGCATCCTCTTGGCCCATCGTCTCATCATTCATACATCCCCCAAGCTCAATATCGGGACAACACTGTACCCAAAAATGGAGCCATATAAAGCGCGTGCGAAATATAAGATCCGATTTAACCTGAGCGCATCGTTCGGCCGCATCCTCGCGGCGGCAAAAGGCCCCCGGAACGCGAACGATGAACTGCCTCCCATTTCTTGGACATGAGAAATGGGAGGCTTTTTATGCGTGTCGACTTGAGGGTGAAGCACGACATCGTGGCCAGGAAGGCGGCGATCGGGCTCTTCGAGCGAGGCCACGGCTCCGAGTCGGCGGCGAA
>DBFEQD010000040.1:0-5442 GCA_048326155.1 Collinsella sp.
TGGTGGACCTGAGGTGTACGTCCATTCCGAAGGCGGTAGAATATCTAGGCACGGGAGCCTCCCAACCTCGTTGCGGCGCGGCTGCGCCTCTGGCACTTCAACAACATTGTCGCAGCCCCGACCCGCGGTCACGAGCGGGGGGCTCCTGTCGTTTCCGTGCCCCTGGATTGGGTCATAGTGTCTGACTTTTGCCCCACCTGCGGCGCTGCCATTGTTGCTGCAGGGGGACAGCTTGCTCGCTCTGGTGCCTGTTCGCTGTCCGTTCTCTGCCCGCAACGTTTCTGCTGTTGGTGCAAAGGGGTCAGATTACTTTGCGCCAAAAGGGGAAGTTGCGGTGGAATAGTTCCTGTTTGGCCGTCTTGAGGGGTTAAACGGGAACTATTCCACCGCAACTTATCGATGGCGTGTTTGGTTGGTGCCCGTTGGCTGCTTGGGTGTTGGGAAGGGTCTGCTCCGTTATAATCGCCTAGAACATTAATTGGAAACGGGACGGGAGCCATACATGCGCCAGGGTTTCGACAACGCGAAGTATATCGAGCTGCAGGCAGCTCACATTAAGGAGCGCATCTCACAGTTTGGTGGCAAGCTCTATTTGGAGTTTGGCGGCAAGCTGTTCGATGACTATCATGCGAGCCGCGTGCTGCCGGGTTTTGAACCGGACAGCAAGTTCCGCATGCTCAAGAGCATCGCCGACGATGTCGAGGTTATCATCGCGATCAACGCGAACCACATCGAGAAAAACAAGGCTCGTGGTGACCTCGGCATTACCTATGACGAGGATGTGCTGCGCCTGGTTGACCTGTTTCGCGGCAACGGCTTTGCTGTCGCGGCTGTGGTCATCACCCAGTACGCCGGCCAGCCCGCTGCCGATGTGTTCCGCAACCGTCTGAACGCGCTCGGTATTCCCGCCAAGCTGCACTATCCCATCGAGGGGTATCCGCACGATGTCGATCTGATCGTGTCCGACGATGGCTACGGCAAGAATGAGTTTGTCGAGACCACCCGACCGCTCGTCGTGGTCACTGCCCCCGGTCCTGGCTCGGGCAAGCTTGCCACCTGCCTGTCTCAGCTCTATCACGAGCACAAGCATGGCACGGCCGCCGGCTATGCCAAGTTCGAGACCTTCCCTGTCTGGAATCTTCCTCTGACGCATCCGGTCAATATTGCCTACGAGGCCGCCACGGCTGACCTCGACGATGCCAATATCATCGATTCGTTCCACCTTGAGGCCTACAACAAGACCACGGTCAACTACAACCGCGACGTCGAGGCCTTCCCGGTAGTCCGTGCCCTGATGGAAAAGATCCTGGGCAAGAGCCCCTACCAGAGCCCTACGGACATGGGCGTCAATATGGTCGGCTTTGCCATCACCGATGACGATGCCTGCCGCGACGCTTCCAAGATGGAGATCGTCCGCCGCTACTTTACCGCGGTCGAAAATGTGCGCCGTACCGGCGTGGGCGATGAGCAAGTCGACCGTCTCAAGATTATTATGAAGAAAGCCGGCATCGATAAGAACTACTCACCGGCGCGCTCGGCAGCCCTCACCAGGGAGCAGCTGACGGGTGGTCCCGTGGGTGCCATGGTCATGCCCGATGGCTCCGTGGTGACCGGCAAGACTTCCACGCGCCTGGGCGCCGCGAGCTCGCTCATCATGAATGCACTTAAGCATGTCTCGGGCGTCGACCTTGAGCTCGAGGTCATTAGCGATGAAGCGATCGAGCCCATCAGCAAGCTCAAGACGCATTTCCTGGGCAGCAAAAACCCGCGCCTCCACACCGACGAGACGCTTATGGCGCTGTCGATCACCTCGGCCACGAGTGAGACGGCCGCTCGCGTCCTTTCGGGCCTGGAGCAGCTGCGCGGTTGCGATGCCTTCTTTAGCGTGATTATCTCGCCGACGGACGAGACGGTACTGCGCAAACTGGGTATCAACGTGTGCTGCGAGCCCAAGTTTGAGCGCCGCGGTTTCTTCCATCGCTAAGTTTGAAGCACCGCGGTAATTGCATTGCATTTTGGCCGTATCGGGTTAGCGCCCGGTACGGCTTTTTGATCAATAAAGCGCCTATTTCGGCGAAAAATAGCTGTTTACCTGCCTAGAAACAATTTGAGCGGTATACAATAACCGTAACTGTTTCATCCTTAGCGGGATGCCGCATGATGGATATTACCTGCCATCGTGAGGTGTGTCGGTCGCGCACGGCGCGTTAGATGCTCGTGCTCGGTTTGAGGAGGCTGCTATGGCGGGCAAGGGTCGTGCGAGTGTCAACGATATGAAGCGTGTCGAGGTGCTGGTGTTGATGGAGATCGACCAGCAAACCGAAGACAATGGCGGGCCGTATGGTTTCTCGCGCAAAACGCTTGCCGAGCGCGTGGGGGTTTCGCCGTATCGTGCCCGCGCCGCAATCGATCGCTTGGATTCCGAAGGCATGATTGATGTCGTCTCGCGTTATAGCGACGACGGCGGTCAGCTTGCAAATGGCATTTGCCTCACCGAACGTGGCGAGTGGTATCTTGAGGGCGTCCGTACCGGCATGCTCGTTCAAGAAATGCTTGAGGACGAGGTTGCTGATCGATAGCAGCATGTAACCCTTGCCATAGCGACGCCGCCTGGGAAACCGGGCGGCGTTTTGTTTCAAGATTGAGAAATGCAATCGCACGCGAGAAAAATTGCGAACGGTCCGCGGCGCGAGTATTACAATGAAGACCCGTAAGATGTGGATAAACAACTTCTACGGGAAGCGCAGGTAACTCAATATGACCAAGCATGTGTTCGTAACCGGTGGCGTGGTTTCGTCCCTGGGCAAGGGTATCACCGCGGCCTCGCTGGGCCGTCTGCTCAAGTCGCGTGGCTACAAAGTAACGATGCAGAAGGCCGATCCGTATCTGAACGTCGATCCCGGTACCATGAGCCCCTTCCAGCATGGTGAGGTCTTCGTTACCGAGGATGGTTACGAGTCCGACCTGGACCTGGGTCATTACGAGCGCTTTATTGATGAGAACCTGACCCGCGATTCCAACTTTACGACCGGCGCCATCTATAAGAGCTTGATCGCCCGCGAGCGTCGCGGCGACTTTTTGGGCGGTACCGTGCAGGTGATTCCTCACGTCACCAATGCCATTAAGGACAAGTTCCGCCGCATCGAGGAGCAGACCGGCTCCGATGTAGTCATCACCGAGCTGGGCGGCACGATCGGCGACATCGAGTCCCAACCGTTTGTCGAGGCCATCCGTCAGTACCGCAAGGAGGCCGGCCCCGAGAACGTCTGCTACATCCACGTGTCGCTCGTTCCCTATATCGCCGCCGCCCACGAGGTCAAGACCAAGCCCACGCAGCATTCCGTCAAGGAGCTCCGCAGCTTTGGCATCCAGCCCGATATCATCGTGCTGCGCTCCGACCACCATATCGATGACGCTATCCGCGGAAAGATCGCAAGCTTCTGCGACGTCGACACCGATTGCGTCTTTACCAACGAGGACTGCGCGAGCATTTACGATGTTCCGCAGCTGCTTGCCGAGCAGGACTTTGACCTGCGCATTTGCGAGCGCCTGGGTCTGGACCCGCGTGAGCGCGACATGAGCGAGTGGAACGAGTTCCTGCGCAAACAGAATCACGCCAACCATCACGCCGACAAGGTGAAGATTGCCGTCGTGGGTAAGTACACGCAGCTGCCCGATGCGTACCTGTCGGTTATCGAGGCCCTGCACCATGCGGGCGTCTTCTACGATCGCCATGTGGACGTCCAGCTGGTCGACGGCGAGAGCCTCGACGAGCAGAATGTCTCCGAGGTTCTGGGCGACGCCTCGGGCATCCTGGTCCCCGGCGGCTTTGGCAAGCGCGCCCTGGAGGGCAAGATCCTCGCGGCCGAGTTTGCCCGTGAGCACAAGATTCCGTATCTGGGCATTTGCCTGGGTATGCAGGTGGCCGTGTGCGAGTTCGCCCGCAACGTCGTCGGCCTTGCCGGCGCCAGCTCCTCCGAGTTCGATCCGGACGGCCCGTTTAGCGTCATCGATCTGATGAGCTCGCAGGAGGACGTGACCGAGAAGGGCGGCACCATGCGCCTGGGCGCCTATCCGTGCAAGCTCGCCGCCGATACCCTTGCTCGCGAGGCATATGGCGAGGAGCTCGTCTACGAGCGTCACCGTCATCGCTTTGAGTTCAACAACGCCTTCCGTGACCAGCTCGAGGACGCCGGCTTGGTTATCTCGGGTCTGTCGCCCGACGAGCGCCTGGTCGAGATGGTCGAGCTGCCGCGCGACGTGCATCCGTGGTATGTGGCAACCCAGGCTCATCCCGAGTTCAAGAGCCGCCCGACCAACCCGCAGCCGCTGTTCCGCGAGTTCGTGCGCGCTTCGATCGGCCAGCACGAGGGTGTCGACCGTCTGCAGGTGACGCCCATGAACCTCGCTACGGACTAAGGGTGCCGGCGAATAAGGAACATACCGAAGCTACTCCCTCGTCGCTCGCCGTGGCGGCGGGGGAGTATCTCGATTACCTCGCGGTCGAGCGGGGTTTGGCGCGCAACACGATTGCGGCCTATCGTCGTGACCTGACGACGTACTGCGCCTATCTGGAGCGGGCGGGTATTGTGTCTTTTGAAGAGGTGACCCGTCAGGTCGTGGAGGGCTTTGTCGCCGACCGTCGCGATGGGGGCTATTCCGATGCCTCGGTGGAGCGTGCGCTTGCGGCCGTGAAGGGCCTACATGCCTTTTTGGTGCGCGATGGGGCTGTGGCCCAAAATCCAACGGCGGCGTTGCGCCTGCCTAAAAAGGCTGAGCGTTTGCCGGAGTATCTATCGGTGGAGGATGTCTCGGCGCTGCTCGATCAAGACTTCCCCGAGGGCGAGATGGGCTTGCGCGACCATGCCATCTTGGAAGTGCTCTACGGATGCGGTTTGCGTGTGAGCGAGTTGGTGGGGCTCGATGTGGGCGATATCCATATCGACGATGGCTTTGTGCTCGTTCGTGGTAAGGGCTCGAAGGAACGCCTGTCCCCGCTGGTAGGAAGCGCGGCGCGAGCTCTGACGCTTTATGTAACTGAGGGGCGTTCTCGCTTGGCGGCCCATGCCCGCGGAACCGAGACCTCGGCGGTCTTTTTAAATAAGAACGGCCGCCGTCTGTCGCGCCAGGGCATCCATGCCATCTGTGAGCGCTACGGGCGCCAGGTGGGACTGGTGGGGCTCCATCCCCATACCTTGCGCCACTCCTTTGCCACCCACATGCTCGCGGGCGGTGCCGACCTGCGTGTGCTGCAGGAGATTTTGGGCCATGCCGATATTTCGACCACGCAGGTCTACACGCATGTCGACCGAACGCAACTGACCGAGGTCTATCTGGCGGCGCATCCGCTAGCACATCGCTAGCACCTCGCTGACCTGCATATTTATAAATATTAAATGGGACGGGCCCCAGATTGCCGAGACGCACTTTTGCGCGCATGGG
>DBFEQD010000041.1:0-35177 GCA_048326155.1 Collinsella sp.
GTTGCCGACAACCCGGTTCCCGGCAGGAAGGCGGCGTGACATGAGCTAGAATGACGGCACTCTAGGTGATTCTCGGTTCCTTGGGCAGCCTGCGACTACCCTCGAGAACCGAGCTCTACACCAACATTCGCGACACTACCAGTCAAGCTTTAGAGGAAAAATATTTCTACCATTTCTACCCCGTCCCCAAATGGCAGAAAAAGGGGGTTGTCCGATTGTGGACAACCCCCTTACTAGAAAACGTTATTTGTTTTCTCTTAGGCCTCGGTGGCGAGCACGCGACCCATCATCTCGGCGGAAGGCTCAATACCAGCCATGGTGAGCATGGTCGGAGCGATATCGGAAAGACGGCCGTCCTCGATACCGGTGAGCTTGGCCTTCTCATCAACGATAATGAACGGCACACGGTTGGTGGTGTGAGCCGTGAACGGATGCTTGGAACCGTCGGAAGCAACGTCAAACATGTGGTCGGCGTTGCCGTGGTCGGCGGTGATCAGCGCAAAGCCACCCTTGGCGAGAATCGCCGGGACAACCTTGGACAAGGCATCGTCAACAGCCTCGACGGCCTTAACGGCGGCGTCGAAGACACCGGTGTGACCAACCATGTCGCAGTTCGCGAAGTTCACGATGTAGAAATCAGCGCGATCCTCGTTGATGGCAGCGACGAGCTTCTCGGTAACCTCGGGAGCGCTCATCTCAGGCTGCAGATCGTAGGTAGCGACCTTGGGGGAAGCGACGAGCACGCGCTCCTCGCCCTCCTTGGGCTCCTCGATGCCGCCGTTGAGGAAGAACGTCACGTGGGCGTACTTCTCGGTCTCGGCGGTGTGCAGCTGCTTCAGGCCGTTGGCGGCGATAACGTCGGCCAGGACGTTCTCGGGGAACGTCTTGGGGAAGGCGACCTCGACGTCAAACGTCGGATCGTACTCGGTCATCGTCACAAAGTGCGAAAGCTTGATCTGCTCGCGCTCAAAGCCGTCGAACTCCTTGTCCGTGAACACGCGGGTCATCTGACGAGCGCGGTCGGGACGGAAGTTGAAGAAGATGGCCGCGTCGCCCTCGTGGATGCCCTCGTTGTGGGCAGCGAAGGGCTCGACGAACTCGTCGCCGCGCGGATCCTTCTCGTAGTAGGCCTTGATACCGGCAACGGGGTCGACATCGGCATCGGACGCGTTGACCATGACGTCGTAGGCGCGCTGGATGCGCTCCCAACGATTATCGCGGTCCATGGCCCAATAACGGCCCGAGACGGTGGCAACGCGAGCGTCGCAACCGGTCTCCTCGGAGATCTTAGCCAGGAAGGCGCAGAACTCACTCATGTAGCCAGCGCCGGACTGCGGGTCAACGTCGCGGCCATCCATGAAGGCGTGGACGCGAACGGTCTTGACACCGTGCTCGGCAGCCATCTTGACCAGGGCCTCGACGTGGTTCATGTGCGAATGAACACCGCCAGGGCTCATAAGGCCCATGAGGTGGAGAGTCTTGCCGTCAGCCTTGACGTCGTCCATAGCCTTGACGAAGACCTCGTTCTTGGCGATAGAGCCGTCCTTGATGGCGTTGTTGATGCGCGAAAGCTCCTGGAACACGATGCGGCCGGCACCGATATTGAGGTGGCCTACCTCGGAGTTGCCCATCTGGCCGTCGGGAAGGCCCACGTCCTCGCCCGAAGCGCCGAGCGTGGTGTGGGGGTACTTCTCGTACAGGCTATCAAGGAAGGGCGTCTTGGCAGCGGCGACGGCGTTCTCACCATCGGCTGGAGCAAGGCCGCAGCCATCCATGATAATCAGGAGTGCAGGAAGATGACGCTGTGCCATATGTCCTACTCGCCTGCCTTGACGACCATAGAGGCGAAGTCGGCAGCCTTGAGCGAAGCGCCGCCCACGAGGGCGCCGTCAACGTCGGGCTTGGCGACGAGCTCAGCGATGTTGCCAGGCTTGGCAGAGCCACCATAGAGAACGCGGATGCCGTTAGCGAGCTCCTCGCCGAACATCTCCTTGAGGGTCTCACGGATAGCGCCGCAGACCTCCTGAGCGTCCTCGGCGGTAGCGGTCTTGCCGGTGCCAATGGCCCAGATGGGCTCGTAGGCGACGACGACCTGCTTGGGGCAGGTGATCTCAAGACCAGCAAGGCCAGCCTTGACCTGGTTCACGACGTGCTCGACATAGGTGCCAGCCTCGCGGACCTCGAGGGACTCGCCGCAGCAGAAGACGGGAACAAGACCGGCGGCAACGAGAGCCTTGGCCTTCTTGTTCTGGTCCTCGTCGGTCTCGTGGAAGTAGTCACGACGCTCGGAGTGGCCGATGATGCAGTAGGTGCAGCCGGCGGACTTGAGCATGTCGAAAGAGGACTCACCGGTGAAGGCACCCTTGGCCTCCCAGTACACGTTCTGTGCACCGAGGGCGATGGGGGCAGCTTGAATGCGGTCATGAACCGTGGTGATGTCGATGGTCGGAGGGCAGACGAGCACCTCGACGCCAGCCGGAACCTCGGGCAGAGCCTGAGCCAGCTCGTCGGCGAGCTTGGCGGCCTCGGCGACGTCGTTGTTCATCTTCCAGTTACCAGCGATAAGAAGGGTGCGATTAGGCATCGAGAAGCGCCTCCACTCCGGGCAGGGCCTTACCCTCGACGAGCTCCATGGAAGCGCCACCGCCGGTGGAGATCCAGCTCATCTTGTCGGCCAGGTTAAACTTGTTGACAGCTGCGACAGAGTCGCCACCGCCGATGATCGAGGTGCAGTCGGCCTCGGCGACAGCCTCGGCGATAGCCTGGGTGCCGTGAGCGAAGTTGTCGAACTCGAAGACGCCCATGGGGCCATTCCAGAACACGGTCTTAGCGCCCTTGACGGCCTCGGCGTAGAGCTCCTCGGTCTTGGGGCCAATGTCCATACCCTCACGGTCGTCGGGGATAGCATCAGAAGCGACAACCTCGGGGACAGCGTCCTCGCCAAAGTGATCGGCAACGCGGTTGTCGATGGGGAGCAGGATCTTGACGCCCTTCTCCTCGGCCTTCTTGAGCATCTCGCCAGCGCGCTCGACCCAGTCCTCTTCCTTGAGGGACTGGCCAACGGACAGGCCCTGAGCTAGGAAGAAGGTGTAGGCCATACCGCCACCGATGATCAGGGTGTCAGCGGAGTCGATGAGGTGATCGAGAACACCGATCTTGGAGGAAACCTTGGAACCGCCGACGATAGCGACGAAGGGGCGCTCGGGCTCGGCGAAGATGCCGGTCAGCGTGTCGACCTCCTTCTCGAGCAGGAAGCCGGCGACGGCAGGCAGGTAAGCGGCGGGGCCCACGACGGAACCCTGGGCGCGGTGAGCGGTGCCGAAGGCATCGAGAACGAAGACGTCACCATAGGAAGCGAGCTTCTTAGCGATCTCGGGGTCGTTCTTCTTCTCACGCTTGTCGAAACGGACGTTCTCGAGAACGAGGACCTTGCCCGGCTCGACGGCGGCGACAGCCTCAGCAGCCTTCTCGCCGTAAGTGTCGGCGACAAAGGCAACGTCGAGACCAGAGAGCTCAGCGAGCTTCTTAGCGACAGGCTCAAGGGAGAGCTCAGGCTGGAAGCCGGTACCCTCGGGGCGGCCGAGGTGGCTCATGAGGATGACGCGAGCGTTGTGCTCAACGAGGTAGTTGATGGTGGGCAGGGCAGCCTTAATACGGGTGGTGTCGCCAACGACGCCATCCTTGATAGGCACGTTGAAGTCAACGCGGACGAGAACGCGCTTGCCGTCGACATCGATGTCGCGGACGGTCTTCTTGGTAAAGGCCATGTTTGCTTCTACCTTTCGTACGTGTCTGCCTTCCATTACGGCAGACGATTTCTTATAAAAAGGACGCGACCCTAGGGTGTAAGCCCTATAAGGCCGCGCCCTTCTTTAGACGCTCAACGAGCTATTCGCTAAAAGCTAAATTAAGCAACAAACTTCTCGAAGTACTTGATGGTGCGGACCATCTGAGAGGTGTAGGAGTTCTCGTTGTCGTACCAAGAGGTGACCTGAACGAGGGTCTGGCCGTTGCCGAGGTCAGAGCACATGGTCTGCGTGGCGTCGAAGATGGAGCCGTGGGTCTCGCCGACGATGTCGCGGGAGACGATCTGGTCCTCGTTGTAGGCGAAGGTATCGGGGATGGTCTCGGCGTAGGCCTTCATGGCAGCGTTGACCTCGTCGACGGTAACCTTCTTGTCAACGACGGCGTAGAGGTTGGTCAGCGAGCCGGTCGGCGTCGGGACGCGCTGGGCGGCACCGATGAGCTTACCGTTGAGCTCGGGGAGAACCAGGCCGATGGCCTTGGCAGCGCCCGTGGTATTCGGGACGATGTTCTCGGAGCAGGCGCGGGAGCGACGGAAGTTGCCCTTGCGCTGCGGGCCGTCGAGCGGCATCTGGTCGCCGGTGAAGGCGTGGATGGTGGTCATGATGCCGGACACGATGGGAGCGAAGTCGTTGAGACCCTTGGCCATCGGGGCAAGGCAGTTGGTGGTGCAGGAAGCAGCGGAGATGATGTTGTCCTCAGCGGTCAGCGTCTCATGGTTGACGTTGTACACGATGGTGGGCAGATCGCTGCCGGCCGGAGCGGAGATGACGACCTTCTTGGCGCCAGCGTTGATGTGGGCCTGAGCCTTAGCCTTGCTGGTGTAGAAGCCGGTGCACTCGAGAACGACGTCGACGTCGAGGTCGCCCCAAGGCAGGTTGTTGGCGTCGGCCTCCTTGTAGATCTTGATCTCCTTGCCGTCAACGGTGATGGAATCCTCGCCAGCAACGACCTCGTGATCGCGAGCGTAGTTGCCCTGCGTGGAGTCGTACTTCAGCAGGTAAGCGAGCATATCGGGAGAGGTGAGGTCGTTGATAGCGACGATCTCGGAGCCCTCATGACCGAACATCTGACGGAAAGCCAGACGACCGATGCGACCGAAGCCGTTAATAGCAACCTTTACTGCCATTGTGTCTCCTTTCGTAAGGCCCCCGCGAGCTACAGCGCCCGCCGTTGAGGCCCACAAACTAACCACTCGCCTAATATACCTTTTTTTTGACTTGAATTTCACGAGAATGCTCGAAATTGAAAATCAAATTTACGTTAAAACGTTTTAAAGAATAAAATAGCAGCTAAATCCGTATATAAGTCGATACTTCAAACTACCTGTTTGCTTCAATGAGCTTTTCAAGCCTCAAAACGCGATGGTACAGGGCAGACTTCGACAAGGGAGGGTCAGCCATCTCCCCCAAATCACGCAGCGAAAGATCGGGATAGCGCTCGCGCAGGTCACAAAAGACTGCCAAGGCATCCGGAAGCGTGTCGCGCAAACCCCGCTGTTCGAGCTCATCGATCAACGCAAGCTGATGCTGGGCGGCACCCGCACTTCTGGTCTGATTGGCCAGTTCGGCATTCACGCGACGGTTTACGTCGTTCTTAACCAATTTGACCGCGCGCGCTTCCTCGATCTCGGCAACGCTGCGCTTGGCGCCGACCAGCTTTAGGAGCTGCTCGATCTCCTCGGCGCTCTTAATGTAGACAGCAAAGGATCCGCGCCGTGCATTAACACGCGCATGGACCCCAATCTGCTCCAACAAATCGCAAAGTCCCTTGGCATATTGCTCGCCCTGCACCGCAATCTCCAAATGAAAATCGCCGCGTGGATCGGCCACGAAACCGCCGGCGATGAGCGCGCCGCGGATGTAGGCAAGCCTGCAGCAGGGACGGGCAACGATGTGCCGGGGAACACCAGCGACGAGCCCTCCCCTGCGGTCGAGAATGCCCAGCAGCACCAGAGCCTTGTCCAGGTCGGGCTGATCGGGCAGGGTAATGAGATAGTTACGGACCTTATGCAAGACCGATTTACGAACGGTGAATTCCGTTTTGAGCTTAAGAATGCGATGCGTCAGTGTGATCATCGTGCGCGCGACGGCACCCGTCTCGGTCGCGACCGTCAAACGATACCGCCCGGAGCCGGCCAGCGAAAGTGTACCGCTCACACGCGTCAGGGCGGCAAGCGTCGACAAATCGCAGTATTCACATTCGGGTTCGCAGCGCGCGAGCTCGTCACGCACCTCGGCGGTAAACGACATGCAGACCTATGCTTTCGTGTTGGCGCGCGACAGGTCGCGATGGGAAATGCTCACGTGATATTGGGCGCCTTCCAAATAACGTGCCGTGGCCTCGGCGATGGCAACGCTGCGGTGTTGACCGCCCGTGCAGCCGATGGCAATAGAAAGCTGTGGCTTGCCCTCCGCGATATAGCCGGGCATGACCGTATCGAGCAGCTGCGTCCAGGCCTTCCAGAACTCCTGGGTCTTGGGATGGTCCAGAACAAAGTCGGAAACTTTCTTATCGAGACCGGTCATGGTGCGCATCTCGGGATCGTAGAACGGATTGGGCAGGAAGCGAACGTCGATCATAATGTCCGCCTCGACGGGCATGCCGTGCTTAAAGCCAAACGAGAACACGTGAACGTCCATGAGCTGCTGGTCGGACAGCTCGGAGAACGCCATGCGCAATTTGTTGCGCAGAGCAGAGGTGCGCAGACGGCTCGTGTCGATGATCATATCGGCTCGATCGCGCACGCCCTGCAGCTGCAGGCGCTCGCGCTGAATCGCATCGGCCGTAGTCTCCCCCGGCTTGGCAATGGGGTGGCGGCGGCGGTTTTCGCTATAACGACGGATCAGCACCTCGTCAGAGGCCTCGAGAAACACGATGTCGCAGCTCATCTCGCGCTCCTCGAGCGCGGCAACGGCATCGAGCAGCTCATCGAACAAGCCCTGGCTGCGCAGGTCGCAGGTGACGGCAAGATGCCTGCCCACGCCCGTATTGATGCCGACGAGTTCGGCAAGCTGGGCGATCAGACGCGGAGGCAAGTTGTCGATGCAAAAATAGCCCATGTCCTCGAACACATGCATGGCCTGCGTTCGGCCCGATCCGGACATTCCGGTGATGATGACGATATCGGGGATGCGCTCCGAGCGCTCCGCCGCATCCATGGCATCTCCCTTTTGCATGTGTGCCTCCTAAAACAAGCGCGGGACCCGGCCAGCGGATCCCGCGCGATCAATTGCCTTTATTGAGTATACCGCCCCAAGCGGATACGAGGCCTGTCTTACGCCTCAAGCGCAGCCTTGAACCAACTTGTAATACTCGTGGGGTGCGTGATGGCGGTGCCGACGACAACGGCCCAGGCGCCCGCATCAATCGCGGCGCGGGCCTCCTCGGGCGTGTGCACGCGGCCCTCGCAGATGATGGGAAGACCGGGGAATTCCTCGGTCGCCTGACGCAGAAGCGGCAGATCGGGGCCATCAGCCATGGTGCAGTCGATAGCGGCAACACCATGAGAAAGCGTGGTGGACACCAGGTCGAAGCCCATGTCGACAGCACGACGAATATCCTCGATGGTGGCACAGTCGGCCATCAGGAGCACGCCCTCCTCGTGCAGCGGACGGAAGGTGTCCTCGACGGTCTTGCCATCGGGACGCGGGCGATCGGTGGCGTCAATCGCCACGATATCGGCACCCGCAGCAACGCAGGCGCGAGCGTGACGCAGCGTCGGCGTGATGTAGACGCCCTCGTGACCATCCTTCCACAAGCCGATGACGGGGACCTCGCAGCGGCCCTTAATGGCGGCGATGTCGGCAAGACCCTGGCAGCGAATGGCGGCGGCGCCGCCGAGCTCGCAAGCGCGAGACATTTGAGCCATGGTCTCGGGCGTGCGAAGCGGCTCGCCCATATACGCCTGAACGCTCACGACGAGCTTGCCCTTCAGGGATTGAATCAAAGGATCGACGGTCATGTTCGACTCAACCTTTCTAAAAACAGCCTTCTGAGACACCGCACCTTGACGTTCAAACCGTCGCTCACGTACCGAAGTACGCTTCGCTCCTCTTTCACGTCAATCTGCGGCACCTCAGAAGGCGCACTTGGTAGTTATGTTTACTTCAACGATGCAAGAAGGTGTTCGGCGGCACCGATGAGCGGAGCATCACCCTCCAGAGAACCGATAAGGATCGGCGTGTCCTGAAGCGGATCGAGCGCCTGGCTGGCATAGCCCTCGTGCACCGAGTCCTTCCACGTCTGCGAACGCCAATCGGGACCTTGGTGAATCACGCCGCCCGAAAGCACGATGACCTCAGGGTCCAGAATGTTAGCGAGCGAGCCCAAGCTGGCACCCAGCGCAAAGCCGGCGTCATGGATGACCTCGGTCGCCTTTGCGTCGCCCGCACGGCACAGGTCGTTCACGTCGCGACCGACCGAAGGACGGCTGGGGTCGACGCGACCGAAGCGCTCATCGTACATACGACCAATGGAAGTGCCCGAAGCAACCGACTCTAGATGGCCAGAACGGCCGCAGGCGCAGGGAATGCCGGCGGCAGCCGAGCACTCGATGTGGCCCATATGACCGGCAGCGCCATGGAAGCCCTGCATCACGCGGCCGTTCTCGACATATGCGCCGCCGATGCCCGTGCCGATGCCCAGGCACAAGACGGAGAACTTGCCCTTGCCGACGCCCCAGTGGGCCTCACCCAGAGCATGAGCCTGCACGTCGCCCACAACGGCAACGGGAAGACCAAGGTCCTCGCGCAGACGCGGCCCCAACTGAACGCCGGACCAGCCGGGCATAATCTCGTTGGCATACGCGATGGCACCCGTCTTGGGATCGACGACGCCTGCGGCACCGATACCGACACCGAGGACCTCGACATCGGGATTCGCCTCAAGAGCAGCCTTGATGGACGCCTCGATACGTTGGAAGACGGCCTCGCCGCCCTCCTGGGCCTCAGTAGGAACCTCGGCCTCAAATACGGGATGGGGCACGCTGCCGTCAGCCGGGTACTCCATAATGGCGGTCGCGATCTTAGTTCCGCCGATATCGACAGAGCAGACGTACTTGTTCTCCATGTCGTTCTCCTTAGGAGATAAAAACAACTACAGGAAATGCGCCGTCAGGCTAGCCGTCACAGCGCGGTAAAGGTTTTCCAGGTGCCCGAGATCGCCGAGAAACCGTGTGGCCATTGACCTAATGGGTCATGGCCGCACGGTTGAACGGCGAGGTCGGGTGCCTGGGAAAGCTTTAAAGGAGACCGTTGTCCTGGAGGACCTTCTTAATCGCCTCGACGTTCTCGCCGGTCATGGCCTTCACCGGGCGCGGCATGGTCGGGCTGTCGAAGATGCCCATGAGGTTCATAGCGGTCTTGAAGGCGCCGACACCACCGGCATAGCCCTGGACGCCCGAGGTGACATCCCAAATGTGGGAGATCTCGTTGAGGCGATCCTGCTCGGCCTTGACGGTAGCCCAGTCGCCGGCCTGAGCGGCCTTCCACTGGCGCACGTAGCCCTCGGGCTCAACGTTGGCGAGACCCGGAACGGAGCCGTCGGCGCCGCCGAGGTAAGCACCGTCGACGACGACCTCGTGACCGGTGAGGATGCTCATCGGATGACCGTTCTTCTCGTTCTCCTGAACGAGGTAGCGGAACGAGATGTCATCACCCGAGGAATCCTTGACGCCGGCCAGGACGCCCTCGGCGCCGAGCTTGGCAAGGAGCTTCCAGGGGAGCTTGGTGTGGACGCAGACGGGAATGTCATAGGCAAAGATGGGCAGGTCGAGCTCCTCGTGCAGGATGCGGAAGTGCTCCTCGACCTCGGTCATGCCCTGCAGGGCATAGAACGGGCAGGTGGCGACAAGCGCATCGGCACCCAGCTCCTGAGCGACCTTGCCGTGCTCGATCATGCGCTCGGTCTCGGTGTCGATGATGCCGACCAGAACAGGCACGCGGTGGTCGACGATGCGCACGGCCTCGGCGACAATCTGGCGACGGCGCTCGTCGGTAGAGAAGACGACCTCGCCCGAGGATCCCAGGAAAAACAGGCCATCGACGCCGGCATCTATCATGCGGTTGATGCTGCGCTCAAAGGAGGCAACATCAAGCTGGTGGTCTTCGGTATCGGGAACAACGACGGGAGGGATAACGCCGGTGAATTTCTGAGTTGCCACAAGAATCTCCTTAGTTGTCTGGCGGGCAGCCCTATGCCGCCCACTCTTGTTGGCAGTGTCCAGGCCGTCTAGGCCAAAGAACACGGGTAGAACGTTTGGTTAAAGAAGTCGACGACTTCGTTTTCGAACGCATTGATGCGCTCATGAGCGTATTTGGCATAGATGATATGCCTCCGGTCACACTCAAAACCGTTGAATACGGCAAACTGACCCTTGGGGTCGCTCACGGTATCCATGAGCGAAGTGCCCATAAGCACCGAGCCGCACACACGAGACGACAGCACCTCTAGGCCGCCGGGCAGCGGGTTGGCAACCGCCGTACAGGCAAGGCCTCGCTCGTCCAGAGCAGAAACCGCCAGCGCGACACCGCCGCCAAGCCCCTCGCCCCACGCAAAAATGCGGTCGGGGTCCATGCCATCAAGATTGCGCGCAACCTTCGCCATCGCGCAACCCCAACGGACGCGCTCGACAAAAGCGGGTGAAGCAATCCCCCGCTGCAGGTCGTCCGCACCAGCAACATCGTCATCCAGCGCGAGGACGGCATACCCCATGGCGGCAAATCTCGTCATGTGATGCCAGCCGCGCACAGGCCGATCGATGTCATGGAACATCAGGCACAGCGGCACGCGCTCAGATACTTGGGCACGACCAACAGGCTCAATCAAACGAGCGTGGACCGCATCGTCACCGAGCTTAAAGGAAACCTCCGAGTAACGGGCGCAAGGGTTAACAAAGTCAATTGCCGTAATGGCCAGGCCTTGAATCTCAAGATTCGAAGCGCATGTCTCTAAATCAGAAACATCTGCTTGGACATCGCCGTGCCAGTCCTGATATTCTGCGAGCCTTGACGAAACCGTTCCAGGAATTCCCACGAGCCCGGGGACTATCAGCTCGTCAACATTGCTCTCGCACTTAGACATGAGCCTCCCCTCCCTCACAGAAAAACGGAATGATCAGATCGTCAAAGTCCTGAATCTCCTCGTGGCCAAAGCCTTCAAAGAACTCATGACGCTTGTCGCAGGACAGGTTGTTGTACACCGCAAACTGCGTTGCCGGCGGACAGACGATATCGGCCGTGCCCGTGCCAAACAGCACGGGGCACTTGACCATGGGGGCAAAATTCTTGGAATCGAAGTACGCCAGCTTGGCATAGGCTTCGTCAATACAAGTCGAGTCCTCGTCAAACCAGCGCGACCAATAGCGCAGGCCCTCATAGGCAATATCGTCGGCGTCCAAATCCCAAACCAGGCGGAAATCCGACAGGAAGGGATAGAGGATGGCGGCGCGATTGATAAGCTCGCTGTTAAGCGCGCAGGTCGCAATGCCCAAACCGCCGCCCTGCGATGCGCCGTTCACATACACGCGGGCAAGATCGATGCCCTCGAGCTCGCGAACGATACGGCACAGAATGCGAATATCCTGATGTAGGCGAACATAGTAGAGGTTGGCCGGGTCGCCGTCGATACCGGCGACGATATGGCCCGCGACCGTCGTGCCCTCAAATCCACCAATGTCCTCGGAGGGGCCTCCTTGGCCAGGACAATCGAGAGCAATGAGCGCCATGCCCATGCCCGCAAACGACGCCTGCTCAAACCAGCTGCGGCTTGCACCCGGATACCCATGGAACTGAAGTACCAATGGCACAGGCTCGTCCGAGACGGGTTTAAGGTACTTGGCATGGAGGCGTGCACCACACATGCCGGTATACCAGAGGTCGAAAAACCGACAGGTCGCGGAATCCGCAACCGAAGCCGCCTCAATCTCGTAGTCGAGCTCGACAGCGTCGGCCACGGCCATGCGGTCCTTCCAAAAGAGATCGAAATCCGATGGACGGGGCATAGCGCCTCGATATTCACCAAATTGCTGTTGTAGCTCCTGAGCACTTGGCATGGCTCGTGAACCCAGCCTTTCGAAATCGCAACGGAGGTGCGCCCGGCAAGGGAACCGGGCGCACGGGAGGGAAAGCGAGGCTACTCGCCGAGCTTGGGATGCAGCAGCGACGGCGCAGCGCCGAGCAGCATCTTGGTGTAGGGGTCCTGAGGGTGCTGGAAGACCTGCTTGGCCTCGCCCTGCTCGACAATCTTGCCACCATTCATAACGATGATGTCGTCAGAGATATAGCGGACCGTCTGGATGTCATGGCTGATGAACACCATGGCCAGGCCGAGCTCCTTCTTAAGGTCGGTCAGCAGGTTCAGAATCTGCGCACGGACCGAAACGTCCAGAGCCGAGGTGGGCTCGTCGGCGATGATGGCATCGGGGTTCAGCGACAGGGCACGAGCAATTGCGACGCGCTGGCGCTGGCCGCCCGAAAGCTGGCCGGGAAGAACCTCGGCGGCGGAGCTGGGCAGACCGGTGAGCTCCAAGAGCTCCTTGACGCGCTTCTCCTGCTCGGCCTCGGTACCCAGGTTGTGGACGCGCATGGGGTCGAGCAGTTGCTCGCGAACAACCATGCGGGGGTTGAGTGCCGTGGCCGGGTTCTGGAACACGACCGAGATGACGCGACCCATGTGGCGACGGTCCTCGGCGGTACGTTTGGTAACGTCCTTGCCCTTAAAGTAGACCTTGCCGCTCGTGGGGGCCTGCAGGCCGCACATGACGTTGGCGGTGGTGGACTTTCCGCAACCGGACTCGCCGACGATGCCGATGGTCTGTCCGGGCATGAGCTTAATCGTTACACCCTGGACGGCGTGAACCAGGTTGGGGTGCAGAATCGAGCCGGTACGGGTCCTAAAGGTGACGTGGACGTCATCAAGGAAGATGATCGGCTCGACGCCGTTGACTGCGGTCTCGCTCATCTACATCACCTCCGCGTGAGGGGTCAAACCATTTGCCTTGAGCACCTCATCGGGGAGCTCGGAATAGAAGTGCTCGGTGCCGGGCACGCGCTTGAAGACCGGACGGGTGTCCAGGCCAATGCGCGGATGGCTCGAGCGGGGTGCGAAGCGATCGCCCTTGGGGAAATCGCGCGGGCTCGGAACGGCGCCGGGCACCTGGTGCAGGCGGCCCGAACCGCTCTCGATGGACAGGACGGAACCCAGAAGGCCGCGGGTGTACTCGTGGATCGGGTTGGTGAGCAGCTCCTTGGTGGGCGCCTGCTCGATAACCTGACCGGCGTACATAACCGTGATGTTATGAGCGACCTCGGCGACCAGTGCCAGGTCGTGCGAAACGAAGATCATGGCAAAGCCGAGCTTGGCCTGAAGGTCGTTAAGCAGCTTGATGACCTGCTTCTGGACGGTAACGTCCAGAGCGGTCGTGGGCTCGTCGCAGATGACCAGCTTGGGGTCGCGGGTAAGGGCCATAGCGATCAGAACGCGCTGACGCTGACCACCGGAAAGCTCATGCGGATAGCTCTCGAGCGTACGCTTGGGGTCGAGGCCCACGAGCTCCAGGAGCTCCTCGGCGCTGCGGGTGCCGCCGCGCTTGGTGAGCTGCTTCATCTGAGCGGAAATGAGCATGGAGGGGTTGAGCGAGGACAGGGCGTCCTGATAGACCATGGCGATATCGGTACCGCGCAGGCCGAACCACTCCTTCTTGCTCATCTTGAGCAGGTCGCGGCCCTCCCAGAGAACCTCACCGGAAAGATGCTCGTCATCGTCGGTCAGGCCCATGATGGCCAGCGTGGTGATGGACTTACCGCAGCCGGACTCACCGACCAGGCCCATGGTCTGGCCAGGACGGACGTCAAAGTTGACGTGGTCGACGACGTTGATATCACCGTGGTGCTCAAACTGGATGCAGAAATCACGGACCGAAAGGATCGGCTCAACGGACTCATCGGGCACATGGCGGTCGTTACGCTTGAGTTCGACATCACGCAGAGCGCCAAGACGGGCGGACAGGGACTGAGCCTGCTCCTTGTAAGCGCGAACGGGGTCGGAGACCAGCAGGTCGGCCTCACGGCGCTTGGAGGAGTCGGTCGGATCCAGGGCAGCGGAGGGAGCAGCGGCCATGGCGTCAGTAATGCCCTCGGAGAGGATGTTGAGCGCCAGGCAGGTGATCATGATGGCCAGGCCCGGGAACAGCGCCTGCCACCAACGGCCAGCGAGCACGCCGCCTCGGGCGTCGGCGAGGATGTTGCCCCAGGTAGCGGTGGGCTCCTGGATACCAGCGCCGATGAAGGTCAGCGAGGCCTCGAAGATGATGGCGTCGGCGACCAGGGTAACGGTGAAGACCATAATCGGGGCAATGCAGTTACGCAGAACATGCTTGATCAAAATCCACGGAGCCTTGGCACCGGAAACGATGACCGCGCGGACATAGTCCTCGCCGTACTCGGACACGATGTTGGCGCGCACGATACGGGCAATCTGCGGAGTGTACATAAAGCCGATGGCGAAGATGATCGACGGCACGGAGTTGCCCAGGATGGAGACGAAGACGGCCGCGAGGGCAATGCCCGGGATGGACATGATGATGTCCAGGATGCGCATGATCGCCTCGGAAACGGACTTGCGCGAAACCGCCGCGAGGGCGCCCACGACCGAGCCGCAGACCAGAGCCATGGCAGTGGCGCCAAAGCCGATGATCAGCGAGTAACGACCACCGTAGAGCATGCGCGACAGAATGTCGCGACCCTTATCGTCGGTACCGAAGATAAATCCGTTGCCGGGAGCCTGGCGAGCAGTGAAGATCTCGACCGGGCTATAGGGGGCAAGAAGGGGCGCCAGAATCGCGGTCAGGGCGACCAGTACCAGCACGACGGCGGCAATCTTAGAAGACAGCGTCATCTTCTTCCAGCCACCGAGCTTGAGCCCCTTGGAGGCAGCTTTCTCGAGCTGCTCGGTTTGCTTCTCTCGAATCTTTACCATAATCTACACCGTCCTGATGCGCGGGTTGATGAGCAGGTAGAGCATGTCAACCACGATGTTGATGATGATGAAGGCAAGAGCAACGACGATGACGACGCCCTGAACCAGGTTCGCCTCGTTGCCCTGAACGCCCTGCAGAATCGCAGTACCCATGCCGGGGAGGTTGAAGATGACCTCGATGACGACTGCGCCGCCCATAAGGTAACCGATCTTAAGACCGAGGGTGGTGACCGGGGTGATCAGCGCGTTGCGAAGAACGTTGATGCCGACGACGACCTTCTCGGGAACGCCGGCGCCGCGAGCCATACGGACATAGTCCTTATCGAGCTCCTCAACCATGGCCGTACGCACGATACGAGTCATCTGGCCCGTCAGCGGGAATGCCAGAGCGATAGCGGGCATGATCATACGTCCCAGATAGCCAGCCGGGTTGGTGGTGAAGTGAGGCAGAGCACCGGACGCCGGGAGCACCTTAAGGTAGGAAGAGAACAGCAGAATCAACAGAACGGCAAGCCAGAACGACGGGGTTGCCAAGCCGGCGATGGAGAAGACGCGGATCACTTGGTCCGGCCATTTATCGCGATACAGTGCCGCGATGACGCCGAGCAAAAACGAGACGACCGCGCCGATGGCAAGACCGATGAAGGTCAGCTGCATCGTGACGGGCAGGGCCGTGGAGATGCGCTTGGCAACGGAGTTGCGAGCAGCACCATAGGTGCCCATGTCACCATGGATCAGATCGCCCATGTAGCGCACGTAGCGCACGGGCCAGGGGTCGTCCAGACCATACTTCTCATGGTACTCGGCAACCGCCTCGGGCGAGGCACCGTCACCCAACGCCGTATAGGCGGGGTCGGTCTTGGAGAACGACATAAGGAAGAACACCAGGACGGTGACGCCCAATGCCATGATCGGCAGCGCCACGAGACGCCTTCCAATCAAACGTAGAAAGTTGTTCACGTTCTCTCCCCTTTCTTTTGTCGGTAGGACCAACTGGTATATGAGTATGGATACTCATTACAAGACCCGAGCGACATCGAGGCCGCCCGGGTCTTTGTTTCAACTATGAGGACGTTGCCTTACGACCGACGCCCCACATATGACTCAAGCGAGTCTTAGGCCTTGACGGTCGCGACGCCCCTGAAGGACATGCTCGTCGTGCCGATGCCCTTGAAGCCATCGAGGGCCTCGCCGTTGGGCGCGGTGGACGGATCGTCCCAGGAAGCGGAGACGGTCTTGACGTGGACAACGGGGTACAGAACAGCGTTGTCGGCGATGATGTCGAAGCACTCGTTCCACTTCTTCTGCTGCTCGTCGCCCTCGGCGGCAAGAGCCTCGTCCATGAGACCGTGGAGCTTCTCCCACTCAGCGGACTCCTTCCACGGGCAACGGGTCTGCATCCAGACGTTGTCACCGTACCACCAGTTGAGCAGCAGGTCGGGGTCGGCGCCGAAGCAGGACGGATCGCCAGGGGCAAGGAGGATATCGTAGGCCTCGCCGCCGTCGATGGCAGCGTAGGTGGCCGGCGAGGTATCGGTCTGGATGGTCACATCGAAGCCGAGAGCGTCGAGGTCGTTCTTGACCTGGGCGGCCATGCCCTTGATCTGCTCGTTGTCGGTGGTGCGCAGGGTGATGGCGCCCGGGGTGATGCCAGACTCTTCGATGAGCTTCTTGGCCTTCTTGGCGTCAGTCTTGTACACCGTGGAAGCCTCATGATAGTTGGTGAAGCTCTTGGGCAGGTAGCAGCTGGCGGCGGTGGCAAGGCCGGCGAAGGTGTTGGTGATCATCTTCTCGGTGTCGAGCGCGTACATGACGGCCTGACGGACCTTGACGTTGTTCCAAGGCTCCTTGGCGACGTTGAACATGATGAAGCGGGTGCCGAAACCCTGAACGTTATCGATCTTGCAGCCAGCGCTCTCGAGCTGGTCGACGGCGTCAGCGGTGACGAGCTCCATAACGAGCGTGGAGCCCTCCTGCTGAGCGGTAACGCGAGCGGTGGGGTCGGTCAGGATGCTGTACTGGATCTTCTTATCCTCGGCAGCATACTCACCGTTGTACTCGGGGTTGGGAACCAGGGTGATCTCGGTATCGGAGATAGAGTCGTACATCCAGGGGCCGGAGCCGATCGGCTGCTTGGCGCGATCCTCCTCGGCCTGGGTAGCCGGGGTAACGCGGATGATGGCCAGACGATCCTTGAGCAGGGAGAAGTTGGGGACCTTGGTCTTGACCGTTACCGTGCTGGCGTCCTTGGCCTCGATGGACTCGAAGGGCTGGAAGAACGGAGCATAGGTAGCAGAAGCGGCGCAAGCGGTGTAGGAGGCAACGACGTCGTCAGCGGTGACCTCGGTGCCATCGGAGAACTTGGCGCCCTTGCGGATGGTGACCTCGAAGGTAGTGTCGTCCACGGACTTGGGATCGTCGGTGGCGAGCTCGTTGAAGGTGCTGTAGTCGTGGTAATCGATGCCGTAGAGGCCCTCGATGACGTGCCAGTTAGCACCCAGGCCCACAGCGGAGCCGGTGCTGGCGGGGTCGAAGCTGGACGGAGCGTAAGCGGAACCAGCAGTGATCACGCCGCCGCCACGGTTGGCGGAATCGGTGGAACCGGAAGCGGAACCCTCGTCGTTGGAGCTGCCACCGCAGCCGGTGAGACCAAGCCCTGCGACAGCAGCGACGCTGCCGGTGAGGCCGAGGAACGAACGCCTGGACATACCCTTGTTGATGATGGCCATGTCTTCTCCTATCAATAGAGAATCTTACCCGGGAGCACCTAGACTTGCCCCCGCGCAACTTGCGGACGATATATACCTTACCTACCGACGGACCCAACTGAGGTGCCGCGCTCGGCGACCGATACATACATACGCTTGAACGGTATTTACTACCGTTCACCGAATTCATTGACAAACGATTCGCCAGACAGTATGTATCGACGAGGTGAGATATCAGTCTTCGTCAACCCGCAGGATAGCAGGGTTATTCACCATGGCTAATCAAACGTTTTAGCGTTAATAAAACCCGAAATCAGGAGGTAATCGCCGCGAAATAAATGATTGAAAATCAGCCAATCATGTATATCAGTTGTTTAGAAGCGCGTTTAGTTTTCGGAACGGCTGGCCGATGCCTGGACGCGCTCGGCATTCCATGCAACAAGTGCCTCGTGGACCGCTTTGGCGACATCGGCCGGAACGCCTCGAACTTCCGCAATCTCCTGCTCGCTTGCCGCGCGCAAGCGCTTCATCGAGCCAAAATGGCGCATGATGGCACGTTTTCTAGTGGGTCCCACGCCCGGAACGTCGTCAAGCACCGAAACCGTCATTGCCTTATCGCGCAACTCGCGGTGGAACGTAATCGCAAATCGGTGGGATTCATCGCGAACCTGCTTGATCAGATAAAGCGAAGCGGAGCCGGTCGGTAGCACGACGGGAGTCTCGTCCCACGGCACGAAAACCTCCTCATCGGCCTTTGCCAAGCCACAGACTGGTATATCGAGGCCGAGCGCCTCAAGTTGCTTAATTGCAGCGGTCAATTGCGGCTTGCCGCCATCGACAACGAGCAAATCGGGGCGCGAGCCAAAGCGCTCGTCCGCCATGCGCTCGGGAGCATAGCGACGCCCCAGAACCTCGGACATCGATACGAAGTCGTTCGCCTCGTCCAATTCGGCCTGAATTTTAAAGCGACGATACTGGCCCTTGTCGGCACGACCGTTGGTAAATACCACCATCGAAGCGACGGTAAAGGTGCCGTGCAACGTCGAGATATCGAAGCACTCGATGCGCAACGGCGGTGCAGGCAGCGCAAGCGCGCTTTCGAGCTCAAGGAGCGCCTGATTGGTGCGATCGTCAGCATATCCCGTGCGCATCATGTAGCGCATGAGGGCATGGCGTGCATTTTTGGAAGCCATATCGAGCAGGCGGTGCTTTTCGCCGCGCTGCGGCCTATGGAGATGGCAAGAGCGTTCGCGCTTGCCCGCAAGCCACTCCCCCAACGCTTCGGCATCCTCAAGCTCGACAGAGAGATTGATCTCGGCTGGAATATCAGCCGTCTCGTCGTAATAGCGCTTAAGAAAGCCCGATTGAAGCTCTTCCTCGTCGACATCCAGGCCTTTATCGAGGATGAACTCACAAGTTCGAACCGTTCGGCCCTCGCGAACGACAAAGACGCAGGCGGCAGAGATAGTCTCTTCGCGATAGAAGCCGATGACGTCGATATCGACGCTCGATGGAAAAACAACCTGTTGGCGATCGTCCAAGCCCCTAATGACTTCCAGACGACGCTTGACGCGCGCCGCACGCTCAAAATCGAGCGTCTCGGCTGCCTCCGTCATCTCGGACGTAAGCTCGTCGACGACATCCTTGCGATGGCCCGACAAGAAACGTTCGACACGCTTGACGTTCTTGGCATAGTCAGCAGGGGAAATCGCGCCGACGCATGCGCCCGGCCCGCGCCCGACATGGTAGTCAAAGCAGGGGCGCCCGTTTTGTGCGCAAATCATATTGACGATGTCTTCTTCGCCCTTATGAGATTCGACGATGCGGCGGCAGCGGCGCCATTCCGCACAGGATGCCGAGCAAATAGGAATAACCTTGCGCAGCGTATCGATGGTCTCACGCGCCGCACGACTATCGGTATAGGGACCAAAATAGCGCGTGCCGGGCTTATGGCGCTCGCGCGTGTATTTAATAGCGGGAAAGAGATCGCTCTTAGTAATGGCGATAAAGGGATAGCTCTTATCGTCCTTAAGGTCGACGTTGAAGTACGGATGGTACTGGCCGATCAGATTGCGCTCGAGCACCAATGCCTCGTGCTCGGTCTCCACCACGATATAGTCGAAGCTCGCCACCAGCTGCATCATGAGCGGGATCTTTTGACGCTCGTCCTGCAGCGTCACGTATTGACGCATACGGGCACGCAAGTTTTTTGCCTTGCCCACATAGATGACATCGCCCTTGGCATCTTTCCAAAGGTAGCAGCCGGGTTGCGTGGGAACGCGCGAAACCTGCTCGGCAAGTGTTGGAATGTTGTCGTGACCTGCCACGCGTACCTACTTGCGAAGAAGCAGCGCCGAGACCTCGGGCATCTTAAAGACGAAGGCAAGGCCAAAAGTTACGGCGAGCGAGACGACGCCTGCGACACAAACGTAGCCAAGAGTAATCAGAATCGAGCCGCCAAGTGCCCCGACAAAGTGCTCAAGTGCCCACATGACGCCGGCGCCCGCGGCAGCGCCCAAGAGACCGAACAATAGACCAAAGAAACCGCCGTGCAGGATAGATTTGACCTGCAGGCCATGCAGACGACGGCGCAGCCACCACAGTGAGCATCCGACCAAGACCACGTAGTCAACGACGTACGAAAGCGCAATTGCCGGCATACCGTAGCCCAGCACCACGCCAAACAGCAGCACCGAACCGGCCTGACCGATAGCGGAGTACAGGCAATAGCGGCTATAAGGTTTCATATCGAGCAGGGCCGAGAAGCTCTTCTGCATCAGCACGACCACACCGTAGAGCGGCAGGGAAAGTGCCAGATAGATAAGGAACTCCGACACCAGCGCCACACCGGATTCATCGAACTTGCCGGCGCAGTAAATCATGTTGAGCGGACGGGCGAAGACGATCAGGTACAGCGCAAACGGAATCAGGAAGAAGAGCATCTGGGCGACACCGCGCGAAATACCCGTGCGGACGCTGTCGTAATCCTTCTCCTGCGCATCGTGAGAGAGTTCGGTATAGAGTGCCGTCGAAAGCGAGGCGGCGATCAGCGCATAGGGCAATGTGTACCACAGGCGCGCATATGCAATGACGGATGGGCCGGTCTCGGGCTGCACCACCAACGCGGCGGCATTGGTAATGGAGGTCGAGACAAACATGCACACCGTGGCGAGCAGCGTCGGGATACCAAGCGCGATCGTCTGTCGCAGCGCGGGGTCCTTAAAGTCGATATGGATATGAGGATGCACGCCATGCTTGCCAAGCGCGGGAATCTGGCAGGCCATCTGGACAAAGACGCCGAGGGTCGTACCAGCTGCGATCAAGATAATACCGGCCTGCCCGCCAAATTGTGCAGACACAGGAGCAAAGCCCATAAAGCTGGCGATGACGATAACATTGTTGAGAACCGGGGCAAACGTCGACCAGAAGTAGTCGCGGTGTGCGTTGAGAACGCCCGAGAACACCGAGCCCAAGCCATAAAACAGAATTTGAATAGCAAAGAAGCGGAACATGAACGCAGCGGTATCCATGCTGCCGCCATCGCCCGAAAGGAACGACTGCGTCCAAATAAAGCCGGGAGCAAACACGGTGCCCAGCAGCGAGATACCGCCCAGCAGCAGAAGCAGAATACCGAGCAGGTTACCGACATACTCGTTCGATGCCTCGCGGCCCTGCTCGCGCCTCACACCCATATACACCGGCAAAAACGCCGTAACGAGCATGCCGCCCATCACGAGTTCGTAAAGCATGTTGGGCAGGTTGTTGGCAACCTGATAGGAGGACGAGAGCAGCGACATGCCGATGGCGGCCGCCATGGCCCACGTGCGGATAAACCCGGTGACGCGCGACACGATGGTCAGCACGGTCATGAGGCCAGCAGAACGACCAACCGTGGAGTAGTCCGACGAGCCCATGTCGTCAGTGTCATCTCGCGACGAAGGAGCTTCGGATGAGGGTGTCTGAGGCGCAGATTCTTTTGCAAAATGAGCTCCGCGCTTCAATTCTTCCTGCGGCATCGCTCAGTCCTCTCTCGTAATCGCGGCAACCGTCGCCCCGCAAAATGCAATTAAATCATCGGGTGCAAGCTCGAGCTGATAACCACGCTTGCCTCCCGAAATAAAAATGGTATCCCAAAGGACACACGTCTCATCAATGAGCGTCCGGTAGCGTTTTTTCATACCGACCGGGCTGCAGCCGCCGCGAACGTAGCCAGTCGCCGCAAGCAAATCCTTCACATGCATCATGGCCAAGGACTTTTCCCCCGCGGCACGCGCGGCGGACTTTAAATCGAGCTCGTCGGCAACAGGGATGCAGCACACGACATGGTCGTTGGACGGTGTCACACAGACCAAAGTCTTAAATCCTTGACCGGGCTCCTCGCCAAGCTGCTCCGAAATCGCGGCCCCCAGGCCCACCGACTCATCACCATCGTCTTCGTACGTATGTAGAACATAGGAAATGCCGGCACTTTCCAGCTCGCGCATCGCATTGGTTTTTGGCGTCTTTACAGCCTTTGCCATGACATATCCTTTCCCTCGCATTCGGACGCAAGGATTAAGTATATGTCCAATTCGGCTGCATACGTCACTTCGGCACAGCAAGCGCCATCGAATCACAAGGAGTCGATGGCGCCCATAAACTGAATCGCCTATTTATTGAGCATCAAGTTGAGCCTGGCGCTCCCGGTCACGCCTGAGCAACGGCGCCAAAAACTTGCCCGTATAACTCTGCGGACAGTCCGCAACCTGCTCCGGTGTACCCGAAACCACGACGGTTCCGCCGCCGTTACCGCCCTCGGGACCCATATCGATCAGGCGGTCGGCAACCTTGATGACATCAAGGTTGTGCTCAATCACCAGCACCGTGTTGCCCGCATCGACCAAGCACTGCAGCACATCGAGCAGCTGGCGGACGTCCTCAAAATGAAGACCGGTCGTCGGCTCGTCCAAAATATAGAACGTCTTGCCCGTCTGGCGTCGATGAAGCTCCTTGGCGAGCTTCACACGCTGCGCCTCGCCGCCCGAGAGCGTCGTGGCGGGCTGGCCCAGGCTCACGTAGCCTAAGCCTACATCGTACAGCGTCTGGAGCTTGCGCTTAATCTGCGGGATATTCCCAAAGAAGGCCAGCGCCTCGGTGACGCTCATGTCGAGCACGTCCGAGATGGTCTTGCCACGGTAGGTGACCTCGAGTGTCTCGCGGTTGTAGCGTTTACCGCCGCAAACTTCGCAGGGAACGTAGATATCGGGAAGGAAGTGCATCTCGATCTTGATCTGCCCGTCGCCCTTGCACGCCTCACAGCGCCCGCCACTCACATTAAAGGAGAAACGACCCGGCGAGTAGCCGCGCGCCTTCGACTCCGGCGTACTCGCAAACAGCGCGCGAAGATCATCCCACAGGCCGATATAGGTAGCAGGGTTGGAACGCGGCGTGCGGCCAATCGGCGACTGGTCGATATCAATAACCTTATCGATACACTCGATGCCCTCGATTTTCTTATACGGACCCACGGGGCGCGTCGAACGGTGAATAGCATTCGTAAGGGCAGGCGCAATGGTGTCGGTAACCAGGGAGCTCTTGCCCGATCCCGACACGCCGGTAACAACCGTAAGCGTACCAAACTCGATCTTGGCAGTAACGTTTTTGAGGTTGTTGGCTCGAGCGCCCGTAATTTTAAGGCAGCCGCGACCGGGCTTGCGCCGTTCATCAGGCACCCGAATCATTCGTTTGCCGGTCAGATAAGCGCCCGTCATCGACTCAGGACACGCCATGATATCAGCAGGCGTTCCCGCCGCGACTACGTGCCCGCCGTTGACACCGGCGCCGGGCCCCATGTCGATCACGTAGTCGGCGGCACGGATTGTATCCTCGTCGTGTTCGACGACGATAACGGTATTGCCGATATCGCGCAGGCGCTCGAGCGTCTTGATCAGGCGCTCGTTGTCACGCTGATGAAGACCGATCGAGGGCTCGTCCAGAATATAGAGCACGCCCATGAGACCCGCGCCGATCTGCGTTGCCAGTCGAATACGCTGTGCCTCGCCACCGGAAAGCGTCGCCGAGGCGCGATCGAGTGTCAGATAGTCGAGTCCAACATCGACCAGAAAACGCAGACGTTCCAGAATTTCTTTGACGATACGGCCGCCGATAAACTGTTGGCGCTCGGTGAGTTCCAAGCCCTCAAAAAACTCGAGCGATTCACGGCACGACAGGCAACAAACCTCGTAAATGGACTTACCGCCCACGGTGACGGCGAGCATCTCGGAGCGCAAACGAGCGCCGTGGCAGGTCGAGCACGGCTCCTCGCGAATGTACTTCTCCAGGCGCGCCTTGGTGTTCTCGTTCGTCGTCTCGGTATAGCGTTCGTACAGGATGTTGCGAACGCCCGAAAACTTGGTATCCCACTGGCTGCGACGTCCGTCGAGCTTTTGGTAGTCGACCGAGATCTTCGTATCGCCCAGGCCATCCAAGAATGCACGACGCACGCGAGGGGGCAAGTCCTCCCACGGCGTATCGGCGCTCACCTTAAAGTGTTTACAGACCGCAGCAAAAATCTGCGGATAGTAGTTCGAATTGCCAAACAGGCTACCAAAGACTCCGTCGGCAATGGACTTCGAGGGATCCTCAATCAGCGCCTCGGCATCAACGGTTTTCTTAAAGCCCAGGCCGTCGCACTCAGGACATGCGCCATAGGGAGCGTTGAACGAAAAATCACGCGGCTGAAGATCGTCAATGGAGTGTCCATGCTCCGGGCACGCCAAGGCCAACGAATACTCCAGAAGCTCGCCCTCGGTCCCCTCGGGAGCATCACGATCGGGCAGCATGTACACGTTTACATTGCCGTGAGCCAGCGCGGTCGCCTGCTCAACAGACTCGGCGATACGGCCAAGAGAGTTCTCACGGATCACGATGCGATCGACCACGACCTCGATATCGTGCTTGAACTTCTTGTCCAGATCGATCGGGTCGTCGAGCGAGCGCACTTCACCGTCGACACGCACGCGGCTAAAGCCCTCGGCGCGAAGATCCTCAAACAGTTTGGTGTACTCGCCTTTTCGCCCGCGCACCACCGGCGCCAGCACAAACGCGCGGCGGCCCTCCCCCGCCGCCAAGACCTTGTCGGCAACCTGGTCGGTCGTCTGGCGCTCAATGACGCGGCCGCATTCGGGACAGTGCGGGGTGCCCACACGGGCGAACAGCAGGCGCAGATAGTCATAAATCTCGGTTACGGTGCCAACCGTCGAGCGAGGGTTTTTAGACGTCGTCTTTTGGTCGATCGACACCGCCGGCGAAAGGCCGTCGATTGAATCCAAGTCGGGTTTGTCCATCTGGCCCAAGAACTGGCGCGCATAGCTCGAAAGGCTCTCGACGTATCGACGCTGGCCCTCGGCATAGATAGTGTCAAATGCCAGCGAACTCTTGCCCGAGCCAGAAAGACCGGTAATGACCACGAGTTGGTCACGCGGAATGGAAACATCGATATCACGGAGGTTGTGCTCACGAGCGCCGCGAATAACGATAGAAGAATCAGACATGGAAGCTCCTTGCCTCCTATTGCATCGAATCATACTGTCGATGAGTTTAGCGCACTCGACGCGCACAGATGTTCGTAATACAAGATTCGCAGACCTTTAGCTTTGCGTATCGGGCGCTTTGTTTCTCGAAATGCCGTGGAAAGGTTACAGTAATCTAATACTGAACTTAATTTGCCGTAACAGAGGAACGTCCATGACCGAAGATATCCCCCTTGAAATCACTTCGAGCGACATGGCCAATCTGCCCATATTCATCGCCGTCCTTATCGTGGCCATCGTCGTGGTGCGCGTATATTTTTCAATCAAACACAATGAAAAGCCGCCCATTGCCCGCGTCTTTTGGTGCGCGACGCTCCTCATCCCGCTCGGCATGGTAGCTGCATGGATTACGAATCAATTGCTCGTAAATGAGGACAATTCCCTATGGGTCCTTTCTTATTCGGCGCTCGGTGCTACCGCCGTCATACTTCTTGTCGAGCCCTTGGTTTCGGGACTTATCGACCAAACCGATCTTGCGACGGGAACGGTTGCCTGTATTTGCCGTGACATCCTTGTCATCGCCGCTGTTTCAGCGCTCTCGTTCGTTTCACTCGAAATTGCCTGTAACGAAACGTTCTATCGCATTCCCGCCAACTCATTCGGGTTTTCCGTCGGGCTGCTCGCGACGGTTCTGCTCTCCCTTTATTTGCTGGGACAGCGTCATGGAGGCGTCATGGCCCTCGTGCCCGTCGCCTGTTGCATCCTTGGCATTGCCGAGCACTTCGTCATAACGTTTAAAGGCGAGGCCATCCTGCCAAGCGATATCTTGGCCCTTGGCACCGCAATGGAAGTGAGCGAGGGATACGAGTTTACCTTTACCGCCGGAATCGTAACCTCTCTAGCCCTGCTGGAGATTTCCCTAGGGCTTCTTTCGCTTATCCGACCGAGAAAGCTCCGTACGCCAACCCATGTCTTCCCCGCAATCGCCGCTAACCTCTGCGCTTTTCTGCTAGTGACCGTTGTGGGGCTCTCGGGCTTTTCCAGCATCGACTTGGAGCAGGCGCTGAATTTTGGATTTGACCGTTGGCAGCCCATCACCACGTATGCGTCTCAGGGTTTTATCACTTCGTTCACCGAAATGGTCAACGAGTTGCCCATTGAGAAGCCCGAAGACTATACGCCCGATGAGGCGCAGAGCATCGAGCAGGAGCTCGCCGCCGCCTACGACAGCACGTATGGCTCGAGCGAGCAGCGCGCGGCGGCCGTTGCCCAGTTCAATGAAATCAAGCCGACGATTGTTGCCGTCATGAATGAGAGTTTTAGCGATCTTTCGTGCTTTGAGCAACTCCAGGCGGCCGGGTACACCGGCCCCGCATTCTACAACTCGCTTCCCGACACACTTGTTCGCGGCACCATGCTCGCTTCGGTCGCCGGTGGCGGAACGGCGAACTCCGAATTCGAATTTTTGACCGGAGCGACAACGGCCTTTGTCGGATTAGGCAAAATCCCCTATCAGCTGTATCAGATGAATGGCGTCAACAGCCTGGCAAAGGACCTTAAGGAGCTTGGGTATACCGCTACCGCTATGCACCCGCAAAACCCCGTCAACTACCATCGAGATAAAATCTATCAGCAGCTGGGCTTTGGAGACTTTCTTTCAATCGGCGATTTCGAAGGTGCGTCCTGTTACCATGCCGGCGTATGCGACTACGCCACCTACGACAAGATACTCGACCTGCTTAGAACCGACGAAGCCCCGCAGTTCATCTTTGACGTCACGATGCAAAATCACGGCGGCTACGACTATGGCACCGTTCCCGCCGAGGAGCTGACAAACTATTGGGTCGAGGGAGCCAGCGAGGGTGCCAATAGCGCGCTCAACACCTATCTTACCTGCATCAACGCATCCGACCGGGACCTCGAGTACTTTATCAACGAGCTCCGCAATATCGGCAGACCGGTTGTCCTTGTCTTTTTTGGCGACCATCAGCCGAGCGCCGCAACAACTCTCAACGACGAGCTGTACCCTCAGGAAGATACGGCAAGCCACGCTTTCCGTATCTATCAGTCGACATATTTTGTCTGGGCTAACTATGAAATCGCCGGCAATACCGAGCTCAACGTCTACGACACCGTCGGGGCAAACGAGATTGCAGCCATTACCCTTAATAAGATCGGCGCCCCGCTCACCGACTATCAAAAGGCTCTGCTTGCAACAAGGTCAGATGTGCCCACCATCAATGTCGCCGGCTACCTTGGTGCCGACGGGCTGCGCTACGACTTGGAATCTGAAGACAGCCCATACGCCTCGACGATCGACAAGCTGCAGCGCATGCAATACCTCGAGTTCGCCAGCAAAGTTCAGTAAGCCCGCCCATTCGCTTGGACCCATCGTATTGCAAGCACGCTCGGCCCAAATGCATCGTAAATGACTCCCGCTCGCAAACGAGGGTACAATGACGCTCGTGTCACATCACGGGGCCCCGGCCCCAACATATACAAAGGAGTCATACATGGGTTGCGAGCACGCACAGGCCGCCGGCGGACAAACGTCGCCGTCGCAATTTGAGGAGAATACGCTGTCCGAGGTCAAACGCGTCATCGCCGTGCTTTCCGGCAAGGGCGGTGTCGGCAAGTCGTTTGTCACCGGTGCCATCGCCACCGAGCTTGCCCGTCACGGCCACAAGGTCGGCGTCCTCGATGCCGACATCACCGGTCCCTCTATCCCCAAGATGTTCGGTATGAGCGGACGCCACGTCCATGCCCTTGGCAACCTCATGCTGCCTGAAATCTCCGAGCACGGCGTCAAGGTCATGAGCTCCAACCTTCTGCTCCAAAACGAGACCGACCCCGTCCTTTGGCGCGGTCCGGTCATCGCAGGCGCCATCAGGCAGTTCTGGAGCGAGACCTCGTGGGGCCCCATCGACTACCTGCTGGTCGACATGCCTCCGGGAACAGGCGACGTCGCGCTCACCGTCTTCCAGTCGCTGCCCGTCGACGGCATCGTCATCGTCACGAGCCCGCAGGATCTGGTCTCGATGATCGTCGCCAAGGCGGTCAACATGGCCGAGAAGATGAACGTCCCCATTCTGGGCATCGTCGAGAACATGAGCTATATTGAGTGCCCCGACTGCGGCAAGAAGATCGAGGTCTTTGGCAAGAGCAAGCTCCCCGAGGTCGCAGAGCGCTATAGCCTCGACATCTTGGGCACGCTTCCCATTAATCCGGCACTCGCCGGGGCCTGCGATAAGGGCGAGGTTGAGACCGCGCTGCCCGATGGCATGTTGCCCAAGGCAGTCTCTGCCGTCGAGGCTATTACCCCGCACGAGACCGACGAGGCCTAAGTGAACACGAACGCCTTCTATGACGTCCTGGTAATCGGCGGCGGGGCTTCAGGCCTCGCCGCCGCCATTACGGCCGCACGTGCTGGCAAAAGCGTCTGCATCGTTGAGCGCGATGTCGCCTGCGGCCTTAAGCTCCTTGCGACCGGTAACGGCCGCTGCAACCTCTCCAACGAATCGATTGATCCTCAACGGTATAACCACCCCGCATTCGTCGAATCTGTCATGGGCCCCCAACCCGAACAAGAGCTTATGGGTTTCTTCTCCTCGCTGGGCATCATGACAACCTCCGAGGAAGGCCGACTGTACCCGCGCTCCCTTCGCGCCGAATCGGTGCGCGACGCGCTTCTCAACGTTTGCGACCGCCTAGGTATCACCTTAATCTGCGGAGCCAATATTGCCACGGCACGCAAAGATCCCGAAGGCTGGGCACTCCAAATAAACCGTCCAGCGCGGGCGCTAAAGGCAAAAAAGCACGACGACCGAAAATCGGAGCTCCGCTCGCTTCGGAAGGCACTCGCCGATGTCCCTCGCAAGAACGAGGCCCTGCAGGCACATGCCGTAATTATCGCCACGGGCGGCAACCCCACCGGTATCGCCGATACGTTTGGCCTCCCCCTCACCTCGCTGCGCCCCATCCTCTGCCCCGTATCGGCAACGGTCGTTGGCGATCGGGCGGCACTCAAGACGTTGGATGGTCTGCGCGTCCGCGCCCGCTTGACGCTCACCCGTAACCATAGTGAGCTCTGGCACGAAGACGGTGAAGTACTGTTTCGAGCCTTCGGCATCTCGGGTGTCGCTGTCTTCAACCTCTCCCGTCGTATCCAGCGCGGTGATACGATCCTGCTCGACGTTTTCCCCGACCTCTCCAAAGACGAGCTGCTCGATATGCTCAACCGGCGCGTTGAGCTGCTCGGCGGCTTTTCGCCCCGCGATCCCCGTTGGCTCGACGGCATGCTCGCCCCGCAACTCTCCCGCGTCGTCTGCACGGCGTTCGAGCAGTGCCATCCAGGCTCCAACGATGTCATCCACCTGGTCTCGATCCTCAAGCACTTTAAGTTGCTCGTCGAGGGAACAGCCGAGGAGCGCTCGGCGCAGGTCACGCGTGGTGGCGTATCTGTCGAGAGTATCTCAACACCCAGTCTACGCGCGCGCAGCGTTGTCGACGCCCCGCTTTACGTCTGCGGCGAAGCGCTCGACATCGACGCCGATTGCGGAGGCTTTAACCTTGCGTGGGCATGGCTCTCGGGCATTCGCGCTGCAAGCAGCCTGTAGCCGCGCAGTCTATAATCAAAAACGCATTCGGGCCGTCTGGGATACCGGACGGCCTCTTTCTTGCCTCTAAGGAGACCTCGATGATCGAAATCACCCAAGTCAACGCGTCACTCGATGAAGCCGGCGATGAAAATGCCTGCCTCATTGTTGGCAAGCGAGTCGCCAAGCGCGTCCTACGTTGCAAGGACTCCGAGATCAAGTCCATCGAGCTCCACCGCAAGTCAATCGACGCCCGCAAAAAACGAGACGTCCATTTTATCCTGAGCTTTCGTGTTGAGCTGACTAGTCCCCACCTCGAGCGAGAAGCGGTCGACAGCGTTGCCGAGCGTGACCGCTCGCGCGTACGCGCGATAGAAGACGATGGGTCTTCATTCCCCTCCCCCGTCTCCGACGCACCTCAAGAAAGCCCTGTCGTTGTCGGTGCCGGATGCGCTGGCCTTTTCGCTGCACTCACCCTTGCCGAAGCGGGTCTTAAGCCCTTGCTCATCGAGCGCGGCGACCCAGCATTTCGCCGCTCGCATGCGATCGATCTCTTTCTAAAGGAGCGCATCCTCGACCCCGAGAGCAATATCCAGTTTGGCCTGGGCGGCGCGGGGACCTTCTCGGACGGCAAGCTCAATACGGGAACCAAAAATCCCGCCCATCGCCTTATCCTCGAAACCTTCGTCGAGGCGGGCGCGCCCCGCGATATTCTGTGGGATGCCAAGCCGCACATTGGCTCCGACATCCTTCCCACGGTTGTCACCGCTATATCCCAGCGCATCGAGCAGCTCGGAGGTGTCGTCCGTTATCGATCAAAGCTCGTCGACATTCGCATCGACGCGTCTGGCGCCATCACCGGTATCGATGTCCAATCGTCCCAAGACGCCGCTTACGAGCCAATTGAGACAAAGCACCTCATCCTCGCCTGCGGGCATTCTGCTCGCGATATTTTTGAGCTCCTTAAGGACCACAACGTGGCCCTCGCACAAAAGACCTTTGCCATGGGCGTTCGCATCGAGCATCCGCAGCGCGACATCGACCGAGCCCAATATGGAGCCTTGGCGGGACATCCTGCCCTCGGAGCAGCCCCCTACAAGCTCGTCGCCCATCTTCCCAACGGCCGCAGCGTGTTCTCGTTTTGCATGTGCCCCGGCGGGCAGGTTGTCGCCGCCTCTTCCGAGCAGGGCCACCTGTGCGTCAACGGCGCCAGCCTCAATGCCCGCGACGGACGCAACGCAAACGCCGCCCTGCTCGTTAACGTCACGCCTGAGGACCTTCCCAACGATGACCCGCTCGCCGGCATCGAGCTCCAGCGCGCCTGCGAGGCGGCCGCCTATCGCCTGGGCGGTTCCAACTGGAACGCACCGGCGCAACTCGTCGGAGATTTCCTCGCAGGACGCGCCAGCAAGGCGCCCGGAAAGGTAAAGCCCACCTATCCGCTCGGTGTGACCTGGACGGCAATTGACGAAGCCCTGCCGCAGCATATCGTCGAGTCGCTCCGCCTGGGACTTCCCCTACTCGGAAAAAAGCTACGAGGCTACGACCGTCCCGATGCCGTTCTTACCGGCGTGGAGACTCGTTCGAGCTCACCGGTCACTGTCACCCGAGACCGAACGTGCCATGCCGTGTCGACCCCGGGCCTCTACCCTTGTGGTGAGGGGGCTGGATATGCCGGCGGCATCATGAGCGCGGCCACCGACGGCATCCGTTGTGCTGAAGCCCTGATCGCAGACCTCTAACGCACGAATTCCAGCGCGCAAAAGACATAGGCCCCGAGCTCCACAGGGAACTCGGGGCCTGTTCGCTATTTCTTAAACCGTGCACCCTGGCGTTTTCTGCCCGATGCGAACGTGGAACCCTTGCGGGCCTGCAAACGCAAGCGCTCGATCGTCTCGTCCTCAGACGCACCCTCGAGCATCGCCCGAATCTGAACGACAGCATCGCGCAGGCGCGCCGCCTCCTCAAAGTCCATGGCGGCAGAAGCGTTACGCATATCCTCTTCCATAGTTTCGACGATCCGCACAAGCTCGTCATGCGGCAGTTCTTCCAACTGCTCCGCAAGTGTCTGCTCGGGCGCCACCGTTTCCGGCACGCCGCCCTCGCCCGACTCATCGGGCGTATAGAATGCACCATGGCCAAGAGAGTCGCCCTTCGAGCGTCCCTTGGAACCCACGGTTTTTTCGGCCTCGGCAATAAAACTTGAGATGTCGTTGATGGCCTTGCGCACCGTCTTGGGCACGATGCCATGCTCTTCGTTATATGCCATCTGAATCTCGCGACGGCGCTGCGTCTCCTCGATGGCCTCTTTCATCGAATCGGTCACAACGTCCGCATACATGATGACTTCGCCATCGGCGTTACGGGCCGCGCGGCCAATCGTCTGAATCAGCGAACGGCGGTTGCGCAAGAAGCCTTCCTTATCGGCATCGAGAATTGCCACCAGTGAGACCTCGGGGAGATCCAAGCCCTCGCGAAGCAGGTTGATGCCAACGAGGACATCGATCTTGCCCTCGCGCAGCGTTCGCAGGATCTCGACACGGTCCATTGTCGCCGTATCAGAATGCATGTAATTGACCTTAATGCCCGCATCAAGCAGATGGTCGGTCAGGTCCTCGGCCATGCGCTTGGTCAACGTGGTCACCAGCACGCGCTCCTTGCGGGCAACGCGCTCGCGAATCTCGTCCTCAAGATCGTCAATCTGACCGCGAACCGGACGCACATCGATCTTGGGATCAAGCAGACCGGTCGGACGAATAATCTGCTCAACGTCGTTCTGGCTAACCCGCAGCTCATAGTCGCCCGGTGTTGCCGAAACGTAGATGAACTGGGGGATCCTCGCCTCAAACTCATCGAAACGAAGCGGGCGGTTATCGAGCGCCGAGGGCAGGCGAAAACCGTGTTCCACCAGCGTCACCTTACGCGAGCGGTCGCCTTCGTGCATGCCGCGAATCTGCGGCACCGTCACATGACTCTCATCGATGATGCAGAGCATATCCTTGGGAAAGTAATCGATTAGGGTAAACGGCGGCTCACCCGGCTTGCGACCGTCCAGATGACGCGAGTAGTTCTCGATGCCGTTGCAAAAGCCCATCGTCTCGAGCATCTCAAGATCATAATCGGTGCGCTGCTGAAGACGCTGCGCCTCGAGCAACTTGTCGGTCGCCTTGAGCTCCGCCACGCGCTTCTCGCACTCTTCGCTGATCGATTTCAGAGCCGCCTTGACCTTCGGCTTCTCGGTCACGTAGTGCGATGCCGGCCATACGGGGATTGCCTCGTACTCACGAAGCATCTCACCGGTGACCTCATCGATCTCGGCAATCAGCTCGACCTCGTCGCCAAAGAACTCAAACCGCAACGGATGCTCGGCATAAGGCGGATACACGTCGACAACATCGCCGCGCACGCGGAACGTGCCGCGTGCCAGGTCATAGTCATTGCGATCATATTGAATGTCGATAAGTGCATGGATAAAGTCATCGCGCTCGAGCGGCACCTTCTTGTCGACGTTTGGAGCCAGACCCGCATAGTCCTCAGGAGAGCCAATGCCATAGATACACGAGACCGATGCGACAACGATCACATCGCGTCGAGAGAGCAGTGACGCGGTCGCCTGATGGCGCAGCATCTCGACCTCTTCGTTAATCGAGGAGTCTTTCTCGATATATGTATCACTTTGCGGCACATACGCCTCGGGCTGATAGTAGTCGTAGTACGAGACGAAGTAGACCACAGCGTTGTTGGGAAAGAACTCTTTGAGCTCGCTCGCAAGCTGAGCGGCGAGCGTTTTATTCGGAGCCATGACCAGCGTCGGCTTTCCCAGGGCCTCAATAGTCTTTGCCATCGTGAAGGTCTTGCCCGAACCAGTCACGCCCAGCAAAACCTGATAGCGGTCTCCGTCCCTCACGCCCTGCACAAGCGACTCAATGGCCTTAGGCTGGGAACCAGCAGGCTCATAGGGAGACACGACCTTAAACGGCACGTCAGAGCCTTCAACGCCAAAGCGCTTAAGTTCACCACCAACGCGTTCTACTTCAAATTCCGCCATGGATACTCCTAACTCATATATCTGCAGTATACGCAGGCGGCAGGCATAGTCCTATACGAACCGATCGGGATAGAGGGTCTTGTAGCGAACCCAGGCATTATTGACACGAATCAGATACGCCTGCGTCTCGGGAAAGGTGATTGCATTATGAAGCGACGTACTCTGCTGCGCCCATCCGTCGACATTGCCCATGCCGGCGTTATAGGCGGCAATGGCACTGTCAGTCGACCCGTTAAAATACGCTAGAAGATACGAGAGATACGCACAGCCAAACTCGATATTCGTAGCCGGATCGTTAAGGTTGTCGGCCGAATACTCGCCACCGTCGACAAGGCCCTTGGCGATCATATCCTGGGCAGTCTCGGGCATCAGCTGCATCAATCCCTGAGCACCCTGATTCGACTCGGCCTTGGGATCCCAATTCGATTCAGACTTAATGACAGCGCACACCAGATACGGATCCAGATTATGCGAAATACTGGATTGCTTTACATACGCCTCGTAGTCAATCGGATACAGCGGCTTAAAGAAAGCGGCAGGAGCATACGAGTAAACGAATGCGATAAGGCCGAAGGCAAAAACGGCAGCCAGCGGTATAAGGCGATACCACGTAAGGAAACGTGTCTTAGGCATCGGCCTCCTCCTTATCCACTACATCCCCGAACCCATGGCGCGAAAGCCATGCGTCCAGTTGTTCAAAGAGCGAGTTATCGTCTGCCGCATTGTCAATCACCGTTGTAGCGAGATTGCACAGCGCAGACTCTTCGGGCTGGCAAGCAGAACGGGCATCGAAATCAGATGGCTCCATGCCACGTTGAATAGCGCGCTCGCGACGAACTGACAAGGGGGCGCTGATGACCAAAATTTCATCAGCCAAGCCAAATGCATCCTCAAAACCAGTCGGAGCAGAAACCTCGACCACTGCAAAGCGATAACGAGGAGATGAAACCGTACAACAAACCGGATCGAGAATCCTAAGCGAAAGCTGTTCAATGAGAACGGGATGCACAATGCCATTGAGCCGTGCGACCGAATCAGGAGAAGCAAAAGCTCGAGAAGCGAGGATGTTGCGGCGAATGCCGCCATCCTCATCCAAAATGTCCCAACCGAATTCATCCGCGAGAGCATTGACGATATCAGAGCCCGGCACATACAGCGATTTTGCAAGCTCATCCAGATCGATAAGCATAGCGCCACGAGATTCGAAATAGCGGCAGGCAGTCGACTTACCCGAAGCAATATTGCCCAAGACAAATACGGTAAACATCAAGCCCTCCCTAACGCCAATGCGAGTAATTATCGCTCAAATACTCTAGAAGGACTCAAAATACAGCCAAACAGTAAGAGCGCATACGGGGGAGCTAGGTCCCAAAGTACACCGTGTGTACAACGCAAAAAAAGGGGGAGGCCGCGAGGCCTCCCCCTTCTCAGTTCAAGCGTACGGCTCGGTGCCGTCCACCGGTCAGCGGCGCCCTGGCCTCCCACGGGCTGACCCCGCAGTACTCTCGGCGCGATGGGGCTTAGCTTCCGGGTT
>DBFEQD010000042.1:0-32218 GCA_048326155.1 Collinsella sp.
GAAGGCTGGGGTTCTACCATTGAACTACGCCCGCAAGATATGGTCGGGACGACAGGATTTGAACCTGCGACATCCTGCTCCCAAAGCAGGCGCGCTACCAAACTGCGCCACGTCCCGAAGGTGTTGAGCAGCTAAGGTCTAAACCTTGCGTGTCCCAAAGCGAAGGAAATTATAGGGGAGACTCCCCGCCTATGCAAGCGACGATACCCTAGCTCCTCGAATGTGCGACAAACTGGCTATGGGCCAGGCCTATCACAAAGGCCACCACGGCGACCGGCGCCCACGCGGCTCCAATGTCCGCCAACGGCAGCGCATCGAACGGCAGCCACACGCCCGCAAAGAACGCGTCGCGGACCGAGGTGATCACACTCTGCACCACGACCACGCCGCCGACCCAAACCCACACCTGCGGATGGGCGTCGCAAAAACCGTGCACCAGGCCCATCAGCACCAGCACAATGGCGACGGGGTACAAGGCGTTGAGCATGGGCACCGAGAACATGAGGATCATGTCGAGGCCCACGTTGGAGAGCACGCACGAAAACGCCGCGAACACAAAGGCGAGAACCGCAAAGGGACGGCGCATGGCCTCCTCGGAGGCCTCCGCTCCCCCTTCGACCACATACGTCTCACAGAAGTAACGCGAGCAGCAGCTGATGAGGCCGATGCACACGTTCATGCAGGCAAGGAAAAAGATCGCGAAGACCACGACCGTGCCGGCAAGGCCAAAGTGCATGGAGGCAGAGCGGGCAAGGATGGCAGCGCCGTTGGTGGCATCGGGCATAACCGTACTGAGCTGCATGCCGGCAAGCGCCAGGCCGCAGTAGATGACGGCCATGAGCGCACCGGCGATCACACCGGAGCGCGAAATCTCAAAGGCCACGCGCTTGTCGTCGGTAACGCCCAGCTCGTGGATAGTCTCGGCGATGATAATGCCGAAGGCGAGCGACGCGAGCAGGTCCATGGTCTGGTAGCCGGTCAAAAAGCCCTGCACGGCAGCACCCGCATCGTAGGGAGCCTGAGGCGCGGCAACCGGTCCCAGCGGCGAGATCACGGCAGCACCCACAACCAGCACGATGAGCGCGATAAGCGCGGGGCCCGTAATGCGGCCGAGCACGCGTGTGATGACACCCGGGCGCAGCGTGAGCACAAACGCGACTGCGAAGAACCCGATGGCAAACACCAGGCGAGCCGTGCCAAGCGAGACACCCTCGGGCAGCAGCGGCACCAACATCTCGAAGGCCGTGGAGCTCGTGCGCGGAATGGCCAGGCACGGGCCGATGGCAAGATACACCGCCGCGACAAAGAACTCGCCAAACTTGGGGTGCACGCGGCCGGCAAGCTCGCGCGCCGTTCCGGCAAGCGCCACGGCGATAAAGCCCATGACGGGCAGGCCGATGGCGGCAACCAGAAAGCCGAGCATGGCGACCGGCGTGGCAGAACCTGCCTGCAGCGCCAGCAGCGGCGGGATAATGAGATTGCCGGCGCCAAAGAGCATCGAGAATAGGGCGATGCCGACAGTGACGACATGGTCGGAGCGCAGACCACGCGGGGTGGATGAAGCCATGGGACCACCTTTCGGGTCGAAACAAAAACGGGACGGGCAAAAACACCCGTCCCGCAAGTATAAACGGTCTAGCAGCTTTAGCAGGCTAAATCGCACAGAGCATCGATAGCCGTGTCGACTTCTTCGGTCGTGTTGAAATACCCAAACGAGAAGCGAACAACACCCTGGCGCTCGGTCCCGAGCGCGCGGTGCATGAGCGGAGCGCAATGGGCACCGGGGCGCGTCGCAATCCCCCACCCTTGCATGAGCGCGTCCGAGATCTCGGCAGAGTCGATATCGCCCACGTTGAGCGACACGATCGCCGAGCGCGCGGGTTGGTCAAACGCACCGTAGAGCTTAATCCCCGGAATCTCGCGCACACCGGCAAGGAAGCGATCAGCGAGCGCACGCTCGTGGGCAGCAATCGTCTCCACCCCACCCTGGGCCTCGATAAAGTCGAGACCAGCGGAAAGGCCGGCGATACCGTGGCCGTTGAGCGTGCCCGCCTCAAGGCGCGTGGGCCACTCAAGCGGCTGCAACGCATCAAAACTGTGCACGCCCGTGCCGCCCATGGCCCACGGCGCCACGTCAATGCCCTCTGCCACGGCCAGGCCGCCGGTCCCCTGCGGACCCATGAGCCCCTTGTGGCCGGTAAAGCACACCACGTCGAGCCCCATGGCCTGCATATCGATATGCGCCGTGCCGGCAGACTGCGAGGCATCGACGATCACGAGCGCGCCGGCCGCATGGGCCATGACAGCCACGCGCGCAATGTCGACCGCGTTGCCGGTCACATTGGAGGCGTGCGTCACCACCACGGCACGCGTGCCCGGCGTGACCAGCTGCTCGAGCTCGTCGTAGTCGAGCACGCCGTTCGCGTCGCAGCCCGCACGCTCAACGGTCACACCCTGCTCTGCCGCCAGGCGGTTGAGCGGCCGTAGCACCGAGTTGTGCTCAAGCACCGTCGTGACCACGCGGTCGCCGGGGCACACCACCCCGTTGATGGCGGTGTTGAGCGCCGCCGTAGAGTTGGGCGTAAAGCACACATGGTCCGCCCGCGGGCAACCCAAAAGGCACGCGAGCTTGGCACGGCAAGCGTGAATCGTACGAGCGGCATCGAGGGCACCCGACGTGGCGCCGCGCCCGGCATTGCCAAGCGAGCACATCGCCTGCGTCACGGCATCGATGACCGTCTGCGGCTTGTGCATGGTCGTCGCCGCGTTATCCAGGTAGATCATCGCACGACCTCCCACATATCAATCACGGTATAGCCCTCGGTGGGAACGCCCGCCGCGGCAAGCTCGCCGCGCAGCAGTTCCTCATCGGCAGGCAACGCCTTCCATGCCAAACCGCAGCCGGCAGCGACCTCCCCGGGCACGGGAATCGTGCGCCCGGGAAGGCCGCGCTCGATGCACAGGGACTCGCAACCCATGGCGGCCGCCGTGGTGGGAAACGCGATAACAAGCGCCGGGCGCTTCTCCCTCATGGCAACTCCAACCAATACGCTACGGGCGCACGACGCGCACGGCCTGCTCCATCTTCTCCACGATCACGTACATGTTGGTGACCTCACCCACCGCAAGCTGGTCTTTAATGCCATAGTGGTCGAGGCAGGTACCGCAGGTGAGAATCTCGACACCCTGCTCCGCCAGCCCCTTCAGGTCATCGAGCACCGGCGAGCCCTCGACGGTGAGCTTGGCGCCGCCGTTGTAGAACAGCATGGTCGCGGGCAGCTCCTCCTGCTGCGTCACGGCAAAGATAAAGGCCTTCATGAGCTTGTGGCCCAGCTCGTCGTCGCCGCGGCCCATGCAGTCGGTGTAGACGGAAATGACGAGTTTGCCCTTGCCGGCGCTGGCATCACAGAAGGCAGCGCCATCCTGCTCGGGATCGACCACGGCAACGGCGCCAGAGGTCGCCACGCTCACGTGCCACTCGGCGTCAGAAACCTTCTCGACCGAGGCCGTGCAGCCCTTCTCCTGCGCCATCTTGGAGATGTTCTTGACGGCGGTCTCGTTATCGACCGAGGTCACGACGGTGCCCTCGCCATCGAGCTGCTTCAGGGCTTTGAGCGTCTTGACGACGGGCAGCGGGCAGGCATCGCCCATGGCATTGACTTCAATCTTGGTAGACATAGTTTTTCCTTTCGAAAGAACCGTTCTGGAGAACGGTAAACAGTTACATAAACGTGCGGGTTAGCGAACAACGTGGACGGCAGGACCGCCTGGCACCGGCTCGCACACGCGACCGACGACGGCGGCAATACGTCCTTCGGCATGCAGACGGCGCGCAAGCTCATCCACATCAGCAGCAGGCGCCGCGATGAGCAAGCCGCCCGAGGTCTGCGGATCGTACAGCGCATCCAACATACCCGGCTCCAGGTCCTCGTCGGCAGCCACACGCGGGCCAAAGAAGTCCTGGTTGCGGTAGGAGCCCGCGGGGATAATGCCCAGACGCGCCATATCGAGCACCTGGTCAAAGAGCGGCACCGCTCCCGACGCAAGCTCAACCTGCACGCCCGAACCCTCGGCCATCTCGCACGCATGCCCAATCAGGCCAAAGCCCGTGACATCGGTGCAGCCGTGAAGTTCGAGCCCCTCGGCCAGACGAATCGGCGCCTCGTTGAGGGTGCGCATCGAGTCAAACATCGGGCTGGCCTCGTCCTGCTCGATGAGCTCGCCCTTGATGGCTGTGGTGATGATGCCCGATCCGATCGCCTTGGTCAGCAGCAGAACATCGCCCACGCGTGCGCCGCTATTGGCGAGCATGCGATCGAGCGGCACAAAACCGCTCACGGACAGGCCGTACTTGGGCTCGTCGTCGTTGATGGTGTGGCCGCCCGCGATGGTGCAGCCGGCCTCGACGCACTTGTCGGCGCCACCCGCCAGAATCTCGCCGGCAACCTCAACGCCCAGGCAACTGGGGATGCAGAGGAGGTTCATGGCATGGCTCGGCCGCCCGCCCATGGCGTAGATGTCCGACAGCGAGTTGGCCGCGGCAATCTGGCCAAACAGGAACGGGTCGTCGACCATCGGCGGGAAGAAGTCGATGGACTGCACGAGGCCCAGGTTTTCGCCAACACGAAAGACGCTCGCATCGTCGGAAGTATCGAACCCCACGAGCAGGTTGTCGTTATGCACATTGGGTAAGTCGCCCAGGACCTGGGCGAGGGCTCCGGGAGCCAGCTTAGCGGCTCAACCGCTCGCGGCCGTCATGGACGTGAGCCTCACGGTATCTTTAGCCATACGAACCCCCTTCCAACAAATCAACGACTTTAAGTATACGCCCCAGGCACGCTTCCCAAGAGACCGCTGACGGCTCGAACGTCGAAGGCGGCGCCGCAAGCGCCAGCGCGATAGCATCTGCCAGTGCGCGCTCAAACAACGGAAGGTCGGCCGCCACGGGCGTGTCGACATCCGTCATACGCGGCGACGCCACCCACGTCACAGGGGCACCGGGAAGCATCGCCTCCATCCAGGGACGAACGCCGGGCAAATCGGTCGCCACAACTTTGCAGCCGCACGCGAGGGCCTCAATCGTCACGAGCGGCAGACCCTCGTAAAACGAAGGCAGCACAAAGACGTCGGAACTGCGGTAGGCGCGCACGAGCCCATCGCTATCCAGGCGCCCCGCCAGCGTCACCGGCACATCCGAGGCCGCGGCCAAGCGCTCGACACGCGCGTACTCGGCATCGTCCCCGCGACCGCCCACAAGTACCAAGCCAGATGGGCGGACGTCATCGTCAATCGGCAATGACACGGCTCGAACCAGCGACTCGACGCCCTTTTTAAAGCAAATCTTGCCCACGTACACAAGCGATCCCAGCCGCCTCGCCACGCTTGCGTCGCGGCAGAAGACGCGATGGTCGTAGCCCGTCCCAATCACGTGGATGCGATCGGCATCGACGCCGCACACCAGGCCAATCTGCTCAGCCTGCTCAGCATGGAGCGCAAAGACGGCATCGAGCCGACGAACCGCACGTACGATGCGATCGCGCTCGAGCGCATGCGAACGCAGCTGGCGCAGGTCGGTCGAATGGCACACGGCAACAACCGGCACGCCCCGGACGCACTCGCGCGCCAATGCGGTCACCAGATACAGGTGATGGCAGAGCACCAGATCGGGCCGAAACTCAGTCACCGCCCGATCGATTGCATTAGCAAATGCCCGCTCAAATGCCTTGAGCATCGAAGGCGTCAGGTCACGATAGCGCGTGGAGGGATAGGGCATGACATCGGACATACCGCAGATATGAAAGGGCAGCTCAGGGGTGTCGAAGTCGACGGTATAGATGGGTACGCCCGCCGGGATGTCGCCCTGCGTGTCGCCCGGGGCGGCGCCGCAGAGGACGGCGGGCTCGCACCCGACTGCCAGCTGGGAGCGCACGAGCGCCGAAAGATACGTGCCGCTGCCTGTGCTGTCGGGCTTTTGGGCCGAGATGTTGAGGATACGCATCGACAGGGCCCCTTAAACCAGCGCCCGCGCGCGGACGGCAGCACCGATGGCCCCAGCAAAGCGAGCCTGAGGCGAGGTGGTCACGGGTGCGCCCAAAAGCTCGCCCAGACGCTCCACAACGTAGGCGTTCTCGCAGAGGCCACCGGTCAGGTAGTACGGAGCGCCCGCCGCCTGCCCGGCCATAGTGGCCACGCGCGACACGACGCTCTCGATCACCCCGCGGGCAATGTTCTCGCGCGGCTCGCCACGGCCGATCAGGCTGATGACCTCGCTTTCGGCAAACACCGTGCACATGCTGGAAATCTTGGTAGGCTCGCCGGAACGTGCCAGATCGGCCATCTGCTGCTGGGAAATACCTAGGCGGTCAGCCATGATCTCCAAAAAACGCCCCGTGCCGGCGGCGCACTTGTCGTTCATGGCAAACTTGGCCACGCGGCCACTTTTAAGTTGAATGACCTTGGTGTCCTGTCCGCCCACGTCAATCACGGTCCCGTGATCGCCAAACAGGAGCACGGCACCGGTACCGTGGCAGGTGATCTCGGTCACGACCTTGTGCGCATAGGGCACGGCGACACGACCGTAACCGGTCGCGACCACGCGAACATCGTCACCCGTCACGTCATAGCCAGCCGCGGCAAGCTCTCCGCGCAGCCGCTCGGAAGCATCGACCGAGGAGAACCCGGTTGGCTGCACGCACGTCCACACCACCGAACCCTCCCCATCGACCACAGCAGCCTTAGCCGCCGTAGACCCGATATCTATCCCGATCCCTATCATGGCTCTCTCACAATCCAAACATCAAAGACAGCGGCGCGTTCAGGCGCCTTAGCTCTAGGTTTCTCAGGTGCCGGAGATTGCCCCGAAAGAGGAGCGCAGCGTACTTTGGGTACGCAAGCGACGGTTTGAGGAGCAAGATCCGGTGCCTGAGGAAGCTAGAGGGTTTCGATGAAGGCGGCGATGCGGGTCTCAATCTGGCCCATGTCGCCGTTGCTGTAGTCGGTCTCGATCTTCATATACGGAATGCCTGCACCCTCGACAGCCTCCTGCATGCGCGCACTCTCCACGTTAAAGGTGTGGCACGCCTGGAGCACGCTCTCCACTACGCCATCGACGTGATACTTCTCGCACATGGCCAGGGTGTTGTCCATACGGCCGTCGTTGGGCGTCATGACCGAGCAGTTGATGTCCAGGTAGCGGTCGGCGATGGCGCGCAGGATATCGGGCGCGTCCGGGTCGATCATCATGGCTGCCGTGCGCTCGCCCGAGCAGTCGTCCATGCACACGACCACGCCGCCGTTGGACTCGATGGTGCGACCGATCTTGTTGATCACACCGCCCACCGGGCAGCCGGTGATCAGAATGCGCTTGGCGTCCGCCGCAACCGGGCGCTCGCCCGCGTCGTAGGCCTCGCGCAGCTTGACAACCTTTTGCTCCAGCTGCTGCGTATAGGCCTCGATATCAAAGCTGAACGTACCGGCAAACATGGTGCTCATCAGGTCGACGCCGCTCATGGCCGCCGGTTGGTTGGCCTGCAGCGCAAACATCTCGAGCTGGGCCGCACGCAAGCGGTTGCGACGACGGACGGCAGCGCGCAGGTCATCGTCGGTAATCGTAATGCCGTAGAAGCCCTCAAGCTCTTCCTTGAGCAGGCGGCACTCCTCGTACCAGCCTTCACGCTCGTAGGCGCGATCGCGACCCTGCGGCAGGTGCAGAATGTGCGTGCGCTTGAGCTCGTTAAGTAACTCATACATCTTCTTCTTGCCGTCGCAGGTGGTCTCGCCGATGATCATGTCGCTAAAGTACGTAAACGGGCACTTTTGCGAGTAGGCAAAGCCGTACGTCGACTTGATGAGCGGGCAGAGGTTAGCCGGCAGCACCTTCTCGGCCTCGGGAATCACCTCATCGGACGTACCGCACAGAGCAACGCTCGAGGCGCCCGCTGCATCGATAATCTCGAGCGGCGTATAGCTGCACAAAAAGCCGACCAGGCGATTACCCGCCTGCTTGTAATCCTTAACGCGAATAAACGCCGCCTTGCGCTGCTCGTTGAACTCCTCAAACGTGCGCGGCAACGGCTGTTCCTCGATATCGGCCATAGTAGTTCCCCTCTCTTGCACCGATATACCGACAATTAAACAACGAACCCACGCCATACCCAAAAGGAAGCATCCTCTAGGGAATGGCGTCGATAAGCTCCTGCGTATACGGATCGCTCGGGTGCGCGATCACGTCCTCGGCCGCGCCTTCCTCGACAAGACGACCGTGGTAGAGCACGCCAATCCGGTCGGACATATGCCGAACCACACGCATATCATGCGTGATAAACAGCAACGCCACGCCCGTCGTGCGCTGCAGGTCGCGAAGCAAGTTGAGCACTTGGGCCTGAACGGACACGTCAAGCGCCGAGACCGGCTCGTCGCATACCACAAGGCGCGGCTCGCAAATAAGCGCCCGCGCCAGATTGAGTCGCTGACGCTGTCCCCCCGAAAGGTCATGCGGATAGCGGTCATAATGCTCTGCCAGAAGGCCGACCGAGGCCAGGGCCGAGAGCGCGCGCTCATGGCGCTCATCCGCATCGCGCACGCCGGCGATAATCAGCGGCTCCTCCAAAATGCGGCCGACACGGTTGCGCGGGTCAAAAGCCGTAGAGCTATCCTGGAATACCAGCTGGATCTCGCGGCGAAACGGCTTGCGTTCGCGCTCCGACATCGTGGCGAGGTCGTGCCCGCGATAGACAATCAAGCCGGAATCCGCACGCTCGAGACCACAGATCAAGCGTCCAGTCGTCGACTTGCCCGATCCGGATTCGCCAACTAGGCCATAGACCTCGCTCGGCGCGATCTCAAACGACAGATCGTCCACGGCGGTAAAGGCCTGACGCTTAAAACCTGAGCCCGGCATGGGATACGTTTTGGTCAGATGTGAGACCCTAAGCAGGGCTTCGCTATCAACAGCCATGGCACTCCCCTTTCTCGACAAGCCAGCATTTGGACCGGTCGCACGCATTCACGGCAAACAGCGGAGGCTCCTGCACGCGGCAACGCTCGTCCGCCCGGGCGCAACGAGGCGCAAAGCGACATCCACAGGGTATTGCCGTAAGCGGCGGCACTGTGCCCGGAATATCCGCCAGCGTGTCAACTCGCTCGCCTTCGAGCGGCGGAATGCTCGCGATGAGCCCCTGGGCATACGGGTGGCTCGGGCGCTCCATAAGGCCGCAGGCGTCGATCTCTTCTACGATTTGGCCCAGATACATGACGTGCACGCGCGAGCAGATGCTCGTGACGACGCCCAAATCATGGCTGATAAAAAGCACCGCCATGCCCTCGGAACTGTTGAGTTCGCGCAGGAGATCCAAAATCTGTTTTTGAGTCGTCGTGTCGAGTGCCGTGGTGGGCTCGTCGGCGATAAGCAGGCGTGGGTGCCCGGCGAGCGCCATGGCAATCATCACGCGCTGGCGCATACCGCCGCTAAAATCGCCCGGATACATGTCGAAGCGAGCCGCGGCATCTCGAATTCCCACACGCTCCAACAGCGATAGAGCCTCGTTGCGGGCCTCGCGTCGGCTCACCTTACGGTGGGCCCGCACCGCCTCGATAACCTGCGCACCCACCGTCATGACGGGGTTGAGTGAGGACAACGGGTCCTGGAAGATCATGGCGATATCGCGGCCGCGCACCTCGCGCATACGCTTGAGCGGGCGCACGAGCAGGTCCTCCCCGTCAAAGAGAATCTGACCGGCATAGGCTATCTTCTGTTCATGCTCCAATAGGCGCATGACACTCTGGGCAAACACCGACTTACCGCAGCCGGACTCGCCGACAACACCAACGATCTCGCCGGCATCAATATGTAGGTTGAGTTTGTTGACGGCTTCCAACGCGTTGCCATCGCGGCCCACAAACGAGATGCAGAGGTCGCGCACGTCCAAAAGATGCTGAGCCATGGGCTAGTCCTCCTTGGTCTTGGGGTCGAGGGCGTCGCGCAGGCCGTCGCCGGCAAGGTTCAGCGAAAGCACGCTCGCGATGATGGCGATAGCCGGGAAGAAGATCATCCACCAGGCTTTGCGCATCACGTTCTTGCCCGCCTGTAGGATGTTTCCCCAGCTGGCGTCGGGTGCCTTGATACCCAGGCCCAGAAACGAAAGGGCGGCCTCCGAGAGCACGGCCTCGGCAAAGACAAAGGTCGCCTGCACCAGGAAGGGTGCCATAACGTTGGGCACGATATGCAGCCACACGATGCGCGCGGTCGAGGCGCCCTGCACGCGCAGGGCCTCCACAAAGGGCTCCTCCTTGACCACCATCGCACGCGAGCGCACGATGCGCGCCATGCTGGGCGTATAGACGATGGAGAGCGCGATGATGACGTTCCACACGCTCGCCCCCATCATCGCCATGAGTGCGATAGCCAAAAGCACGCCCGGAATGGACATAAGGCCGTCGCAGATGCGCATGAGAACATGATCGAGCCTCTCGTTGTAGCACGCATAGGCGCCGATCACCAAGCCGAGCGCACTTGTCGCGAGCGTGACGGCAATGCCAACGCCAAGCGACACGCGCGCGCCCGCGATGACGCGGGCAAGCAGGTCGCGGCCAAAGTCATCGCAGCCAAAAGGATGCGCGGGCGAAGGTGCCGAAAGTCGCAACGCCATCTCCTGCGCATTGGGATTAACCGTCCACACCAGCGGACCGACGAGCGCGATCAGCGCAATCGCCAGGAAAATGCAGCCGCCGACCACAAACCCCTTGTTGGCAAGAGCCTTCTTAACGTTTGCCATCATGCATCGCCCCATTTGCGAGCGCGCGGGTCAAAAGCGCCGTAGGCAAGGTCGACGACCAGATTGATCACCGAATTCAACAAGGCGATGACCAGCAGCACGCCCTGAATCACCGGATAGTCGCGACGCTCGATAGAGCTCGTAACCAGCTGGCCCAAACCGGGGATGTTAAAAATGGCCTCGGTCACCACGGCACCCGTAATCAGGGCGCCAAAAGAATAGCCGACCGAAGTGAGAATCGGCAGCGCTGCGTTGCGCAGGGCATGGGCCAGCACGACGCGAACCTCGGAGACGCCCTTGGCACGCGCCGTCTTGACGCAGTCGAGCTGCATGGCCTCGATCACGCTCGAACGGGTCATGCGCATGAGCAGGGCCGCCTGCACGCATCCAAGCGATATGGCCGGCAACGCAAGATAGCGTAAATGGCTGAACCAACCCTTCGATAGCGGCGCATAGCCGGCCACCGGGAACACACGCAACGTGACGGCAAACAGCCACATAAGCATGAGCGCCATCAAAAAGCCGGGTATCGCCACGCCCAAAAGAGCAACGACTCGCAAGACAGCGTCGGTGCGCGACCCATGTTTGAGGGCGGCGACGACGCCGCAGGGCAGTGCAATCAACAGCGCGATGAGCTGTGCCAGAAGCGCGAGAGATAGCGTGGGGCCAAAGTGCTCGGCGATCGCCTGCGTTACGGGCTGGCGCATAAAATACGAATCGCCCAGGTCGCCGGTAAGCACGCCGCCCATCCACTCAACGTAGCGCTGCGGCAGCGGCTCGTTGAGTCCCAGGCTATCGTTGACGCGCTCGATCTGGTCGGCCGAAGCCTCCATGCCGAGCATCGAAGAGGCCGGGTCACCCGGTGTGAGATAGATAATCAAAAACACGACGACCGAGATGACGAGCATCACCGGAACCATCGCGCCTATACGTTTGAGCGTGTACTTCAACATGCGAGGCGTCTATTTCCCCTCTGAACGTGGACAGGGCGTGGCGGCCACAGGGGACCAGGCCCCTCCAGCCGCCACGCCATCTATTGCATTACTCCGGACGCTTGGCGTTCCAGATGATGGCGCCGTCGAGCACCTCGAAGTCCTCGACGTCTGCCTGGGTGCCCGTGATGGAAGCGTAGTGGCAAAGCGGCTCGATGACGGCGATCTCGTAGAGGCGCTCCTGAGCCTCGGCCCACTTCTTGGCCGCGGCGTCGGTGTCCTTGGCGGTGCGGGTCTCGGCCACGAGCTTGAGCGCCTTCTCGTCGGACAGGCCATAGAAGGCCTTGGAGACCGAGAGGGACTGGGCCGGGATGGGCTTGTAGTTGGTGGAGGCCACAAAGAGGTCCCACTGCTCGGGCTTGCCGGAGCGGATGTCCATGAAGGTCGCGAACTCGTAGCTGTCGACCTCGGCGGTGAAGCCAGCCTTCTCGAGCTGCTCCTGCAGCGCGACGGTGGCGTTGTACATATCCTTGTAGTCGGGGGTGGTCAGCAGCTTGACCGTCTCACCGGCATAGGAAGTCTTGGCCAGAGCCTTCTTGGCGGCCTTGGCGTCGGCCTGGTTGAAGTACTTCTTGCCCGCGTCGGTCGCCCACTGAGTGTTCTCGGGGTTGCCAAGGTTGGGATCAATGTTGAAGAGTTCCTTCTCGCCATAGGCGGCAAGAGCGGCCGCCTCGCAGTCGATAGCCATGAGGGCGCACTTGCGGATCTCCTCGTCGGCGAAGATGCCCTCGTTCATGTTGAGGAAGGCGGTCAGAACGCCGGCGTTATGGGTGTAGAGCTTGACGTCGTCGTTGCCGTCGAAGTCGTGGTAGTTCTCGGTGGGGATCTCGCCAGCGATATCGTACTCGCCGGTCTCAAACCCGCTCACGCGCGTGGAGGCCTCGGTCACGAACTGATAGTAGATGTCCTTGGTGGGCGCGGAGATCTTGCCGGTGTAGCCCGAAGCCTTGCCGTGGGCGGCGACATAGTCCTCGTAGCGGGTGAGATGGACGTACTGGTCCTGCTTCCACTCCGCAAACTTGTAGGCACCGGTACCCACGTACTCGGTCACGCCGGTATCGCCCGCGGCCTCGATGACCTCGGAGGGGAAGATGCCCGGATACTGGGAGTGGTTGCCCAGGATGATCAGAAAGTCGATGGCGGGCTCGGTCAGTGTGCAGGTGACCTCGTGGTCGCCCGAGGCGGCGAAGGTGGCGCCGGGCAGCAGGCTCGCGGCGCGGTCGTTGACGGTGAGCCAGCGGTTCATCGAGGCCACGACGTCCTCGGAGCCAAGCTCCTTGCCGTTGTGGAAGGTGACGCCCTCGCGCAGCTTGATGGTGTAGGTCAGGCCGTCGTCGGAGACCTCATAGCCCTTGGCCAGCACGGGCTGGGGCTCGTAGTCGCTATCGAGGCCAAAGAGCGGCTCGACGACGTTGCAGATGATGTCCATGGTCACAAGCGACGACGTGGTGTGCGGATCGAGGCCGTCCGGGCTCGCCGGGAGCGCGATCTGCAGCTCGTCGCGATACTCCACATCCTGGCCGGAGGCAGCGGCGCTACCGCTCTCGGCACCCGAACCGCCGCAGCCGGCGAGGCCGAGGCCCGCCATGGCGCACAGGGCAGCGGAGCCGGTCAGAAAACCGCGACGGGAAACGCCCGCCTTGAAAAGGTCGTTGTTCATTGAGTTCCTTTCGTGACTGAACAAACGGACAGAATCTGCCGGGACGGCGGAAATCCCCGCCCCGGCAGCTATGCGAAGCCGGCCGGCGCCCTGCGTTGCATCCGGACACCGGCCGGCATGGCAACAGAGAAATCCCTATCGCGCGGATAGGAACACCCGGCGGCACAGCTTAGCGCAGGTGCGGCTAAATCGTCTCGAGGAAGGCCTCGATGCGGGTCTGGAGCTGACCGGCGTCCTCGCCGGCGTAGTCGGTCGTGATGTGCATAAACGGAATACCGGCCTCCTCGGCGGCCTTCTCCACGGCAAACGACTCCATCTCGTAGAGCGTGCAGAACTGCAGGGCCACGTCGACGATACCGTCGGCATGCAGGTCCTTGGCCATCTGGACAATGTCCTTCATACGCTGGTCATTGGGCGTAAAGACGGCGCAGTTGATCTTAAAGTAGCGCTCGGCGATGGCGTCGAGCATCTCGTCGACCGTCTCGCCGGACTCGTCGACCAGGTCCTTGTAGTAGCGCGAGCCCGTGCAGGACTCCTCGCCTACCACAACGCCGCCGGCCTTCTCGATGAGGTTGAACAGCTTCCAGTTGGGCACGGCCATGGGCGTACCGGTGTAAAGGATGCGCTTGGTCCCCTTGGGCGCCACGCCCTCGCCGGCCTCGACACGCTGCTCGCACTCAGCCGCCATATCGTTAATGGCTCCGGTCAGACGCGGCGTGTCGTCCATAAAGGCGGCCTGAACGGTCAGCAGGCTGTCGAGACCGCTGATGGGCGCCGGATCGGCAGCGCGCGTGGCAGCCAGACGCTGCAGGGCGCGACGCTTCTCGTTGACGGCGTGGATGGCAGCCTTCAGGCGCTCGGGCGTAATCTTGACGCCGCACTCTTCCTCGATCTTGGCGGCAAGCTTTTTAACCTCGGCCTTCCAGGTCACGAGCGTCGACTCGTCGTGCACGTTGGGGATATCCATGACGTACATGTTCTTTTGCGTGGCAAAGAACTCGTAGGCCTTCTTCTTGCCATCGCAGGTGTTCTCGCCGACTACCAAGTCGCTCGACTCGATGTAGGGGCAGACCTCGCCCAGCTTAAAGCCGGCAAAGCTCTTGATGAGCGGGCAAGTGTTGCGCGGCAAGTGCTCCTCGACTTTGTCGGTTGCCCAGTCGGCACCCGAGCACAGGCCCACGGGGATGCCGTCGCAGGCAAGCACGATCTCCTCGGGCACGTACACACAGAACGAACCGACGATCTTGGTGGCCTCGCCGGCCTCCTTCTTGTCGAGCATCTCCTTAATACGGCCGCTGTGGATGTTGGTGGCGACAAAATCCAGGTAGGACGTGGACTTGGGGCGATTGTTCTGCGTTAGGAACATATCGCCGTACATCTGACCCACGGCGCCCAGCAGCATGTCGTGGTCGGCAAGATTCATGCCGAGGCTCTCCCACATCGGATGGAAATCAAATTCTTCAGCCATGACGGTTCCCCTCTCGAACCAAAAATGAATAGCTACGGTATTGCTGCACGGTGGGTGGCGAAAACCCAGCCGCGCCTAAACCCGGAATTTTGGGGAACCTGCTTTGCAGCTGATTATTTAGTTGTGCGTCGTCTCTCCCGGAGCCGTGAACATACCTGCTCATATGCGACTCCGAGCCATATACAGGGCGCGCGCGGCAACGCGGCGAATGTATGTCGTCTGCGGCATGTGCGCACCCTCCTTTACCAGTTGAGGTCAACTATATCAACGGTCATCGACTATGCGAACACCGTTGACATTCGTACGACAGCGTCGTGTGCCGTCGTTTAATAAATAATTATTTTGATTGATAAGAGTTTGTCATCCATCATTCGGCGAACGGCAAGACAAAGCCGCCGAGGCTTATATCCCCGACGGCATTAACCAGCGCTATCGACAAACCAAATGGATCCTGCTCGCATCAAAATGCATGCGCAAGGTCTCCCCCGCCTGTGGCAACTCCTCTACAGGCACGCTCACCTTGTTGACCTTCCACTGCAGGCGCGTGGGCGCATCGGCGCGCGGCACGTCCAGCAGCACCAGGCGCTCAAAACGTGAATCGCTCACTCGGGCCACGTGCAAATCATAGCTGTTGCGGCCCCGCTCGGCACGGTTGTCAACATGGAAGTAGCTTGCGCGAATGCCCAGGTATGCCACATTATCGGGAACCTCGCGACCCAAGTTAAAGGTCATACCCCAATCCAGGGCTTCAACTTCCTGAGGCCCGATCTTGCGCGCACGGCTTGTGTTCTTGCAGCCCGTCAGGCGCAGTGCCGCCAGCGTCTGCGGACGGCGGACCACGTCCTCGACGGAGCCGATCTCCTCAACATGCCCGTCGTGCATCACGCAGATGCGCTGGCACAGGCGGCACGCTTCGTCGATGTCGTGGCTCACGTAGAGCACGGTGCGGTTGCATACATCGAACAGGTCGAGCATGTTCTGTTCGAGGGCGCTCTTAAGATAGGAATCGAGTGCGCTCATGGGCTCGTCGAACATAAAAATGCCCGGATGCGCCGCCACCATACGGGCAAGCGCCACGCGTTGCTGCTGCCCGCCCGAGAGGCGCGCGGGGTAGCGGTCGGCAAAATCGGCCAGGCCGAAAATGCCCAGATAGCGCTCCGCCAACCTTTTGCGCGCCGCGGCGTCTCCCGCGCCCTTTACACCGGCGCATACGTTATCGGCCACCGTCATGTTGGGAAACAACTGATAATTTTGGAACAGCAGGGCGCATTTACGCTCTTGGGGCGACAGGTTGATGCCCGCCGCAGAGTCAAAAAAGGTCACGCCGTTGACGACGATCTTGCCCTCGTCGGGCGTCTCCACACCGGCAATGCAGCGCAAGGTGCAGCTCTTGCCGCAACCCGAGGCACCGAGCAGCGCCACACGCTCCTCGCCGGCCTCGAGCTGCATGTCGAGGATAAAGCCGGAATAGCGCTTTTTGATATCCAGAACGAGCGACATGGCCTATCGACCTCCCTGCAAAGCGGCATCATCGCGCATGAGCTCGGTCAGCGCCTCGCGATCGATACGCAGCGCATCGCCGCCCGCCGGGTCGAGCGAATCGCCCTGTCCGGCGAGATCTTTGGCCTGCTTGCGCCCCGCATGGGAAAGGCCCCGCTCGCGATACTTTTGCGAATGCGCGGTGTACATGTTGATGAATAGAATGACCAGGAAGCTGAACACAATTACGACGACGACCCAAAAGAGGGCCACCGACGTATTGCCGCCCATCCACTCAAAGTAAATCGCAATGGGAATGGTCTGCGTAATGCCGGCATAGTTGCCCGCAAAGAACAGCGTACAGCCAAACTCGCCCATCGCGCGGGCAAAGGCGAGCACCGTGCCCGCCGCGATTGAGGGCCACCCAAGGGGCATCATAAGCTTGGTAAAGATGCGCCGCTCGGACCATCCCAGGGTTCGCGCCGCATCGAGCATCTGCGTGTCGAGGCTCTCGAAGGCTCCGAGTGCCGTACGATAGACGAGCGGGAACGACACCACCACGGCAGAGATCACCGCAGCCGGCCACGTAAAGACAATCGAGATGCCGTGAGCGATAAGCCACTGGCCCACCCCGGTCGAGCGGCCAAACAGCATAAGGAGCAGAAAGCCGCAGACCGTGGGCGGCAGCACCATAGGGATGGTAAAGACCGAATCGAACAAGCCCTTGATGCGGCTCGAGGTACCCATAGTCTTCCACGCGGCGAACAGGCCCAGCGCAAAGGAGATCAGCAGGGCAAGGCCGCTCGTTTTTATGGACACCCAAAACGGGCGATAGTCGATGCCGCCCAATAAGGAAGCCAGAGAGGTCAAGGGCCCCTGCTCATCCCGCAACACGACAGACGATGCTTCTACCATTTGAGCGCTATCAAGCCAACGCGCGCCGCCCTTGGCATCACCCGAGGCTGATGCAATCACCACATAGCGGTCCCCATCCGCACCGCGCTCGTCAAAGCCATAGGTATACCCGCCGGCATCAAACGTTGTTTCCGCCGTGACATACCAAGGAAGATCCACGTCCCTTAGTTGCGCGCCTCCCATGCAGTTTGCACTGTCGAGCTTACAGACGAGGGCCTTGAGACCCGATACGCACTCGTTGTCCTGCGGATCCAATCCATACTTCTCGACCGCCTTGGGCGATATCCACACCACAACGCGATCGGCAGCAGGCGCCACTACAAGGTCCACGTCCTCGGCAACGGGAAACCGGTAGCCCTCAGGCTGGCCCTCCATGGCACGAGCGGTCCCCTTGGCCAACCGCTCAAAACCCTCGATCCCATAGGAAAGCCCATGAGCGGTCGCAGCAACCTGGGCCCCGTCCTCAGCGTCCCCAGCAAACGCAAATCCCGGCACCCAGCAAAGCACGAAGGTCAAAGCACAGGCGACAAGCACGCGGAATCTATTTAGCACGAAAAGCTCCAAGCGAATACAAGGACGGAGTGAAACACAAAACGATGGAATTATCGCGCCAAGCCGCACTACGCGGAAAGCTCAAAGCCGTACTTAGCCCAAATCTTCTGGGCCTTCTTGTTGGTCAGACAGAAGTCGATGAACGCCTTGGCCTCGTCGGCATGCTCAGAGCTATCGGCGACAGCACCGGGATACACGATGGGCTTGTGCGAGTCCTCGGGGCACACAAAGGCCTCCTCGATGCCGTCGTAGCGGAAGATATCGGAGCTGTAGACAAAGCCAGCCACGCAGTCGCCCGTGGACACATAGGCGGCGGCGGTACCAACTTTGTCGGCCAGGGCCACCTTGTCGGCAATCTCGGGCGCATACTCGCCGTCGTCGCCCTCAGTGCCGGTATAAAGGCCCGCAGAAGCCAGCGCCTGGTTGGCGTACTTGCCGGCCGGAACGGTCTTGGCATCGCCGATGGCGATCTTGCCGTCCAGGTTCGCGACGTCGGCGATGGCCTCGACCTTGGTGTCGGAGCCCTCGGCGCGAATGATCACAAGGTCGTTGACGAACATGTCCTCACGCGTGTCGGCGTCGACGAGCTCGGCGGCCTCAGCGTCATCCATGGTGCCCTTGGAGGCTGTGATGAGCACGTCGACGGCGGCACCGGCGCGCATCTGCTCGACAAGGTCGCCGGAGGCCTTAAACTGCGTGTCTGCAAACGTGGTGCCGGTCTGGTCGGTGTAGAGCTCCTGAACCTCGGGCAGAGCCTTCTCGAGCGAGTTGGCGGCAAAGACCTGCAGCTCGACAGCCTTCTTGGAAGATGCCTTAGCAGAACCGGCATCGGATCCGGCCGGCTCGGACGTCTTGCTGCCCGAGCAGCCAGCAAGACCAAGGCCGGCAGCGGCGACAGCAGAAAGCGAGACGAATCCGCGGCGAGAAACCATATCGAACATATTCAACCCTTTCGGACCTTGTGCCCGGGTACCCAACCGCGGGCTTTAATCTGCAATCAGATTATACTTCCGCGCGAATAATGATAGTGAGAAATTATTCTCGCCAGAGAATATAGTTTAGAGTTATCGTACACCTCGGCGTCGATTCGGCGGAAAACAAAAGCGGAGCGACCGATAAGGTCGCCCCACCGCAGGTAAACCGCTTAGTTGGTATGTCCGCCGCCCGCTGTCATCTGAGCCGCATGCTCCAGCTGGTCCGCTATGGCCTCCCAGCTTTCGCGGGCGGCCTTCGTAGAACCGGGAAAGTTTACGACAAGTGTATGACCTCGTTGCATGCAAATAGCGCGCGAGAGCATAGCGCGGCGCGTCTTGGTCATGGAGTACGCACGGATTGCCTCTGCAATACCCGGCACATCGCGGTCGCAGACGGCACGCGTCGCCTCGGGCGTCACATCGCGCATCGAAAGACCCGTGCCGCCGCAGGTGAGCACGACGTTGGCGTGGCACTCATCGGCGGCTTCCACAATGGCATCACCAATCTCGCTGACGTCGTCGCGCACGACCACATGTGAGGCGACCGTCCAGCCCTGCGTCTCGATGAGTTCCTCGAGTGCGGCTCCGGCCTCATCCTGCGCAAGATCGCGCGTGTCCGAACACGTCACGATCGATATCTTCAACTCCATAGTCTTCCTCCTACAGCACCGTTCCCTCGGGCAGGTCGACACGCACGACATCCACGACGTCGCCCGCCTTGAGCTCGCACGGTCCTTCGTCAATACGCAGCAGGCAGTTGGCCCGCTGCATCGTGCCGAGCAGCGCCGAATTCTGCGTCTTGGCCTCGGTCACCAACAGCTTACCGGTCTCGGGGTCGCGCAAAACCGTGGCGCGATCGAAGAAGCGGCGGTGCTGTCGCTTTTTCACGTCGTGTGTGAGCGTCGCCTGCTGTACGGGACGCACACCCTCGGCAAAGCCGCGCATCTTGCGAATCGCCGGACGGGCGAGCATCTCAAAGCCTACATACGCCGCGGCCGGATTGCCCGAAAGCCCCAGGTAGGGCTTACCCCCGAGCAAGCCAAACGTGATGGCCTTGCCCGGACGCATCGAGATGCGGTCAAACAGTACCTCGCCCTCGCGCTTGACCAGCGCCGTCACATAGTCGTAATCGCCCGCCGAGGCGCCACCGCTCGTAATGACAAAATCGCACTCTCGCGTGGCGCGATGCACCAGTTCGGCAATCGCCCGCTCATCGTCGGGCGCGATGCCGTAGAACACGGGCTCGGCTCCCGCATCGAGTGCCTCGGCCATCAACGCCGAGGAGTTGGAATCGCGAATCTGACCGCGCGCCGGCAGTTCACCCGGCGCAACCAGCTCCGTGCCCAGCGAGATGATGCCCACACGTGGGGTGGCGTGCACCTTCACGCTCGCGTATCCGGCGCTTGCCAGCAAGCCGGCGCCGGCCGGAGCCACGACCTCGCCGGCGTGCATCACAACATCGCCGGCATGGGCCTCCTCGGCGGCAGAGCGAACGTTCTCCCCTACCTTGGCAGGCGCCGAGAAGCGAACGTGCGAGCCCTCGTTGCCGTCACCGTCGAGCACATCGACAATCTCGTATTTCACCACAGCATCGGCACCCTCGGGCACCGGCGCGCCCGTCATGATGCGGACCGCCTCGCACGCGCCGATAGCGCCCTCAAACACATGGCCCGCGGCCTCGTGTCCGATAACGTCGAGCGTCACCGGCGCCTCGCCAGATGCCTGCGCCAAGTCCGCCGAGCGCACGGCATATCCGTCCATAGCGCTGTTGGCAAACGGCGAGATGTCGATATCGGCCACCGCGTCCTCGGCCAAGGGAAAACCAGCCGCCTGCCACACGGGAATCTCGACGAGATCGGTCGGAGCAACGTGCGACAAAACAATCGACTGCGCGTCCTCCAGCGGAATGAGTTTCTCTGCCATATGCACCTCTTAATGCCACGGCGCACAACAGGGGCGCCGATTCTTTATGCTTGTCTCAGTATAATCCCCCGACGCACGACCGCGACTCGGCCTGTACCCGCAAATACACCTGTCGGTTGCAGGCCGCGAAACAGAATGGAAACCAACCCACCGGCTCGTCGCGTTTACCGCGTTTTATAATGCTTGCGTTGCAACCTAAAAGAGGAACGTATGGCTCATAACGACAAAACCGAAAGCGCAAACGAAACGCAGGATCATTCCCAGCCGCTCGACGACGGCGGCCTTTTCTCCCTGAACGACGTCATCATGGCAGGCAGGCATCAGCTCACCCGCTCCGAGCATCTCCTGGCTGCCGACACGCGCCGCAACGTCCGCAACCTACTCGCGAGCGCCAAGTTGCTCGTACTCGTCGTCACCGTCTCGCTCGCCATGGGCGTTGCCGCTTGGGCATTTTTGGCCTCGCTGAATATCGCGACCGACTATCGCGAGCACCATGCGTGGATTTACGCACTGCTTCCCGTTGTGGGCGTTGCCACCGCATGGGTGTACAAAAACCACGGTCTTGCCGCCAAACGCGGTAACAACCTGGTCATCGACTCCGCTCTGGGCACACGCCTCATCCATATGCGCATGGCCGTCCTCACCTTCGTCTGCTCCACGCTCACGCACCTAACGGGCGGATCGGCCGGTCGCGAGGGAGCTGCGGTGCAGATTGGCGGCACCATCGCCAGCAACATCTCGAGCCTCGCCCACCTCAAAAAGCATGACCACCACGACCTCATGCTCGCCGGCATCTCGTCGGCCTTTGGCGCCGTATTCGGCTCGCCCCTTGCCGGGGCCTTCTTTGGCATGGAGATGTGCTTTATCGGCAAAATCGACTACACCGCGGGCATCTACTGCCTGGTCGCCTCGTTTACCGGCTACTTTACGTCGCTTGCCTTGGGAACCGAGTACGAGGCGAATGTTATCGCCAGCGTTCCCAACATGACACCACGGACGGTTGTCATCGTTGCTATCAGCGCCATTATCTTCGGTTTGACGGCGCGCCTCTTTGCCTGGTCGGTTCGAACCGTCAAGAGCCTGTACGGTCGCTTTATCACCAATTACCTCGTTCGCGCACTCATAGGCGCACTCGTGGTGCTCGCGGCCTACGCGATGCTCGACGCCTGGAAGTATGCCGGCCTTGCCACCTGGCTCTCGGGCGCCGGGTTCTCCGGTAACACGACCCTTGCCGACGCAGCCATCAAGCTCGTGGTGACGGCGCTCACCCTGGGCGCCGGCTTCCAAGGCGGCGAGGTCACGCCCCTGTTTGGTATCGGTGCGGCGCTCGGCGGCTGGATAGGTTGCCTCGTCGGAATCGACCCCAGCTTTCTGGCGGCGCTGGGCATGCTCGGCGTGTTCTGCGCCGGCCTTAACGTGCCCATCACCACCTGCATGATGGCCATCGACCTGTTCCACGGCACGGCCGCGGGCTTCTTTGTCATCGTGGCGTTTATCAGCTATCTCGTCGGCGGACACCGCGGCGTGTACCCCGCCCAGCGCATCATCTCGCCCAAGCGCCGTTCGCTTATTGTGGATGAGGGCGGTACAGTAGCGGATGCTATCGAGCGCCACAACGACCTGATAGAGTAGACGTAAGTATTCGCCGTGCAGCCACAATCGGGGGCAATTCGACCTGAGCGCGACCGCACCGTCACGTCATACGCCGGGAGTCGCCCCATGCACGCAACTGATTTTGGTCGCACGCTCATCATCGCCAACCCAGCCGCCCAGTCGGGTGCGGCGCGCGAAGTTGCCGAGCGCCTGCAGCGCTTTTTGGACATGACCGCACGTGCATCCCAGTTTGACCTGGTGCTGACCGAGCGCATGGGACACGCCAAGGAACTGGCCGCACAGGCTCAGGGCTACCGCACGGTTATCGCACTCGGCGGCGACGGCGTAATCCACGAGGTTGTCAACGGGCTTATGACGCAAGATGAGGCGGTCCGGCCCGCTCTTGCCGTCCTGCCCGTGGGCTCCGGCAACGATTTTGCCCAGACGCTCGGCATCGACGATTTCTCCGGCAAGGATTTTGGCGCGCTGCTCACCTGCGAGCTGCAGCACCAGGATATCGGGCGGATTCGCTCGTGAAGCCCTGCGAGCGGCAGCGGCGAGGCTGCCGTTGAGTACTACGACCAGACGCTTTCGGTCGGCATCGATGCCGCCATCGGCCTGGGCACCACCGAGCTGCGCAAAAAGACCGGCTTGACAGGCGCTCCGCTCTACACTCTCTCGGGTCTGGAGCAGTTTGGTCTGCGCTACCGTAACTATCCCATGACCGTCAGCTTTGACGGGGTGCCCGCCGAGCGCGTAAGGGCGATCATCATGGCGATTCAGCTGGGCCCCACCTATGGCTCGGGCTATCGCATCTGTCCCAATGCCGACCCCCGCGACGGCATGCTCGACGTCTGCTACGCCTGCGGCCCCGTCCCTCGTGCGGTTGCCCTGCCTATGTTTCTTTCGGCCAAGGACGGCCACCATACCAAGCTGCCGCCGGTTCGCATGCGTCGTTGCCGTCATGCCGAGCTCACGTTCGAGGAGCCCGACTACCCCATCCAAGCCGACGGCGAGCCCATCGTCGCCTCGCGCATCGAGGTCGACGTCCTCGGCGGAGCCCTCCACGTCTGGCACCCAACCCGCTAACCCCACCTAAGTTGCGGTGAAATAGGGACTGTTTATACAGCTAAAGCCGCAAAACAGTCCCTATTTCACCGCAACTTATGAGGAGGCTATTCGTCGCTACGCGGCTTGCGACGGTTGGCCTTTTTAATGGCGTTGAAGTGCTTGTCATTGAGCCTGCGCTGGCGAGAGCGCTGAGGCACCTTGGTCTTTACGCGTCGGCGCGGCGGACGGCCACGACGCTCAAGCTCTGCCCTCAGCTTACGCAGACAGCTTGCACGGTTCTGGAACTGGCTGCGGCTCTCGCGCGCCGTCACGGTAATTCCCGAAGGGATATGTTTCATGCGCACCGCCGAGTCCGTCGTGTTGACGCCTTGTCCGCCCGGACCAGTCGCGCGAAACACCTGCACCTCGCAATCGCGCGCCAACTCCTCGGCCGACATCTCGGCATAGCGCGCATACTCGCGCCATCCCATCTTGTTCTCGTCCATATCAACACCTCCCCTCATACAAAAAATGTGACAAAGGGAAAGCCCTTTGTCACATCGCATACCAATCGCTTGTGTTGCGCGCTTAGGCGAAGGTGATCTCGCCGGTCTCGCAGTCCATATCGGCAATACGGGCCAGGCTCTCGACGCGGAAGCCGCGCTCGCGGAGCTTATCGCCGCCGCCCTGGAAGCCCTTCTCCACTGCAATGCCAATACCGGACACCTCGGCACCCGCAGCCTCGCAGATCTTGATAAGGCCCTCGAGCGCGCAGCCATTGGCCAAGAAGTCGTCGATGATCAGGACCTTGTCGCCCTCAGACAGGAAGCGCTTGCCAACGATGACCGGGTACTCCTTCTGCTTGGTAAAGGAGTAGATGGTCGTGGCATACTGCTCGCCGTCTAGGTTGATGGACTGTGCCTTCTTGGCAAAGACAACCGGCACGCCGCCAAAATGCTGAGCCGCGATACAAGCCATGCCAATGCCCGAAGCCTCAATCGTCAGAATCTTGTTGATCTCGACACCCTCGAACAGACGGGCCCACTCGGCGCCCATGTGGTCGAACAGCTCAACGTCGCACTGGTGGTTGAGGAAGGCATCAACCTTAAGGACGTTACCGGCCTTTACGATGCCGTCATGGCGAATACGATCCTCAAGCTCCTGCATGGCGCAACCCCTTCTCGCGGCAACGATACCGCGCGATTAATAAACGTTGTTCGATAGTCTACCACGGACCGACCCCCGCCCGTCCCACAAGCCGCATCGCACCATAAAGCTGCAAGACCAGTAGATAGGCCCGATTCGTGGCAGACAGCCTCCCAACACGCTAATGCCGGGTGCGCGTCCTCACCAAACGTACCAATGTGAGCGCAAAGCCCACGGTAGCAACGGCCATCAGCACGTAGAATACCAAACGGAAGCCAAAGAGGAACACGTCCGGACGACCCGCCACATAGCTCGTGACCGTCTTGCCCATCGCCGCGCTCGTCTGTCCATACAGGATGCGCGACGCCGCCGTAATACCCAGCGCTATGCCCGCATAGCGCGCCAAGCTGCTCAAGCTGCCCGCAAAGCCAAGCGCCTCACGCGGAGCCGAACCCATATACAGCGAATTATTGGGACTCTGGAAGATCGACGTGCCGCACGACATAAACGCGACGCAGCACACAATCATCAAGATGGAAGAGTGCTCGTCAAGCGTGCTCACCGCAAAGAGACCGCACACGTACACGCCCAGGCCAACGGCCGTGGGCGCTTCACAACCAACACGGTCGGACACCGAGCCCGAAAGCGGGCCCACAAAGGCATTCACGACCGGCATCGCCAAAAACAACAGGCCGGAGATATCGGAGCTAAAGCCGTGGGCATCCTGAAAGTAGAACGGCAGCACAAACTCGGAGGCACCGATACCCACGAACACGATAAGCATGCAAGCCAGGTTAATCGTGAAAGCCGAGCTCGCAAAGCAGCGACGCGCCGCCTCTGTCAACGGCATAGGGCGTTCGCCAGCCTCCGGCTTCATATGCGGCAGCGTATAGAGTCCCACGATAAACGAGATGACGCCAATGGGCAGATTGATAAGGAAGATGCTCTCCCAGGGAAAGCTCGCCACCAGCACGCCGCCGAGCACGGGGCCGCACATCATGCCAAGAGCCACAAAGGTCGCCAGAATGCCCATGGCACGGCCGCGCTCACGCGCCGGAAACGACTCGGTGATGATGCCCATATTGTTGGCCATCGCGGCGGCACAGCCAATGCCCTGCACGAAACGCGCCAAGATAAGCACCTCGAGCGAAGCCGAAAGCCCGCAAAGCAACGAGCCACCCGTAAAGACGATTACACCAAGCTGGAACACATTCACCTTGCCGCGCACATCGCCCAAGCGGCCAAACGGCAGCATGGCGACGCACGTCGCGAGCAGATACACCGAGCTCACGAGCTGAATGCGGTCGAGACCCACCCCCAGCTCCTTTTGCATCACTGGGAGCGCCACCGTCACGATGCTCGCATCCAGACACGCCATAAAGGTCATGACGAGCACGGTGAACAGAATCGCCCATTTATTCTTACCGTGGGTGTCGCCCTCTAGGGCAATGTGTTCGCGGCGCAGCTGCTCGGCAGTTTTCTCCATGTATATCCTTTCTATCGTGCAACGCAAAAACGGGACCCCAATCGCCTACAAACGGACACGATCGGGGTCCCGCCTACGGAATCGGAACTATGAGGACGTCGTCAGCCGAAAAGCCGTCCCACGCCTCGCACGCACGCTAGCCTAGCACTGCTCGAGTGCCTGCTCAAGGTCGGCAATCAGATCGGCCGTGTCCTCGAGGCCGCACGACAAGCGCACCATGTCGGCGGAAATGCCACAGGCAATGAGTTCCTCATCGTTCATCTGGCGATGCGTGGCATTAGCGGGATGCAGGCAGCAAGTGCGGGCGTCGGCCACGTGCGTGGCGATCTGGGCGAGCTTGAGGCTCTTCATAAAGGTCTCGGCCGCCGCACGGCCACCGTTAAAGCCAAAGCTCACAACGCCGCAGGTACCGTTGGGCATGTACTTCTGAGCGAGATCATAGTACTTGTCGCCCTCCAGGCCCGGATAGCTCACGAAGCGTACCTTGGGATGACTCTGCAGGAACTTGGCAACGGCCAGGCCGTTCTCACAATGACGCGGCATGCGCACATGCAGGCTCTCGAGCGAGCTGTTCAGGAAGAAGGCCGCCTGCGGGTTCTGCATGGGGCCGAGGTCGCGCATAAGCTGCGCAGTGGCCTTGGTAATGAAGGCACCCTCGCGACCGAACTTCTCGGCATACGTCACGCCGTGGTAGCTCTCGTCGGGCGTGGTGAGACCCGGGAACTTATCCGCATGGGCCATCCAGTCAAACTGGCCGTGGTCGACGATCACACCGCCCAGGTAGGCAGCATGTCCATCCATGTACTTGGTGGTGGAGTGCGTAACGATGTCGGCGCCCCACTCAAAGGGACGGCACATCACGGGTGTCGGGAAGGTGTTGTCGACCATCAGCGGCACGCCGTGGTCATGCGCGGCCTTGGCAAAGCGCTCAATATCGAGCACGGCAAGAGCGGGGTTGGCGATGGTCTCGCCAAAGACGAGCTTGGTGTTGGGCTCAAAGGCTGCCTCGAGCTCTTCATCGGTGCAGTCGGGGGCAACGAACGTGCAGGTCAAGCCCATGCGGCCCATGGTGTGGGCGAGCAGGTTATACGTACCGCCGTAGATGGCAGAGCTTGCGACCACGTGATCGCCGGCACCGGCCACGTTAAAGATCGCGAGGAAGTTCGCAGCCATGCCCGAGCTCGTGAGCATCGCGGCAGTGCCTCCCTCCATCTCGCAGATCTTGGCGGCAACCAGATCGCACGTGGGGTTCTGCAGACGGCTGTAGAAATAGCCCGACTCCTCCAGGTCAAACAGCTTGCCCATGTGCTCGGACGTGTCGTACTTCCACGTGGTGGACTGGTAGATGGGCACCTGGCGCGGCTCGGCATCTCCCGGGTGATAGCCGCCCTGAACACATGTAGTACCGATAGTCTGCTCGCTCATATCTAGCTCCCTTGCCTGGGTTTTAGTTTTGTTCGGTTCACGATACCGCTACCCTGCACCCCTCTCAACCCATCCCCAAGGTAGGTTATGGGACAAATTGATTAGGGGTATTTATCTCAAGCCTTGGGCATTTGCTCGATAGATAAAAATGAGGCATACATGAAGCTCTCGATGATTACATGCCCCGTCACGGGTACCATAGGCGGGTACACCGTGACCAAGGAGACAACGATGAAGCAGATCGATACCACCCAGCTCGACACCGCCGCCTGCCAGGCTCAGGCTGCCGAATACCACGCCCGTGGCTTCAACTGCGCACAGGCCGTCGCCTGCACGCTCGCACCTGCCGTCGGACTCGACCCCCAGGTCGCCTTTACCCTCACCGAGGGCTTTGGCGCCGGCATGGGCGGCATGACCGAAACCTGCGGCGCCATCTCGGGCGCCGTGGCCATCATGGGCTTTGTGATGAGCGACGGCATGGAAAACCCCAAGACCAAGGGCCAGACCTACAAACTGTCGCGCGAGATCGCCAAACGTTTTGGTGAGAAGAACACGACGACCGTCTGCGGCACGCTCAAGGGCGTCGGATCGGATAAGGGTCCGCTCCGCAGCTGCCCCGGCTGCATCGACGATGCCGTCGAAATCGCCTGTGATGTACTAAAGCAGCTCGCCGAGTAAACGGCAGCAACAGAAAAGCGACGGCCGGCGCGCTTGGGATCCATCCAAAAGCACGCCGGCCGTCGCCGTTAGAACTCTGCAAATTCGGGAGCGCCGACCTCGATCTCCTCGCGCCCCGCCATAAGCTCGCTCATCTTAGCGCAAAACGGCTCCTGCTCCCCCGCTTTGAATACCAGGTGAAGTGTCACGGCATCCGCGTAATCGGTATCCGAAACCTTGGCACCCGAATCCTGCGCCAAACGAAGCACCTGCTCATACTGCGGATAGGCCACATGCACGTCAACAGGCACGACACTCGTCATCTCGACAATCTGCCCGGCCTCCCGAGCAGCTGCCACCGCCGCCTGCGTCGCCGCAGTATAGGCGCGCACCAAGCCACCAGGTCCCAACAGCGTGCCACCAAAATAGCGCGTCACCACGCAGCAAACATTTTTGAGACCTGCGCCGCGCAACGCCTCGAGCGTCGGCATACCGCTCGTGCGGCTCGGCTCACCATCATCGCTCTGGCGCTCGCGTCCATCGACTAAAATCCACGCGGGAACATTGTGTCGAGCGTCGTAATGACGCTTGCGAACCATCTCGATAAAGGCATTCGCCTCATCCTCGGACTCAATATGGACCAGCTGGGCAATAAACCGGCTCTTGCGGTCAACGAACTCGCCCGTAGCCTCAATATTCGATTGCAGAGTAAAATAGCTGTCCAACAAAGCCCCTCAAACACAAGCAAAGCAACAAACAGCCTCAATAATACGGCAAAGGCCGTACCGATAACCCCGGTAAATAGAACGGCAACGCCGATGACCAGGCAAAAACAGCGAGACGGCGTCAGCTGAGTCGATTTGGCCCGAAAGAGGAGGGAGCACGCCTTATGGCGGCGACCGACGAATGAGCGCCAAATCGGCCAGCTGACGCCGTCGCAGCGTCGACATAGTTGCTGAGTGGGCTTGTAAGCCGGGTTCTGTCGTGAACGGTCATTTATCTTGTCTGCACGTTACCGTGCAGCTCCACGCACGCTACCCGAACGCGGACCGGGCCGGCCCATAGCGTTCCTATTCGCGCTTGCTCCGGATGGGGCTTGCCAAGCCGCCGTGTTACCACGACGCTGGTGGTCTCTTACACCACCGTTTCAGCTTTTCCCTTTACGCCTTGCGGCGCAGGTGGGAGTCTTCTTTTCTGCGGCGCTTTCCGTCGGATCACTCCGCCCGGCCGTTAGCCGGCATCCCGCCCTCTGGAGCCCGGACTTTCCTCACGCGTGCTGCAAGCAGCACATCGCGCGACCGTCTGGCCCACTCAGCAGTGCAAGAGTGTAGCACACCGTTGCCGCAGGCAATGGTACAACACAAGCGTTCGACACGATAAACCAAGAACCACGCCATGCAGTACAATAGGGTTGTCGATGGGCAACGTCGTCAGTCGAGACGCGACCGCGCTCCGCACCCCTCCGTCTACTCGGTGTGTTCCCGCCTCCTCCCCGAGGCGGGATGTCGGCATTTTTTCATGCACCGACAACCCAATAGCGTGCAGACAGCCCGGACAGCATTGCGCCCGGGTTGTATCGCGCACATCAGCAGCAAATACAAAAAGGGACCCGTCCATTGCGGACGGATCCCTTAAAACAAGTGATCGTCAAACCGATTTACTCGGCGTCGGTCTCCTCGTCCTTCTTCTCGGAAGGCAGCGGGGTAACCTCGATCTCGACGCCCAGAGTCTCAGCAGCGGACTTCATGGACAGGGAGATACGACGACGGTCGAGGTCGATCTCCATGACCTTGACCTGAACCTTGTCGCCCACGTGGGTGACCTGAGAAGGCTGATCGACGTGCTTGTTGGCCATCTCGGAGATGTGCACCAGGCCCTCGATGCCCTCGCCCAGGTCGACGAAAGCGCCGAACGGGACAAGCTTGGTCACAGTGCCCTCGACGATAGCGCCGACGGGGTACTTCTTGACCAGCGCGCGCCACGGATCCTCGGTGGTCTGCTTGAGACCCAGGGAGATGCGCTCGCGGTTGAGGTCGACGTCGAGAACCTCGACCTCGACCTCCTGGCCGACCTTGACAACCTCGGAAGGATGGTTGACGTGGTTCCAGGAGAGCTCGGAGATGTGGATGAGGCCGTCGATACCGCCGAGGTCGACGAAGGCGCCGAAGTCGACGATGGAGGAAACGGTGCCCTGGAGACGCATGCCAGACTTGAGCTTGGACAGGATCTCGGAGCGCTCGGCCTTACGGGACTCCTCGAGCACGACGCGACGGGAGAGGACGACGTTGTTGCGGTTGCGGTCCATCTCGATGACGCGAGCCTCGATGCGGGTGCCCATGTAAGAGGTGAGGTCCTTGACGCGACGGAGGTCGACGAGGGAAGCGGGCAGGAAGCCACGCAGGCCGATGTCGAGGATCAGGCCGCCCTTGACAACCTCGATAACCTCGCCCTCGACGTTCTCGCCGGAGTTGAACTTCTCCTCGATGCGGTTCCAAGCACGCTCGTACTCGGCACGCTTCTTGGACAGGACCAGACGACCGTCCTTGTCCTCCTTCTGGAGAACCAGAGCCTCGATGGGATCACCGAGTGCAACGATGTCTGCAGGGTTAGCGTCCTTGCGGATGGACAGCTCGCGGACCGGGATAACGCCCTCGGACTTGAATCCGATGTCAACGAGCACCTCGTCATGCTCGATCTTAACGACAGTGCCGTTAACGAGATCGCCCTCATCAAAGTCGGTAATCGTACCGTCGATGAGGTTGTTCATCTCCTCCTCGTTGACATCGTCAAGAGAGAAAATGGACGAGTTCTGAATCTCACTCAAAGGTGGACCCCTTTCGAACTACGGGGCCCCGATTGCTAGGACCTACAGAAGGGTGCGACAAGCACACAACGTTTAGGAACACTCGGGAGCCGACAGATACTAATGTGACGCTTATGCAATCACGTTCGTATAGGTTACGGGGAAATGAGTTCGATTTCAAGCGTGAACTGCGATTTTTTACTCGTGTGGAGACTTTTTCGTAATCTTATGAACTCACGTCTCCGCAACTTGACGATAACCAGCCAGGCATTTGGCTTTGGGGTAAAGTATCCGGAGCCAACGACTCTAGATCAAATTTACGAGAAAGGTGCCCGCGTGCTCAAAGCAGTCGTTTTCGATATGGACGAAACGCTTCTTAGCATCAACCTCAACGCATTCATCCTTCGCTATTTTAAGGATGTCTCGTCGATGCTCGCGGATATCGGGCGACGCAGCCGCGGTGGCACGATGGCACGCCTGGGCACCATCCTTGTCGACCTCAACGCCAATCGCCGCAGCGGCACGGACAATCGCACCAATCTTGAGTTTTACCAAGAAGAGGTCGAGCGCAGGTGCGGCATCTGCCTCTCCGATCCCCTCATCTACGAGGCGTTTACCTACTACGACCGCGAAGTTCTTCCGTACAAGAACGACGAACTCATCAACGCCCACGCCATGCCGGGCGCACACGCCGCGCTTCAGGCCGTACAGGACGCAGGGCTGCGCTGCGCGCTCTTTACCAACCCCAGCTTTCCGCAGGGGGCCATCGAGTGCCGCATGGGCTGGGGCGACCTGGCCGACGCCCCCTTTGAGCTCGTCACGCACATGGGAAACACCACCCGCTGCAAGCCCGATGCCACCTACTATCTAGAGCAGCTGCAGGTGATGGGGCTCGAGCCACACGAGGTCCTTATGGTGGGCAACGATCCCAAACGCGACTTCCCGTCCCCCGATTGCGGCATCCAAACCGCCTTTGTGGGCCAGGGCAAGCCCAGCCGAGCCACCTGGCGCGGAACCATGGAAGACTTCGCCCGCGACTTCAACGCCGTAATCGAAGCCTTCTACGAACACCAAGTAGCCGACGAACTGTCGTAGGACCCCTCGCTCCAAACAAAATAACGCCGCAGGTTGAGCATAAGTCAGACACTATGACCCAATCCAGGGGCACGGAAACGACAGGAGCCCCCGCTCGTGACCGCGGGTCGGGGCTGCGACAATGTTGTTGAAGTGCCAGAGGCGCAGCCGCGCCGCAACGAGGTTGGGAGGCTCCCGTGCCTAGATATTCTACCGCCTTCGGAATGGACGTACACCTCAGGTCCACCA